>NZ_CP106869.1:3661669-4289503 GCF_025665335.1 Xanthomonas sp. AM6
GCGAAGTCGGCGCCGGGCTGCTTGGCCTCGGCGGCCAGCTTGGCGGCCTTGGCCTCGGCCGCCTTCTGCGCGGCGGCGTCCTTGCCGGCGTTGATCAGGATGTGCGAGGCCAAGCGCTGGTCGGGTTCGACGAAGCGCGCCTTCTCGTCCTCGTAGCGCTTGCGCAGCGTCGCCTCGTCGGCCGGCTTGGCCGGCGGCAGCTTGGACGCGTCCAGTTCGACGTATTCGATCGACACGCGCTCGGGCTGCTTGAAGTCGGCCTGGTGCGCGTCGTACCACTGCTGCACCTGCGCGTCGCTGACCGGCGTGGTGTCGGCCGGCTGCTCCGGCAGCAGCGCCAGCTCCACGTCGCGGGTCTCGCTCAGCATCTTCAGCAGGCGCTCGGTTTCCTGCTGGGTCGCGAAAGCCGATTCGCCCAGCGCCGTCGGGATCAACGACTGCTGCAGGCCGTCGCGCACCAGCTGGTCGAACATGGCCGGCGTGCGCGGCGGCGTGCCCGAGGCCAGCGCCAGGCGGTAGCGTTCCGGATCGAACTTGCCGTCGTTCTGGAAGGCCGGGATGGTGCTGATGTAGTCGCGCACCGCGGCATCGCCGATGACCACGCCGGCCTGCTCGGAAGCCAGCTTCACCACCTGCTCGTCGATCAGCTGGTCGAGCACCTTGCGCTTGTTGTCGGCGCTCTCGAACTCGCGCGGATCGAAGTTCTCGCCCTGCCGCTGCCGCTCCTGCTGCCGCTCTTCCTCGAAGCGCGCGCGGAACTGCTCCGTGCTCACCTCGTGATGCTTCCACAGCAACGAGACCGGCCACCACGACGGCGCCGACGACCACCACGACGGCGGCGCCTGCACCTTGGCGACGTTGTTGGCACCGACGCCACCGAGGTAGCTGCTGTCGATGACGAACAGGAACGGAATCATCAACAGGCCGATGATCGCGGTGGCGATCCAGCCCGAGGTCTTTTCGCGGAGTTTCTGCAGCATTGGTTGGGAACCGAGGCCTGTTGGCGAGCCGCGCAGTTTAACCCGCTTCACGCCCCGTCGCGGAATGGCTTGCCGCGCGGACGGCGCCGGCGCCTGGCGCAAAGAAACCCCCGATCGCTCGGGGGTTTCGCGTACAAAACTGGCGGAGTGGACGGGACTCGAACCCGCGACCTCCGGCGTGACAGGCCAGCATTCTAACCGACTGAACTACCACTCCGCTTTTTGAACGGAGGCAGGCGCCAAGGCCCGCGATCTCTTCGTATCTGCGCAGCGCGAGGCGCGGCGGATGCTTCGAGAAACGAAACCCCCGATTTCTCAGGGGCTTCGGTACAACTGGCGGAGTGGACGGGACTCGAACCCGCGACCTCCGGCGTGACAGGCCAGCATTCTAACCGACTGAACTACCACTCCGCTTTTGAAACTTGTCGCTCGGTGCTCTGGTGGGTGCTGAGGGTTTCGAACCCCCGACCCTCTCCGTGTAAAGGAGACGCTCTACCGCTGAGCTAAGCACCCTAGCGAGTCGATTAGTTTACGGCATCCTTCAGCGCTTTGCCAGCCTTGAAGGTCGGATTCTTCGACGCGGCGATCTTGATCGAGTCGCCGGTCTTCGGGTTGCGGCCGGTGCGCTCGGCACGGTCGCGCACCTGGAAGGTGCCGAAGCCCACGAGGGTCACGCTGTCGCCCTTCTTGAGCGCCTTGGTGACTTCGGACACGAAGGCGTCGACGGCGCGACCGGCTTCGGCCTTGGAGATATCCGCAGCGGCGGCGATAGCGTCGTTCAGTTCGGCTTTATTCATTTCTTGATGACTCCATGTGCGGCAGAAAACCGCGGAATTGAGGATCGGATGGCGGCATGGCCTGCCTCGTCCGGGACGAGGCCCCCGATTGATGTTTCACTACCAAGCACGCCCGTTCGCGGTGCTCGCAAGTCGTGCATTTATACCAGCGGCCTCCCACCCGCGCAAGCCGAAAAGCCAGCAACGGCGCGGGTTTCGGCCGCTCGGGCGGGTGCGGTTCAGCGCCTTTCAGTGCTTGACGCGCGCGTTGGAGGATGCTTTCGGCTTGGGCTTGCGCCGCACCGGCGGCGCCTCGCCGTCGGCGGCGGCCTTCGGCTTCAGCGGCGTCTCCAGCGCCAGGTCCAGCACTTCGTCGATCCACTTGACCGGCACGATCTTCAGATCGCGGGTCACGTTGTCCGGGATGTCGGCCAGATCCTTGCGGTTCTCCTCGGGGATGATCACGGTGCGGATGCCGCCGCGCAGCGCCGCCAGCAGTTTCTCCTTGAGCCCGCCGATCGCCGAGACGCGGCCGCGCAGGGTGATCTCGCCGGTCATCGCCACGTCGGCCTTGACCGGCACCTTGGTCAGCATCGACACCAGCGAGGTCACCATCGCGATGCCGGCGCTGGGGCCGTCCTTCGGCGTGGCGCCATCGGGCACGTGCAGATGCACGTCGTGCTTCTGCAGGAAGTCGACCTCGATGCCGAGCCGCTCGGCGCGCGAACGCACCACCGACAGCGCCGCCGACGCCGATTCCTTCATCACGTCGCCGAGCTGGCCGGTCAGGATCACCGCGCCCTTGCCCGGGACCAGGGTCGATTCGATCTGCAGCAGGTCGCCGCCGACCTCGGTCCAGGCCAGGCCGGTGACCAGGCCGACCTCGTTCTGCTCCTCGGCGCGGCCGAAATCGAAGCGGCGCACGCCCAGGTACTTGTCCAGGTTCTTCGAGCCGACGCTGACCCGCGGCTTGTCCTTGCGCGCCGCCGCGCCCTTCTTCGCCGCCGCCTTCTTGGCGACCGGCGCCTGCGGGCCGGCCAGCGCGATTTCCTTGACCACCTTGCGGCAGATCTTGGCCACTTCGCGTTCGAGGTTGCGCACGCCGGACTCGCGCGTGTAGTAGCGCACGATGTCGCGGATCGCGTCGGCGGCGATCTCCAGCTCATCGCCCTTCAGGCCGTTGGCCTTCAGCTGCTTGGGCACCAGGTAGCGCATGGCGATGTTGAGCTTCTCGTCCTCGGTGTAGCCGGGGATGCGGATCACCTCCATGCGGTCGAGCAGCGGGCCGGGGATGTTGAGCGAGTTGGAGGTCGCCACGAACATCACTTCCGACAGGTCCAGGTCCACTTCCAGGTAGTGGTCGTTGAACGCGTTGTTCTGTTCCGGATCGAGCACTTCCAGCAGCGCCGAGGACGGATCGCCGCGGAAGTCCATCGACATCTTGTCGATCTCGTCGAGCACGAACAGCGGGTTCTTGCTGCCGACCTTGTTGAGGTTCTGCACGATGCGGCCCGGCATCGAGCCGACGTAGGTGCGGCGGTGCCCGCGGATCTCGGCCTCGTCGCGCACGCCGCCGAGCGACATGCGCACGAACTTGCGGTTGGTCGCCTTGGCGATGGACTGGCCGAGCGAGGTCTTGCCGACGCCGGGCGGACCGACCAGGCACAGGATCGGGCCCTTCATCTGCTTCACCCGCGACTGCACCGCGAGGTATTCGAGGATGCGGTCCTTGACCTTCTCCAGGCCGTAGTGGTCGGCGTCCAGCGTTTCCTGCGCGACCTTCAGGTCCTTGCGCACCTTGCTGCGCTTCTTCCACGGCACGCCCAGCAGCCAGTCCAGATAGTTGCGCACCACCGCCGCCTCGGCGGACATCGGCGACATCTGCTTGAGCTTGTTGAGCTCGGCCTTGGCCTTGGTCTCCACCGGCTTGGGCATGCCCGCCTCGGCGATCTTGCGCGCCAGTTCCTCCAGCTCGCCCGGCGCGTCGTCCAGATCGCCCAGTTCCTTCTGGATCGCCTTCATCTGCTCGTTGAGGTAGTACTCGCGCTGGCTCTTCTCCATCTGCGACTTGACCCGGCCGCGGATGCGCTTCTCCAGCTGCTGCACGTCGATCTCGCCGTCGACCAGGCCGACCAGCATCTCCAGGCGCTCGCCCACTTCCAGGGTTTCCAGCAGGCGCTGCTTGTCGGACAGACGCACGCCGATGTGCGCGGCGATGGTGTCGGCCAGGCGGCCCGGCTCGTCGATGCCCGACAGGGTCTGCAGCAGCTCCGGCGGCAGCTTGCGGTTGGTCTTGACGTACTGCTCGAACAGCGCCATCAGCGAGCGCGCGATCGCCTCGACCTCGCGCTCCTCGCGCGACTCGGCGGCATCGATCTCGCTGCCTTCGCCCTGCAGCGCGCCGTCGCGCTCGACCACCTTGTCGACGCTGACCCGCGACAGGCCTTCGACCAGCACCTTGATGGTGCCGTCGGGCAGCTTCAGCAGTTGCAGCACCTGCGCCAGGGTGCCGACGTTGTACAGGTCGGCGGCCACCGGGTCGTCGGTCTCGGCGGATTTCTGCGCGACCAGCAGGATGCGCTTGTCGGCCTCCATCGCGTGCTCGAGCGCGCGCATCGACTTGTCGCGGCCGACGAACAGCGGGATGACCATGTGCGGGAAGACCACGACGTCGCGCAACGGCAGGACCGGCAGGTCGAGGACTTCGGATTTGGACTGGGCCATGAGGGTTCCGATGTGGGAGACGGGAATGCGGAAAAGGCGGGCATAAAAATGCCGATGGCCCCGTTATGGGGCCATCGGCTGGATGATGCAAGGGCAGCGGAAAAGCCCCTTTTCTTTCAACCGCTTAGCCGGTCGCGAAGGCCGCGGCAGGACAGCGCCGCGGCCTCACCCGGGCCTCACTCGGCGGAGGCCACCTTCGGCGCCGGCGGCGGGGTCTGGTAGATCAGGTACGGCTCGGACTTGTGCTCGATCACCGACTCGTCTACGACCACCTTGCTGACGTTCTCCTGCGACGGCAGCTCGTACATCGTGTCCAGCAGCACCGACTCGACGATGGTGCGCAGGCCGCGCGCGCCGGTCTTGCGCTTGAGCGCCTTCTTGGCGATGGCCAGCAGCGCGTCGGGCCGGAATTCCAGCTCCACGCCTTCCATCTCGAACAGCTTCTTGAACTGCTTGGTGATCGCGTTCTTCGGCTCGGTGAGGATCTTGATCAGCGCCGGCTCGTCCAGTTCCTCGAGCGTGGCGACCACCGGCAGGCGGCCGACGAACTCGGGGATCAGGCCGAACTTGATCAGGTCTTCCGGCTCCACTTCCGCCAGGATCTTGCCGACTTCGCGCTTGCGCTCGGAGCTCTTCACCTTGGCGCCGAAGCCGATGCCGCCGACGTCGTTGGAGCGCTGCTGGATCACCTTGTCCAGCCCGGCGAAGGCGCCGCCGCAGATGAACAGGATGTTCTTGGTGTCCACCTGCAGGAATTCCTGCTGCGGATGCTTGCGCCCGCCCTGCGGCGGCACCGAGGCCACCGTGCCTTCGATCAGCTTCAGCAGCGCCTGCTGTACGCCTTCGCCGGACACGTCGCGGGTGATCGACGGGTTTTCGCTCTTGCGCGAGATCTTGTCGATCTCGTCGATGTAGACGATGCCCTGCTGCGCCTTGTCGACGTCGTAGTCGCACTTCTGCAGCAGCTTCTGGATGATGTTCTCCACGTCCTCGCCGACGTAGCCCGCCTCGGTCAGCGTGGTCGCATCGGCGATCGTGAACGGTACGTTGAGCAGCCGCGCCAGCGTCTCGGCCAGCAGCGTCTTGCCCGAACCGGTCGGGCCGACCAGCAGGATGTTGGACTTGGCCAGTTCGACTTCGTCGTTCTTCTGGCGGCTCTCGATGCGCTTGTAGTGGTTGTACACGGCCACGGCGAGCGTGCGCTTGGCGCGCAGCTGCCCGATCACGTACTGGTCCAGCACCTCGAGGATTTCCTTGGGCTTGGGCAGGCTGCTGCGTGCGGACTGCGCCTTCTCCTCCAGCTCCTCGCGAATGATGTCGTTGCACAGCTCGACGCATTCGTCGCAGATGAACACGCTCGGCCCGGCGATCAGCTTACGGACCTCGTGTTGACTCTTGCCGCAGAACGAGCAGTACAGAATCTTGTTGCTGTCGCCGGAACGGCCTTGCCGGTCTTCGCTCATTGCTTCGCTTACCCAGTTACCCCACCCGATGAACGGGGGTTCGATTTCGAGAATAGCACAGGGCCGGGAGGACGCTAGCCCGACCCCGGCCCTGCGGAATACGCTGCGTTTTGCAGTACATGCAAGCCTTATGCCGGCTGGATCGACTCTTCCGGACGACGCTCCAGCACCTGGTCGACCAGGCCGTAGGCCTGCGCGTCGACGGCGCTCTTGAAGTTGTCGCGCTCGGTATCGCGGGCGATGGTTTCCAGCGACTGGCCGGTGTGCTTGGCCAGGATCTCGTTCAGCCGCGCGCGCAGGGTCAGGATCTCGCGCGCGTGGATGTCGATGTCGGTGGCCTGGCCCTGGAAGCCGCCCAGCGGCTGGTGGATCATCACCCGCGAATTCGGCAGCGCATAGCGCTTGCCGGCCGCGCCCGAGGCCAGCAGCAGCGCGCCCATCGAGGCGGCCTGGCCGACGCAGATGGTGCTCACGTCCGGCTTGATGTACTGCATGGTGTCGTAGATCGCCATGCCGGCGGTGACCACGCCGCCCGGCGAGTTGATGTAGATGCTGATGTCCTTTTCCGGATTGTCCGCTTCCAGGAACAGCATCTGCGCCACGATCACGTTGGCCATGTGGTCGTCGATCGGGCCGACCAGGAAGATCAGCCGCTCCTTCAGCAGGCGCGAATAGATGTCGTAGGCACGCTCGCCGCGACTGGTCTGCTCGACCACCATCGGAACCAGATTCAAGGCCTTGGTCACATTGTCCACGCGGGAACTCCTGCTTTTGTGTAATCCCTGCACGGGGATGTGCAGGGTTTCGCATCGTGTCGCGCCCCCACGGCTGCGGGGGCTTGGATTGCGTCTCCAACCCACATGCAACATGCGGGCCGCCGCGAAGCGGCGCCTTACTGGCGGATCGCTTCCTGGAACGTCATCGCCTGCTCGGTGTGCTGGGCGCGCTCGGCGATCCAGTCGATCACCTGCTCTTCCATCACACGGCTCTGCAGTCCCCCCATCAATTGGGGGTCGTTGCGGTACATCTCAATGACCTGTTCCGGCTCTTCGTAGGTCGAGGCGATCAGGCGCAGCGTCTCGGAGACCCGCTTCGGGTCCAGGCGCAGTTCGTTGCGGCGGGCGACCTCGCCGACCAGCAGGCCGACCAGCACGCGCTTGCGCGCGGCATCGACGAAGCCCTGGTGGGCGTCGTCCGGCACCTGGCCCGGGTCGCGGCCGGAGCGGCGCAGCTGCTCCACCTGCTGCGCCAGCATCGAGCGCGCCTCGTTCTCGACCAGCCGCGGCGGCATTTCCACCGAGGCGTAGGCGGCGATCAGCTGCTCGCCGACCTCGCGCCGCAGCCGGTTCATCAGGGCGCCCTTGAGCTCGCGCTCCAGGTTGATGCGGATATCCTTGCGGAACTGCTCGGCGTCGCCGCTCTTCACGCCGAAGCTCTTGATGAACTCCTTGTCCACCTCCGGCAGCACCGGCGCGGCGACGTCGGCCGCCTTCACGTGCACCTGGACCTGCTTGCCGGCGAACTGCGGCACGCGCCAGTCGGCGGGGAAATCGACGGTCAGGGTCTTTTCCTCGTCCTTGGACAGGCCGACCAGGCCCTGCTCGATCGCCGGGAACATGACGCCCGAGCCGATCACGCTGCTGCCCTTCTCCACGCCCTCGGCGGGCAGGCGCTCGTCGCCGGCCTGCGACCAGGTCTCCAGGGTCACCAGGTCGCCGTCCTGCGCCGGACGCCCGGCGGGCTGCCAGGTGCGGCGCTGCAGGCGCAGGTTCTCGATCATCTGCTCGATGTCCGCGTCGGTGACCTCGGCGGTGTGGCGCACCACCTGCAGCTTGGCCACGTCGATGTCGCCGAAGTCCGGCACCACTTCGAAGGTGGCCACGAACTGCAGTTCGTTGTCGCCGGCGCGGTCGATGCGCGGATTGCCGGCCAGGCGCAGTTCGTGCTCGCGCACCGCCGAGTCGAAGGTCTCGCGCAGCAGGCCGTCCAGCGCCTCGGCGCGGATCTGCGGCCCGAAGCGCTGCTCGATCACCTTCGGCGGGATCTTGCCGGGACGGAAGCCCTTGATCCGCGCGGTCCGCGCGACTTCGCGCAGGCGGCCGCCGATATGGGTTTCCAGGCGCTCCTCCGGCAGGGTGAAGGTCAGACGCCGTTCCAGGGTACCGGTGGTTTCGATCGAAGCTTGCATGTGGACTCCTGCCACCGGGAGCCCGCGGCTTCCGGCACGATGTAGAGAAATACGGGTTGACGCGGGCACGGGACGGCCGCCGCAGCCGGATAGTTTCGCCTATTCCCGCGATGCCTGCCAGCACAGGCCGGAACGGTCGCGGCCAGACCCTGCGTGGCCACCCGCAATGCGCAGGACGGATGGACCGCGCCCGATGCGCCGGGATGGTGCGAAAGAGGGGACTCGAACCCCTACGCCTTGCGGCACTGGTACCTAAAACCAGGGCGTCTACCAATTCCGCCACTTTCGCGCTGCGGCGCCGGAACGCTCGCCTGGGCATTGTTGCAGGCCTGCCGGCAAAGAAAAAGGCACCTGCCGGAGCAGATGCCTTTTTGTTTTGGTGGGCCGTCAAGGATTCGAACCTTGGACCTATTGATTAAGAGTCAACTGCTCTACCAACTGAGCTAACGGCCCTGAAACTGAGTCGCGCATTTTATGCGCTTTTTTGCTTCGTTGCAACACCCCGCGAAGCAGCGGGTCACGCGATCAATGGGGTGGCTGAGGGGACTCGAACCCCCGACATCTGGAATCACAATCCAGTACTCTAACCAGCTGAGCTACAGCCACCATTGAAACTCTTGCATCTCCCGCCCGGCGCCGGTGTTGGCGCGCCCGACAGGAATCGAACCTGTAACCCCCGACTTAGAAGGTCGGTGCTCTATCCGGTTGAGCTACGGGCGCCCGGGCCGGATTGTCGCATTCCTCTCCGCCGTTGGACATCGGATTGGTCGGGGTAGAGGGATTCGAACCCCCGACATCCTGCTCCCAAAGCAGGCGCGCTACCAGACTGCGCTATACCCCGGCGGAACATCCCTCGCGGCCGAGGCCGGAAAGGTCGGCTATTGTGGGAAGCTCGCGGCCCGGTGTCAACGGCACATTCGCGCCACCGCCGCCTGCGCTATGCTCGTGGCTTGCGGCCGGCACGGGCCAATCGTCTTTATTACAGGGAGAAACAGCAATGATCCGCAGCGGCAACCCCGCCTTGAAGGAATCCACCTTCCTCGACCTCGGCAGCGGCGCGGTCGTCTCGCGCGACGGCGAGGCGATGACGCTGAACGGCACCATCCACAAGACCGGCGCGCTGTTGCTGCTGACCGTGCTCACCGCCGTGTTCGCCTGGAGCCAGTCGATCACGGTCGACGCCGCCGGCAACGAAGCGGTCGCGCCGGGCATCATCGGCTACGTGCTGGGCGGTGCCATCGGCGGCTTCGTCCTGGCCATGATCACCACCTTCAAGAAGACCTGGGCGCCGATCACCGCGCCGCTGTATGCGCTGGTGGAAGGCTTCTTCCTGGGTTCGATCTCGGCGCTGTACGAACACCGCTTCAACGGCATCGTGCTGCAGGCGGTGCTGCTGACCTTCGGCACCCTGTTCGCGCTGCTGTTCGCCTACCGCAGCGGAATGATCAAGGCCACCGAGAACTTCAAGCTCGGCGTGGTCGCGGCCACCGGCGGCATCGCGCTGGTATACCTGGCGACCATCGTACTGGGGTTCTTCAACATCCAGATCCCCTTCATCCACGCCTCCGGCACGGTCGGGATCCTGTTCAGCCTGTTCGTGGTGGTGGTGGCGGCGCTGAACCTGGTGCTGGACTTCGACTTCATCGAGAGCGGCGTGGAACAGGGCGCGCCCAAGTACATGGAGTGGTACGGCGCGTTCGGACTGATGGTCACGCTGGTGTGGCTGTACATCGAGTTCCTGCGGCTGCTGTCGAAGTTGCAGTCGCGCAATTGATGGAAGGCCGGGATTGGCGATTCGGGAGTGGGATTCGTTGAAGCCCGTTCCCTGGGCCGCCAGCTTCAGCACAAGAAAAAGGGCGCCGCGAGGCGCCCTTTTTCGTTGCTGCGGTCGTCGCTGCGCTCAGAGGCGACTGGCGATGGCCTTGGCGAAGCCCATGGTGTTGCCGCTGCCGCCCAGGTCCGGGGTCAGCCCGTCCTTGGCTTCCAGCGTGGCGACGATGGCGTTGCGCAGGCGCTCGGCGTTCTGCGGCTGGCCGACGTGGTCCAGCAACTGCGCCGCGCCCAGCAGCAGCGCGCACGGGTTGGCCTTGCCCTGCCCGGCGATGTCCGGGGCCGAGCCGTGCACCGCTTCGAAGATCGCCGCGTCCACGCCGATGTTGGCGCCCGGGGCCAGGCCCAGGCCGCCGACCAGGCCGGCGCACAGGTCCGACAGGATGTCGCCGAACAGGTTGGTGGTGACGATGACGTCGAACTGCTCCGGACGCATCACCAGCTGCATGCAGGCGTTGTCGACGATCATTTCCTGGAATTCGATCTCCGGGTAGTTCGCCGCCACTTCGCGCGCCACCTTCAGGAACAGGCCCGAGGTCGACTTGATGATGTTGGCCTTGTGCACCGCGGTGACCTTCTTGCGGCCGGTGGCGCGGGCCAGGTCGAAGGCGTAGCGGACGATGCGCTCGGAGCCCTTGCGGGTCACCTTGGCCATCGACACCGCGGTCTCGCCGTCGGCCGACACTTCCTGGCCTTCGCTCAGGTAGGCGCCTTCGGTGTTCTCGCGCACGGTGATCAGGTCCACGCCGGCGCCGAAGCGCGACTTGGTATTCGGGAACGACTTGGCCGGGCGCACGTTGGCGTACAGGTCGAACTGGCGGCGCATGACCACGTTGATCGAGCTGAAGCCCTCGCCCACCGGCGTGGTCAGCGGGCTCTTCAGCGCGATCCGGTTCTTGCGGATCGAGTCCAGCGTGGCGGCCGGCAACAGGTCGCCGTGCTTTTCCAGGGCGACCAGGCCGGCGTCGGCGTATTCGTAGGTGAGGCCGGCGTTCAGCGCGTCGAGCACGAACAGCGTGGCGTCCATGATCTCGGGGCCGATGCCATCGCCACGGATGACCGTGATTGTCTGCGTCATAGGGGTGCGGTTTCCGTACAGAGGGGGAGCGCGCCGACCGGAAGCCCGGGCTGCAGGCGCAAGGAGGTTTCACTGGTAATTATGCCCGAAGCCGGTGAAGGGCCCCAAACCGCCACGGGCCGAAACGCAGCGCGCCGCCCGCAGGCGGCGCGCATCAGCCGATCCGGCAGTGCTCAGGCGTGCGCGTGCTCCGACGGCGCGGCCGCTGCCCCTTCCTCGAGCCTGTCGAGGAAATCCACCGCCCGGCGCAGGTGCGGAATCACGATCGAGCCGCCGACCACCAGGCCGACCGAGAAGGTCTCGAAGAACTCGTCGCGCTGCACCCCGGCCTCCTTGCACTGGGCCACGTGGTAGCTGATGCAGTCGTCGCAGCGCAGCACCAGCGAGGCGACCAGGCCGAGCAGCTCCTTGGTCTTCACGTCCAGCGCGCCGGCCTGGTAGGTCTGGGTGTCGAGCGCGAAGAAACGCCGCACCACCTGGTTCGGCTCGGCCAGGATGCGCTGGTTCATGCGCTGGCGGAACTCGGTGAACTCGCGTACCCGGTCCTGCTGGCCGTCGCCCTCGCCGCCGCTGCCAGCAGCGCTCACGCCCGGGCCTCCGGGGCCTGGCCGTCGAGCAAAGGCTCCAGCTTGCCGGCGCGATGCAGCGCCATCATGTCGTCGTAGCCGCCGACGTGGGTATCGCCGACGAAGATCTGCGGCACGCTGGTGCGGCGCGCCAGGGCCACCATCTTCTCGCGCTCGGCCGGATCCAGGTCGATGCGCACCTCGGTCCAGCTGCGGCCCTTGCTCTTGAGGAAGTTCTTGGCCGCCACGCAGTACGGGCAGATCGCGGTGGAATACATGGTGATCGGCGGGCCGCCGGCCTGGCCGTTGTCGGCCTGTTGCTTGTCCATGGGAAACTCCGGGCGCTGTAAGAGGTCCAAGCCACTATGGTAGCGGGCCGGTGGATTTTCGAGTCCGCTGCCGCAACACTGCGGATTACCCTGGATTCACCCGTCGTTCCCGGACGCCGCCCTGCGGCGCCCCGCCCTTCCCTGGAGCCTGCCTTGCGCCCGCTGCCGCTTGCCTTCGCAATCACCCTGGCGACCGCGCTCGCCGTCGCGCCGGCGCCGGCGCAGGAGAACAAGCTGCCGGACATCGGCTCCTCGGCCGGCGAGCTGCTGACCCCGGCGCGCCAGGCCGAGTACGGCAAGATGATGCTGGCCGAGCTGCGCAACTACGACTACGTGCTCGAGGACCCGCTGATCGGCGACTGGCTGCAGACCATGGGCACCCGGCTCGGCGCCAACAGCGACCAGCCGCAGCAGAAGTACACCTTCTTCATGCTGCGCGACCGCCAGATCAACGCCTTCGCCACGCTGGGCGGCTACGTGGCGGTCAACGCCGGCCTGGTGCTGACCGCCGAGCGCGAGGACGAGGTGGCCGCGGTGCTGTCGCACGAGATCGCGCACGTCACCCAGCAGCACGTGCTGCGCGGGGTGGAGCGGGCGCAGCGCGACCAGGTGCCGATCCTGCTGGGCATGCTCGCCGCGGTGGTCGCCGCGCAGCAGGCCGGCGGCCGCTCCAGCGGCGACGCCACCCAGGCGGCGATCGCCAGCGGCCTGGGGCTGATGCAGCAGCGCCAGATCGACTACACCCGCTCCAACGAATCGGAGGCCGACCGCCTGGGCATCCGCACCCTGGCGCGCAGCGGCTACGACGTGGACGCGATGGCCGGCTTCTTCGAGCGCATGTCGCTGGCGATGCGCGGCAACCAGGGCGGCTACAGCACCCCCGACTACCTGATGACCCACCCGGTCACCACCACCCGCATCAGCGAGGCGCGGCAGCGCGCCGAGCAGATGAAGAAGAACACGGTGACCCTGACCACCCGCGTGCCCGGCGGCACCTTGCAGGAGCGGGTCGATCCCAACGACGTGTCGCTGAGCCAGCCGCTGGGCGCGCCCAGCAACCCGCTGCTGCCCGGCAGCCTGCAGCTGCCGTTCGACACCTACGCGCGCGGCGGCAGCGGCCAGTTCGAATGGGCCCGCGAGCGCCTGCGCGTGCTCAGCGCCAATACCCCGGCCGATGCGGTGCGCGAATACGAGGGCCTGCGCCAGGGCAGCAAGCAGGGCCTCAGCGACGCCCAGCGCTACGGCCTGGCGCTGGCCCGGCTACGCGGCGGCGGCAGCGCGCAGGAGGCGACCAAGACCCTGGAGGAACTGCTGCAGGCGCACCCGGACAGCTGGTGGCTGGGCCTGGCGGTGGCCGAGGCCGAGTCGCGCAACGGCCGCGTCCAGCAGGCCAACCAGCGCTTCGACGCCCTGCTCAAGCGCCTGCCGAGCAACCGCGCGGTGGCGCTGACCTATGCCACGGCGCTGAACGAGCAAGGCGGGCGCGACGCCGGCCAGCGCGCGCAGGCGGTGCTGCGGCCGCTGCTGGCCGCGGCGGCCGACGACCCGGTGTTCCAGCGCACCTTCGCCCGCGCCTGCGAGCTGGCCGGGGACGGCAACCGCGCCGGCGAGGCCTATGCCGAAGCCGCCTACCTGAACGGACGCCCGGAACAGGCCCTGATCCAGCTGAACAACCTGAAGAAGCGCCCGGACCTGGATTACGTCGCCCGCGCCCGCATCGACGCCCGTATCGCCGCGATCACCCCCACGGTGCTGGAGCTGCGCCGTCAGGGCGTGCAGGATCCGGACGTGAAACAACCCTGAAACGCGGTACGGCGGCAGTCACCGAATCGTAATAAAACCGTAGTCTACTGGCGGCCTCTCCTCCCAGTCCCACGGTGCCGTCGTGCAGAAACGCATCCTGATCGTCGACGACGAACCCGCCATCCGCGACATGGTGGCCTTCGCCCTGCGCAAGGGCGACTTCGAACCGGTCCACGCCGGCGACGCGAGGGAAGCGCAGACCTCCATCGCCGACCGCGTCCCCGACCTGATCCTGCTGGACTGGATGCTGCCCGGCACCAGCGGCCTGGAACTGGCCCGGCGCTGGCGCAAGGACGCGATGACCCGCGAGGTGCCGATCATCATGCTCACCGCGCGCGGCGAGGAGAACGACCGGGTCGGCGGCCTGGAAGCCGGGGTCGACGACTACGTGGTCAAGCCGTTCTCCGCGCGCGAGCTGCTGGCGCGGATCCGCGCGGTGATGCGCCGCACCCGCGACGACGACGAGGACGGCAGCGTCTCGGTCGGCAGCCTGCGCATCGACGGCGCGGCGCACCGCGTGTTCGCCGGCGACGCGCCGGTGCCGATCGGCCCCACCGAGTACCGCCTGCTGCATTTCTTCATGACCCACCCCGAGCGCGTCTACAGCCGCGCGCAGCTGCTCGACCACGTGTGGGGCGGCAGCGTCTACGTCGAGGAGCGCACCATCGACGTGCACATCCGCCGGTTGCGCAAGACCCTGGAGCCGTTCGCGGTGGAGAACATGGTGCAGACCGTGCGCGGCTCCGGCTACCGCTTCTCGTCGTCCATCTGATTGCCGCCTTCGCCTGCTATAAACGGCGGACGGACAGATCCATTGCGACAGAGCGCGCCCCCGATGCCCCGCCACATCCGTTCCGCCTGGTTCAAGACCCTCGGCACCCTGGCCGCGCTATTGCTGCTGGCGGTGCTGGTCGGCTGGCTCGGCGGCCATGTGTGGATGGCGCTGACCCTGATGTCGCTGGCGGTGATGGCCTGGCACTACTGGCGCCTGCGCCGGGTGCTGCGCCGGCTGACCGCGCGCCAGCGCTGGGAACCGCCGGCCGGCACCGGCGTGTGGAACGAGCTGGACCGGCTGCTGTACCGCAGCCAGGCGGAAATGCGCACGCGCAAGCGGCGCCTGCTGGACATGCTGCGCGCCTACCGCGCCGCCGCCGCCGCGCTGCCCGATGCGGTGGTGGTGGTGGACCGCAACAGCCAGCGCATCCAGTGGTTCAACGAAGCCGCCGGCACCCTGCTCGGCCTGCGCCATCCCGGCGACCTCAACGTGCCGGTGGTCGAACGCCTGCAGCCGATGCCGCTGGCGCACTGGCTGGCCGGCGGCCGCAACGCCGAGCCGATGCTGGACACGCCCTCGCCGATCGACGACCGGCTGCGCCTGAACCTGCGCCTGATCCCCTATTCGGACGACTACTGGCTGCTGGTCGCGCGCGACGTCAGCAAGCTGCTGCAGCTGGAGCAGGTGCGCCGCGATTTCGTCGCCAACGTCTCGCACGAACTGCGCACGCCGCTGACCGTGGTGCACGGCTACCTGGACATGCTCGACCCGGAGGATTTCCCCGATTCCGGGCCGATGATCGCCGAGATGCGCAAGCAGTCGCAGCGCATGACCCAGCTGGTCGAGGACCTGCTGACCCTGTCGCGGCTGGAATCGCAGGAACACGCCAACGAGGAGACCATCGCGATGGCGCCGATGCTGGCCACGCTGCGCCGCGAGGCCGAGGCGCACAGCCAGGGCCGGCACCGCATCGAGGTGCACGACGAGGCCGACATCGACCTGATCGGCTCCAACAAGGAACTGCACAGCGCGTTCTCCAACCTGGTCACCAACGCGGTGCGCTACACCCCTGCCGGCGGCGCGGTCAGCATCATCTTCGCCCGCGAAGGCGACGGCGCGGTGCTGTCGGTGCGCGACAGCGGCTACGGCATCCCCTCGCACCACCTGCCGCGCATCACCGAACGCTTCTACCGCGTCTCCAGCAGCCGTTCGCGCGAGAGCGGCGGCACCGGGCTGGGGCTGTCGATCGTCAAGCACGTGCTGGGCCTGCACCAGGCGCGGCTGGACATCGAAAGCGAAGTCGGCAAGGGCAGCACGTTCTCCTGCCACTTCGGCGCCGGACGCGTCCATCCGCGGCACGACCATGCCACCCTGACCTCCGCCTAACGAGTACCGCCATGCCACGCGCCGCCGCCCTGCCGCCCACGCCGCCACCGGACGTTCCCAGCGACCCGCTGCGCGACCCCTCGCTGTACCTCAACCGCGAACTGTCGCAGCTGGACTTCAATTTCCGCGTGCTGGCGCAGGCGCAGGACCCGAGCGTGCCGCTGCTGGAGCGGCTGCGCTTCCTGTGCATCTCCTGCACCAATCTCGACGAATTCTTCGAGATCCGCGCCGCCACCGTGCGCCATGCGCTGGAATTCGGCCTGCCGCCGGCGCCGGACGGGCTGAGCTCGAGCGCGATCCTCAACTCCATCCACGACCGCGCCGCGCAGCTGGTGGACCACCAGTACCGCTGCTGGAACGAAGTGCTGCGCCCGGCGCTGAAGGACGCCGGCATCGGCGTGCTCGGCCGCAACAGCTGGAACGCCCGGCAGAAGCGCTGGCTGCGCGCCTACTTCCGCAACGAGATCATGCCGGTGCTGTCGCCGCTGGGCCTGGATCCGGCGCATCCGTTCCCGAAGATCCTCAACAAGTCGCTGAACATCGTGGTGGTGCTGAAGGGCACCGACGCGTTCGGCCGCATCGGCCACCTGGCGATCGTGCGCGCGCCGCGCTCGCTGCCGCGCATCATCCAGCTGCCGGAAAGCCTGTCCGAAGGCGGGCAGAGCTTCGTGTTCCTGTCCTCGGTGCTGTCCACCTTCGTCGACGAACTGTTCCCGGGCATGGAGGTGATGGGCTCCTACCAGTTCCGCGTGACGCGCAATTCCGAACTGGTGGTGGACGAGGAGGAAGTGGAGAACCTGGCGCTGGCGCTGCGCGACGAACTGGTCAACCGCGGCTACCGGCCGGCGGTGCGGCTGGAGATCGCCGAGGACTGCCCGAAGCCGATCGTGCGCACGCTGCTGCAGAACTTCGCGCTGCCGGAGAACGCGGTCTACCGCATCAACGGCCCGGTCAACCTGAGCCGGGTCAACCAGGTCTACGACCTGGTGCAGCGCCCGGACCTGAAGTACCCGCCGATGAATCCGCGCACGCTGCGCGACAACGACGGCATCTTCGAGATCGCCGCCGCCGGCGACGTGCTGCTGCACCATCCGTTCGACGCGTTCACCGCGGTGCTGGACCTGATCAAGCAGGCCGCGGTGGACCCGCAGGTGCTGGCGATCAAGCAGACCCTGTACCGCACCGGCAAGGACTCGGGCATCGTCGATGCGCTGGTGCTGGCCGCGCGCAACGGCAAGGACGTGACCGTGGTGGTCGAACTGCGCGCGCGCTTCGACGAGGAAGCCAACCTGGGCCTGGCCGATCGCCTGCAGGAAGCCGGGGTGCAGGTGGTGTACGGCGTGGTCGGCTACAAGACCCATGCCAAGATGCTGCTGATCGTGCGCCGCGAAGGGCGCAAGCTGCGCCGCTACGTGCACCTGGGCACCGGCAACTACCACAGCGGCACCGCGCGCGCCTACACCGACCTGAGCCTGATCACCGCCGATGCGGACATCTGCAACGACGTGCACCTGCTGTTCCAGCAGCTGTCCGGGCTGGCGCCGAAGATCCGCCTCAAGCGCCTGCTGCAATCGCCGTTCACCCTGCACCCGGGCGTGCTGCACCGGATCGAGCGCGAGACCAAGCTGGCCCTGGCCGGGCGCCCGGGACGCATCATCGCCAAGATGAACGCGCTCAACGAGCCGCAGGTGATCCGCGCGCTGTACGTGGCTTCGCAGGCCGGGGTCAAGATCGACCTGATCGTGCGCGGCGCATGCACGCTGCGCCCCGGCGTGCCGGGCGTGTCGGACAACATCCGGGTGCGCTCGATCGTCGGTCGCTTCCTCGAGCACAGCCGCGTCTACTGGTTCGGCAACGACGGCGCGCCGGAGCTGTTCTGCGCCAGCGCCGACTGGCTCGAGCGCAACCTGCTGCGCCGGGTGGAAACCTGCTTCCCGATCCTGGATCCGAAGCTGATCCAGCGCATCCACCGCGAAGTGCTGAAGAACTACCTGGACGACAATCTCAACGCGTGGGAACTGGACGCCAGCGGCGACTACCGCAAGCTGGAACCGGGCAAGGACCAGCCGCCGCATTCGGCGCAGCTGGCGCTGCTCGACGGACTCTGACCACGCCACCTGCGCGCCGATGCACGGCATCCACCGTGCATCGGCTACCATTCCGCCCATGCCTCCCATCTCCCCGTACACGCCGCTGCGCGATGGCGACCTGCTGGCCGCTGTCGATCTGGGTTCCAACAGTTTCCACATGGTGGTGGCGCGGTATCAGCTCGGGCAGCTGCGGGTAGTGGACCGCCTGCGCGAGACCGTGCGCATGGCCGACGGCCTGGACAACAAGGGCGGGCTCTCGGCCGAGGCGCGGCAGCGCGCGCTGGAATGCCTGGCGCGCTTCGGCCAGCGCATCCGCGACGTGCCGTCGCTGCGCGTGCGCGCGCTGGCCACCAACACCGTGCGCCAGCTGCGCTCGCCGCAGGCGTTCCTGATTCCCGGCGAGACCGCGCTCGGCCATCCGATCGAAGTGGTCAGCGGGCGCGAGGAAGCGCGCCTGATCTACCTGGGCGTGGCGCATGCGCAGCCGCCCAAGCCGGACCAGCGGCGGCTGGTGATCGACATCGGCGGCGGCTCCACCGAATTCATCATCGGCCGCGGTTTCCAGACCCTGGAGCGCGAGAGCCTGCAGGCCGGCTGCATCGCCAGCACGCGGCGCTTCTTCCCCGGCGGCAAGCTGTCGAAGAAGAAATGGAAGGACGCGCTGACCGAGATCGGCGCCGAGTTCCAGCAGTTCGCCGGGCTGTACCGCGCGCTGGGCTGGCACGAGGCGCTGGGTTCGTCGGGCACGCACAAGGCGATCGGCGAGATCTGCGCGGCGATGAAGCTGACCAAGGGCGCGATCACCGCCGAGGCGCTGCCGCAGCTGCGCGACCGCCTGCTGCTGGCCAAGCGCATCGAGGACATCGACCTGCCCGGCCTGTCCGCCGACCGCCGCCCGATCATCGCCGGCGGCGTGCTGGTGCTGGAAGCGGCCTTCCAGGCGCTGGGCCTGCAGCGCCTGATGGTGAGCAAGGCGGCCATGCGCGAGGGCATCCTGTACGACATGCTCGGCCGCGGCGGCGAGAACGATCCGCGCGAGACCGCGATCGCCGCGCTCACCCAGCGCTACGGCATCGACGAGGCGCAGGCCGCGCGCGTGGAAGGCACCGCGATGGCGCTGTTCGAGCAGGTCGCCTCGGCCTGGGCGCTGGATGCCGACGACGGGCGCATGCTCGGCTGGGCCGCGCGCCTGCACGAGCTCGGCCAGGTCATCGCCCACAGCCAGTACCACGTCCACGGCGCCTACGTGCTCGAACACTCCGACATCGCCGGTTTCTCGCGGCAGGAACAGCAGGTGCTGGCGACGCTGGTGCGCACCCATCGCCGCAACGTGCCCAAGACCGCGTTCGACGCCCTGCCCGACCGCCTGCTGCTCAGCGCCAAGCGCAAGGCCGCGCTGCTGCGGCTGGCGGTGCTGCTGCATCGCGCGCACGAGTCCGAACCCATCCCGTCGCTGGAATTGAAGGCCGACGGCGACAACCTGCACCTGATCCTGTCGCAGCCGTGGATCGAATCGCGGCCGCTGCAGCGCGCCGACCTGATCGGCGAGGTCGAGGGCATGGCCGGGCTGGGGATCAGTTTCCGGCCGTTCGTGGCCTGAAGCGCCGGGATTCGGGATTCGGGATCGGGGATTGGGGATTCGTAAAAGCGGGAGGCGGCGCGTCTTTAACGCCGTCTCGCGCTCGCTGGGGTCGCCGGTGAAAGCGCGGCTAAATGGCCTGGGCCGGCGTCATCATTCCTACATGCTCCGGACATGTTCGCTTCACCGCTGCGCGCGAAGCTTTGGCAAACCGGAGCCTGAAGCATGCGCTACGCGATCGTCACCGAAACGTACCCCCCCGAGGTCAACGGTGTCGCGCTGACCGTGCAGGGGCTGGAACTGGGATTGCGCGCGCTCGGCCACCAGGTCGACGTGGTGCGCCCGCGCCAGGTCGGCGACCATGCCGACGATGCGCACCTGGTGCGCGGCGCGGCGCTGCCGCGCTATCCCGGCCTGAAGTTCGGCCTGCCGGCGCCGCGGCGCCTGGCCCGGCTGTGGCAGGCCGCGCCGCCGGACGCGGTCTACATCGCCACCGAGGGCCCGCTCGGCTGGTCGGCGCTGCGCACCGCGCGGCGCCTGGGCATCCCGATCGCCACCGGCTTCCACACCCGCTTCGACGAATACCTGCCGCAGTACGGCGCCGCCTGGCTGCAGTCGACCGCGCTGCGCTGGATGCGGCGCTTCCACAACCAGGCCGACGCGACCCTGGTGCCGACCCGCGAACTGCTCGGGTTCCTCGCTGGGCAGGGCTTCGAGCGCGTGCGCCTGCTGGCGCGCGCGGTGGACGCCCGCCAGTTCGAACCGCAGCGCCGCGACGCGCAGCTGCGCCGCGAATGGGGCCTGGGCGAGGACGGCTGCGCGGCCCTGTACGTCGGCCGCATCGCCTCGGAGAAGAATCTGCCGCTGGCGGTGCGCGCGTTCCGCCAGCTGCAGCAGGTGCGGCCGGACGCGCGCTTCGTGTGGGTCGGCGACGGCCCGATGCGCGAGCGCCTGGCGCAGGAGAATCCCGACTTCATCTTCTGCGGCGTGCAGCGCGGCGACGCGCTGGCGCGGCACTTCGCCAGCGGCGACCTGTTCCTGTTCCCCAGCCGCAGCGAGACCTTCGGCAACGTGACCCTGGAAGCGATGGCCAGCGGCGTGGCCACGGTGGCCTTCGACTACGGCGCGGCGCGCGAATACCTGCGCGACGGCGTCAACGGCGCGGCGGTGGCCGACGACGAAGGCTTCGTCGCCGCGGCGCTGCGCCTGGCCGGCGACGACGCGCTGCGCCGGCGCCTGGGCGAGGCCGCCTGCGCGACCATGCAGCAGCTGCGCCCGGAACGGGTGGTGGCCGATTTCGATGCGCTACTCGGCGAACTGGCGTCCGCCAGGAGGACACATGTCAACGCGGCTTGAGATCTTGCGCGGGCACGAGGCCCGTTGGTGCCGGCAGGCCAACCACTGGTGCCGGCGGCGTTCGGTGCGGCGCTTCTTCGCGATGATCAGCCGGCTCGGCGACGGCGTGTTCTGGTATGCGCTGATGACCCTGCTGGTGGTCTGCGACGGCATGGACGGGGTGTTCGCGTCCGCGCACATGTCCGCCACCGGGGTGGTCGCGCTGAGCCTGTACAAGGGCCTCAAGCGCTGGACCCGGCGCCCGCGCCCCTACGCCGCCGACCTGCGCATCCGCGCCTGGGTGGCGCCGCTGGATGAGTTCAGCTTCCCGTCCGGGCACACCCTGCACGCGGTGTCCTTCGGCATCGTCGCGCTGGCGTACTACCCGTGGCTGGCGCCGCTGCTGATTCCGTTCATCGCCTGCGTGGCGCTGTCGCGGGTGGTGCTGGGCCTGCACTATCCCAGCGACGTGCTCGCCGCCACCGGTATCGGCGCGCTGCTGGCCGGGGTGTCGCTGTGGCTGGTCTTGTAGCCGGGATTGGGGATTGGGGATTGGGGATTGGCAACAGCGATCGTGCCAAGGCGTCCGCTCCCGCTTCTACGAATCCCCAATCCCCAATCCCCATTCCCGGCTCCATTACAATGCGTCAATGACGACGCTGTTCATCTCCGACCTGCACCTGGATCCGGCCCGGCCGGCGATCACCGACCTGTTCCTGGGCTTCCTGCGCGGCGAAGCGCGTGGCGCCGAGGCGCTGTACATCCTCGGCGACCTGTTCGAGGCCTGGATCGGCGACGACACGCCGTCGGAGGCGGCCGATGCGGTGGCGCTCGAGCTGCGCGCGCTGGGCGATGCCGGCGTACCGGTGTCCTTCATGCACGGCAACCGCGATTTCCTGCTCGGCGCCGACTACGCGCGCCGCGCCGGCATGCGCCTGCTGCCCGACCCATGCGTGATCGACCTGTACGGCGAGCCCACGCTGCTGCTGCACGGCGACCTGCTGTGCACCGACGACACCGCCTACCAGGCGTTCCGCGCGCAGACCCGCGACCCGGCGTTCCAGCAGCAGTTCCTGGCGCAGCCGCTGGCCGCGCGCATCGCCTATGCGCAGCAGGCGCGCGCCGCCAGCCAGGCGCGGCAGGCGCAGATGAAACAAGGCGACCAGGCGCAGTTCGAGACCGTCACCGACGTGGCGCCGGCCGAGGTCGTGGCCAGCTTCGCGCGCTACGGCGTGGCGCGGATGATCCACGGCCATACCCATCGCCCCGCGGTGCATGCGCTGGAAGTGAACGGCCGCGCCTGCACCCGCATCGTGCTCGGCGACTGGTACGAACAGGGCTCGGTGCTGCGGGTGGACGCGCAGGGCTGCCGGCTGCAGCAGCTGTAAGCGGCAGCGGGGAAGCGCGCGGGCGAAGCGTCGCGGCTTACAGCATGCCGCCGGCGCTGCCGCGCGCACGCTGCGCATAGCCGACGAAATCGCCCTCGGCGACGTCGTACCACAGGATCGCGCCGGAGCGTTCGACCCGGTAGCGGTCGCGCACCGGCGCGGTCTGCGGGTCCCCCGGACAGCCGTCGCCATGCTTCTCGCGCACCGCGAATTCGATCGCGGCGGCGTCGGTCGCAGCGGATGCGGTTGCCGCAGGCGCCGCCTGCGGTGCCTCGGCGGTGTCCGCGGGCTCTGCGTCGGTTTCGGCGTCGTACTGCAGGCACTGCGCGTCGGCATAGACATGGTCGGCCGCCAAGCGCGTCTCCAGCATGTCCAGCGCGCGGGCTTCGTCGAACGCCGCCGCCGGCGCATTGCCCGCAACGGGTGCAGCGGCCGGTGCCGCCGCGGTCGCCGGCGCCTGCGCTGGCGCGGCGGGCGGGTCCGCCGCCGGACCGCAGCCCAGGCTCACGATCGCCAGCGCCAAGGCGGCTGGCACGCCGATGCTCTTCAACTGCATTGCCGATTCCAGGAGAGGTGAACGGTGCACGCCCGGCGCTGCCGGAGGCGTCGTCGCGCAGCATAGCCGAAGGCCGGACGCCGCGGCGTCCGGCCACCTGGACCGGCCATCGAATGTCCCGTGCAGGCCTGGCCGGCCTGCACGGAAGGGGACGCCCAGACTCAGCGGAACGCGGCGACCGTCGCCTTGGTGTTGACCAGCACGCGCTGGTTGTCGGCGCTGCTGGCATTGCCCATCGGCACGCCGCCGTAGGAAATGTTCGGGTTGGACCAGTAGTTCAGGCGCGGGCAGCTGACCGCGCAGTTGTAGGCCATGATCGTGCGCCAGTTGTTGCCGTAGCGGTAGCCATGGCCGTAGGCGTACGGCGAGGTGCTGGGGTCGGTGGCGATGTCGTGGCGCGCGCTCTGCAGGTGGCCGATCTCGTGGGCGAAGCTGTAGTAGCCGGTGGCGCAGTCCCAGTACACCGCGGCGAACGCGGTGGCCGCGGTCGAGCCGATGCCCGAGGCCAGACCGCAGTAGCTGGCGTTGTCGATGATCAGCACGCCGACGTCGGCGGCCACGCTGTTGCGCGTGGTGTGGATGCTGTCCATGTAGCCGTCGCTGGTGCCGCGGAAGCGGCTCAGGTCGGTGGTGAAATCGCCCGACTCGGCATAGCTGGTGGTCTGGTAGCCGGCCAGCACCATGTTGATGCCGACGTTGCTGTTGACGTAGCCCTGGTTGGACTCGGCGACCGCCAGCTGCACCAGCGACTGCATGTTGCCGCCGTAGCTGGTGACCGCCTGGTTGGTGGCCACCACCAGCACGCGGATGGTCGCGGTCGGGCCGGCGGAGGGGGACGCGATGGTCGCGCGGTCGTCGTCGACCACGGCCTGCGGCATGCGGATGGTCGGCAGCAGCGCGTACTCGGCCGGATGCTCGGCCGGCATGCGGCTTTCGTCGACCTCGACCAGCACGTGGCCGCCGCCGGCGATCGGGCGCAGGTGGAACAGGGTGCCGTTGCTGCGGATGCTGCCGGTGATGGTGTCGCCGCTGCGCACCAGGATCGCCGAGTTCAGCGGATCCAGGCCGGAGCGCGCGCGCGCCTTGGCCGCGGCGGCGTTGCCCAGGTTGCCGTACCAGATGCTGTTGCCGCCTTCCAGCTGCTCGGTCTTCAGTTGCGTGGCGGTGATGCGCTGGCCCAGCAGGTCCAGCTCCAGCTGCGCCTGCGTGGCATCGACCGCGGCGGCGTCCACGCGCACGCTCTGCACCGCGCCGGTGGCGGGATTGGCCAGCACGCGGCTCAACGCCGGCTCGCCGGGAATGGCCTTGGAAATGTACTGGCTGCTCTGGAACAGGGGTTTTCCGGCCGCGGAGGCGGAACCGGCGACACACAGGGCAAGCATCGCGGTGAGGCAGCAGATCGGCTTCATGTCGTACTCCCAGGGTGGTGAGAAGAGACGGCGCGGCGTCCCTCGCGCTGTCGGCGTCAGGCGCAGCGCTTGGGGGATTCCGATTAGCCGCTCGGCCGCGAGGCAGTGCAAGCGACAAATGCGCGGCGTTTCCACTCAGAGATAGCCATTCCAGAAGGCGTCGTGATCGCCATCAACGCGAACGCCGCCGCGGTTCGCGGGTCCGACTGCGGCATGGACGTCGCTTCATCGCGCAGCGACCGCGCAGGCGCCGCCCGCACGCGATGCCGTGCGCGACGACCCGCGCAGCGGCGCACGCCGCTGCGTCGCCGTCGCCGCGGCGTGGGCGCGTCAGCCGGCCTGGTGCTGCAAGGCCAGCAGCTCGTCCTCGTCGAAGCCGGCCAGCAGCCGCGCCGGCAGGTTGAACGGGCCGTGCAGATAGCCGCCGGCGTATTCGCGCAGCAGCTCGGCGAACCGCGCGCGCGGCTCGATGTCGGCGCGTTCGCAGTACCAGCGGTACCAGCGCGAACCGGCGGCGACATGCGCCACTTCCTCGCGCAGGATCAATTCCAGTATCTCGGCGGTGGCCTCGTCGCCGAGCGCGCGCAGCTTGACGATCATCCCCGGGGTCACGTCCAGTCCGCGCGCCTCCAGCACGCGCGGCACCAGCGCCATGCGCGCCAGGCCGTCGTGCGCGGTCTTCTCGCACATCTCCCACAGCCCGTTGTGCGCGGCGAAATCGCCGTAGTCGTGGCCCAGCGCGCGCAGGCGGTCGCGCAGCAGCACGAAATGGCGCGACTCGTCGGCGGCCACCGCCACCCAGTCGGCATGGAACGCCTCGGGCAGCCCGCGGAAACGGTAGACCGCGTCCCAGGCCAGGTCGATCGCATTGAGTTCGATGTGCGCGATCGCATGGATGAACGCCGCGCGGCCTTCGGCGCTGCCGAGCCCGCGCCGCGGCAGTTCGCGCGGATGCACCAGCACCGGCCGCGGCGGGCGCCCCGGCATGCGGATCGGTTCGGGGTCGCCGGGATCGGCCGGCACGCGCAGCTCGCCGGCGGCGAACGCGGCGGCGTAGCGCTGGGTCAGCGCGACCTTGTCCTCGGGCGCGCTGGCGGCCAGGCACAACCGCGCGGCTTGCAGCAGATCCCCGCCGGCATCAGCGTCCTGCATCTTTGCGCCGCGCAGCGCCGCCTCAGGCGCGGCGCTTCTTCTTCGCTTCGTCCGAGCGCAACTGCAGGATGCGCTCGAAGTAGCCGGGCTCGATGCCGGTGGTGTACTCGCCGTTGAAGCACGAGGAATCGAAGGTCTTCAGTTCCGGGTTGCCCTCGCGCACCGCGGTCTCCAGGTCTTCCAGGTCCTGGTAGATCAGCCAGTCGCAACCCAGGAACTCCTGGATCTCCTGCTCGCTGCGGCCATGCGCGACCAGCTCGTCGGCGGCCGGCATGTCGATGCCGTAGATGTTCGGGTAGCGCACCGGCGGCGCGGCGCTGGCCAGGTAAACCTTGCGCGCGCCGGCCTCGCGCGCCATCTGCACGATCTGGCGGCTGGTGGTGCCGCGCACGATCGAATCGTCGACCAGCAGCACCACGCGGTTGCGGAATTCCAGGTGGATCGGGTTGAGCTTGCGGCGCACCGACTTCACCCGCTCGCCCTGCCCCGGCATGATGAAGGTGCGGCCGACGTAGCGGTTCTTGACGAAGCCCTCGCGGTACTTCACCCCGAGCACGTTGGACATCTCCAGCGCGGCGTCGCGCGAGGTGTCCGGGATCGGGATGATGGTGTCGATGTCGTGGTCCGGGCGCAGGCGCAGGATCTTCTCGCCCAGCTTCATGCCCATGCGCATGCGCGCCTTGTGCACCGAGACGTTGTCGATCATCGAGTCAGGGCGCGCGAAGTACACGTACTCGAAGATGCACGGGGTGTGGTCGGTCGGCGAGGCGCAGACCTCGGAGAACAGCTCGCCGCGGCCGGTGATGACCAGCGCCTCGCCTGGGCGCACGTCGCGCAGGCGGGTGAAGCCGAGGATGTCCAGCGCCGACGACTCGGAGGCGACGATGTACTCGTCGCCTTCCGCGCTCTCGCGCTTGCCCAGCACCAGCGGGCGGATGCCGTGCGGGTCGCGGAACGCCACCAGGCCCAGGCCCAGCACCACGCTGACCACCGCGTAGCCGCCCTTGCAGCGGCGGTGCACGCCGGCCACCGCGCGGATCGCCGCTTCCGGGGTCAGCATGCGCTGCGCGTCCAGCTCGTAGGCGAACACGTTCAGCAGCACTTCGCTGTCCGAATCGGTGTTGATGTTGCGGCGGTCGGCCTCGAACACCTGCTGCCGCAGCGCCTCGGTGTTGATCAGGTTGCCGTTGTGCGCCAGCGCGATGCCGTAGGGCGAATTGACGTAGAACGGCTGCGCCTCGTCCATGCCTTCCGAGCCGGCGGTGGGGTAGCGGCAGTGGGCGATGCCGACCCGGCCCTCCAGCACGCCCATGCGCTTCTCGTCGAAGACGTCGCGGACCAGGCCGTTGGCCTTCTGCACGCGCAGGCGGGTGCCATCGGCGGTGGCGATGCCTGCGGCATCCTGCCCGCGGTGCTGCAGCACGGCCAGGCCGTCATACAGTTGCGCAGCGACATTCTGGTTGCCGACGATTCCGACGATGCCACACATTTGAGCGCTCTCCGCGGCGATTGCGCCGCTATTGGGAAGGTGGCCGTGCCTGGCCGTTGGATTCGACCCGTGCCGGGTCGTTTGTTGCCGGACGCGCCTGCGCCGGATCGATGTTCGCAGGCAGGACCTGCGCCGGATCGCCACCGGGCTGCGCGGATCGGGCACCCGGACGCCCCAGGGCCTTGGACATCACGTCCTGCAGGCCGCTGGCCGACAGGGCATCGCCCAGGGCGCCATTATCGCCTGCCGCGGGCAACTTGCCCAAATCCATCTGCTGCATGTTCATCTGCGACATGTTCAGCTGCGGCATCTGCGGCATGCGCCAGTCCGGCAACTGCGCGCGCATCCAGTGCACGCCGGGGTTCAGCACCGGCAGCACCACCGACTGGCGCCAGGCCGGCTCGCGGGTCAGCGGGGTGAAACTCATCAGCAGCACCAGCACCGCGGCGAAGAACCCGCCGCGCAACGTGCCCAGGCCGAAGCCCAGCGCGCGGTCGGTGCCGGACAGCGCGGTGGCGCGCACCGCGCTGCGGATCACCATGCCGGTGATGCCGACCACCGCCATCGTCACCACGAAGGTCAGCGCATAGCCGCCCAGGTAGTAGGTCATGCTCGGGCGCGCGCCGTCGGCCAGCCAGCGCCCGGCATCGCCGCCGAACTGGAAGGTGGCCCAGCCGGACAGCAGCCACGACAGCGTGCCGACCACGATGCCGACGAAGCCGCGCAGGGCGCCGAGCAGCGCCGAGAGCAGGATCACCGCCAGCAGCACCATGTCGATCATGCGCGCCTCCTGCGGCCAGGCCGCCGCACCGTGGCGACGGCGACGCGCCGCGCTTCCCTTCCCTGGTACATGCTTGCGACTCCGCGGGCCGGGGCCCGGTTCAAGGGTGTGGACGTACCATACCGCTGATGCCGACCTTGGCCGCGACCTGCGCGCGCAGCTGCTCGGCTTCGGCGCGATTGGCGACAGGGCCGACCCGCACCCGGTTCAGCGCGCCCTTGTCGGTGCGCACCTGTTCGACGAAGGCGCTGAAGCCGGCGGCGCGGACCTTGTCGCGCATCGCGTTGGCGTCCTCGGCCTTGCCGAAGGCGCCCAGCTGCACGGCGAAGCCGGTGCCGGCCGCGGCCGGTGCGGCCGGCACGCTCGGCGCGGGCTTGGCCGCGGCCACCGGGGCCGGCGCCGGCTTGGCCGGCTCGGGCTTGGCGGGTTCGGGCTTGGGCGCCGCGGCGACCGGCGGCTTGGCCGCGGGCACCGGCTTGGCCGGTTCCGGCGGCAGGGCCTCGGTCTTGACCGGCGCGGCGGTCGCGGCCGGCGCCGCGGCGGCCACCGAACTTGCGCTCGGCGCGTCCAGGGTCACTACCTGCGCGTTGACGTCGTTGCGCACCTTCACCGCCTGCAGGCGTACCGATTCGGCCTGGGCCCGGTCGGCATACGGGCCGATCCGCACCCGCCAGGCCTGGCGCCCGCCGATCGTGGCCGCCTCGCGGAAGCCCGGCAGCTGCGCCTGCTTGAGCCGCGCGATCACCGCATCGGCGTCGGCCGGGGTCGAATAGGCGCCGAAATTGACCGCGTAGTTGCCGGCCGCCGCGGTCGGCGGCAGCGGCTGCGCGGCGCTGCTGGCGGCCGGCGCGGCCAGGTCGGCGGCATCGGGGTTGTCCTGCACCGGCGCCGGCGCCGCGGCCGGCGCGCTGGCCATGCCCACGGCGCCGCCGCTGGGCGCGTCGCCCGGCGTCACCAGCGGCAGCTCGCGGGTCTGGAACTGGCCGTCGGCCGGCGCGTCCGGGGCCTTCAGCGGGACATTGGCGACGCCGCTGTCGGGCGCGGGGCCCTTGACCAGCATCGGCAGGAAGATCACGGCGAGCGCCACCAGGACGAGGGCGCCAATCAGTCGCTGTTTCAGGACGGTATCCACGGAAAGCTTGAGGGGGCGGCATGGCGGAGTGCCGCCGCGATTATAAGGTCGGGCCGGCGGCGGGCGGGGTCAGCCGGCTGAATGCAGCCAGTGCAAGGCGTCGGCCGCGGTGTGGAACGAGCCGAAGACCAGCACCCGGTCGCCCGGCCGCGCCTGCGCCAGGGCCTGCTGCAGCGCCTGCGCCACGCTGTCGGCGACCATGCCGACGGCCGCGTCGGTGCCGGCCAGGCGCGCCTGCAGCTGCGCGCCGCTCTGCCCGCGCGGGCCGGGCAGCCCGGCCAGATGCCAGGCGGCGACCTGCCCGGCCAGCGCCTGCACCACGCCGGCCGCGTCCTTGTCGGCCAGCGCGGCGAACACCGCGCGGGTGCTGCCGGCGCACGGCGTCGCCTGCAGCGCCGCGGCCAGCTCGCGCGCGGCCTGCGGGTTGTGGCCGACGTCGACCAGCAATTCCACCCCGTCGCGCGCGAACGGCTGCAGGCGCCCGCGCAGCCGCGCCGCGGCGATGCCCTCGGCGTAGGCGGTGCGCGGCAAGGCCTTGCGCAGCGCGCGCAGCGCGGCGATGGCGGTGGCGGCATTGGCGCGCTGCACCGGCGCGCGCAGCTGCGGCCACGGCAGCTCCAGTTCGGTGCCGACGTCGCGCCAGCGCCACTGCTCGGCGTCGATCGGCTCGTGGAAGAAATCGCTGCCGGCGCGGATCGCGTTGGCGCCGATCGCATAGGCGCGGCGCAGCACGCTCGACGGCGGATCGATCTCCCCCAGCACCAGCGGCTTCCACGGCCGCGCGATGCCGGCCTTCTCCGCGCCGATCGCCTCGCGGTCGGTGCCCAGCCAGTCGGTGTGGTCGATGTCGACGGTGGTGATCACCGCCACGTCGGCGTCGATCAGGTTCACCGCGTCCAGGCGCCCGCCCAGCCCCACTTCCAGCACCGCCAGGTCCAGCCCGGCCTGCTCGAACAGCCACAGCGCCGCCAGCGTGCCGTACTCGAAATAGGTCAGCGGCGTATCGCCGCGCGCGGCGTCCACCGCTTCGAAGCCCGCCACCAGTTGCGCATCGCTGGCCTCTTCGCCGCCGATGCGCACGCGCTCGTTGTAGCGCAGCAGGTGCGGCGAGGTGTAGCTGCCCACCGTCCAGCCGCCGGCACGCGCGATCGCCTCGACGAAGGCCACGGTCGAGCCCTTGCCGTTGGTGCCGCCGACGGTGATGACTTTCTTCGCCGGCCGGGTCAGGCGCATGCGCTCGGCCACCGCGCGCACGCGCTCCAGGCCCATCGCGATGTCCTGCGGGTGTTGCTGCTCGATGTAGGCGAGCCATTCGTGGAGGGTTTTCATCTGTGTATTTCCAGCCTTTCGATGAGGTGTGTTCCGATCACACGCCTCGAAGAAGCAAAGCTTTCGCGCTGACGCGCGAGTCACTTTTCTTTGCTTGTGCAAAGAAAAGTAACCAAAAGAAAGCACACCCGGGCGCCGCGCCCTCCGCGCTTCGCGCTCCGGGTTCGCACTTGGCCTGGGCATTTTTCGAAGGCACATCCTTGTGCCATCGAAAAACGGCGCGCATCGTGCGCGCCGCCCCTTCGGGGTTTTCGCCCAGACCAAGTGCCGCGGCTCACGGGACCCGAGAAGCAAAAGCAAAGAAGCAAAGCAACACCATGCACGAGGCTGGACTCGGAACTGCAATCCAGATCGCGGATTTCGTCGTACCTACAGCGCCCGGTGCTTGGCCTCGCCGAAGAACGGCGTGTGGTGCGCGCAGTCGTTCAGGCGCACCACTTCCAGGTGTTCCACGTCCGGGCCTTCGAGCAGGTTCAGCGTGGTCGGCGCCTGGCGGAAGCTCCACAGCTTGGCGATCGGCAGGCCCAGCACCCGGCACAGGATCACCCGGTTGACCGCGTCGTGCGCCACCACCAGCAAGGTGTCGTCCTCGCCCAGGCCCTCGGCGGCGCGGGTCAGGCCGCGCCAGGAACGGTCCAGCACCTGGCGCAGCGATTCGCCGCCCGGCATCAGCACCGTGTCCGGCTCCTCGCGCCAGGCGCGCAGCCGCGCCGGATCCTTGTCGTTGATCTCGCTGGCGAGCAGGCCTTCCCATTCGCCGTGGGCGATTTCCTGCAGGTCCGGATCGGTCAGCAGCATCGCTTCGCGTTGCGCGCCCAGCGCGTAGCGGGCCGTGCTCTGCGCGCGCGACAGCGGCGAGGCCACCGCGCGGGTCAGCGGTACCTCGCGCAAGCGTGCGCCCAGCGCCTGCGCCTGCGCTTCGCCGACTGGCGACAACGCGATGTCGATCTGGCCCTGGTAGCGGCCTTCGGCGTTCCACGGGGTTTCGCCGTGGCGAGCGAGCAGGATGCGCATGCGCTGGAATTCCGTTGGGGGAGAGGTCCGTCTCGCGAACGAAAACGGAGCGGCATGATACCTGCTCCGTCGCCGGAAACCCCCGAACCGCATCCCGCTCCGCGACCGCCATCGCCGCCGTTTAGCGGCGGGCAGGCCGCGCGGTGGCGGCGACCGCACGCCGCCGCCCTGCCCTGCGCCTACTGCTTCAGGTTCAGCTCTTTCAGCAGCCGCGGCGACGGCGCCACTTCCTGCATGATCCAGTGCAGGTAGCGCGCATCGACCGCGATCATCCGGGTCATCGCCGGGTCGAACACCCAGTTGGAGCTCACCGACTCCCAGTTGCCGTCGAACGCCAGGCCGACCAGCTTGCCCTGCGCGTCGAGCACCGGCGAACCGGAGTTGCCGCCGGTGATGTCCAGGTCGGACAGGAAGTTGACCGGCACCGAGCCCAGCCGCTTGTCCTCCAGTCCGCCGTAGCGCTTGGCCTTGGCCGCGTCGAGCAGGGCCTTGGGCGAATCGAACGGATCGGCACCGGTGTCCTTGGCCAGCACGCCTTCGAGCGTGGTGAACGGGGTGTAGGCCACGCCGTCCTTGGGCGCGTAGCCCTTGACGTTGCCGAAGGTGATGCGCAGCGAGGAGTTGGCGTCCGGGTACACCGACTCGCCCTGGCTCTTCTTGTAGTCGGCCAGCGCCTGCAGGTAACGCGGACGCGCCAGCAGTTCCTCGCCCTCGCGGCGCTTTTCCTCGCGCTCGATCTGCAGCAGCGCCGGCATCAGCGCGACCGCGTAGCGCAGCGCCGGATCGTCGCTGGATTCGAACGCGGCGCGATCGGCGCGCAGCCACTTCAGGCGTTCCTCGGTGCTGCCCAGCCCGGTGCCGGCCAGGCGCGCCGCGGCGGCCTGCGCGTCGGCGCCGGCCAGCCACTGGTCCAGGGCGGGCAGGCGCTGCGCCTTCGGCAGCTTCAGGTACTGGTCGAACCAGTAGCGCTGCAGTTGCCCGTCCATCGACGCGACGTAGCGGCGCTCCATCTGCTTCAGCGCGCCCTCGATCTCCGGCAGGTCGCGCTCCTGGTAGCCGGGCTCGCGCTCGGCATCGGGCTTGGCGCGCTCGATCGCCAGGCGGTACAGCGACACCGCGCTGCCGAGCACGCCGGTGCGGCGCAGCTGGCGCAGCACCAGGTCGCGGTCGCGGGTGGCCTTGGCCTGCTCGCCCAGCGTCAGCAGCTGCGCATGCGCCTGCAGCGCCGCCTTGCCGTCGCGGCCCTGGCGCTTGAGCCAGGCCAGCACCGCGCGTTCCTCGGCCTGCTTCTGCGCGGCCGCGTCGATGCGCTTGAAACCCTCCAGTTGCCCTTCGTAGTTCTTGGCGACGTTGTTCCAGCTGGCCACCGTCGCCGCGTACTTCACCTGGATGTCCGGGTCCTGCTTGCCGGCCTGCTGCACCAGCGCGATCACGTCGCGATACTGGCGCGCGGCGGTCGGATAGGCCCAGTTGGCGGTGGCGTCGAATTCGGAGGCCAATGCGTAGCGGTTGGTGCGGCCCGGATAGCCGGCCACCATCACGAAGTCGCCGGCGCCCAGCGGCTGGTCGGCGAACTTGAGGAAATGCCTGGGCTGGTACGGCACGTTGTCCTTGGCGTAGGCGGCCGGCTTGCCATCCTTGCCGACATAGGCGCGGTAGAACGAGAAATCGCCGGTGTGGCGCGGCCACATCCAGTTGTCGACGTCGCCGCCGAACTTGCCGATCCCCGACGGCGGCGCGTACGCCAGGCGCACGTCGCGGATCTCCAGGGTGCGGAACAGGCGGTAGGTGTTGCCACCGGAGAAGCTGTACAGCTCGCAGCGGTAGCCGGCCTCGGCTTCGCAGGCCGCGACCTGGGCCTTGTCGAAGGCCTCCAGCGCCTGCGTGCGCTTGAGCGCGTCGGTGCCGGCGGCGGCCATCGCCGCCCTGGCCTGCCCGGTGACGTCGGTGATGCGGTCGAGCACGTAGATGCGCGCGTTCGGCCCGGCGCTGAGCTCGGCGCCGTTGCTGGCCGCGCTGAAGCCGTCGCGGATCAGGTTCTTCTGCGGCGTGGAGTTGAGCTGGATCGCGCCGTAGGCGCAGTGGTGATTGGTCACCACCAGGCCTTGCGGGGACACGAAGCTGGCGGTGCAGCCGCCCAGCGACACCACCGCGCCCATCGGATCGCCGGTCAGGTCGGCCAGCTGCTGCGGCGACAGCTTCAGGCCGGCCTGCTGCAACGGGCCGGCGATCTCCGGCAATTGCTGCGGCACCCACATGCCTTCGCCGGCACGGGCGGCCGGGGCACAGGCCAGGGTAGCGACAACGGCGACAGCCAACAGGTTCGAGCGCATCGAGTGGATTCCTTCGCGACTAACGTTAGACAGACGTTAGATTGTAACAAATGCAACCGGCGCCGCGGCCGTGACCAACGGCACCCCGCCCGCGCCGCAACATTGGCGCGCCTGCGGGCGGCTTATACTTCGCGCCCTCTCAACCCCGAGTCTTGCACCGCCATGGCGCAAACAATGAAGGCGCTGGTCAAGCGCGACGCAGCCAAGGGCATCTGGCTGGAACAGGTGCCGGTGCCGGTGCCCGGCCCCAACGAAGTGCTGATCAAGCTGGAGAAGACCGCGATCTGCGGCACCGACCTGCACATCTACCTGTGGGACGAATGGAGCCAGCGCACGATCAAGCCCGGCCTGACCATCGGCCACGAGTTCGTCGGCCGCATCGCCGAGCTCGGCTCGGCGGTCAGCGGCTATCAGGTCGGCCAGCGCGTGTCGGCCGAAGGCCACATCGTCTGCGGCCATTGCCGCAACTGCCGCGGCGGCCGCCCGCACCTGTGCCCGAACACGGTCGGCATCGGCGTCAACGTCAACGGCGCCTTCGCCGAGTACATGGTGATGCCGGCTTCCAACCTGTGGCCGATCCCGGACCAGATCCCGTCCGAGCTGGCCGCCTTCTTCGACCCGTACGGCAACGCCGCGCATTGCGCGCTGGAATTCGACGTGATCGGCGAGGACGTGCTGATCACCGGCGCCGGCCCGATCGGCATCATCGCCGCCGGCATCTGCAAGCACATCGGCGCGCGAAACGTGGTGGTCACCGACGTCAACGACTTCCGCCTCAAGCTCGCCGCCGACATGGGCGCCACCCGCGTGGTCAACGTCGCCAACCAGTCGCTCAAGGACGTGATGGCCGACCTGCACATGGAAGGCTTCGACGTGGGCCTGGAGATGAGCGGCAACCCGCGCGCGTTCAACGACATGCTCGACTGCATGTACCACGGCGGCAAGATCGCCATGCTCGGCATCATGCCGCGCGGCGCCGGCGCCGACTGGGACAAGATCATCTTCAAGGGCCTGACCGTGCAGGGCATCTACGGCCGCAAGATGTACGAGACCTGGTACAAGATGACCCAGCTGGTGCTGTCCGGCTTCCCGCTCGGCAAGGTGCTCACCCACCAGCTGACCATCGACGAATTCCAGAAGGGCTTCGACCTGATGGAGGAAGGCAAGGCCGGCAAGGTGGTACTGAGCTGGTGATGCCTGGCGCGGCGGCGATGTCGCCGCCTCGCCGCCCGGGTCTGCGTCGTCGTCCTGGCCATCGCACAAAAAAGAAGGGCGCCATGGGCGCCCTTCTTCGTTCGCGACGATGCGGTGCGGATCAGAACGCGATCGTGCCCGACACCACGACGCGGTGGTCGGCCAGCTTCTCGCCGAAGTTCTGGTTGCCCTTGTCGTCGGTGTCGTAGTAGCCCACGCTCAGCGCCAGCGGGCCGAGCGCCTTGCCGACGCTGACGCTGTAGTCGGTGTAGTCCTGGTAATCGACCAGCGCGCTGGCATAGGTGGTGCGGCCGACGTGCGCGCCGATGGTGAAGTCGTGCGGCAGGGTCCAGTTCCCGTCCAGCGCGTAGTAGAAGCTGTCCTCGTCCAGGCCGTAGACGTCGTCGGTGTAGGCGACGGTCAGCGCGTAGGTGTCCAGGAACTTGGTCTTGGTGATCAGCTCGTTGTAGTTGGAACCGCCTGCGCCGGGGTAGCCGTAGCGGTTGAGCATCACGTCGAAGTTCCAGTTCTCGGCGAAGTCGACGTTGTAGCCGATGAAGCCGTCCACTTCCCAGTCCGGATCGCCTTCGCCGAAATCGACGTTGGAGCCCCAGGTGCCGACGTACAGGCCGAACGGCGAGGTGTAGGTGAGGCCGGCCTGGAACGCGACGCCTTCGTCGGTCTGCGAGACGCCGCGGAACACGTAGTCGCTGACCACGCCGTAGGAACCGGTGATCGGCGAGGCAGGCGCCTCGTCCTGGGCCAGGGCACTCAGCGGGGAGGCGGCCAGCACCACGGCCAGGGCGACACCAAGCTTGATCTTGTTCACCGGTCATTCTCCTGCGGTTTGTCGAGGGGTGGTTCCAGCGCCTTGCCCCTGCACTGGCTTCACACTTTTTTAACCGCTTTTTTCTTGCAGTGCAACACTTTCAAGACAAACCAGTCATTGCAGGCCCGGCGCCGGCGTGCGTGAGGTCAAAGCTTGTCTACGTCATGCCCCACGCTCGGCGCTGGCCAGACCTGCCGGCAACTGCTCCCTGTAGGAGCGACTTCAGTCGCGACAGGGCCTTTCCCGGGAGAGCCCCGTCGCGGCCGAAGTCGCTCCCACAACCAGCCGCTTGGCGACAAACTCGGTCGAAAACGCGCAAGCGCCGCTGCCCCGCGGATCCGGACGGATCCTAGCCGCGCTGCGCGAACAGGCCGAAGCGGCGCGCGCTCAGCTGCAGCACCTGGCCCGGCGCATAGCGCGCCGTGCCCTCGCCGGCCGGCAGTTCCACTTCCACTTCGTCCTGGCCGTGCGCCAGTTGCGCGCGCAGGCGCAGGCGCGAGCCGCTGCGCTGCGAGGACAGCACCGTCGCCGCCCAGCCGCTGTCGCCGGGGGCCAGGTCCTCCGGGCGCACGTACAGGTCGACCGGGCCGCTGGACAAGGGCGTGTCCGGCGCCGGCAGCGCCAGCCCGGCGACCTGCAGCTGGCCGTCGTGCAGCTGCGCCGGCAGCCGGTTGACCGCGCCGACGAAGCCGTACACGAACGGCGACACCGGGCGGTCGTAGACATCGGCCGGGCTGCCGAGCTGCTCGATGCGCCCGCGGTTGAGGATCGCCACGCGGTCGGCCAGTTCCAGCGCCTCTTCCTGGTCGTGGGTGACGAACACGGTGGTCAGCCCGGTGCGGTCGTGCAGTTCGCGCAGCCAGCGCCGCAGGTCGCGCCGCACCTGCGCGTCGAGCGCGCCGAACGGTTCGTCCAGCAGCAGCACGCGCGGCTCGATCGCCAGCGCGCGGGCCAGCGCCACGCGCTGGCGCTGGCCGCCGGACAGCTGCGTGGGATAGCGCGATTCCAGCCCGTCGAGCTGCACCAGCGCCAGCAACTCGCTGACCCGTTCGCGGATCCGCGGCTCGGCCAGGCGCTCGGCGCCGCGGCGCACGCGCAGGCCGAAGGCGATGTTGTCGCGCACGTTCATGTGCCGGAACAGCGCGTAGTGCTGGAACACGAAGCCGACCCGGCGCGACTGCACCGGCAGGCCGGTCGCGTCCTCGCCGTCGATCAGCACGCGCCCGGCGTCGGCGTGTTCGAGCCCGGCAATGACCCGCAGCAGCGTGGTCTTGCCCGAGCCCGACGGCCCGAGCAGCGCCAGCAGCTCGCCCTGGTGGATGTCCAGGCTGACGTCGTCGAGCGCGACGAACGCGTCGAATCGCTTGCCCAGGTGCTGTACGCGGATGGTCATCGCAACCTCAGTGTCGGTGATTGGCGGCCAGCGATTCGCCGTGGCGCCATTCCAGGTAGGACTTCAGCGCCAACGTCAGCAGCGCGGTCAGCGCCAGCAGGCTGGCGCAGGCGAACGCGGCGCTGTAGGCGTATTCGTTGTAGAGGATTTCCACATGCAGCGGCAGCGTGTTGGTGCGGCCGCGGATGTGCCCGGACACCACCGACACCGCGCCGAACTCGCCCATCGCCCGCGCACTGCACAGCAGCACGCCGTACAGCAGGCCCCAGCGGATGTTGGGCATGGTCACCCGCCAGAACATCTGCCAGCCGCTGGCGCCCAGGCTCAGCGCCGCCAGTTCCTCGTCGCTGCCCTGCTGCTCCATCAGCGGCATCAGCTCGCGGGCGATGAACGGGAAGGTGACGAAGGTCGTCGCCAGCACGATGCCGGGCAGCGCGAACACGATCCGCGGCAGCTGCAGCAGCACCTCGCCGAACACCGGCAGGTGCAGCCGCCAGCCCTCGTCGATCAACGGCCAGGCCCAACCGTTGCGGCCGAAGATCAGGATGAAGACCAGGCCGGCGACCACCGGCGACACCGAGAACGGCAGGTCGATCAGGCTCACCAGCAGGCGCTTGCCGGGAAAGCGGTGCTTGCTCACCGCCCACGCCGCGGCCACGCCGAACACCAGGTTCAACGGCACCACGATCGCGGTCACCAGCAGGGTCAGGCGGATCGCGGCCAGCGCATCGGGATCGGACACCGCCCGCCAGAACACGCCCAGCCCGCCGCGCAACGCTTCGACGAACACCAGCAGCAGCGGCAGGAACAGGAACGCCAGCAGGAAGCCCAACGCGCCGAGGATCAGCAGCGCCTGCACCCACCACGGCTCGGTGGTGACCGACGCGGCGCGGCGGCGGACGGGCGGCGATGCGCTCAACGCATTCTCCGAAAACGGCAGGGTCAACGTGGACACGGTATCGCTCATCTCAGTGCGCCGCCAGGCCGCGCCGCGCGAACCGCGCCTGCACGCCGTTGACCAGCAACAGCATCAGCAACGACAGCAGCAGCATCGCCGCGGCGATCGCGGTGGCGCCGGCATAGTCGAACTCCTCCAGGCGGATGGTGATCAGCAGCGGCGCGATCTCGGTGGCGTTGGGCAGGTTGCCGGCGATGAAGATCACCGAGCCGTACTCGCCGACGCCGCGCGCGAAGGCCAGCGCGAAGCCGGTCAGCACCGCCGGCCACAGCCCCGGCAATACCACGCGGCGGATGGTCTGCCAGCGACCGGCGCCGAGCGTGGCCGCGGCCTCTTCCAGTTCGCGCTCGGCCTCGGCCAGCACCGGCTGCACGATCCGCACCACGAACGGCAGGCCGACGAACACCAGCGCCACCACGATGCCGAGCTGGGTGTAGGCGATCTTCAGCCCCAACGGTTCCAGCCAGCGGCCGACCCAGCCGTTGCCGCCGTACAGCGCGGTCAGCGCGATGCCGGCCACCGCGGTCGGCAGCGCGAACGGCAGGTCGATCATCGCGTCGAACAGGCGCTTGCCGGGGAAGCGGTAGCGCACGAACACCCAGGCCACCCAGGTGCCCATCACCGCGTTGAACGCGGCGGCGGCGAACGCGGTGCCGAAGCTGACCCGCAGCGCCGACAGCACCCGCGGTTCGCTCCACACCTGCCACACCCCGTGCCAGCCCAGGCCGCTGGTCTTGAGCACCACGCCCAGCAGCGGGATCAGCACCACCAGCCCCAGCCAGGCCAGGGTGATCCCCAGGCTCAGGCCGAGCCCGGGGATCACCCTGCGCCGCGAGCGGGGGCGTGCGACCGCGGCGGCGTTCACTGCCATGCGTTCACTGCCATTGCGTCACTTGCTCGCCTGGATCTGGTCGAACAGGCCGCCATCGTTGAAATGCTCGGCCTGGGCCTTGGCCCAGGACCCGAACTGCTGGTCGATGGTCACCAGCTGCACCTTCGGCAGGCGTGCGACGTCGGCGCGGTCGGCGTACTCGGGGTGGCGCGGGCGGTAGTAGTGCCTGGCCGCGATCTTCTGCCCTTCCGGCGAGTACAGGTACTTCAGGTACTCCTCGGCGACGGCGCGGGTGCCGTGCTTGTCCACGTTCTTGTCGACCACCGCCACCGACGGCTCGGCCAGGATCGACAGCTTCGGCACCACGATCTCGAACTTGTCCTTGCCCAGTTCCTCCTGGGCCAGGAACGCCTCGTTCTCCCAGGCCAGCAGCACGTCGCCGATGCCGCGCTGGACGAAGGTGGTGGTGGCGCCGCGCGCGCCGGTGTCCAGCACCGGCACGTTGCGGAACAGCGCGCGCATGTAGCCGAGGATGCGCTCGCGGTCGCCCTTGAAGATGTGGTCGGCGTAGGCCCAGGCGGCCAGGTAGTTCCAGCGCGCGCCGCCGGAGGTCTTCGGGTTCGGGGTGATCACCGACACGCCGGTGCGCAGCAGGTCCGGCCAGTCCTTGATCTTCTTCGGATTGCCCTTGCGCACCAGGAACACGATGGTGGAGGTGTACGGCGCGCTGTTGTCGGGCAGGCGCTTGGCCCAGCCCGGATCGATCAGCTTGCCCTTCTCGGCGATCGCGTCCACGTCGTAGGCCAGCGCCAGCGTCACCACGTCGGCCTCGACCCCGTCGATGACCGAGCGCGCCTGCTTGCCGGAGCCGCCGTGGGAGGTCTCCACGGTGACCTTGTCGCCGCCGTGGGTCTGCTCCCAGTGCTTGGCGAAGGCCGCGTTGTAGTCGCGGTACAGCTCGCGCGTGGGATCGTAGGACACGTTGAGCAACTGCACGTCGCGCGCGGCAGCGCTGCCGGCGAACGCGCACAGCGCGAGCGCGAGCAGCGGGCTGAATCGGCGCGGCAGGAGGCTGGGCATGGGCGGATCTCCGGAGTGAGGGGCGGGCGACGCAGGCGGTCCGGCCGCGCGCGTCGCGGCCAGTGCGCCATGCTGCGCAGCCGCATTGGCGCGGTGAAATGACTTCGCCGCCGATGCTTATGCCATTTGTGCATGACGCCCGCCGACCTTCGCACACGCCGCGTTAAAATCTTCGCTTCTTTCCCCTGCGCGTGCCCGTCATGACCGATTCCAGCCTTACCCAGCACTACGCCGACGAACTGGACGCGATCCGCGCGCAGGGCCTGTTCAAGTCCGAACGCATCATCGTCGGCCCGCAATCGGCCGAGATCGCCCTGGCCGGCGGCCGCACGGTGCTGAACTTCTGCGCCAACAACTACTTGGGCCTGGCCGACCACCCGGAGCTGATCCAGGCGGCCAAGGACGCGCTGGACAGCCACGGCTTCGGCATGGCCTCGGTGCGCTTCATCTGCGGCACCCAGGACCTGCACAAGCAGCTGGAAGCGCAGATCGCCGCGTTCTTCGGCACCGAGGACACCATCCTCTACGCCGCCTGCTTCGACGCCAACGGCGGGCTGTTCGAACCGCTGCTCGGCGAGGCCGACGCGATCATCTCCGACGCGCTCAACCACGCCTCGATCATCGACGGCGTGCGCCTGTGCAAGGCCAAGCGCTTCCGCTACGCCAACTGCGACATGGCCGACCTGGAGGCGCAGCTGCAGGCCGCCGACGCGGCCGGCTGCAAGACCAAGCTGATCACCAGCGACGGCGTGTTCTCGATGGACGGCTTCATCGCCCCGCTGGACCAGATCACCGCGCTGGCGAAGAAGTACAACGCGCTGGTGCACATCGACGAATGCCACGCCACCGGCTTCCTCGGCGCGACCGGCCGCGGCTCGGCCGAGGTCAAGGGAGTGATGGACCGGATCGACATCTTCACCGGCACCCTGGGCAAGGCCATGGGCGGCGCGCTGGGCGGCTTCACCACCGGCCGCCGCGAGGTGATCGAACTGCTGCGCCAGCGCTCGCGCCCGTACCTGTTCTCCAACTCGCTGCCGCCGCACGTGGTCGCCGCCGGGATCAAGGCGTTCGCGATGCTGGACGCGGCCGGCGAGCTGCGCGCGCAGCTGGCTGAGAACACCGCCTACTTCCGCGAGCGCATGGCCGCGGCCGGCTTCGACATCAAGCCCGGCACCCACCCGATCTGCCCGGTGATGCTGTACGACGCGCCGCTGGCGCAGCGCTTCGCCGAGCGGCTGCTGGAGGAAGGCATCTACGCGATCGGCTTCTTCTTCCCGGTGGTGCCCAAGGGGCAGGCGCGGATCCGCACCCAGATCAGCGCCGCGCACACCCGCGCGCAGCTGGACCGGGCGATCGACGCGTTCGTGCGCATCGGCCGCGAGTTGAACGTCATCCCCGCCTGAGCATGCGCGCGGCGCTGCGCCAACGGCTGTTGCTGGCGGCGCAGACCGACGCGCAGGCGCAGGCGGTGGACGGCGCCTGGGAGACGCGCTGCCTGCATTGCCGCCGGCGCCTGCGCCTGCGCGCCGACGGCGAACCGCTGGGCCACAGCACGCTGGAACACGTGGTGCCGCAGGCCTGGTTCGGCCGCCGCGCCGCGGCCGCGCTGTGCGAGCTGACCGGCGGCGAACCGAACGCGGCGCGCAACCTCGCCCTGGCCTGCGCCGGCTGCAACCACGCCAAGGGCCGCCGCCACGACGCGCGCGGCCCGCAGGATGCGCGCGCTGAGCGAGGTGGTCGCCACCCTGCTCAGCGCGCGGCTGGCGCGCTGGCGTCCGCCGCCGGCGCCAGCGCCCTGACTTCGTCGGCACTGAGTTCGCGCCAGCCGCCCTTGCCCAGTTCGCCCAATACCAGTGGACCGATCGCCACGCGCACCAGGCGCAGCACACCCAGGCCCAGCGCCTCGAGCAGGCGCCGGATCTGCCGGTTGCGGCCCTCGTCCAGTACCACTTCCAGCCAGGCGTGCCTGTCGCCCTGGCGCAGCAGCCGCGCCTGCCTGGCGCGCAGCGGCTCGCCGTCGACCACCACGCCGGCGCACATGCGCGCGAGCAGCGCCGCGTCCGGCACGGCATCGACCTGCACGTGGTAGGTCTTGTCCGGGCCGCTGGCCGGGTCGGTGACCCGCGCCGCCCACTGCGGATCGTTGCAGAACAGCAGCAGCCCTTCGCTGGCCTTGTCCAGGCGCCCGACCGGGGCCAGCCAGGGCAGCCCGGCGCCATCGAAACAGCGGTAGACGGTGTCGCGGCCGCGCTCGTCCTGCGCGGTGGTGACCAGGCCGCGCGGCTTGTTGAGCATCAGGTAGATGCGCCGGCTCGCGGCCAGCGGCACGCCGTCCAGCGCCAGCCGGTGGCGGCCGCGCAGGATCGGGAATTCGGGATCGGTGACGGTGCGCCCGTCGACCGCGACGCGGCCGGCGGCGATCCAGCGCGCGGCCTCGGTGCGCGAGCACAGGCCGAGCTTGGACAAGGTGCGCGCCAGGCCGTGGCGGGCCTCGCCGGCAGCGGCGCCGCGCGGTCTCGGCGCGGCACTGACCGCAGACGCCGCGGGACGCGGCGCCGGGCGGCGGGAACGCGGAGGCTTCACCGCTCGCGCTTCGTGCGCAGGCGCGGCCGGCGACCGCGCGCCGCGCTTACTGCTTGTCGGCCGGCTTGGCCGCGTCGGGCGCCGCCACGGCAGGCACCGCCGCTGCGGCCGGACGCGCCTTGACCACGCGCACGCCGCGCGCCTTCATCCAGGCGTCGAATTCCTCGGCGGTCATGCGCTTGCCGTTCTGGCTCATGTCGAACCGCCAGGGCGTGTTGTCGAACGCGGTGGTCGGCTTGTAGGCGGCCGGGTCGTTCGGCTTCACCGCGCCGCCGGCGGGGATCGCGTTGGCCAGGCTCTGGCAGCCCTCGGCACGCAGGCGCAGCAGCACGCGGTCCAGCGACTGGTCGCTGCTGTAGCCCTGCGCCAGCACGCCGCTGGGCATGCCCAGCTGCAGGTTGCGCGTGGACAGCTCGGAGGCGACCGGCGCACCGACCGTGGCGGGCAACGGCAGCGGCTTGGGCAGAACGTCGCCGGAACAATCCGGTGCGGCATGGGCGGCAGGAATCAGCGCCAGGCCAAGCAGGCCGGCCGTAACGATACGCAGCATCGGTTTTTTTCCATTCAGGCGAGACGACGCCGCGAGTGTAGGCAGGGCCCGGCGCAGTTTCAACCAATACCGGCACTGCATACGCTAAATAACTGGGGAGGCTGAAAAAGTTCAGCTTGGTGGGCGCTGTTCGGTGTTTCAGCCATGCGACCCTGCAGGAGCGGCTTCAGCCGCGACCGGGCTTTTCCCGGTCGCGGCTGAAGCCGCTCCTGCAGAGGCAGCGCGGCGTTCCCGCACCCCACAAAGGCAAAGCCCGGCGCGAGGCCGGGCTTTGCTTGAGACATGAAGCGTCCGATCAGTTCTGGACGTTCAGCTCGGTACGACGGTTCTTCGCACGGCCTTCCGGATTGTCCGAACCATCCGGGTTGGTGTTCGGCGCGATCGGGCGGCTCTCGCCGTAGCCGATCGGACCGACCAGACGCGAAGCGTCCACGCCGTTCTTGGTCAGGTAGTCGTACACCGCAGTCGCGCGACGCTCCGACAGCTTCTGGTTGTAGGCGTCGGTACCCTTCGAGTCGGTGTGACCGGCGACCTCGACCTTCAGGTCGGGGTAACGCTTCAGGATCTCGGTGGCCTCGCTCAGGATCGCGATCGCGTCCGGACGCAGGGTCGACTTGTTGAAGTCGAAGTTCACGCCCTTCAGGTCGATCGACACCGGCACCGGGCAACCGTCCGGACCGATGGTCTGGCCAGGCTGCGAAGCCGGGCACTTGTCGTCGCAGTTGTTGACGCCGTCGCCGTCGTCATCCATGTCCGCGCAGCTCGGGGCAGCGGTCGGAGCCGGAGCGGCAACCGGAGCCGACGGCGGCGGGCCGAGCGGGATCACGACGCCGACCGAGGCCAGCACGTCGCCGAACCAGTCCTTGTCTTCGCCGGCCAGGGCCGGGTTGATGCTCTGGTCGTCGAAGTCAGCGCGGTAGGCCACTTCGGCACGCACGGCAACGCGCTTGTCGAAGGTGGTCTGCAGGCCGACGCCGGCCTTGGCGGCGAAGTTGCCGTCCTTGCGCTGGCCCGGGGACACGGCGGCGCCGGTGTCGAACTCTTCTTCCGAGCGCTGGTAGCCCAGGCCGAACAGCAGGTACGGGTTCCAGCCGCGGCCTTCCTGGATGAAGTGGCGACGCAGGTCGAACGAGATGCCGTACTGGCTCCAGTTCAGGTCCTGGTTGTCGTCGAAGTTCGGGTTCTGATAGTTCAGCTCACCGTCGATCGACCAGTTGGGGCTGACGAACTTGCCCAGGCCCAGGGTGACGAACGGGGCATCGTTGGTGCCGCGATCATTGTTCTGGAAGTTGAAACCAGCCGAACCGGTCAGGTACCAGCGGTCGTCGAATTCCTGTGCGGACGCTGCCTGGGCGACGGCCAGACCGCCCAGCAACGCGGCGGTGAGAATTTTCTTGTTCATTAATACAGCTCCTTGTTTCGGGGATATAGAAACCGATAGGGCATGGTTCAGTTACAGATGTCTCGTCACATCCAGACGGCCGTTTCCGCACGCCATCGCCGCGCACATTATGCTCGGCATGGTGAAGACGGCGTTAACAGGCGCGTAACATGTGAAACCCATGACCAGACCCTCAGCGGCCGTGGATACACCGTATACAGCTTCATGAAATGATGCAATGCGGTGCTTCGGCGGCTGTCTGCGCCTGTAGACAGTACGCCGGCGTGTCGTTCCGGTATCTCAGCCCGGGCGCTCCCAGGGCGGCGGGTCGGCCAGCTGAACCTGCATGAACTCGACGAAGGCGCGCACCCGCGGCGGCACCAGCCGGCGCTGCGGCATCACCGCGTAGATGCCGGTCTCGGCGATCGCGTACTGCGGCAGCACCTGGCGCAGGCGCCCGCGGCGCAGGTCCTCGGCCACGTGCCACACCGAGTGCAGGGCGATGCCCTGGCCGTTCAGCGCCGCATCGCGCAGCACCTCGCCGAAGTTGGACTCCAGCGGACCGCGCACCCGGACCGCCACCTCGCCCTCGGCGCCGTGCAGGCGCCAGGTGTCCTGGCGGCCCTCGGCGCCGGTCAGCAGCAGGCAGGCGTGCGTGGCCAGGTCCGCCGCGGTCGCCGGTTCGCCGTGGCGGCGCAGGTAGTCGGGAGACGCGCACAGCAGGCGGCGGTTGCCGGCCAGGCGCCGCGCCACCAGGCTGGAATCGCGCAGCGCGCCGATCCGGATCGCCAGGTCGAAGCCTTCGCTGACTAGGTCGACCACGTTGTCGCTCAGGTGCACGCTCAGCCGCACCTGCGGGTGCAGGGCCATGAACTGCGGCAGCAGCGGCGACACGTACTGGCGCCCGAACGAGGCCGACATCGTCACCCGCAAGGTGCCGGCGGCGGCGTGGCCGGCGGCGCGCAGGCCGCCGGCCAGCGACTCCAGGTCCTCGACCAGCGCGCGCCCCTGCTCGGCCAGCTGCAGTCCTTCGGGCGTGGGATGCAGGCGCCGCGTGGTCCGGTGCAGCAGGCGCACGCCGAGGTCGCGCTCCAGCCGCTTCAGGCGCTGGCTGGCGACCGCCACCGACAGGTCCAGGCTGCGCGCGGCGGCGCTGATCGAGCCCAGGTCGAGCACGCGCAGGAACAGGGCGATGTCGCCGATCCGGTCCACTTTATCGATTCCGTTGAAAGTCACTCAACATATTGCCAGTTTCTGCTGATAAAGCGCGGACCTAGGCTGTGCTCCTCCCGCCTTCCGGTCTCCGCCATGTCCCCCTCCCCCGCGCTTTCGCCCGCCGCCGCGCCGCCGCCGCGGCGGCCGCTGGCCCTGTTCGCGCTGACCGCCGGCGCGTTCGGCATCGGCACCACCGAGTTCGTGATCATGGGCCTGCTGCTGCAGGTCGCGGCCGACCTGCAGGTCAGCGTGCCGGCCGCCGGGCTGCTGATTTCCGGCTACGCGCTGGGCGTGTTCGTCGGCGCGCCGCTGCTGACCGTGGCCAGCCGGCGCTGGCCGCGCAAGCGGGTGCTGGTGGCGCTGATGCTGGTGTTCACCGCCGGCAACCTGGCCTGCGCGCTGGCGCCGGACTACGCCACGCTGATGGCGGCGCGGGTGGTCACTTCGCTGGCGCACGGCACCTTCTTCGGCGTCGGCGCGGTGGTCGCCACCGGCCTGGTGGCACCGCAGCGCAAGGCCTCGGCGATCGCGACCATGTTCACCGGGCTGACCGTCGCCACCCTGCTCGGGGTGCCGGCCGGCGCCTGGCTGGGCCTGCAGTTCGGCTGGCGCGCGACGTTCTGGGCGGTGGCCGCGATCGGCCTGCTGGCCACCGTGGTGATCGCCGCGCTGGTGCCGGCCAGCGGCGACGCCGCGCCCGCCACGCCGCTGCGCGCGGAACTGCGCGCGGTCGGCCGCGCGCCGGTGCTGCTCGGGCTGGCGACGACGGTGCTCGGCTATGCCGGCGTGTTCACCGTCTACACCTACATCCAACCGATCCTGACCCGGGTCACCGGCCTGGGCGAGGGCGCGGTCTCGCCGCTGCTGCTGGTGTTCGGGGTCGGCATGATCGCCGGCAACCTGCTCGGCGGGCGCCTGGCCGACCGCCATCCGCGGCAGGCGCTGCCGCTGACCCTCGGGCTGCTGGCGATGGTGCTGGCGGCATTGGCCTTCGCGCTGCGCTCGGCGCCGGCGATGGTGCTGCTGGTCGGCCTGCTCGGGGTGGCCGCGTTCGCCACGGTGGCGCCGCTGCAGCTGTGGGTGCTGGGCAAGGCCGGCGATGCCGGCCGGCACCTGGCGTCGAGCCTGAACATCGGCGCGTTCAACCTGGGCAATGCGCTGGGCGCCGGCCTCGGCGGGCTGGTGATTGGCCACGGCGGCACCCTGGCGCAATTGCCGTGGGCGGCGGCGCTGGTCACCGCGGCCGGCCTGGCGGTGGCCTTGCTGGCGCTGCGCCTGTCGCCCGCGCCTGCGCCGGAACCTGCAGCGGTGGCGGCATGCGCCGCGGGCGGTGCGGCATGAACGGCCAGCTGCGCCGGGCCGCGCTGGCCACGACCCTGCTGGGCGCGCTCGCGTTGCCGGCGGGCGCCGCCGAGCGCGACTGGATCGCGACCTGGCAGGCCAGCCCGCAGCCGCTGTGGGCGGCGGACTTCCCGTTTCCGACCCAGACCCCGTTCAACCTGTGGCGGCAGACCGTGCGCCAGGTGGCGCGGATCAGCCTGGGCGGCGACGAAGTGCGCGTGGAGCTGTCCAACGCCTATGGACGCGAACCGCTGCACATCGGCGCCGCACGCCTGGCGCTGGCCGGCGACGGCGCGGCGACCGTGCCCGGCTCGGACCGCGAGCTGCGGTTCGGCGGGCAGCGCGCGGTGACCATTCCGGCCGGCGCGCCGGTGCTCAGCGATCCGGTCGCGCTGCGCGTGCCGGACCTGGCCCGGCTCAGCGTCAGCCTGTACCTGCCGCAGCCGACCGCACCGTCCACCTTCCATTGGGAAGGCCTGCAAAGCGCCTGGCTGGCGCCGGGCGAGCGCACCGCGGACGCCGCCCTGGGCGACGCCGCCGCGCTGCCGGTACGCCTGTTCGTCAGCGGCATCCAGGTGCGCCGCGCCGATGCCGCCGGCGCGGTGGTGGCGCTGGGCGATTCGATCACCGATGGCGCCGCCTCCACCGCGGGCCGCGACCAGCGCTGGCCGGACCACCTCGCCACGCGGCTGGCAGGCCAGCGCGTGGCGGTGCTCAACGCCGGCATCTCCGGCGGCCGCGTGCTGCGCGACCGCATGGGCAGCAACGCGCTGGCGCGGCTGGACCGCGACGTGCTGGCGCAACCGGGCGTACGCACATTGGTGCTGCTGATCGGCATCAACGACATCAGCTGGTACGCCACGCCGTTCGCGCCGGACGATGCGCCCGTCTCCGCGCAGGAGCTGATCGCCGGCTACCGCCAGTTGCTGCAGCGCGCGCAGGCGCGCGGCCTGCGCGTGATCGGCGCCACGCTGACCCCGTTCGAGGGCGCGTTGCCGGACACGCCGATCGCCGGCTACTACAGCGCCGACAAGGAACGCGTGCGCCAGCAGGTCAATGCGTGGATACGAAATGGCAACGGTTTCGATGCGATCATCGATTTCGACGCCCTGCTCCGCGACCCCGCACACCCCACCCGCATGCTGCCCGCGTTCGATTCCGGCGATCACCTGCACCCCGGCGACGCCGGCTACGCCGCCATGGCCGAAGCCGCCGCGCGCGTGCTCGGCGATCCGGCCGCCACGCCCGCCGCGTCCGCTTCGCCACGCTGATTCCGCATCCCCACCGTTTCCCCGCATCAAGGAGTCTCACCATGGAATACCGTCATCTCGGCGCCTCCGGCTTCAAGGTCCCCGTGCTCAGCTTCGGCACCGGCACCTTCGCCGGCTCGGACGATTTCTTCGCCTCCTGGGGCAACTCGGACGTGGACCAGGCGCGGCGCCTGATCGACATCTGTCTGGAAGCCGGCGTCAACCTGTTCGACAGCGCCGACATCTATTCCGGCGGCGCCGCCGAGTCGGTGCTGGGCGCGGCGATCAAGGGCCGCCGCGACCAGGTGCTGATCTCGACCAAGGCCACGTTCCGCTTCGACCGCGACGACCCGAACAGCGTCGGTTCCTCGCGCTTCCATCTGGTGCGCGCGGTCGAGGCGGCGCTCAAGCGCCTGGGCACCGACTACATCGACCTGTTCCAGCTGCACGGCTTCGACGCCAAGACGCCGGTGGAGGAAACCCTGTCCACGCTCGACGACCTGGTCCGCGCCGGCAAGCTCCGCTACCTGGGCGTATCCAACTTCTCCGGCTGGCACCTGATGAAGTCGCTGGCGGTGTCCGACCGCTATGGCTGGTCGCGCTACGTCGCCAATCAGGCCTACTACTCGCTGATCGGCCGCGACTACGAAGAGGAGCTGATGCCGCTGGGCCTGGACCAGGGCGTCGGCGCGGTGGTGTGGAGCCCGCTGGGCTGGGGCCGGCTGACCGGCAAGATCCGCCGCGGCCAGCCGCTGCCGGACAGCAGCCGCCTGCACAACAGCAAGGTCACCGAGGCCGGCCCGCCGGTCGAGGACGAGCGCCTGTACCGGGTGGTCGACGCGCTGGACGCGATCGCCGCCGAGACCGGCAAGAGCGTGCCGCAGATCGCGCTGAACTGGCTGCTGCAGCGGCCCACGGTGAGCAGCGTCATCATCGGCGCGCGCAACGAGGAGCAGCTGCGGCAGAACCTGGGCGCGGTCGGCTGGAACCTCGACGCCGCGCAGATGCAGCGGCTGGACGCGGCCAGCGCGGCGGTGCCGGCGTACCCGTACTGGCACCAGCGCGGCTTCGCCGAACGCAATCCGCGGCCGGTGTGAGCCGGCCGCGCAGCGCATGCCCATCACCGACTTCCCCACGCCTGGAGACACCATGAAAGCCGTCGCCCTCACCCGTTACCTGCCGATCGACGATCCGCAGTCGCTGTTCGATGCGGACCTGCCCAGGCCGCCCGCGCCCACCGGTTTCGACCTGCTGGTGCGGGTCGAGGCGGTGTCGGTCAATCCGGTCGACACCAAGGTGCGCGCGCCCAAGCCGCAGGTGGAAGCGCAGCCCAAGGTGCTGGGCTACGACGCCGCCGGCGTGGTCGAGGCGGTCGGCGCCGACGTCGAGGGCTTCGCGCCGGGCGACGAGGTGTACTACGCCGGCGACATCACCCGTGCCGGCAGCAACGCGCAATACCAGCTGGTGGATGCGCGCATCGTCGCGCGCAAGCCGGCGACGCTGGATTTCGCCCAGGCCGCGGCGCTGCCGCTGACCACGCTGACCGCATGGGAGCTGCTGTTCCAGCGCATGCCGTTCGACTTCGACGACGAGCGCAACCGCGGCCGCCGCCTGCTGGTGATCGGCGGCGCCGGCGGGGTCGGCTCGATCGCGATCCAGCTGGCGCGGCACGCCGGCTTCGAGGTCATCGCCACCGCCTCGCGCCAGCAGACCCGCGACTGGTGCCTGCAGCTGGGCGCGCGGCACGTGATCGACCACCGCCAGCCGCTGGCGCCGCAGCTGCAGGCATTGGGCATCGACCAGGTGGACGCGGCGTTGAACCTGGCCGACACCGACCGCTACTGGGAGGCGCTCGGCGAACTGGTGGCGCCGCAAGGCCATGTCGGGCTGATCGTGGAACCGGCCGGCGCGCTGCACATCGGCGATCCGTACAAGGCCAAGTGCATCGGCATCCACTGGGAAATGATGTTCGCGCGGGCGCGCTTCAAGACCGCCGACATGATCGAGCAGCACCGGATCCTGGCGCGCACCGCCAGCCTGGTCGATGCCGGCGAACTGCGCACCACGCTGACCGAGACGCTGGCGCCGATCGACGCGGCAAACCTGCGCGACGCGCACCGGCGGCTGGAATCGGGCAGCACCATCGGCAAGCTGGCACTGGTCGGCTGGGGCTGAGCGTCGCGGCGACGGCCGGCGGCGGCATGACTGCCACGCCGGCCGTACGGCAAGAAAATCGCGCAGGATCAATACCGGCCTCAGGGCGAAGCCGCAGCGACCGGCATCGCGGCATTGGTCCGCGCGCCGTCGCTGCCCGGAGGCGCGGCCGCGGACAGCGGCCGCGCCGGGTCGGCGCTTATTCGACCGACACGGTGCCCGAGCGCGGATACACGCGGTAGACGCGGTTGTTGGTGTTGGAGCGGATGCGGATTTCATCCCCGGCCACGCCGTCGAGATTGGCGTAGCCGACCAGCGTCCACGTGCTGCCGAAGCTGCCGGCGCCGTTGATGGTCTGCAAGGTGCCGACGGCCGGGCGCAGGATCAGCAGGTTGCCGCTGCCACCGCCCTGCGCCATCGCGACGTCGTTGCCGGCCAAGCCATCGAGGTCGCGTACGCCGTTGTCCAGGGTCGCGTACTGGCTGCCGATCCAGTAGCTGTTCAGCGCGCCCGACTTCAGCGAGTAGACCTTCACTTCGCTGGGTAGCGCGAGCAGCAGCTCGGCGCCGGCAACGCCATTCATGTCGCTGGCGCAGTTGGCGATGTCGGCGCAGATCTTCCAGTTGGTGCCGCTGGTGACCCAGTTCGTGCGCAACCCCGTATTGCGGCCGTAGACCACCAGGTTGCTGCCGGCCTCCAGCGGAATTTCGTTGCCGGGCAGGCCGTCCATGTCGGCGATGGCGCCGGCGGCGACGTGGGAGGCGGTGCCGATGTAGTGATCGGTGATGCTGCCGGTTCTCGGGTAGACGATGCGCAGCAGGGTCGGCGTGGTGATCGCGATCTCGTTGCCGGCAATGGCATCCACGTCGGTGAATGCGCCGATGTCCCAGGCGGTGGTGCCGATGTAGATGGCGGCCGTGGTACGCGCGTAATGCTTGACGAGCGTGAGCTGGTTGCCCTGCTTGAGCACCACCTCCGCCCCGGGCGATCCGTCCACGTCGACGACCGAGGCCAGCGTCCAGGGCGTGTTGCTCAGCGGATAGCGGGTGGCGGCGCTGCCGCTGACGACATTGATTTCGCTGTAGCCGTTGCAGACCGCGTCCAGGGTGCCGTTGCCGTCCAGGTCGGCGGTCTGCAGCAATTCGCCGTAATAGGCGGTCGCCGTGGTACACGACTGTGCGAAGGCCTGGGAAGGCACGACCGCGGCGGCGGCCATGAACAACGCAAAGACCATGTTTCGGATCGGATGGCGCATGGGAAACTCCTTTTAGGGGACGGGTTGGCGACGGTCCGGCCCGATGCGGGATGCCCGGGCCACCGACGATGACGAATGGCGGCGGGTTCCCCCTCCGGCGCGGCCGGGCAAAACCCGCTTTTGGGATCGCCGTCGTGCTGCGTGGCGCCCACCCTGCACGCGGCTGCACCGGCGCGCCGGCGCCGGGCCAGGCGCGCGCCTCTTGCCGTGGCCCGGGTTTCGCGGCACCCTGCGCGCTTCCGTACGCTAGCGTATCCAAGCCATGTCGCCCGCCTCCGGCCAGCCCGACCCGTCCTCCGCCGCCTATCCGCACCTGTTCGCCCCGCTCGACCTGGGCTTCACCCAACTGCGCAACCGGGTGCTGATGGGCTCGATGCATACCGGCCTGGAGGATCGCGCGCGCGACTTCCCCAAGCTGGCCGCGTATTTCGCCGAGCGCGCCGCCGGCGGCGCCGGGCTGATCGTCACCGGCGGCTTCGCGCCGAATGTGGTCGGCTGGCTGAAGCCGTTCGGCGGCAAGCTGTCCTGGCCATGGGAAGTGCGCCCGCACCGGCAGGTGACCCGCGCGGTGCATGCGCACGGCGCCAAGATCTGCCTGCAGCTGCTGCATGCCGGACGCTATGCCTACCACCCGTTGTCGGTGGCGCCGTCGAAGCTGAAGGCGCCGATCAATCCATTCACGCCGCGCGCGCTGTCCGCGCGCGGGGTCGAGCGCCAGATCGGCGCCTACGCGCGGGCCGCGCAGCTGGCGCGCGAGGCCGGCTACGACGGCGTGGAGGTGATGGGCTCGGAAGGCTATCTGATCAACGAGTTCGTGGCCCCGCGCAGCAACCGCCGCGACGACGCCTGGGGCGGCGACGCGCGCAGGCGCATGCGCTTCGCGGTGGAGATCGTGCGCCGCATCCGCGAGGCGTGCGGACCGGACTTCATCATCGTCTACCGGCTGTCGCTGGTGGACCTGGTCGAGGACGGCAGCGACTGGCAGGAGATCGTGGCGCAGGCGCAGGCGATCGAGGCCGCCGGCGCGACGCTGATCAACTCCGGCATCGGCTGGCACGAGGCGCGCGTGCCGACCATCGCCACCTCGGTGCCGCGCGCCGCCTTCGCCGGCGTCACCGCCAAGCTCAAGCCGCACGTGCGGGTGCCGCTGATCGCCACCAACCGCATCAACATGCCCGACGTGGCCGAACGCATCCTCGCCGATGGCGGCGCCGACATGGTGTCGCTGGCGCGGCCGCTGCTGGCCGATCCGCAATGGCCGAACAAGGCGCGGCGCGGCCAGGCGCAGGCGATCAACACCTGCATCGCCTGCAACCAGGCGTGCCTGGACCACGTGTTCGAGAACAAGACCGCAAGTTGCCTGGTCAATCCGCGCGCGGCGGCCGAGACCGAACTGAACTACCTGCCCACCGCCGCGCCCAAGCGCATCGCCGTGGTCGGCGCCGGCCCGGCCGGACTGGCCTGCGCGACGGTGGCCGCCGAGCGCGGCCACCGCGTGACCCTGTTCGACAGCGCCGCGGAGATCGGCGGCCAGTTCAACGTGGCCAAGCGCATTCCCGGCAAGGAGGAATTCCACGAGACGCTGCGCTATTTCCGTCACCAGCTCGACGCCACCGGCGTGGACGTACGCCTGCACACCACCGCCGACGCGGCGCTGCTGGCCGGCTTCGACGAGGTGGTGCTGGCCACCGGCATCGTGCCGCGCGCGGTCGATTTCCCGGGCGCCGACCATCCCAACGTGGTCAGCTATCTCGACGTGCTGCAGGGCCGGGTGCAGGCCGCGGACAAGGTCGCGATCATCGGCGCCGGCGGCATCGGTTTCGACGTGGGCGAATTCCTGGTGCATGCCGGCGCGTCCACCGCCCTGGACCCGGCGCGCTGGATGGCCGAATGGGGCGTGGATCCGCAGTTCGAGGCACGCGGCGCGCTACGCAAGCCGCGGCCGGAGCCGCCGGCGCGCACGGTGTGGCTGCTGCAGCGCAGCGCCGGCCGTCCCGGTGCACGCCTGGGCAAGACCACCGGCTGGATCCATCGCGCCACGCTCAAGGCCAAGGGCGTGACCATGCTCGGCGGGGTCGAGTACCTGGGCATGGACGATGCCGGCCTGCGCATTCGCGTGGACGGCGCCGAACAACTGTTGCCGGTCGGCACAGTGGTGGTCTGCGCCGGCCAGGAACCGCGCCGCGATCTGCACGATGCGTTGCAGGCGGCCGGCCGCACGGTGCACCTGATCGGCGGTGCCGACGTCGCCGCGGAACTGGACGCCAAGCGCGCGATTGCCCAGGGCAGCCGCCTGGCGGCGCAGCTCTAGGCGCGCGCGCCGCGCTACCGCGGCACGCGCTTACCTGGCGCAGGGGAAGGACGCGCGCAACGCCTGGATCACCAGCAGCGAAGCGCGCTGTTGCAGCTGTGCCGGCGGCAATGCGTCGAGCGCGGTGCACACGCGATCGGCCAGTTCGTGCCGCAACACGCGCGTGCCGCCGGCGCACCATTGCGTGCCCTCGGCGCCATCGGCGACGCCTGCGATGTAATGCTGCGCCGCTGCGCTGGCCTGCTGGCGACGGCGTTCGGCGCGCTGCGGTTCCAACCCGGCAACGGCCTGCGGATCTCCCTTCAGCAGTTGCAGCAGGCGCTCCCCGGAGAGGTCATAGACCGCGGCGTTCGGACTTTGCGCTGGCGCCGCCGTGACAGGCATGGCGTTCCCCGCCGCCAGCGGACAAAGCGCGATCAGTGCTGCAACGGCACGTGCACGCGCAGTGCGGCTTCGACACGCGACACCGCACACGACGCGATGCGCGCGCCGTGCAGCTTGGCGATACGGCTTGGATTCCTCCACGCGCAGTCGCTGCGCGCCGACGCAACGCCTTGTAGGAGCCGGACCATTCGCGTTCGCGCATCCGCATGCGGCGTTCGCCACGACAATGCGAGTACAACGCGGTCGCGATGGTCGATCCGCGCATCGCTGCCGCCTGCGCGATTCTTCGGTGCCGTCGTCATCGCGTACGCGTGGAAACCAATCGCGCGCGAGCGTATGCGGCGTGGCGCGATGCGGATGTGATGCGCGCCGTTCGCGCATCGACGAAGCAGATGCGCCCTCGGCGCGCGCTGCACCGCACCACGGCAAGCGTGAACGCTGTCAATGCCAGGGGTTCAGTTGCGATTGGGGAAGCGGCGCCTATTGTGCGCGCCACTTCCGATCTGCCCATCTTGGCGGATCCGCCGGCCTCCACATTGCGCCGGCACCCGGGCGGCCCGTGACAGGCCGCCTCCCCATGACGCCAAGCCGCATCGCCTTGCCGCGCCACCCGGCGCAGCCCCGATGACGGCCCATACGGAGCAAGGAGTTATATGAAACTGGCCTGGATTCTCTGGCTGTCGCAACTGTTGCCGCAACCTGCCGCCGATTCGCTGTGCTTGAGCACCACCGTGTACCTGGAAGCGCGCGACCAGACGTTGCGCGGCCAGCAGGCGGTCGCCGAAGTGGCGCTGCGGCGCCTGGACAGCGGCCTGTGGGGCAACTCGATGTGCCAGGTGGTCACCGCGCGCAAGCAGTTCGCGCCCGGGCTGGTGAAACCGGGCACCGAACTGAAGAACGACGACGCCTGGGCCGATGCGGTCAACGTCGCCTTCGCCGCCGAGCGCAACTGGGCGCTGCCGCAGGGCCAGCGCAAGGAGATCGTGCCCGGCGCCAGCCACTTCGCCGCGCATGCCATCGCCAGTCCGAGCTGGCGCAACGCCTACCAGGTGGCGACGATCGGCGACCACACGTTCTACCGCGTGCAGAAGCTGCGGCCGCGCAACGCGTCCTGAGCGGTCCGCCACCGCATCGCCAAAGCATGGCGCTGCGGGTACGCTCTTGCACCTCTCACGTGCGGAGCCTGCATGAAACTCTATTCCAAGCCCGGCGCCTGTTCGCTGGCCGACCACATCGCGTTGCGCTGGGCGGGATTGCCGTTCGAACTGGAACTGCTCGACGCCGCCGCGATGAAGGCGCCCGAGTATCTGGCCCTCAACCCGGCCGGCGCGGTGCCGGCGCTGCAGATGGACGACTGGGTACTGACCCAGAACTCGGCGATCCTCAACTACATCGCCGATCTCGCCCCCGACGCGCAGTTGGCCGGCGATGGCAGCGCGCGCGGCCGCGCCGAAGTGCAGCGCTGGCTGGCCTTCCTCAACGCCGACCTGCATCCCGCCTTCCATCCCTTGTTCGGCAGCACCCGCTACCTGGACGACGCGGTGGTGATCGCGCGCACCCAGGAGCATGCGCGCGAGCGCCTGCGCACGCTGTATGCGCGCGTGGACGCGCAGCTGGCAACGCAGCCGTGGCTCGCCGGCGCGCAGCGTTCGATCGCCGATGCCTATCTGTTCGTCACGCTGCGCTGGGCGCGCGCGCTGAAGATCGAACTCGGCGCTAACCTGCAGCGTTTCTTCGAACGCATGATGGCCGATCCGCAGGTGCAGGCGGCGCTGCATGCCGAAGGCCTGGGCTGAGCCCGGACAACGGCAGCATGCAGCGTCATGCGCTGCGTGCAAGAGCGGTTGCCAGAGAGTTTCCGCATCGGATGATGGCAAGGTGTGGGAGCGACTCCAGTCGCGACGGCGTTATCGGTAATGCCCGTCGCGACTGAAGTCGCTCCCACAAACATCCCGGCTGCCACGGCCTGGACTCCGCACTGCTTCCACGTGGCGTGATATCCGCGGGTACAGGCAGCGCCGCATGCCAAATGCCTGGCCGGGTCCGCGCAACCAGAACGATTTCTCTTGGCCGTCTGCATGCAGCGAAACCTGCAGGAGCGGCTTCAGCCGCGACAGGATGTTTCCGGCAGCGCCTGTCGCGGCTGAAGCCGCTCCTGCAACGGCAGCATGGCGACCGCGGCACGCTGACATCTGCCTGCGCGGCATTGGCGCTCGATCGCGGCTACTGCGGATCGTCGCCGAGCGTGTCCTGCAACCAGCGCGCAGCCAACGCCGGGCTCTTGGCCTTGCCGAGTGCGGCGGTCAGTTCCGGCAGCAGCGCCTCGAGCGCGGCGGCATCGCTGCAGCGCTCGATCTTCAGCTGCATGAAATAGCCCTTCAAGCCCAGGTACTGGCGCACCGCTTCGCTCATCGCGTCGTAGAGGCGCGAATAGCGCTGCGCCGCTTCGCGCGACACCGGTGCAGCGCTGGGATCGGCCAGTGCGTGGAGGGCACCGGCCACCGCCGCCGCCGATGCCGGTGGCGGCGCGTTCGATGCGGACGCGGATGCAGATGGCGCGACAGGTGCAGTTACGGGCGGCAACGGCGCATCGCCGCCACGGCGGATCAGGCCCATCTGCTGCAACTGCGCCAATGCATCGGCGGGCGCATGCACGCCGGCGACGATCTGCTGCAGCGTGTCGTCGTCCTTTTGCCCGTCCACCACCAGCAGGATCGAGCGCAGTTGCGCCGGCAGGCGGCGCGCGCGATCCGCGATCTCCTGCCGTCCCGCCTCGGTCTTGGCATACCATCCGCTCTCGCTCATCCCCCGCCTCCCCTGGTTGCGCGTCAGCGACAGCCGGCGCGGTTGCTGCGCGATGCAGGCGCGCAGCGCTGCCTCAATGCCCCAACACCCGGCGAATCTCGTCGAGCGCGCCCGGATCGTCCAGCGTCGACAGGTCGCCCGGATCGCGCTGCTCGGCCAGCGCCTGCAGCGAGCGCCGCAGCAGCTTGCCCGAGCGCGTCTTCGGCAGCGCCTGCACCAGGTACACCTGTGCCGGCCGCGCCACCGCGCCGAGCCGCTCGACCACGCAGTGCCGCAACTGCTCGGCGATGTCGTCGCTTGCGGAGGCTGCCTGCTTGAGCGTGGCGAACACCACCGGCACCTGCCCCTTCAGTTCGTCGTGCATGCCGATCACCGCGACCTCGGCCACGTCCGGATGCCCGGCGATGGCTTCTTCGATCTCGCGCGTGCCCAGGCGATGGCCGGCGACGTTGATCACGTCGTCGGTGCGGCCGAGGATGAAGGTGTAGCCGTCGTCGTCGCGGATCGCCCAGTCCAGCGAGCTGTACAGCAGTTCCTCGAAATGGCTGAAGTAGCTGCGCAGAAAGCGCGCGTCGTCGTTCCATACCGTGGTCATGCAGCCCGGCGGCAACGGCGGCTCGATCACCAGCACGCCCTTGCGCCCGGCCGGCACCTCGGCGCCCTGCGGATCGACGATCTTCATCCTGTAGCCGAGGTTGGGAAAGCCCGGCGACCCCGGTTTGACCGGCCGCATCTCCACGCCCGGCAGCAAGGTCAGCGCCGGCCAGCCGGTCTCGGTCTGCCAGTAGTTGTCGATGACCGGCTTGCCCAGCGCCTCGCCGATCCACAGCGCGGTCGGTTCGTCCAGCGGCTCGCCGGCCAGGAACAGGTACTGCAGCGCGCGCAGGTCGCGGTCGCGGATGTGGTGCAGCGGATGCTTCTTCAGCACGCGGATCGCGGTCGGCGAGGAGAACATCGTGCGCACCCGGTATTTCTCGCACAGCGCCCACCACACGCCCGGATCCGGATGCACCGGCAACCCTTCGTACAGCAGCGAAGTGCAGCCGGCGATCAGCGGGCCGTACACGTTGTACGAATGGCCGACCGCCCAGCCGACGTCGGAGGTGGAGAACATCGCCTGCCCGGGCGCGCAATCGAACACCGTGCGCATCGACAGCGCCAGCGCCACCGCGTAGCCGCCGACGTCGCGCTGCACGCCCTTGGGCTTGCCGGTGGTGCCGGAGGTGTACAGCAGGTAGCTGGGTTCGTTGGATTCCAGCCAGGCCACCGGCACCTGCGCGTCGCCGACCTGCGCACGCAGATCGGCGTAGTCGACGTCGCGCCCGGCGACGCGCGGCTGCGCCGGATCCAGCCCGCGCGAGACGATCAGCACCTTCGGCGGCGGCGCGCTGGCTTCCGCGCACGCGGCATCGACCAGCGGCTTGTAGGGAATGATCTTGCCGCCGCGGCTGCCGGCATCGGCGGCGATCAGCAGCTTCGGCGCCGCGTCGTCGATGCGCAGCGCCAGGTTGTGCGCGGCGAAGCCGCCGAACACGACCGAGTGCACCGCGCCGATGCGCGCGCAGGCCAGCATCGCGAACACCGCCTCGGCCATGTTCGGCATGTAGATGACCACGCGGTCGCCGCGCTGCACGTCCAGGCGCAGCAGCACCGCGGCGAAGGCGACGACCTCGGCGTGCAACTGCGCATAGGTGAATTCGCGGGTCTGCCCGGTCTCGCTGGACACCGCCACCAGCGCCAGTTGCGCGGCGCGCTCGGGCAGGTGCCGGTCGACCGCGTTGTGGCACAGGTTGGTCAGCCCGCCGCCGAACCAGCGCCGGAACGGCGGGCGGTCGTATTCCAGGATGGTCTGCGGCGGCCGCTGCCAGTGGATGGCCTTGGCCTGCTCCGCCCAGAACTCCTCCGGCTGCTCGATCGAGCGCCGGTACAGCGTCGCGTAGTCCATGCAGCCCCTCCCAAGGCGTGATGCACCCGCACCGAGCATAGTCCCTGCGCCGCGCAGGCGTGCTTCGACCTTGGTCGAAGTGGCGCTGGCCGGGGTTGCCGGCCCGCGCCCCTGTCGCGCGCTACCGCTGCTGCGGGCTCGCCGCCGCCGCGGCCGGCGCGGCGTTCTTCACGTAGCGGTCGAACCACTCCAGCATTTCCGCCACCACGTCCTCGTTGGACTCGCGCGCGCTGTACCAGTGCGGTTCGAACGGCAGCAGCACCAGCCGCGCGGTGCCGCCGTTGCCGCGGATCGCCTGGAACAGGCGCGGCGCCTGGGTGGTCTCGGTGCCGGGATTGGCGTCGTCCATGCCGTGCACGATCAGCAGCGGCTCGTTGATCTTGTCGGCATGGAAGAACGTCGAGGCCTGCGCGTAGACCTCCGGCGCGGCCCAGAACGAACGCCGCTCGTTCTGGAAGCCGAACGGGGTCAGGGTCTTGTTGTAGCTGCCGCTGGTGGCCACGCCGGCGCGGAACAGGTCGGTATGCGCCAGCAGGTTGGCCGCCATCAGCGCGCCGTGGCTGTGGCCGGTGACGCCGATCCGCTGGCGGTCGACCACGCCCAGCTCCACCGCCTTGTCCACCGCCGCGGTGGCGTTGTCCACCAGCTGCTGCAGGTAGGTGTCGTAGGCGGTCTTGGGATCGCCCACGATCGGGAACGCGGTGTCGTCGATGATCGCGTAGCCGGCCAGCAGCAGCAGCTGGTAGGAACTCAGGCGGGTGAAGTCGCGCTCGTTGGCGCCGCTGACCTGGCCGGCCTTGGACGGGTCGGCGTAGTCGAGCGGATACGCGTACAGGATCGCCGGCACCCGCGTGCCGTCCTTGTAGCCGGGCGGCGTGTACAGGGTGAACGACAGTTCCACCCCGTCCTTGCGCTTGTAGGTCACCAGCCGCTTCTTGATCTGCCGCACCAGCGGCGTCGGATCGGGGAAACGGGTGACCGGCGCGAGGCTGGACGCGTAGCCCGCCTCGCCCGCGGCCGCGCCGGGCTGCGCCTGGCCCAGCGTGCGCAGGTACACGTTCGGCGGGTCGACCGGCGACTGCCGCCAGGTCAGCAGCCGGGTCGTGTCGTCGCCGGCGAACCCGGCGAATACCTCGTCGACGCTGGCCTCGCTGCGGAACAGGCGTTCGCTCTTGCCGCTGGCCAGGTCGTAACGGTCGAGGAAGGCGCGGTCGCCGGCGGGCGTGGCGCCCTGCCCGCTCAGGAACAGCGCGCCGCGGTCCTCGTGCAGCACCGCTTCGCCGTTGGCCAGCACGCGCAGTTCCGGCGTGCCGGGATCGGCGTACAGGTCGTCGGTGGACAGGTCGAACAGCACCCGGGCCGTGCCGGGGCGGTCGGCGTCCAGCAACGAGGTGCGGCGCCAGTGGCGGTTCTCGTCGTATTCGTCCAGCAGCGTCCGGCCGCCCTCGGCGAACCAGGACAGCCCGGCGTAGCGCTGGGTCACCCGCGCCAGTTCGCGCGGCTTGGCGGTGAACGGCGCCGCCAGGGTCAGCAGCTTGTCACGCGCCGGCACGTTGGCCTTCCAGTCGCCGCCGTCCAGCGCCTCGGCCCAGACCAGCGTGGCCGGCTGGTTGGCGCGCCAGGAATAGGCGCGCGGGCCGGTCGGCACGCCGTGCACCGGCACCCGGTCGGCGACCGGCAGGTCGGCGAGCACGCGCTCGCGGCCGCTGGCCAGGTCCAGCACCGCGACGTCGTGGGCGAACCGCGCGTAGGTGGTGATGTAGGAATACGGCCGCTTGAGCCGCTCCACGCGCACGTGGCGGCCGTCGGGCGCGCCATCGACCGCGCTGTAGACCGCCGGCGCGCCGACCTTGCCCTGCGTGCCGGTGGCGGCATCGACCTTGAGCAGCTGCGAGGTGGCGTAGTACGTGAACAGGGCCTCGTCCTCGGGGCTTGAGAGCGTGTCGCGCGCCTCGTAGGTGCTGCTTTCGCCCTTGCCCTGGACGGTCTCCTTGACCTCCGGCCCCGGCGGCACCGCCGCCTTGCGCGGCGCGGCGCCCAGGTCCTGCGGCACGGCCTTGAGCAGCAGCGTGTCGCTGCCGCCCAGCCACTGGATCTCGCCGCCCAGCACCGGGTTGAGCTGCACACCGTCGATCCGGCGCACGCTGCCGGTGGCGACATCGCCCAGCCACAGCTCGACGCGGTCGGCGGCGGTGTTGTTGAAGGCGAAGCGGCGCCCGTCCGGCGACCACACCGGCAGCGCCGGGCAGGCGCCGGCCGGCAGGGTCACCGCGGTCTGCTTGCCGCTGGCCACGTCGACCAGGGCGAAGCCGTCCAGGCAGGTACGGATGCCGTAGCCGTTGGACATGTCGTGGCGGCTGTGGCTGCGCGGCTCCACCCGCACCCCGGCCAGCTTCAGATATGGCTCGGCCACCCGCGCGATCGGCGGGTACTGGTTGCGTTGCACCAGCAACAGCGTCTTGCCGGTGGGGTCCAGCCGCGGCGACGGATTGAGCGGCGCGCGCATCACCCCCAGCAACGGCTCCGGCGGCTGCCGGTAGCCGCCTTCGGCGGCCGTGGCGGCGAGCGGCGACAGGCTGGCGAGCGCCAGCATCCCGATCCATCGGTACGATTTGTCCACAGATGTTCCCCTGGCGAATGGCTGCAAAAACGTAGCACACCGCACCAGCCGCAGAAGCCGCAGAAGCCGCAGAAGCCGATCCTTCTTTTTCCGATTGGAACCCTGGCTTCCGGTCGGGGAGTCCAGCAGGGGCGGATGCGGGTACGGCGCGAAGCCCCTGCGCCCTGAATCCGCGAGACGCTTCGCGCCGGACCCTCACCCCAACCCCTCTCCCGGGGGCAGAGGGGCTAGAGCGCGCCGCGGCTGCCTTTCCTTCTCCCGTCGGAACATGGTCCCCTTGTCGGGGAAGGTGGCCCGCAGGTTCGGATCCCCGAAACGCAGAACGCCGGGCAGAGCCCGGCGTTCGGTGAAGCGACCGCGAGAACGATCAACCCAGCAGGTGCGCCACGCCGCTGCGCTCTTCTTCCAGCTCGGCCAGGGTCTTGTCGATGTACTTGCGGCTGAAGTCGTCGATCGGCAGGTCCTTGACCAGGGTGTACTCGCCGTTGGCGGTGGTCACCGGGAAGCCGAACATCACCCCTTCCGGGATGCCGTAGGAACCGTCGGACGGCACGCCCATGGTCACCCACTTGCCGTTGCTGCCCAGCACCCAGTCGCGCACGTGGTCGATCGCGGCATTGGCGGCCGAGGCGGCGGAGGACAGGCCGCGCGCTTCGATGATCGCCGCGCCGCGCTTGCCCACGGTCGGGATGAAACTGCCGGCGTTCCATTCCTGGTCGTTGATCGCATCGGCGACGGAGGCGCCGTCGGCGGTGGCGAAGCGGTAGTCCGGGTACATGGTCGGGCTGTGGTTGCCCCACACCACCAGCTTCTCGATGCCGCCGACCGGCTTGCCGAGCTTGAGCGCCAGCTGGCTCAGCGCGCGGTTGTGGTCCAGGCGCAGCATCGCGGTGAAGTTCTTCGGGTTCAGGTCCGGCGCCGACTTCATCGCGATGTAGGCGTTGGTGTTGGCCGGGTTGCCGACCACCAGCACCTTGACGTTGCGGCTGGCCACCTTGTTCAGCGCCGCGCCCTGCGCGGTGAAGATCTTGGCGTTCTCCAGCAGCAGGTCCTTGCGCTCCATGCCCGGGCCGCGCGGACGCGCGCCGACCAGCAGGGCGATGTCGGCGTCCTTGAACGCCACTTCGGCGTCGTCGGTGCCGACCATGCCGGCCAGCAGCGGGAACGCGCAGTCTTCCAGCTCCATCATCACGCCCTTCAGCGCGGCCTGGGCCTTCTCCATCGGCAGCTCGAGCAGCTGCAGGATCACCGGCTGGTCCTTGCCCAGCATCTCGCCGGAGGCGATACGGAACAGCAGGGCATAGCCGATCTGGCCGGCGGCGCCGGTCACAGCAACACGTACGGGTGTCTTCATGGGGGGTTCCTCTGCTAAAAAAGGGATAAAGGGGTCAGTAGACGCGGTAGCCGAGCGGCTGCAGGTGCGCGTCCAGGGCGGCGGTGTCGTAGCCGTCGATCACGTGCTGGCCGATCACGGTGACCGGCACGCCTTCGCGGCCCAGCGCGGCGGCGGCCAGGCGGCCGTCCTCCTGCTCCACGTCGAGCACGCGGTAGCGGACCTGGGCACGTTCGAAATCGGCCTGTTGCCGGCGGCAGTAGCCGCACCAGTCGGCGGCCAGCATGACGATGCCGTCCTCGCCGGTGAGCCGGCGCGGATCGCCGGCCGCCAGCGCGGGCGGTGCCGACGCCTGGCTGCTGCGCCACAACGCATGCACGCCGCCGCCGATCCCGAGCAGCAGCATGCACAACAGAAGGGAACGCATCGTCATCGAAATGGGCGCGCGGCAGTCAACCGGGAAATGTTAGCACGCAGGCCAGCGGCGACCGGCCTGCGCGGCCGGTCGCGGCGGCACTCAGGCGCTGAGCAGGCGGTTCCACTCGGCGACGCGGTCGGCCTTGGCGGCCAGCACCGCATCGGCGTCGCCTTCGATGGTGATCTTGTTGATCGCATCGCCCTGAGCGACGCTGTCGACCACGTCCAGGCCCTCGATCACCTTGCCGAACACGGTGTGCTTGCCGTCCAGCCACGGGGTGGCGGTGTGGGTGATGAAGAACTGGCTGCCGTTGGTGCTGGGGCCGGCGTTGGCCATCGACAGCACGCCGCGCTCGTGGCGCACGCCGTTGTCGGTCTCGTCCTCGAAACGGTAGCCCGGGCCGCCGCGGCCGGAGCCTTCCGGGCAGCCGCCCTGGATCATGAAGTCGGCGATCACGCGGTGGAAGTTCAGCCCGTCGTAGAAGCCGCGCTTGGCCAGGTTCACGAAGTTGGCCACGGTCAGCGGCGCCTTGTCGGGGTACAGCTCGATCTTGATCGGGCCGCGGGCGGTGTCGAAATGGGCGATCAGGGACATGGGATTCCTTGGAAACGGGGGCGTCATTTGGGGCGCATAGGATACACGGCGGCCTGTTTCGCCCGCTCCCGGCCCCGCGTACGGGACTGAACGGCCGCCGCCAGCGGCCGCGGAATCCTGAACCGGCAGCCGCCCCGGGATACAGGTATAATAGGGGGCTTACTCTCCTTCCTTTCTGGCGCCGGTTGGCCCCCTTTCGCATGTCCATCGAAAATCTTCGCAATATCGCCATCGTCGCCCACGTCGACCATGGCAAGACCACCCTCGTCGACTGCCTGCTGAAGCAGTCCGGCACCCTCTCCGAGCGCACGGTGCTGGCCGAGCGCGTGATGGACAGCAACGATCAGGAAAAGGAACGTGGCATCACGATCCTGGCCAAGAACACGGCCATCACCTGGCAGGGCAACCGCATCAACATCGTCGACACCCCCGGACACGCCGACTTCGGCGGCGAAGTGGAGCGCGTGCTGTCGATGGTGGACTCGGTGCTGATCCTGGTCGACGCGATGGACGGGCCGATGCCGCAGACCCGCTTCGTGACCCAGAAGGCCTTCGCGATGGGCTTCAAGCCGATCGTGGTGGTCAACAAGATCGACCGCCCCGGCGCGCGTCCTGACTGGGTGATCGACCAGGTGTTCGACCTGTTCGACAAGCTCGGCGCGACCAACGAGCAGCTCGACTTCCCGATCGTCTACGCCTCGGCGCTGCACGGCTACGCGAGCCTGGACGACAGCGCCCGGGAAGGCGACATGACCCCGCTGTACGAAGCGATCATGAAGCACGTGGCGCCGCCGCAGGTGGACCCGGACGGTCCGTTCCAGATGCGCATCAGCCAGCTGGACTACAACAACTTCGTCGGCCTGATCGGCATCGGCCGCATCCAGCGCGGCAAGATCCGCAAGAACATGCCGGTCAGCATCGTCGACCGCGAAGGCAAGAAGCGCCAGGGCAAGGTGCTGCAGGTGCTGGGCTTCATGGGCCTGGAGCGCGTGGAAGTCGAAGAGGCCGAGGCCGGCGACATCATCGCCATCTCCGGCGTCGCCGAGCTGAGCATCTCCGACACCGTCTGCGCGCTGGACGCCCCGGAAGCGCTGCCGGCGCTGACCGTGGACGAGCCGACCATCTCGATGACCTTCCAGGTCAACAACTCGCCGTTCGCCGGCCACAAGGAACACAGCGGCGGAAAGTTCATCACCAGCCGCCAGATCCGCGAGCGCCTGGAGCGCGAGACGTTGCACAACGTCGCGCTGAAGGTCGAGGAAGGCTCGGACCCGGACAAGTTCCTGGTCTCCGGCCGCGGCGAGCTGCACCTGTCGGTGCTGATCGAGAACATGCGCCGCGAAGGCTTCGAGCTGGCGGTGTCGCGCCCGGAAGTGATCATCAAGGAGATCGACGGGCAGCTGATGGAGCCGGTCGAGCAGCTGGTGGTGGACATCGAGGAACAGCACCAGGGCGGCGTGATGGAGAAGCTGGGCGTGCGCAAGGGCCAGCTGAAGAACATGGAGCCGGACGGCAAGGGCCGAGTGCGCCTGGACTACCTGATCCCGGCGCGTGGCCTGATCGGCTTCCAGAACGAGTTCCGCACCCTGACCCAGGGCTCGGGCCTGCTGTTCCACGTGTTCGACCACTACGGTCCGCGCGAGCAGGGCGCCATCGCCAAGCGCCAGAACGGCGTGATGATCGCCAACGCGCCGGGCGCCACCCCCGCCTACGCGCTGGGGCCGCTGGAAGAGCGCGGCCGCCTGTTCGCCGCCGAAGGCGACAACGTGTACGAAGGCCAGCTGATCGGCATCCACTCCAAGGACAACGATCTGACCGTCAACGCGATCAAGACCAAGCCGCTGACCAACATGCGCGCCTCGGGCAAGGACGATGCGATCAAGCTGACCCCGGCGATCAAGTACACGCTGGAGCAGGCGCTGGACTTCATCGAGGACGACGAGCTGGTCGAAGTCACCCCGAAGGAAATCCGCCTGCGCAAGAAGTTCCTGACCGAAAGCGATCGCAAGCGCGCCGGTCGCGGCGGCTGATCGCAGCCCTCCCGTGGCCCGCAAGAAGGCGTACAACCCGGATCCGCATGCGCATCCGGGCCTGCACCTGATCGCACTGCTGGAGGCCGGCAAGGGCCTGCTGGCGGTGCTGGCGGCCACGGGGCTGGAACTGATGGGCCCGCTGCCGCTGCGCGCGGCGGTGGGCCGGCTGATCGTCCGCTTCAGCCTGGACCCGGAGCACGGCGCGCTGCCGTCGCTGCTCACCATGATCAATCCCGGCGCGGTGCACCTGGCCGCCGCCGGCATGCTCGCCTACGGCGTGCTGCATATCGTCGAAGCCTGGGGCCTGTGGCGCGCCAAGGCCTGGGCGTCCATGCTGGGCTGCGTCTCGGCGGCCATCTACCTGCCGTTCGACATCTACGCGATCGTGCGCCATCCCGGCTGGGCCGCGTGGGCGGTGCTGGCGATCAACCTCGCCGTGGTTGGCATCCTGGCCCGCGACCTGATCCGGCGCCGGCGCCGTCCTGCCGCCTGAGCATCGCGCAGGCCGTGCATCCGCAGCGGTTTGCCAATCCCCGTAGCGCTGCGTAGCCTCCTGGAGAACATCTCTCCGGGACCGTGCCGATGCGTCTGCTGCCCGCCCTGCTGTTGTGCGGTGCCCTCGCCGGCTGCCGGCATGGCGCCCTGCCCGACCCTGCCGCGACCGCGCCAACGTCTGCGCCGGCCGCATTCGCCCACGCCGAAGCCGACATCGCCACGCTGCAGGCGCAGATGGCGCGCGGCACGCTCGACAGCGCCGGCCTGACCGCCGCCTACCTGCGGCGCATCGACGCGCTGGACCGGCGCGGACCGGCGCTGCACGCGATCATCGAGCGCAACCCGCAGGCCCTGGACGACGCGCGCCGGCTGGACGCCGAACGCAGCGCCGGCCACCTGCGCGGCCCGCTGCACGGCATCCCGATCGTGCTGAAGGACAACATCGATGCGCGGCCGATGGCCAACTCGGCCGGCTCGCTGGCGCTGGCCGGATTCCACCCGCAGCACGACGCGTTCCTGGTGCAGCGCCTGCGCCAGGCCGGCGCGGTGATCCTGGGCAAGAGCAACCTCAGCGAATGGGCCAACTTCCGCTCCAGCGCATCCAGCTCCGGCTGGAGCGCGCGCGGCGGGCAGACCCGCAACCCGTACGTGCTCGACCGCAATCCCTGCGGCTCCAGCGCCGGCACCGGCGTGGCGGTGTCGGCGAACCTGGCCGCGGCCGGCATCGGCACCGAGACCGACGGCAGCATCGTCTGCCCGGCCGCGGTGAACGGCCTGGTCGGGCTGAAGCCGACCGTGGGCCTGGTCAGCCGCGACGGCATCATCCCGATCTCCGCCAGCCAGGACACCGCCGGGCCGATGACCCGCAGCGTCGCCGACGCCGCGGCGCTGTTGACCGTGCTGGCCGCGGCCGACGCGGCCGATCCGGCCACCGCCGCGGCGCCACGCGCGCCCGGCTACGACTACAGCGCGCACCTGCGCCGCGACGCGCTGCGCGGCGCGCGCATCGGCCTGTTGCCCTCGCCACTGACCCAGACAGCGGACATCGCCGCGGCGCAGGCGCGCGCGGTGGCCACGCTGCGCGCGGCCGGTGCCGTCGTGGTCGACGCGCGCATCCCCAGCGCCGGGCAATGGGACGACGCCGAACTGACGGTGCTGCTGACCGAATTCAAGGCCGGGCTGGAGCGCTACCTCGACACGCGCCAGGCGCCGCTGCGCACCCTGGCGCAGCTGATCGCGTTCAACCGCGCGCATGCCGGGCGCGAACTGGCGCATTTCGACCAGGCCCTGTTCGAACGGGCGCAGGCCACCGGCGGACTCGACGACCCGGCCTACCTGGCGGCACGGGCCAAGGCCAGGCGCCTGGCCGGCCCGGACGGCATCGACGCGGCGCTGCGCGCGCAGCGGCTGGACGCGCTGATCGCGCCGACCACCGGCCGCGCCTGGAAAACCGATCCGCTCCATGGCGACGACTTCCCCGGCGCCAGCTACGGCGCGGCGGCAGTGGCCGGTTATCCGAGCCTGACCGTGCCGATGGGCGCCAGCGACGGCTTGCCGCTGGGATTGATCTTCATCGGCGGCGCCTGGAGCGAACCGCGCCTGATCGAGCTGGGCTACGCCTACGAGCAGCGCAGCCGCGCACGCACGCCGCCGACGTTCCTGCCGACGCTGCCATCCGCGCAGGCAACGGATGCGCCATGAGGCGGATGTTGCCGCCAGCGTGCCAAGGCGGCAACGCAGCAGCAGACAGCAGGCGAAGAACGTCTTTGCAGGAGCGGCTTCAGCCGCGACCAGGCGTTACCGGGAAAGCCACGGTCGCGGCTGAAGCCGCTCCTACAGGGTTGGTGGCCTGTTTCATTGCCTGCGGGCAGACGCGAGAAACATGCCTTTGGGGCCATCCGCTAGCGCATCGACCCAGGCCAACACGGCAACGCGAAGACAGCGCAGCACGACACCAGGCTACGCCGCCGGCTTCGGTTCGCCCACACCAGGCGCCGCTGTCGCCGCCGGTGCCCCATCCTCGGCGCCGGGCGAGCGCATCGCCGCCGAATCGCTGGTCGTGGACGGCGGGCGCGGCGCGCGCGCGCTGTCGGAGGAGATCTCGGCACGCAGCTTCGGCAAGGCATAGGGATGCTCGCGGGTCAGGAAGTCGATCATCCGCTCGCGCACGATGCAGCGCAGGTCGAACGCATCGCCGGAGTTGCGCGCGCTGACCAGCAGGCGCACCTGGATCGTGCTCTCGCTGGTCTCGGTGACCTGGGTCACGCAGACCTGCCCGTCCCACAGCGGTTCGCTCCTGCAGATCCGCTCCAGTTCGGCGCGCACCTGCGCCATCGGCGTGCGGTAGTCCAGCCACAGGAACGCGGTGCCGAGCAGATCGGCGCTGCTGCGCGTCCAGTTCTGGAAGGGGTTCTCGATGAACCAGGTCAACGGCACCACCATGCGCCGCTTGTCCCAGATGCGCACCACCACATAGGAACTGCCGATCTCCTCGATGCGGCCCCACTCGCCTTCGACGATGACCACGTCGTCGAGCCGGATCGGCTGGGTCAAGGCGATCTGCAGGCCGGCGATCAGGTTGCCGAACACCGGCTTGGCGGCGATGCCGGCAACCAGGCCGATGATGCCGGCCGAGGCCAGCAGCGTGGTGCCGATCTGCCGCACCGCCGGGAAGGTCAGCAGCACCACCGAGGTGCCGAGCAGGACGATCGTGCCCATCGCCACGCGCGCCAGCACCCGGGTCTGGGTCTGGACCCGGCGCGCGGTCAGGTTGTCGGCCACCTCGATCGGATAGCTGCGCAGGATCGCCCGCTCCAGCGCGGCGACGCCGCGTACCAGCAGCCAGGTCACGCAGCCGATCATGCCGATGTGCAGCAGGTGCTGCAGGTCGGTCAGCGCGCGCTCGTCCAGCGGCGTGGATTCCAGCGCGAAGCTGAGCATCAGCATCGGCAGCAGGAACGCCATCGGCACGCTGACCACGCCGATGATGCGCGCGCGCCGGTAGTCGCGCCCACGCATGCGCTGGGCAATGCGCAGCAACAGCCACCAGGCGAGGAAGCCGAGCACCAGCGCGGCGCCGATCGGCAGCGTGTAGTCACGCCACGGGATCCAGTCAAGGTCCAGGTTCAAGATGCGCTCCTTTGAAGGGGGGAGGAGTCGCGACAGTGTGGCAAAGCAAGCATAAGCGCGATGTCGAGCGGCACCGCGTGGCGCCGTCGAAGCGACGGCGACATGCGCGTGCAGCGGCGCGCGGCCGCCCTAGGCCGATGAGATCCCGCTGCGACAGCCCGGATAGAGGAAGGGCTTGGCCAGACGCGCATCCACTTCACGCATGACGCCACGCGACGCGAATGCAATCGCCATAAGGCACCACGAGCTGCGACGCGGCGCCCGGCAAAGCCCGCCGCGAAAGCTGCAGGTCAGCGCGATCGGCGCGCGGCGCAGCGGCAAGCGGGCGCTGCCGGTACGGGACCGCATCGCATGGTCTTGCTGGCAACGGGCAGCCCACCGAGCCCGCCAAAAATGCTGCGAAGGTTTCGCCAGTCGACCCGCGCCCCGACTAGGCAGGCTGTACGCGCATTGCGCGCCCTCGCTTGCCACGCACCTGGGAACTGGGACAAACGCCGCCGACTGGCATCCCTGCCCGTGCACGGGCTTTGCGACGCGCGCCAGCCCGCGCGCGCATGCTCGGCCGCGCGCGTCAGTCCGTCGTCAGCGGCACGCTGCGGCCGTTCTGCTTGCGCACGATCGCCAGCGCGATCTCCAGCGACTGCTCGTAGTTCAGGCGCGGGTCCACGCTGGAACGGTACGCCCGCTCCAGGTCGCGCTCGGTCAGCTCGCGCGCGCCGCCGGTGCATTCGGTGACGTCCTCGCCGGTCAACTCCAGGTGCACGCCGCCCAGGCGCGTGCCGGCCGCGGCGTGGATGTCGAACGACTGCTCCACCTCGCCCAGCACGTTGTCGTAGCGCCGCGTCTTGTAGCCGTTGCTGGTGCTCTCGGTGTTGCCGTGCATCGCATCGCACACCCACAGCACGCGGCGGCCGTCGCGCTTGACCGCGTCCAGCAGCGGCGGCAGCTTCTGCGCGATCTGCGCCGCGCCCATGCGGTGGATGAAGGTCAGCCGGCCCGGCTCGTCCTCGGGATTGAGCACGTCGATCAGGCGCAGCAACTGGTCCGGCTGCGCCGACGGCCCGACCTTGATCGCGATCGGGTTGCGGATGCCGCGGAAATATTCCACGTGCGCGCCGTCCAGCGCGGCGGTGCGCATGCCGATCCACGGATAGTGCGTGCTGAGGTTGAACCAGCCCCACTGCCGCGGCACCTCGCGGGTCAGCGCTTCCTCGTACGGCAGCAGCAGCGCTTCGTGCGAGGTATAGAAGTCGACCCGGTTGAGGTTGTACAGCTGCGCGCCGGACAGGGTCTCCATGAAGCGTACCGCGTCGCCGATCGAGGACACCATCTTCTGGTAGTCCTCGGCCAGCGGCGAATAGCCGACCCAGCTCAGGTTCCAGTACTCGGGATGGTGCAGGTCGGCGAAGCCGCCGTCGATCAGCGCGCGCACGAAGTTCATCGTCATCGCCGAACGCGAGTGCGCGGTGATCATCCGCTGCGGGTCGGGCACGCGCGCCTGCGCGGTGAATTCCGGGCCGTTGACCACGTCGCCGCGGTAGCTGGGCAGGGTCACGCCGTCGCGGGTCTCGGTATCGGCCGAGCGCGGCTTGGCGTACTGCCCGGCGTAGCGGCCGACCCGCACCACCGGCAGGCGCAGCCCGTGCACCAGCACCAGGCTCATCTGCAGCAGCACCTTGAGCCGGTTGGAGATGGTGCCCGATTCGCAGTCGCTGAAGTTCTCCGCGCAGTCGCCACCCTGCAGCAGGAAGCGCTTGCCTTCCTGCGCCTCGGCCAGCTGCTTCTTCAGGGCGAAGATCTCCCACGAGGTGACCAGCGGCGGCAGGTGGCGCAATTCGCCCAGCGTCGCCTCCAGGGCCTGCGCGTCCGGATACACCGGCATCTGCAGCGCGGGTTTGCCGCGCCAGCTGGCGGGCGTCCAGGACGGCTGGACGGATTCGGGCGCGATCGGGGGGACGGACAGGTTCATGAAAGGACTCCTCGGCAACCTGCGATGTTCGCAGAGCCTGGCCGCGACGCAAAGCACTTGCGTGTCGCGGACGCTGCCATCGCAGCGGCGACAGCCAAGTCATGAACGGCAAGCAACCCCGCCATGCCGGACGTGACTTCCGGCCTACGCCGGTGCCGCTGCGGAAGCAGAATGTTAGTCAATAACAAAACCCTCCTCCCCCTTTCTTCCCGGTCGCACTGCCATGACTCCTCGCCCCCTCTCCACCGCCATCGCCCTCGTCCTGCTCGCCGCGCCCGGCCTGGTCCTCGCCGCAGACGCGGCCACCGCCGACACCGGCCCCGAACGCACCACCGACCTGGACGCGGTCACCGTCACCGCCAAGCTCGAAGCGGCGCGCAACGCGCTGTCGCCGGACATCGGCAGCAGCCAGTACACCATCACCGCCGAGGACATCGCGCGGCTGCCGCTGGGCGCCTCCACCCCGCTCAACCAGGTGCTGCTGCAGGCGCCGGGCGTGGTCCAGGATTCGTACGGCGGCATCCACGTGCGCGGCGACCATGCCAACCTGCAGTACCGCATCAACGGCGTGCTGATCCCCGAGTCGATCTCCGGCTTCGGCCAGAGCCTGGACCCGCGCACCATCAAGAGCATCAAGTTGCTCGATGGCGCGTTGCCGGCGCAGTTCGGCGACCGCACCGCGGCGGTGGTCGACATCACCACCAAGAACGGCGTGGAACTGGGCGACGGCGGCAGCATCGGCCTCACCGGCGGCTCCTACGGCACGCTCAATCCGAACGCCTCCTGGTGGGGCAGCAGCGGCCGCTGGAGCTGGTTCGTCACCGGCGACTACGCGCAGAACAAGAACGGCCTGGAGAATCCGGTCGACAGCCGCCGTCCCACGCACGACACCTCGCACCAGGGCAAGGGCTTCGCCGACCTCAGCTATCTGATCGACGAGAACACCCGGCTCAGCCTGCTGGTCGGCTACGCCAACAACCGCTTCCAGATCCCGAACAATCCCGGGCAGACGCCCGCGTTCGACTACCTGGGCAGCACCGGCTTCGATTCGTCCAGGCTCGACGAGGACCAGCGCGAGAACACCCGCTTCGGCACCCTGGTGCTGCAGGGCGCGCTCGGCGCCACCAGCTACCAGCTGTCGGCCGGGCAGCGCTACAGCAGCGTCGCGTTCTCGCCCGACGTCGCCGGCGACCTGATCTTCAACGGCGTCGCCTCGCAGGTGGACCGCAGCAACCGCGCCAACACCGTGCAGGCCGACTTCTCCACCCCGCTCGGCGACGCGCACACCCTGCGCTACGGCCTGTACGGCAATTTCGAGCACGCCATCGCCAGCAACGATTCCTACGTGTTCCCCGCCGATGCCGACGGCAACCAGACCGGCAACGTGCCGCTGTTCATCGCCGACGCCAGCCGCTTCCACGCCAGCACCTACGCGCTGTACCTGCAGGACGAGTGGAAGCTCGGCGACGACTGGACCGTGAACTACGGCGTGCGCGGCGACCGCTACAAGGCCTTCGGCAGCACCGAAGGCCAGCTCAGCCCGCGCCTGGGCGTGGTCTGGCAAGCCGGCGCCGACACCACCGTGCACGCCGGCTACGCGCGCTACTTCACCCCGCCGGCCAGCGAACTGATCTCCACCAGCGACATCGCCCTGTACGACGGCACCACCAACCAACAGTCCACTGCCGGCGGCGCGACCACGCCGCTGAGCGAGCGCAGCGACTACTACGACCTGGGTATCTCGCAGGTGGTCAACGAGCACCTGACCCTGGGCCTGGACACCTACTACCGCAAGGCCGACCGCCTGCAGGACGAAGGCCAGTTCGGCGCCGCCTACGTCTACTCCACCTTCAACTACCGCAACGGCCGCATCCGCGGCGCGGAGTTCAGCGCCGACTACAGCAACGGGCCGGTCACCGCCTACTTCAACGCCGCCTACAGCAAGGCGATGGGCAAGCGGGTCATGACCAGCCTGTACAACTTCGACCCCGACGCGCTGGCCTACGCCTACGACAACTGGATCCACCTGGACCACGACCAGAAGTTCACCTCCTCCGGCGGCATCGACTACGCGCTTGCCGGCGACAGCCGGATCGGCGCCAACTACCTGTTCGGCAGCGGCCTGCGCACCGATACCGACACCGTGCCCAACGGCGCCGAGCTGCCGGCGTATTTCCAGTTGAACCTCAGCGCCGGCCACGACTTCGCGCTCGGCGCGCATCCGCTGCACACGCAACTGGCGGTGCTCAACGTGCTCGATCGCAGCTACCAGCTGCGCGACGGCGGCGGCATCGGCGTGTTCGCCCCGCAATGGGCGCCGCGCCGCGGCGTGTACCTGAGCCTGCAGCAGGATTTCTGAGGCGGGCCGCACCAGGCCGCTCCCGCGACGCGGGCCGGCCTGGATGCGCTGGCACGCACAGCGGCGCGGCGCCCAGCGCAATCCCTGTAGGAGCGACTTCAGTCGCGACGGGCCTTCCCGGTAACGCCTGTCGCGACTGAAGCCGCTCCTACAGGAAGGCGATACCGCAGGGCCCTAGCCAGGCACCTGGGGCACGGTACGCCGCGCAACCCTCAATGCAGCGACCGCCGCCTGGTCTTGAACCCGGCATACAGCGCGAACACCGCCAGCAGCACGAAGCAGATCAGGCACCACATCGGCATCGACAGGCCGAGGAAGCGCCAATCGATGTTGCCGCAGTCGCCGGTCCCGGTCAGCACCCGGCGCATCACCTCGAACGGCCCCAGCGTCTCGCGCAGGAAGCTCAGCGGCGGCCCGCAGGACGCCATCGGGTCGGGAAACAGCTGCACCGACACGTGCTTGGCGGAGATGCCGGCGCCGATGGCCGCGGCCAGGAACGCCAGCACGCCATAGACCTTGCGCCCGCCGCTGCGCGCCGGGCCGTGCAAGGCGCCGAGCAGGAACAGCAGCCCCAGCGCGGCGAACGCGATGCGCTGGAAGATGCACAGCGGACAGGGCTCGATGCCCAGCTGCAGCTGCACGTAGATCGCATAGCCCAGCAGCGCGGCGCAACTCAGGAAGCCGAGCAGGAACTGCGCGCGGAAACTCCAGCGGAACGGGTTCATCGGGTCGGGCTCACATGAACGATTCGGGCATTATCCGCCATCGCCCGCCTCGCCACCATGTGCCGCCCGTCGGCGGTCGGCCTGCGGCGGCGCCCGCCTGCATGCAGCGTATCCGCCGCACGGGCACAAAAAAGCCCGGACATGCCGGGCTTCTTGCTGACGCGGTGCGGGCCGGAATTACTCGGCCACTTCCTCGGCGATCGCGGTCGGGCGATCGACCAGCTCGACGTACGCCATCGGCGCGTTGTCGCCGGCGCGGAAGCCGCACTTGAGGATGCGCAGGTAGCCGCCCGGACGCGACTGGTAACGCGGGCCCAGCTCGACGAACAGCTTGCCCACCGCTTCCTTGTCGCGCAGGCGCGAGAAGGCCAGACGGCGATTGGCGACGCCATCGACCTTGGCGATGGTGATCAGCGGCTCGGCGACGCGACGCAGTTCCTTGGCCTTCGGCAAGGTGGTCTTGATCAGCTCGTGCTTGAACAGCGAGGCCGCCATGTTGGAGAACATCGCCTGGCGATGGGCGCTGGTGCGGTTGAACTTGCGGCCGGATTTCTGGTGACGCATGGTCTTGGTTCCTATGGAAGGTTGAAACTGCTGGAGATCGCTGTCGCCGTCCTGGCGTTGAACAATGGACTGCGGATGGTCCGAGCCGGCCGTCCCTGACCGGACAACGCCGCGGGCTTGAAGACCCGTCGACGTAGGTGTGCAACTGATGCTGCGCGAGCGTCGCTAGGAGCGACTGCGCGTCCATCCCTGGGGACTACCGGGCTCCGCAGAGCCCTGCCCGGCCATCCGTGGCCAGACATGCATCCCCGGCGGCCGATGCCGGTGCGGCATCGGCCAGGGGCGGATGCTCAGCCGAGCATGCCGTGCTGGGCGACGCCGGCCGGCGGCCAGTTCTCCAGCTTCATACCGAGCGACAGGCCACGCTGGGCCAGCACTTCCTTGATCTCGGTCAGCGACTTCTTGCCGAGGTTCGGGGTCTTGAGCAGCTCCACTTCGGTCTTCTGGATCAGATCGCCGATGTAGTAGATGCTCTCGGCCTTCAGGCAGTTGGCCGAACGCACGGTCAGTTCCAGGTCGTCGATCGGACGCAGCAGCACCGGATCCACGCCATTGCTGGCCGGCTTGGCCGCGCCACGGTCGCGATGGGTGAAGTCGCCGAACACCGACAGCTGGTCGCTGAGGATGTCGGCGGCGGTGCGCACGGCTTCCTCGGCGTCGATGGTGCCGTTGGTCTCGATGTCCAGGACCAGCTTGTCCAGGTCGGTGCGCTGCTCGACGCGGGCGGACTCGACCGCGTAGGCGACGCGGCGTACCGGCGAGAACGACGCATCCAGGACCAGGCGGCCGATGGTGCGGGTTTCCTCGTCCGGACGGCGGCGCGCGGCGGCCGGCTGGTAGCCGAAGCCACGCTCGATCTTCAGACGCATGTTGATCGCCGTGTCCTTGGTCAGGTGGCAGATCACGTGGTCGTTGTTGAGGATCTCGACGTTGTGGTCGGTCTTGATGTCGGCGGCAGTGACCACACCCGGGCCCTGCTTGGACAGCGACAGCGTGGCGCTGTCGCCGGTGTGCATGCGGATGGCCACGTCCTTGAGGTTGAGCAGGACTTCCAGCACATCTTCCTGCAGCCCTTCGACCGTGGTGTACTCGTGCAGCACGCCGTCGATCTCGACTTCCGTGATCGCGAAGCCGGGAATCGAGGACAGCAGCACGCGACGCAGGGCATTGCCCAGCGTATGCCCATAACCACGCTCCAAGGGCTCGATTACGACCTTGGCGCGGTTGTCGGTAAGGCGTTCGATCTGCGGCCCACGGGGGCGCAGAACCTGGTTGGCGGTAACCGTCATGTTGCGGGTTCTCCTGACGAGCCTCCGTTGCCGGAGGCTCTCCAATGTGATTACTTCGAATACAACTCGACGATCAGCGCTTCGTTGATGTCGGCAGGCAGGTCCGCACGATCCGGCACGGCCTTGAAGATGCCGCTGAACTTCTTCGAATCGACCTCGACCCAGGACGGGTTCAGGTCGTGCGTTTCGGCAACGGTCAGCGCTTCCTGCACGCGAAGCTGCTTCTGGGCCTTTTCCGACAGGGCGATCGCGTCGCCGGCCTTGACCTGGTACGAGGCCAGGTTCACCGACTTGCCGTTGACCAGCACGCCACGGTGCGACACCAGCTGGCGCGCGGCCGGGCGGGTGACGGCGAAGCCCATGCGGTAGACGACGTTGTCCAGGCGGGTTTCCAGCAGCTGCAGCAGGTTCTCGCCGGTGTTGCCCTTCTTGGTCGAGGCCTTCTTGTAGTAGTTGCGGAACTGACGCTCCAGCAGGCCGTAGATACGCTTGACCTTCTGCTTCTCGCGCAGCTGGGTGGCGTAGTCGGACAGCTTGCCCTTGCGGGCGGTCGCGCCGTGCTGGCCGGGCTTCTGCTCCAGCTTGCACTTGGAGTCCAGCGCACGCGCCGGGCTCTTGAGGGAAAGATCGGCGCCTTCGCGGCGCGCGAGCTTACAGGTAGGACCGATATAACGAGCCATTTCTTATCGCTCCTTTAGACGCGACGCTTCTTCGGCGGACGGCACCCGTTGTGCGGGATAGGCGTCACGTCGATGATGTTGGTGATCTTGTATCCGACGTTGTTCAACGAACGGACGGCGGACTCGCGACCCGGACCCGGGCCCTTGATGCGCACTTCCAGCGACTTCACGCCGTAGTCGAGCGCAGCGCGCCCGGCCTTCTCGGCGGCAACCTGCGCCGCGAACGGCGTGGACTTGCGCGAACCGCGGAAACCGGCGCCACCGGAGGTCGCCCAGGACAACGCATTGCCCTGACGGTCGGTGATGGTCACGATGGTGTTGTTGAACGAAGCGTGGACGTGGGCGACGCCGTCGGTGACGACGCGCTTGATCTTCTTCTTGGTCTTTGCTGCTGCGGGCTTAGCCATGTCTGTCCCTTACTTCCTGATCGCCTTGCGCGGGCCCTTGCGGGTGCGGGCGTTGGTGCGGGTGCGCTGACCACGCAGCGGCAGGCCACGACGATGACGCAGGCCGCGGTAGCAGCCCAGGTCCATCAGCCGCTTGATGGCGATGCCCACTTCGCGACGCAGGTCGCCTTCGACGATGTACTTGCCGACTTCGAGGCGCAGGCGCTCGATTTCCGGTTCGGACAGGTCACGGATCTTGGTGGTCGAGGTCACGCCTGCGGCTTCGCAGACCTTCTTCGAACGGGTACGGCCGATGCCGAAAATGCTTTGCAACCCGACCCAGACGTGCTTCTGGGCTGGCAGGTTGACGCCTGCAATACGCGCCATGACGCGGTTCTCCAACTGAGTGATGGCCCGACGGCGCACTGCGGCGCCATCCGGCAGGATGGATCAAAAAGTGAACTTGTAAGTCTAGCAAGGTCTCGGGTTACATGGAAGCCCGTGGAACCTTTCGGTTCCGCAGGCCCGGCATGGGGAGTGTGCCCATGCTCCGGCGCCGGACGTCGTTGGCCAGGGTGAGGATCCACCTCGGCCGCCCGCGCTACTCCAGCGCAGGACCACCACGTCTCACCCGCGCACGAGACCGCTGCACGGGCCGCCCTTCAAGTCGGAAGACTGCGCCCGGGAACCGGGGCGTCTTCGCGGAAGGAAGTCAAATTATAGCAATCAACCGCGGGCGAAACCGCCGCCGCGCGAGCCACCCTTGAGGTTGGCCTTCTTCAACAGGCTTTCGTACTGGTGCGACATCAGGTGCGCCTGGATCTGCGCGATGAAGTCCATCACCACCACGACCGCGATCAGCAGCGAGGTGCCGCCGAAATGGAACGAGGTGCCGAGCTGCGCGCGCATGATTTCCGGCAGCAGGCACACGATCACCAGGTACAGCGAGCCGGCCGCGGTCAGGCGGGTCAGCACGCCGTCGACGTAGTCGGCGGTGGCCTTGCCGGGGCGGATGCCCGGGATCAGCGCGCCGGACTTCTTCAGGTTGTCCGCGGTTTCCTGCGAGTTGAACACCAGCGCGGTATAGAAGAACGCGAAGCCGATGATCAGCGCGGCGAACACGATCATGTGCACCGGCTCGCCCGGGCCCAGCGCGTTGGCGATGCGCTGCAGCCAGCTGCCGAAGGTGCTGTTGGAGGCGGCCTGGCCCGACCACATCGACAGCGTCGCCGGGAAGGCGAGGATGCTCGAGGCGAAGATCGGCGGGATCACGCCGGCCATGTTCAGCTTCAGCGGCAGGAACGAGGTCTGGTTCATGTACGCGTTGCGGCCGCCCTGGCGGCGCGCGTAGTTCACCGTGATCCGCCGCTGCCCGCGCTCGACGAACACCACGAACAGGGTGAAGGCGAGGATGGTCAGCACGATCAGCAGCAGCGAGATGAAGCTCATGTTGCCGTCGCGGTAGGCTTCCACGGTCTGGATCGCCGCCGCCGGCAGGCCGGCGACGATGCCGGCGAAGATGATCAGCGACACGCCGTTGCCGATGCCGCGCTCGGTGACCTGCTCGCCGACCCACATCAGGAAGATGGTGCCGGCGGTCAGCGCGATCACGGCGGTGAGCACGAAGCCCATGCCCGGCGCGTACACGACCGGCGCGCCGCCCGGTGCGGTCTGGTTCTGCAGCGCCAGGGCGATACTGCCGCCCTGCACCACCGCCAGCAACACCGCGCCGATGCGCGAATACTGGGTGATCTTGCGTCGGCCGGACTCGCCTTCCTTCTGCATCGCCTTCAGCGACGGGAAGATGTGCGTGGCCAACTGGATCACGATCGATGCCGAGATGTACGGCATCACGTTCAGCGCGAAGATGCTGAAACGGTGCAGGGCGCCGCCCGAGAACATGTTGAACATGTCCACGATGCCGCCGCCCTGCGCCTGCATCAGCGCAAGCATGGCTTCGGGATTGACGCCCGGCACCGGCACGTAGCAGCCGATGCGGTAGACGATCAATGCGCCGAGAACGAACAACAGGCGCTGGCGAAGTTCCGTGAACTTGCCGAGCCCGCCGCCGAGGTTACCCATGCCAGCCTGCGCCATCTGCGTGTTACTCCTGCACGCTGCCGCCGGCAGCTTCGATTGCCGCCTTGGCACCGGCGGTCGCGGCGACGCCCTTGAGCACGAACTTCTTGGTCAGTTCGCCCTTGAGGACCACCTTGGCCTTCTTCGCGGTGCTCGGGACCAGCTTCGCGGCGCGCAGCGCGGCGAAATCGATCTCGCCTTCCGGCAGGTTGTCCAGCTGGTAGGACAGCACTTCGGCGGTGTCCTTGGCCATCTTGGAACGGAAGCCGATCTTCGGCAGACGACGCTGCATGGGGGTCTGGCCGCCTTCGAAGCCGGCCTTGATCTTGCCGCCGCCCTTGCGCGCGAACGAACCCTTGTGGCCGCGGCCGCAGGTCTTGCCCAGGCCCGAACCGATGCCGCGACCGACGCGGGTGCGCTCGGTGCGCGCGCCGTCGGCGGGCTTCAGATCATTCAGATGCAAAGTCATGGTCGCTTACTCCTCAACCTGGACGAGGTACTGAACCTTGTTGATCAGGCCGCGCACCTGCGGGCTGTCCTTCAGTTCACGCACATCGTTGAGCTTGTTCAGGCCCAGCGCACGCACCGACAGGCGGTGACGCGACTGGGTACCACGAAGGCCGCGCACCAGGCGCACCTTCACCGTCTTGTTGGACTCATTAGCCATGGTTGAGTTCCTCCACCTTCTTGCCGCGCTTGGCCGCGATGCGCGACGGCGACTGCATGTCTTCCAGGCCGCGCAGCGTGGCGCGCACCAGGTTGATCGGGTTGCGCGAACCGACCGCCTTGGCCAGCACGTTCTTGACGCCGACCGCTTCCAGCACGGCGCGCATCGCGCCGCCGGCGATGACGCCGGTACCTTCGGAGGCCGGCATCATGAACACGCGCGCCGCGCCGTGGCCGGACTTCACCGGGTGCCACAGGGTGCCGTTGTTCAGGTCGATGTTGAGCATGCCCTTGCGCGCATACTCCATCGACTTCTGGATCGCGACCGGCACTTCGCGCGCCTTGCCGTAACCGAAACCGATCTTGCCGTTGCCGTCGCCGACCACGGTCAGCGCGGTGAAGGTGAACTGGCGACCGCCCTTGACCGTCTTGCTGACGCGGTTGACCGCGACCAGCTTTTCGATCATGCCGTCGTCGACTTTCTCTTCGCGGTTGCGGTCGCGATCACGACCCCGCGGTGCACGCTGTTCTTCAGCCATTGTGTATTCCTTGGTAGTTGAAAGATTTACGGCTTGTATGCCGCTTGTAGTTGTTGACTGGAACCGTGCTCCCCGGGCGCGCGCAGAAGGCGCGCCAAGGTCCGATGCAGCCCGCATCGGCAGGTCGGGCGCGGCGTGGACGCCGCGCCCGCAAGGATCAGAACTGCAGGCCGCCTTCGCGCGCGGCGTCGGCCAGCGCCTTGATGCGGCCGTGGTAGCGGTAGCCCGAGCGGTCGAAGGCGACCTTCTCGATGCCCGCGGCCTTGGCGCGCTCGGCGATCAGCTTACCGACCTTGGCGGCCGCATCGCTGTTCTTGCCGTTCTTCAGGCCGTCCTTGACGTCGGCCTGCAGGGTGTTCGCCGCGGCGAGCACCTTGGAACCGTCGGCAGTGAAGACCTGCGCGTACAGGTGCTGGCCGGTGCGCAGCACCGACAGGCGGGCGACGCCGAGTTCGCGGATGTGCGCACGGGTCGACTTGGCGCGGCGCAGGCGGGCGATGTTCTTGTTGATGGTCATGTCTATGTCCTACGGAAGCTGAAGGAGAACAGGCCTTTGCATCGAGGGGCCCGGCCATACGGCCGGGCTCCCCGCAAAGGAGCTGCATTACGCCTTCTTGGCTTCCTTGCGAATGATGGCTTCACCGGCGTACTTCACACCCTTGCCCTTGTAGGGCTCCGGCGGACGGAAACCGCGGATCTTGGCGGCGACTTCGCCGACGCGCTGCTTGTCGGCGCCCTGCACCACGATCTCGGTCTGAGTCGGGGCGGCCAGGGTGATGCCTTCCGGCGCCTTGAACACGACCGGGTGCGAGAAACCGAGCGCCAGGCTCAGGTCCTTGCCCTGCATCGTGGCGCGGTAGCCGACGCCGACCAGCTCGAGCTTGCGCTCGAAGCCTTCGGACACGCCGTGCACCATGTTCGCCAGGATCGCGCGAACGGTGCCGGTGATGGCGATCTGCGACGGGTCGTTCGCCGACAGCGTGGCGACACCGTTTTCCTGCTTGATTTCGACGCCGGCCGGCTTCGGCAGCGACAGGGTGCCCTTCGGGCCCTTGACGCTCACCAGCTCGGGCTGGACATTCAGTTCGACGCCCTTCGGGAGGGAAATCGGCTTCTTGGCTACGCGGGACATTTGAGTACTCCTTCCCTTAGGCCACGAAGCACAGGACTTCGCCACCGACGCCGGCCTGACGGGCCTGCGCATCGGTCATGATGCCCTTGGACGTGGAAATGATGGCAACGCCCAGGCCGCCGAGAACCTTCGGCAGCTCGGCCTTGCCGCGATATTGGCGCAGGCCCGAACGCGACACGCGCTTGAGCGTATCGATGACCGGACGGCCCTCGAAATACTTCAGCACGATTTCCAGTTCGGACTTGTTGTTCTCGATCGCGTTGACGCGCAGGTCGCTGATGTAGCCTTCGGCCTTCAGCACTTCCGCGATCGCAACCTTGATCTTGGAGGACGGCATTTTCACCGTCGGCTTGCCAACCGCGGCCGCATTCTTGATGCGGACCAGCAGGTCGGCGATGGGATCAGTCATGCTCATGGTGTCTACCTTTGAGTGCACCGATATCCGCTTTCGCGAAAATCTTGTGATGTGAAGCTGTGGAATGACGCGGTGATGTGGAGCGTGGAACGTTCCTGGAGAAGGCCAGGGCCTGCAGCAACCCGCCCGGCCAGGCGCAGGCAAGGAGCGGGATTATACGACAAAAAGTCCGACTTGCGTCGGACTCGTTGTTTTACGCCACACGAGCGTGCGACCGCCCTGCCCCGGGCTCCGCAAGCGGAGCCGGGAACCGCCGGCTGTTTTACCAGCTGGCCTTGCGCAGGCCGGGCACGTCGCCGTTCATCGTTGCCTTGCGCAGCATGTTGCGGCCGAGGCCGAACTTGCGGTACACGGCGCGCGGACGGCCGGACAGCTCGCAACGGGTGCGCTGGCGGCTCGGCGACGAATCGCGCGGCAGCTTCTGCAGCTTGACCACGGCCTCGGCCTTCTCGTCGTAGGACGAGCTGTCGGCGGCGATGATCTTCTTCAGCGCGTCGCGCTTGTCGGCGAACTTCTTCGCCAGCTTCTTCCGCTTGATGTCGCGGTTGACCATGGAGGTCTTTGCCATCTGTAAATCCTCGGGATTCGGGATTGGGGATTGGAGATTTGCAGAACCCGGGATGTGGCGGGCGCAGCGCCCTTTCATCCCTGATCCCGAATCCCGAATCCCGGCTGTCGGTCAGTTACGGAACGGGAACTTGAACGCTTCGAGCAGCGCCTTGGCTTCGGCGTCGGTCTTGGCGGTGGTGGTGATGGCGATATCCATGCCGCGGATCGCATCGACGGCGTCGAAGTCGATTTCCGGGAAGATGATCTGCTCCTTCACGCCCATGTTGAAGTTGCCGCGGCCGTCGAACGAGCGACCCGAGACACCGCGGAAGTCGCGCACGCGCGGCAGCGAGATGTTGATCAGGCGGTCCAGGAACTCGTACATCTTGGCGCGACGCAGCGTGGTCTTGCAGCCGATCGGCCAGCCATCGCGGATCTTGAACGACGCCACCGAGATACGCGACTTGGTGACGACCGGCTTCTGGCCGGAGACCTTGGCCATGTCGGCCACGGCGTTTTCCAGGATCTTCTTGTTCGTCGCCGCCTCGCCCACGCCCATGTTCAGCGTGACCTTGACCAGCTTCGGCACTTGCATCGGATTGGTGTAACCGAACTTCTTCATCAGAGCCGGTACCACTTCTTCCTTGTAGATCTTTTCGAGACGGGAATTCATTGTGTCATTCCTCAGGCGTCGAGCGCCTCACCGCTGGAGCGGAACACACGCAGTTTGCGTCCATCCTCCAGCACCTTGAAGCCAACGCGCTCGCCCTTGCCCGTTGCCGGGTTGACGATCGCCACGTTGGAGATATGGATCGACGCTTCACGCTCGACCACGCCGCCGGCGACGCCCGCCTGCGGGTTCGGCTTGGTGTGGCGCTTGACGATGTTCGCGTTGGAGACGATCACGCGATCGCCGTCGACGCGGACGATTTCGCCCTGCTTGCCCTTGTCCTTGCCGGTAGTGACGACGACCTGGTCGCCCTTCTTGATACGGTTAGCCATGTGTATGTCCTCCGCTCACAGCACTTCAGGAGCGAGCGAGACGATCTTCATGAACTTCTCGGAACGCAGCTCGCGGGTAACAGGCCCGAAGATACGCGTGCCGATCGGCTCCTGCTTGTTGTTGAGCAACACCGCAGCGTTGCCGTCGAAGCGGATCAGCGAACCGTCGGGACGACGCACACCCTTGCGGGTACGCACCACGACGGCGTCGTAGACTTCGCCCTTCTTGACCTTGCCGCGCGGGATCGCGTCCTTGACGGTGACCTTGATGATGTCGCCAATGTGCGCGTAGCGGCGCTTGGAGCCGCCGAGCACCTTGATGCACATCACTTCCTTGGCACCGGAGTTGTCGGCGACGTCGAGGTAGCTCTGCATCTGGATCATGATTCAGATCTCCCTTATTCGGCCGAACGGGTGACGATTTCGACCACCCGCCAGTTCTTGGTCTTGGACATCGGCGCAATCTCGGTCACCCGCACCACATCGCCTTCGTTGCAGGCGTTGTCGGCGTCGTGGGCGTGGAGCTTGGTCGAGCGCTTGATGTACTTGCCGTACAGCGCATGCTTGACCTGACGCTCCACCAGCACGGTGACGGTCTTGTCCATCTTGTTGCTGACGACGCGGCCTTCGACCGTGCGCAGCGTCTTGCTTTCGTTAGTGTCGCTCATGGCGGCCATCCTTACTTCGTGCTGCCGATCAGGTGCTTCACGCGAGCAATCTCGCGGCGCACCCGGCGGGTTTCGTGGGTCTTCGGCAGCTGCCCGGTGACCTGCTGCATGCGCAGGGCGAACTGCTCCTTGCGCAGATCGGTCAGGTGGGCCTTCAGATCGTCAGCCGACTTCTCGCGGAGTTGTTTGATGTCCATCAGCGTACCGTCCGGGTCACGAAGGTGGTGGTCACCGAAAGCTTGGCAGCGGCCAGGCGGAACGCCTCGCGCGCGACATCTTCGCCGACGCCTTCGATTTCATAGATCATGCGACCGGGCTGGATCTGGGCGACCCAGTACTCGACGTTACCCTTACCGGAGCCCATTCGCACTTCGATCGGCTTCTTGGTGATCGGCTTGTCCGGGAACACGCGGATCCACATCTTGCCGCCGCGCTTGACGTAGCGGCTGATCGAGCGGCGCGCCGCTTCGATCTGGCGCGCGGTCAGCTGACCGTGCGCGGTGGCCTTCAGCCCGTACTCGCCGAAGCTGACGGCGTTGCCGCTCCATGCCAGGCCGTCGTTACGGCCCTTGTGCATCTTGCGGTATTTGGTTCGCTTGGGTTGCAACATTGCCGTTACCTCGCTTCACGAGCCGGACGCGACGGACGGTCACCACGGTCGCCGCGATCGTTACGATCGTTGCGCGGGGAATCGTCCTGCTTTTCCTGGCCAACCTGGGAGAAATCGAAGATCTCGCCCTTGTAGATCCAAACCTTGATGCCGATGATGCCGTAGGTCGTCTTGGCTTCGGCGAAGCCATAGTCGATGTCGGCACGCAGCGTATGCAGCGGCACGCGGCCTTCGCGGTACCACTCGGAACGGGCGATTTCCGCACCGTTCAAGCGGCCGGCGACGTTGACCTTGATGCCCAGGGCACCCAGGCGCATCGCGTTGCCGACCGAACGCTTCATCGCGCGGCGGAACATGATGCGACGCTCCAGCTGCTGCGCGATCGACTCGGCGACCAGCTGCGCATCCAGCTCCGGCTTGCGCACTTCGGTGACGTTGATGTGGGCGGGGACGCCCATCATCTCGCTCACTTCCTTGCGCAGCTTCTCGATGTCCTCACCGCGCTTGCCGATCACCACGCCCGGACGGGCGGTGTGGATCGTCACGCGCGCGGTCTTGGCCGGACGCTCGATCAGGATCTTGCTGATGCCCGCCTGCGCCAGCTTCTTGCGCAGCATTTCGCGAACCTTGAGGTCGGCTGCCAGGTAACCGGCGAACTCGCCCTTGTTGGCGTACCACTTGGAATTCCAGTCCTTGGAGACACCCAGGCGGATTCCAATCGGATGAACTTTATGACCCATCGTCTTTTCCTTTCCGCTTACTTGGCGGCGCCCACAACCACAGTGATGTGGCTGGTGCGCTTGAGGATGCGGGTACCGCGGCCTTTCGCCCGCGCCATGAAACGCTTCAGGGTCGGACCTTCATCAACCATGATGGTCTTGACCTTCAGCTCGTCGACATCCGCGCCCTGGTTGTTCTCGGCATTGGCGATCGCCGACTCCACCACCTTCTTGATCAGGTGGGCAGCCTTCTTGTCCGAGAACTTCAGCAGGTTGACCGCCCGCTCGGCGGAAAGACCGCGCACCTGGTCGGCGACCAGGCGGGCCTTCTGCGGGGAGATGCGCGCAGTGCGCAGGATTGCTTTCGCTTCCATCGTCATCTCTCCTTACCGGCTCGACTTCTTGTCGCCACCGTGACCCTTGAAGGTCCGGGTGACGGCAAATTCGCCGAGCTTGTGGCCGACCATGTTCTCGTTGACCAGCACCGGAACGTGGTTCTTGCCGTTATGCACGGCGATGGTGAAGCCCACCATCTCCGGCAGGATCATCGAACGACGCGACCAGGTCTTGATCGGACGCTTGCTGCCGGCCGCGGCCTCCACCTTCTTGACGAGGTGGTGATCGACGAACGGGCCTTTCTTGAGTGAACGTGCCATGGTCGATTAGCCCCTACGATCGCGGACGATGAATTGTTCGGTGCGCTTGTTATGGCGCGTCTTGTAACCCTTGGTCGGCACGCCCCACGGGGTGACCGGATGCGGATTACCCTGACCGGCCTTCGCCTCACCACCACCGTGCGGGTGGTCGACGGGGTTCATGGCCGCACCGCGAACGGTCGGACGCACGCCGCGCCAGCGCTTGGCGCCCGCCTTGCCCAGCTTCTCGAGGTTGTGCTCGTCGTTGCCGACTTCACCGATGGTGGCGCGGCACTCGGCCGGCACCTTGCGCATTTCGCCGGAGCGAAGACGCAGGGTGGCGTAGATGCCTTCGCGCGCGACCAGCTGCACCGCGGCGCCGGCGGCACGCGCGATCTGCGCGCCCTTGCCCGGCTTCAGCTCGATGCCGTGTACCGTCGTACCGACCGGGATGTTGCGCAGCGGCAGCGTGTTGCCGGTCTTGATCGGCGCATCGGAACCCGCGATCACCTGATCGCCGGCCTTCAGGCCCTTCGGCGCGATGATGTAGCGGCGCTCGCCGTCGGCGTAGCACAGCAGGGCGATATGGGCGGTGCGGTTCGGATCGTATTCGATCCGCTCCACGCGCGCCGGAATGCCTTCCTTGTTGCGCTTGAAGTCGATGACGCGGTAATGCTGCTTGTGGCCACCGCCGACGTGGCGGGTGGTGATGCGGCCGTGGTGGTTACGACCACCGGACTTGCTCTGCTTTTCCACCAGCGCAGCGTGCGGGGCGCCCTTGTGCAGCTCGGGCGTGACCACGCGCACGGCCGAACGACGGCCGGGAGAAGTGGGTTTGAATTTCATCAATGGCATGGGATGGACCTCAGGCCTTGGCCGTTACGTCGATGGACTGGCCTTCGGCCAGACGCACGTACGCCTTGCGCCAATCGCCGCGACGACCGCTGCGCGAACGGAAGGACTTGTTCTTGCCCTTGACGTTCAACACGTTGACCGACTCGACCTTGACGTCGAACAGCTGCTCGACCGCGGCCTTGACATCGGCCTTGGTGGCTTCGCTCGAGATCTCGAAGACGTACTGATTGGAGAGTTCCTGCAGGCGCGCGGTCTTTTCGGAGACACGCGGGGCACGCAGCACGCTGAAGATTTTTTCGTTGCTGCTCATGCCAGCCACTCCTCGACCTTCTTGACCGCATCGGCGGTGATCACGACCGTGTCGGCCCCGACCAGCGACACCGGATCCAGGCCCTGCACGTCACGCACTTCCACGTAGGGAAGGTTGCGCGCCGACAGGTACAGATGCTCGGACGCTTCTTCGGTCACGATCAGCGGACGCTTGCCCACTTCCAGACCCTTCAGCTTCTCGATCAGGCCCTTGGTCTTGCTGGCCTCGACGTCGAACGCGTCGACGACCATCAGGCGACCCTGGCGGTTGAGCTCCGAAAGGATCGCGCAGATCGCGGCGCGATACATCTTGCGGTTCACCTTCTGCTCGAAGCTGCGCGGCTTGGCCGCGAAGGTCACGCCGCCGCCGACGAAGATCGGAGCGGTCAGCGCGCCGTGGCGAGCGCCACCGCCCTTCTGCTTCTTCGACTTCTTGGTGGTGCCGTTGACTTCCGAACGCGTCTTCTGCGCCTTGGTGCCGGCGCGGCCGGCGTTGCGATAGGCGACGACGACCTGGTGGACCAGATCCTCGCTGAAATCGCGACCGAACACGGCGTCGGAGACCGAGACCTTGTTGTTGCTACCCGTGATAACGAGTTCCATCGTCATCTCTCCTTATGCCTTGCTAGCCGGACGCACGATCACGTCGCCACCGGCAGCGCCAGGCACAGCGCCGCGAATGGCGATGAGGCCACGCTCGACGTCGACCTTGACCACTTCCAGATTCTGCGTGCTCTGCTGCACCGCGCCCATGTGGCCGGACATCTTCTTGCCCGGGAAAACGCGACCCGGGGTCTGGCGCTGACCCAGCGAACCCGGCGCGCGATGCGACAGCGAGTTACCGTGGGTGGCATCGCCCATGCGGAAGTTGTACCGCTTGATGGTGCCCTGGAAGCCCTTGCCCTTGGTGACGCCCTGGACGTCGACCTTCTGGCCGACCTCGAAGATGTCCGCCTTGATCTCGCCGCCGATGGCGTAATCGCCCAGCTGCGCGTCTTCAACGCGGAACTCCCACAGGCCGCGGCCGGCTTCGACCTTCGCCTTGGCGAAGTGGCCGGAGGCAGGCTTGTTGACCAGCGCGGCGCGACGGGCGCCCACGGTGATCTGCACGGCGCTGTAGCCATCGCTTTCGACGGTCTTGAGCTGGGTGATGCGGTTCGGGGTCGCTTCGATCAGGGTCACCGGGATGGAGCGGCCGTCTTCGGTGAAGACGCGGCTCATGCCGGCCTTGCGGCCCACGAAGCCCAACGAATATTTCTTCGTCATGGTCGTAGTCCTCAGGTCAACTTGATCTGGACATCGACGCCCGCCGCGAGCTCGAGCTTCATCAGCGCGTCCACGGTCTTGTCGTTAGGGCCGATGATGTCGAGCACGCGCTTGTGCGTGCGGGTCTCGTACTGGTCGCGCGCGTCCTTGTCGACGTGCGGGGAAACCAGGATGGTGTAGCGCTCGATCTTGGTCGGCAGCGGGATCGGGCCGCGCACCTGCGCGCCGGTCCGCTTGGCCGTCTCGACGATCTCGCTGGCCGAACGGTCGATCAGACGATGATCGAACGCCTTGAGCCGAATCCGGATCTTCTGATCCGCTTTCTGAGCGGTCTTTTGCTCCGCCATGGCGGTGGGTTCCTTCGTTAAAAGAGCGACGGGCAAGGCCTCTGGGATACCTGCCCCGATTGTTTCCTGAAGTGTGATGCCGCCGAGCGTCCTGCTGGCGAGGGCCATTCCTCCGCCCAAAAACTGAGGCAGACCAGTCACCCGGCCTGCCCAGACGGAAAAGTATAATGCGCAGCTACAGCACCGTCAACAGCGCGAGGCCGTTGAGTGCTCCATGCAGCGCGACCTTCCCGGTCTGGCGAACACGAGGGGCGTCCTGCCTCTCTTTTCGCGGTATATCCGGCGCCCTACCCAGGAACGCCGAGCCGCGCATTATAGCGGCCGTTTCACCCGCCCGCAACAACTTCCAGCAACAAATTGCATGCGCACCGTCGCTGGAAACGACGAAGGCCGGCAGATGCCGACCCTTCGTCTGGACCAGCGGCCGAGCCGTGGTCACCGCAGGGCGGACGGCCGATAAAGGCCGCCACCCATGGCGGGCATTACTTGATGATCTTGGCCACCACGCCGGCGCCGACGGTACGGCCGCCTTCGCGGATCGCGAAACGCAGGCCTTCGTCCATCGCCACCGGGTTGATCAGCGTGACCACCATCTTCACGTTGTCGCCCGGCATCACCATCTCCACGCCTTCCGGCAGCTGGCACGCGCCAGTGATGTCGGTGGTGCGGAAGTAGAACTGCGGACGGTAGCCCTTGAAGAACGGCGTGTGGCGGCCGCCCTCGTCCTTCGACAGCACGTACACCTCGGCTTCGAACTCGGTGTGCGGCTTGATCGAACCCGGCTTGCACAGCACCTGGCCGCGCTCCACGTCGTCACGCTTGGTGCCGCGCAGCAGCAGACCGGCGTTGTCGCCCGCCTGGCCCTGGTCCAGCAGCTTGCGGAACATTTCCACGCCGGTCACCGTGGTCTTCTGCGTGGCGCGGATGCCGACGATTTCAATTTCGTCGCCCACCTTGATCACGCCGCGCTCGATACGGCCGGTCACCACGGTGCCGCGGCCCGAAATCGAGAACACGTCTTCCACCGGCATCAGGAACGGCTTGTCCACGTCGCGCTGCGGCTCCGGGATGAACGAATCCAGCGCCTCGACCAGCTTCAGGATCGACGGCACGCCGATCTCGCTCTGGTCGCCTTCCAGCGCCAGACGCGCCGAACCGTGGATGATCGGGGTGTCGTCGCCCGGGAAGTCGTACTTGCTCAGCAGCTCGCGCACTTCCATCTCGACCAGCTCGAGCAGCTCGGCGTCGTCGACCATGTCGGCCTTGTTCAGGAACACCACGATGTGCGGCACGCCGACCTGGCGCGACAGCAGGATGTGCTCGCGGGTCTGCGGCATCGGGCCGTCGGCGGCCGAGCACACCAGGATCGCGCCGTCCATCTGCGCCGCACCGGTGATCATGTTCTTCACGTAGTCCGCGTGGCCCGGGCAATCGACGTGCGCGTAGTGGCGCGTCGGCGATTCGTATTCCACGTGCGCGGTCGAGATCGTGATGCCGCGCGCCTTCTCTTCCGGCGCCGCATCGATCGCGTCGTACGCCTTGAACTCGCCGCCGAAGCGCTCTGCGCCGATCTTGGTCAGCGCCGCGGTCAGCGTGGTCTTGCCGTGGTCGACGTGACCGATGGTGCCGACGTTGACGTGCGGCTTGGTGCGCTCGAACTTACCCTTTGCCATGGTGTGTTTACCTTGTAATTCGTAATTGGGGGACAAGGGACCGGGATGCGGGACTGGCCATGCCACGTCCCGAATCCCGTCTCGCTAATCTCAGCTCTTCTTGATGACCGACTCGGCGATGTTGGCCGGCGCTTCCGCGTAGTGGTCGAACTCCATCGAGAACGTGGCGCGACCCTGCGACATCGAGCGCAGCGTGGTGGCGTAGCCGAACATCTCGCCCAGCGGCACCATCGCGTTGATCACCTTGCCGGACGGACTGTCGTCCTGGCCCTGCAGGATGCCGCGACGGCGGCTGACGTCGCCCATCACGTCGCCCAGGTAGTCTTCCGGGGTCACGACCTCGACCTTCATGATCGGCTCCAGCAGCACCGGGTTGGCCTTGTTGAAGCCTTCCTTGAAGCCCATCGAGCCGGCAATCTTGAACGCCATTTCCGAAGAGTCGACGTCGTGGTACGAACCGTCGATCAGGCGCACCTTGACGTCCACGATCGGGTAGCCGGCCATCACGCCGTTGGCTACCGCTTCCTGGATGCCCTTGTCCACCGCCGGGATGTATTCCTTCGGCACCACGCCGCCGACGATCGCGTTCTCGAAGGTGTAGCCCAGGCCGCGTTCCTGCGGCTCGATCTCGAGCACGACATGGCCGTACTGGCCCTTACCGCCGGACTGGCGCACGAACTTGCCTTCCTGCTTGACCGCCTTGCGGATGGTCTCGCGGTAGGCCACCTGCGGCTTGCCGACGTTGGCTTCGACGTTGAACTCGCGCTTCATGCGGTCGACCATGATTTCCAGGTGCAACTCGCCCATGCCGCGGATGATGGTCTGGCCGGATTCTTCGTCGGTGTTGACGCGGAACGAGGGATCTTCCTGGGCCAGACGGCTCAGCGCGATGCCCATCTTTTCCTGGTCCGACTTGGTCTTCGGCTCCACCGCCATCGAGATCACCGGCTCCGGGAACACCATGCGCTCCAGGATGATGATGTGGTCCTGCGCGCACAGCGTGTCGCCGGTGGTGACGTCCTTCAGGCCCACCGCCGCGGCGATGTCGCCCGCGCGCACTTCCTTGATCTCTTCGCGGTTGTTGGAGTGCATCTGCAGGATGCGGCCCACGCGCTCCTTCTTCGACTTGACCGGGTTGTACACCTGGTCGCCGGAGTTCAGCGTGCCGGAGTAGACGCGGAAGAAGGTCAGCGAACCCACGAACGGGTCGGTCATGATCTTGAACGCCAGCGCCGAGAACGGCGCGGTGTCGGTGGCCGGACGGCTGTCTTCCTTGTCGTCCTCGTCGATGCCCTTGACCGGCGGACGGTCGTTGGGCGACGGCAGCAGCTGGATCACGCCGTCGAGCATCGCCTGCACGCCCTTGTTCTTGAACGCGGTACCGCAGTACACCGGCACCACTTCCACCTTCAGGGTGCGCTCGCGCAGGCCGCTCAGGATCTCGGCCTCGGACAGGTCGCCCTCGTTGAGGTACTTGTCCATCAGCTCTTCGTTGGCTTCGGCCGCGGCCTCGACCATGAACGCACGCGCCGCGGTGGCCTTGTCGGCCAGGTTCGCGGGGATGTCGCGGTATTCGAACACGGTGCCCTGCGAGGCGGTATCCCAGTGGATCGCCTTCATCTTGATCAGGTCGACCACGCCCTCGAAGCCGTCCTCGGCGCCGATCGGCACCTGCATCGGCACCTGCATCGGCACCGGGTAGGCACCCAGGCGCGACTTCAGCTGCTCGACGACCTTGTCGAAGTTGGCGCCGGTGCGGTCCATCTTGTTGACGAACGCAAGACGCGGCACCGCGTACTTGTTGGCCTGGCGCCACACGGTCTCGGACTGCGGCTGCACGCCGCCGACCGCGCACAGCACGAACACCGCGCCGTCGAGCACGCGCAGCGAACGCTCGACTTCGATGGTGAAGTCGACGTGCCCGGGGGTGTCGATGATGTTGAAGCGGTGCTGCGGCAGCGACTTGTCCATGCCGCTCCAGAACGCGGTGGTCGCGGCGGAGGTGATGGTGATGCCACGCTCCTGCTCCTGCTCCATCCAGTCCATCGTCGCGGCACCGTCATGCACCTCGCCGATCTTGTGGCTGACGCCGGTGTAGAACAGGATGCGTTCGGAGGTGGTGGTCTTGCCGGCATCGATGTGGGCCATGATGCCGAAGTTGCGGTAACGCTCGATGGGAGTGTTGCGGGCCACAGGGAGCCTCTCAGAATTCTTGGATTGCGGATGGCCGAACGCCGCCTTGCGGCGGCCTTCGGATTTGTGCGGCGCTCGACGGCGCAGCTAGCAGCACGTATAGATAGTGCTGACGGGCCCTGTTTCCAAGGCCCGGAAGGTCACCAGCGGTAATGCGCGAACGCCTTGTTCGCTTCCGCCATGCGGTGGGTTTCTTCACGCTTCTTGATGGCGCCACCACGGTTTTCCGAGGCGTCGACCAGCTCGGCCGCGAGCTTGCGCGGCATCGAGTTCTCGCCGCGCTTGCGCGCCGAGTCGATCAGCCAGCGCATGGCCAGCGCCATGCGACGGGAGGAACGCACCTCGACCGGCACCTGGTACGTGGCACCGCCGACGCGGCGCGACTTGACCTCGACCGCCGGAGCGACGTTGTCCAGCGCCTTCTGCACCAGCTCGACCGCATTCGGGTTTTTCTCGCCGATGACGTCCATCGCGCCGTAGACGATCTTTTCGGCGACCGACTTCTTGCCGCTCAGCATCACCATGTTGATGAAACGGGCGATGGTTTCGCTGCCGTGCTTGGGATCCGGCAGGACGGTGCGCTGCGGAGTAGAACCTTTACGAGACATTGTGCTTTCCCTTAGCTCTTCGGACGCTTGGCGCCGTACTTGGAACGACCCTGGCGACGCTTGGCGACGCCGGCGGCATCGAGCGAACCGCGCACGGTGTGGTAGCGCACGCCCGGCAGATCCTTGACGCGGCCGCCGCGGATCAGGACCACGGAGTGCTCCTGCAGGTTGTGGCCTTCGCCGCCGATGTAGCTGATGACCTCTTCCTGGTTGGTCAGGCGCACCTTGGCGACCTTACGCAGGGCCGAGTTCGGCTTCTTCGGGGTGGTGGTGTACACGCGCGTGCAGACGCCACGGCGCTGCGGGCACTTGTCAAGCGCCGGGGAGGCGCTCTTGTAGGTGGTCGCCTGCCGCGGCTTGCGGACCAGCTGGTTGATCGTCGCCATCAGTGGATTCTTCTGATTGAGGCCGTGGGGCCTGGATGCGTGAAAACGAAGGCAGGCCGAAGGACGGCCTGCCGAGACAGGAAAGTATAGCGGGCAAGTAAAAGCTCCGTCAACTCAACGGAAACTTAACTTGCTGGCCCCTCCTGGGCCCGGAACACGGGGCGCTTCCGCTGCGCCCCCTTTCACCTGGAAGACCGGCCCCGCGCGCGGGGCCGATCCGGCTCACTCTTCGCTGCTGGCCGCCGCCGGCGCCGGGGTTTCGACCGCCGGCTCGGCGCTGCCGCCGGACAGGGTCTGCATTTCCGACTCGGTCAGGCCGCTGGCGTTGCGACGGCGCAGGCTGTGGTAGGCCAGGCCCGTGCCGGCCGGGATCAGGCGGCCGACGATCACGTTCTCCTTCAGGCCGCGCAGCGTGTCGCTGGTGCCGCGGACCGCCGCCTCGGTGAGGACGCGGGTGGTCTCCTGGAACGAGGCCGCCGAGATGAACGACTCGGTGGCCAGCGAGGCCTTGGTGATGCCCAGCAGCACCGGGTCGTACTTGGCCGGCAGCTCGTTGCGCGTGAGCAGGCGGGCATTCTCCTCGATGACGCGCTGGCGCTCGGCCTGCTCGCCGTTGAGGAACTTGCTGTTGCCCTGGTCGGTGATCTCGACCTTGCGCAGCATCTGCCGGGTGATGACCTCGATGTGCTTGTCGTTGATCTTCACGCCCTGCAGCCGGTACACGTCCTGGATTTCCTTGACCAGGTACGCGGCCAGCGGCTCCACGCCGAGCAGGCGCAGGATGTCCTGCGGGCTCGGCTCGCCGTCGACCACGGTCTCGCCCTTGGCCACGTGCTCGCCTTCGAACACGATGATCTGGCGGTACTTCGGGATCAGCTCTTCGTGTTCCGAACCATCGGTGTCCTTGATGATCAGGCGCTGCTTGCCCTTGGTGTCCTTGCCGAAGCTGATGATGCCCGAGCGCTCGGCCAGGATCGCCGGATCCTTCGGCTTGCGCGCCTCGAACAGGTCGGCCACGCGCGGCAGACCACCGGTGATGTCGCGGGTCTTGGACGCTTCCTGCGGGATCTTGGCGACCACGTCGCCCACGCCCACCGCCGCGCCGTCCTGCAGGTTGACGATCGAGCGCGGCGGCAGCAGGTACTGCGCCGGCAGATCGGTGCCCGGGATGGTCAGGTCGTTGCCCTTGGCGTCGACGATGCGCACGATCGGGCGCAGGTCCTTGGCCTGGGTGCCGCGGCGCTTCGGATCGGTGATCTCGCGCGAGGCCAGGCCGGTCAGGTCGTCGGTCTTCTCGATGACGGTGACGCCGTCGATGAAGTCGATGAAGCGGATGAAACCGGCCACTTCCGACACGATCGGGTGGTTATGCGGATCCCAGTTGGCGACCGACTGGCCGGCCTTGACCGCGTCACCGTCCTTGGCGGTGATCGTGGCGCCGTAGGCCAGCTTGTAGCGCTCGCGCTCGCGGCCATGGCCGTCGAGCACCGACAGCTCGCCCGAACGCGACACCGCCACCAGCGAACCGTTGGCGTGCTCGACCGACTTGAGGTTGTTGAACTTGATCGAACCGGTGGTCTTGACCGTGATGTTGTCCACCGCCGCCGCACGCGACGCCGCGCCGCCGATGTGGAACGTACGCATGGTCAGCTGGGTACCCGGCTCGCCGATCGACTGCGCGGCGATGACGCCGACCGCTTCGCCGATGTTGACCAGGTGGCCGCGCGCCAGGTCGCGGCCGTAGCAGCGCGCGCACACGCCGAACGAGGATTCGCAGGTGATCGTGGAGCGCACCTTCAGCGTCTGCACGCCGGCCTCTTCCAGCTTGGCCACCCACTGCTCGTCGAGCAGCGTGTTGCGGGTGACGATCGGATCCTCGTCGTTGCCCGGCAGGAACACGTCCTCGGCCACCACGCGGCCGAGCACGCGGTCGCGCAACGGCTCGACCACGTCGCCGCCTTCCACGATCGGGGTCATGGTCAGGCCTTCGGTGGTGCCGCAATCGGGTTCGGTGATCACCACGTCCTGCGCCACGTCGACCAGGCGCCGGGTCAGGTAACCCGAGTTCGCGGTCTTCAGCGCGGTATCGGCCAGGCCCTTGCGCGCGCCGTGGGTGGAGTTGAAGTACTCCTGCACGTTCAGGCCTTCGCGGAAGTTCGCCTTGATCGGGGTCTCGATGATCGAGCCGTCCGGACGCGCCATCAGGCCGCGCATGCCGGCCAGCTGACGGATCTGCGCCTGGCTACCACGCGCGCCGGAGTCGGCCATGATGTACAGCGAGTTCATCGACTTCTGGTCGATGGTCTCGCCCTTGGCGTTGACCACCTTCTCGGTGCCGATGGTGTCCATCATCGCCTTGGCGATGCGCTCGTTGGTGCGCGACCAGATGTCCACGACCTTGTTGTAGCGCTCGCCGGCGGTGACCAGGCCCGACTGGTACTGCTCCTGGATCTCCAGCACTTCCTGCTCGGCTTCGCCGAGGATGCCCTTCTTCTCCGACGGGATCAGCATGTCGTCGATGCCGATCGACACGCCGGCGCGCGTGGCGTACGCGAAGCCGGTGTACATCAGCTTGTCGGCGAACACGACGCTGTCCTTCAGGCCCAGCTGGCGGTAGCTGGAGTTGATCAGGCGGCTGATGTTCTTCTTGGTCAGCTCGGTGTTGGCCAGCGCGAACGGCAGGCCTTCCGGCAGGATTTCGGCCAGCAGCGCGCGCCCGATCGTGGTGTCCACGATCGAGGTCTTCTTGCTGCGGTTGCCGTCCTCGTCGATCACCGTCTCGGTGATGCGGACCTTGACCTTGGCGTGCAGTTCGACCGCACGGTTGTCGTAGGCGCGCTTCACTTCGGCGATGTTGGCGAACACCATGCCCTCGCCCTTCTTGTTCTCCAGGGCGCGGCTCATGTAGTACAGGCCCAGCACCACGTCCTGCGACGGCACGATGATCGGCTCGCCGTTGGCCGGCGACAGGATGTTGTTGGTGGACATCATCAGCGCGCGCGCTTCCAGCTGCGCTTCCAGCGACAGCGGCACGTGCACGGCCATCTGGTCGCCGTCGAAGTCGGCGTTGAACGCGGTGCAGACCAGCGGATGCAGCTGGATCGCCTTGCCTTCGATCAGCACCGGCTCGAACGCCTGGATGCCCAGGCGGTGCAGGGTCGGCGCGCGGTTCAGCAGCACCGGGTGCTCGCGGATCACCTCTTCCAGGATGTCCCAGACTTCGGCTTCTTCGCGCTCGACCAGCTTCTTGGCGGCCTTGATGGTGGTGGCCAGGCCGCGACGCTGCAGCTTGGCGAACACGAACGGCTTGAACAGCTCCAGCGCCATCTTCTTCGGCAGGCCGCACTCGTGCAGGCGCAGGGTCGGACCGACCACGATGACCGAACGGCCGGAGTAGTCCACGCGCTTGCCGAGCAGGTTCTGGCGGAACCGGCCCTGCTTGCCCTTGATCATGTCGGCCAGCGACTTCAGCGGACGCTTGTTGGTGCCGGTGATGGCACGGCCGCGGCGGCCGTTGTCCAGCAGCGCATCCACCGACTCCTGCAGCATGCGCTTCTCGTTGCGCACGATGATGTCAGGCGCATTGAGCTCGAGCAGGCGGCGCAGGCGGTTGTTGCGGTTGATGACGCGGCGGTACAGGTCGTTCAGGTCGGAGGTCGCGAAGCGGCCGCCGTCCAGCGGCACCAGCGGACGCAGGTCCGGCGGCAGCACCGGCAGCACGGTCATCACCATCCACTCCGGGCGGTTGCCCGACTCGAGGAAGGCTTCGACCAGCTTGATGCGCTTGGTCAGGCGCTTGAGCTTGGTTTCCGAGCCGGTGCCGGCGATCTCCTCGCGCAGGCGGGTCATTTCCGACTGCAGGTCGATCGTGCGCAGCAGCTCGTACACGGCCTCGGCGCCCATCGCGGCGTCGAAGTCGTCGCCGTGCTCCTGGCGCGCGGTCAGGAACTGCTCTTCGGTCAGCAGCTGGCGGCGCTCCAGGGCGGTCAGGCCCGGCTCGGTCACCACGTAGGCTTCGAAGTACAGCACGCGCTCGATGTCGCGCAGGGTCATGTCCAGCATCAGGCCGATGCGCGACGGCAGCGACTTCAGGAACCAGATGTGCGCGACCGGCGAGGCCAGGTCGATGTGGCCCATGCGCTCGCGGCGCACCTTGGCCAGGGTCACCTCGGTGCCGCACTTCTCGCAGACCACGCCGCGGTGCTTCATGCGCTTGTACTTGCCGCACAGGCACTCGTAGTCCTTGATCGGGCCGAAGATGGCGGCGCAGAACAGGCCGTCGCGCTCGGGCTTGAAGGTACGGTAGTTGATGGTTTCCGGCTTCTTCACTTCGCCGAAGGACCACGAGCGGATCAGGTCCGGCGAGGCCAACGCGATCTTGATCGCGTCGAAGTCCAGCGTCTGGCGCTGCTGGTTGAAGAGGTTGAGCAGGTCTTTCATGGTGTTTCTCCGAAAGGAGGAATACGTGTCGATGGGCTGTCAGAGCGCTGCGGCGGCGCGGATGCCATGCGGCATCCGCGCCTGCGCGATCAGTCTTCCAGTTCCATGTTGATGGCCAGCGAGCGGATTTCCTTCACCAGGACGTTGAAGGATTCCGGCATGCCCGCGACCATCTCGTGCTCGCCGTCGACGATGTTCTTGTACATCTGGTTGCGGCCCTGCACGTCGTCGGACTTCACCGTCAGCATTTCCTGCAGGGTGTAGGCCGCGCCATAGGCTTCCAGCGCCCAGACTTCCATTTCGCCGAAGCGCTGGCCGCCGAACTGCGCCTTGCCGCCCAGCGGCTGCTGGGTGACGAGCGAGTACGGACCGGTGGAGCGCGCGTGCATCTTGTCGTCGACCAAGTGGTTCAGCTTCAGCATGTGCATGTAGCCGACCGTGGTGTGGCGGTCGAACGCCTCGCCGGTGCGGCCGTCGTACAGCTGGGTCTGGCCGCTGATCGGCAGGTCGGCGAGTTCGAGCATGTGCTTGATCTCCGCTTCGGTCGCACCGTCGAACACCGGGGTGGCCATCGGCACGCCGTCGGTCAGGTTCTTCGACAGCGCCAGCAGCTCGGCGTCGCTGAACTGATCCAGGTCCACGCGGTCCTCGCCCAGCTTCTGGTCGTGGTTGTAGATCTGGGTCAGGAACTTGCGCAGGTCGGCGACCTTGGCCTGGGCCTCGAGCATGTTCTGGATCTTGCGACCCAGGCCCTTGGCCGCCCAGCCCAGATGCACTTCCAGCACCTGGCCGATGTTCATGCGCGACGGCACGCCCAGCGGGTTCAGCACGATGTCCACGGTCTCGCCGTTGGCCATGTACGGCATGTCCTCGATCGGCTGGATCATCGACACGACACCCTTGTTGCCGTGGCGACCGGCCATCTTGTCGCCGGGCTGGATGCGGCGCTTCACCGCCAGGAACACCTTGACCATCTTCAGCACGCCCGGGGCGAGGTCGTCGCCGGCGGTGATCTTGCCGCGCTTGTCGGCGAAGCGGCGCTCGAATTCCTTCTCGTGCGCCTGGATCTGCTTCTGCGCGCGCTCGATCGCGTCCGACGGCTCCTCGTCCTTCATCCGCAGCGCAAACCAGTCGGACTTCTTCAGCCCGTCCAGGTACGCGTCGGTGATGGTGTCGCCCTTCTTCAGGTTCGGACCGCCGTTGGCGACCTTGCCGATCAGCTGGGTGCGCAGGCGCGCGTAGATCGCGCTTTCCAGGATGCGGAACTGGTCGTCGAAGTCCTTCTTGACCCGCTTGATCTCGTTTTCCTCGATCTGGCGGGCGCGCTTGTCCTTCTCGATGCCGTCGCGGGTGAACACCTGCACGTCGATGACGGTGCCGTCCATGCCCGGCGGCACGCGCAGCGAGCTGTCCTTCACGTCCGAGGCCTTCTCGCCGAAGATCGCGCGCAGCAGCTTCTCTTCCGGGGTCAGCTGGCTCTCGCCCTTCGGCGTGACCTTGCCGACCATGATGTCGCCGGCGCGCACTTCGGCGCCGATGTACACCACGCCCGACTCGTCCAGGCGGTTCAGCGCCTGCTCGGACACGTTCGGGATGTCGGCGGAGATTTCCTCCGGCCCCAGCTTGGTGTCGCGCGCCACGCAGGTCAGCTCTTCGATGTGGATCGTGGTGTAGCGATCCTCCTCCACCACGCGCTCGGAGAGCAGGATGGAGTCTTCGAAGTTGTAGCCGTTCCACGGCATGAACGCGATCAGCATGTTCTGGCCCAGGGCCAGCTCGCCGATGTCGGTCGAGGGACCGTCGGCCAGCACGTCGCCGCGCGCGATCACGTCGCCCACGTTGACCAGCGGACGCTGGTTGATGCAGGTGTTCTGGTTGGAGCGCGTGTACTTGATCAGGTTGTAGATGTCCACGCCGGCATCGGTGCCGCCGCCGATCTCTTCCTCGTTGACCTTGACCACGATGCGGCCGGCGTCGATCTGCTCGATCACGCCGCCACGCCGCGCGTTCACGGTCACGCCCGAGTCGCGCGCCACGGCGCGCTCGATGCCGGTGCCGACCAGCGGCTTCTGCGCACGCAGCGTCGGCACGGCCTGACGCTGCATGTTGGCGCCCATCAGCGCGCGGTTGGCGTCGTCGTGCTCCAGGAACGGCACCAGCGCCGCCGCGATGGACACGGTCTGCATCGGCGACACGTCCATGAAGTGCACTTCGGCCGGCGGCTTGAGCAGCGACTCACCCTGGTAGCGGCACGGCACGAACTGCTCGGTCAGGCGGCTCTTGGAATCGTGCAGCGCGTTGGCCTGCGCGATCACGTACTCGTTTTCCTCGATCGCCGACAGGTATTCGACGTCGTCGGTGATCTGGCCGTCCACGACCTTGCGGTACGGCGTCTCCAGGAAGCCGTACTGGTTGGTGCGGGCATACACCGCCAGCGAGTTGATCAGGCCGATGTTCGGGCCTTCCGGCGTCTCGATGGTGCAGACGCGGCCGTAGTGGGTCGGATGCACGTCGCGCACTTCGAAGCCGGCGCGCTCGCGGGTCAGGCCGCCCGGGCCCAGCGCGGAGACGCGGCGCTTGTGCGTCACTTCCGACAGCGGGTTGTTCTGGTCCATGAACTGCGACAGCTGCGAGGAGCCGAAGAACTCCTTGATCGCCGCGGCCACCGGCTTGGCGTTGATCAGCTCCTGCGGGGTCAGGCCTTCGGACTCGGCCATCGACAGGCGCTCCTTGACCGCGCGCTCGACGCGGACCAGGCCCACGCGGAACACGTTCTCGGCCATTTCGCCGACCGAACGCACGCGACGGTTGCCCAGGTGGTCGATGTCGTCGACCACGCCGCGGCCGTTGCGGATCTCGGTCAGGACCTTGATCACTTCCAGGATGTCGGAGCTGTCGCCGTGCTCGGCGACCAGGCGCTTGGACTCTTCGTCGTTGCGCTCGCCGAAGTACTTCTTGTCGTACAGCACCGACTCGCCGGTGACTTCCTTGCGGCCGACGCGGCGGTTGAACTTCATGCGGCCGACCGTGGACAGGTCGTAGCGCTCGAAGGTGAAGAACAGGTTGTGGAACAGGTTCTGCGCGGCATCCTTGGTCGGCGGCTCGCCGGGACGCATCATGCGGTAGATCTCGACCAGCGCCTCGAGCTGGGTCTTGGTCGGATCGATGCGCAGGGTGTTGGACAGGTACGGGCCGCGATCCAGGTCGTTGACCCACAGCGTGCCCACGGCGTCGACGCCGGCCTTGCGGAACGCGGTCAGCTGGTCTTCGCTGATCTCGTCGTTGGCGCTGGCCAGCAGTTCGCCGGTGGAGGCATCGACCACGTCGTGCGACAGGATGCGGCCGACCAGGTACTCGTCGGGCACGGCCAGCGCGGCGACGCCGGCGGCTTCCAGCTGCTTGACGTGGCGCGCGGTGATGCGCTTGCCGGCCTCGACGATGACCTTGTCGCCATCGGCCAGGTCGAAGTTCAGCGTCTCGCCGCGCAGGCGCTCGGGCACCAGCTCCAGCTGCACGCCTTCCTTGGGGTCGATGTGGAAGGTGTTGATCTCGAAGAACTCGGCCAGCATCTCTTCGTTCGAGTAGCCGAGCGCGCGCAGCAGGATCGACACCGGCAACTTGCGGCGGCGGTCGATACGGGTGAACAGCGCGTCCTTCGGGTCGAACTCGAAGTCCAGCCAGGAACCGCGGTACGGGATGATGCGGGCGCTGTACAGCAGCTTGCCCGAGCTGTGGGTCTTGCCGCGGTCGTGGTCGAAGAACACGCCCGGCGAACGGTGCAGCTGCGAGACGATGACGCGCTCGGTGCCGTTGACGATGAAGGTGCCGTTGTCGGTCATCAGCGGGATCTCGCCGAGATAGACCTCCTGCTCTTTCACGTACTTGATGGCCTTGGTCGACGACTCGCGGTCGTAGATCACCAGGCGCACGGTCACGCGCAGCGGGGCGCCGTAGCTCATGCCGCGCTGGCGGCATTCACGCTCGTCGAACACCGGGTCGCCCAACTTGTAGCCGACGTACTCCAGGGCCGCGTTGCCGCTGTAGCTGGAGATCGGGAACACCGATTTCAGGGCCGCGTGCAGGCCGTGGTCCGAACGCTTGTTCGGGTCGGTGTTCTCCTGCAGGAACTCGCGGTAGGAATCCACCTGGATCGCCAGCAGGAACGGCACTTCGAGGATCGAGCGCTGCTTGCCGAAATCCTTGCGGATACGCTTCTTTTCGGTGAACGAATAAGACGTCATGAGGTATCACCTTGGCTGTGCGGGCCGCGCGTCCGCGGCCCTGAGTGAACATAAATTGTCAGTTGGAAGTCGCTGGTATTGCCGGCACCAGCACGCCTTCTCCCGCTACTTCCAACTACCAACTCGGTGAGGCCGAGATTGGGGATTACGGGATTCGGGATGGGTCCGACGACCGCCACCGAATCTCCAATGCCGAATCCAATTCCGGCCCTTGCAGCGTTGCAACAACGGCCAAAGGCCGGGGACTTGCGTCCCCAGCCTTCGATGCATCACCTGACACGCTGGCGATGCAAGATGCCGATTACTTGACTTCGACGGTCGCGCCGGCGGCCTCGAGGTCCTTCTTGAACTTCTCGGAATCTTCCTTCGACACGGCTTCCTTGACGGTCTGCGGAGCACCTTCGACCAGGTCCTTCGCTTCCTTCAGGCCCAGGCCGGTGATGGCGCGGACGGCCTTGATGACCTCGACCTTCTTCTCGCCGGCGGCCTTCAGGATGACGTTGAACTCGGTCTGCTCTTCGACCGGGGCGGCGGCAGCGGCCGGGCCGGCAGCGGCGACCGGGGCGGCGGCGGAGACGCCAAACTTCTCTTCGATGGCCTTGACCAGCTCCATCACTTCCATGAGGGTCTTTTCGGCGATTGCGTCGACGATCTGTTCGTTAGACAGGGACATTGTGATTACCTTTGGAATTTTTTTCTGGATGAGGTTCTAGTGAACCGTTTCAGGTGTCGCGAACTTAAGCCGTTTCGGCCGGGGCTTCCGCTTCGGCGGGGGCAACATCGCCACCACCCTGCTTGTCGCCCACTGCCTTGACCGCGCGGGCGAACATGCTCGCCGGCTCGGCGAGGACACGTGCCAGCATGGCCAGCGCCTGCTCGCGGGTCGGCAGCGACGCCAACACCTCGAGGTGAGCGGCCGGATACAGCTGGCCACCCATCGACACGACCTTGGCCTGCAGCTTGTCGTTACCCTTGGCGAATTCCTTGATCAGACGACCGGCAGCGCCGGGTTCTTCCGTCGAGAACGCATACAGCAGCGGACCGACCAGCGCGTCCTGGACGCACTCGTATTCGGTACCGGCAACGGCACGCGAGGCCAGGGTGTTCTTGACAACACGCAAGTACACACCGGTTTCGCGCGCCTTCTTGCGCATCGCGGTCAGCTGGGCGACCGTGATGCCGGCGTACTCGGCAGCAACCAAGGAGTGGGCCTTCGCGGCAACGTCTGCCAGTTCGGCGACGACTTCTTGCTTCTGGGACAGATTGAGAGCCATTGCACTCCTCCGTTAAAGCAGGGAGTCGGATTGGTGATTCGGGATTCGTCAGGAGCGATACCGCCGCCCTTGCCGATCCCCCATCTCAAATCGCGAATCCTCGCTTCAAACATACTCCGCTTGCGGCTCCTGCCGCGTGCGGTCCTGGGCGGCCTCCATCCTGGATGCCGGGGACGCCGAGTGGCATCCCAGTTGGTGGCCGTTCCAGACCTGGAGTGAGCGCGCCCGGGAAACCCGGACCGGCTTGAACCAGAAAAACTCCAGAAAGGCGGCACCATCTACGCCGGCGCGCCCCCGAGGGGACGGATTAAGCGATCCCGCTGTACCGACGGCGACTCCTTGCCATATCGAGCTTCCGTGCCCGTCGTCGGTATGCGCCGACCGCGCCTGCGGTCTTTGACGGCTTCGCCTCGGGTTGCCCCTCGGCGACGCCTTCAAAAGGGTGGAACCGGCGGCGCCCTCGCGGAGCGCCGCCGTGTTGCGGATTACTTCAGGGACAGCGAAGCCTGATCGACGGTGACGCCCGGACCCATGGTCGAGCTCACCGAGATCTTCTGCAGGTAGGTGCCCTTCGAGGTCGCCGGCTTGGCCTTGACCAGGTCCAGCAGCAGCGCCTGCAGGTTGTTCTTCAGCGCGTCGTCTTCGAAGCTGGCCTTGCCGATGGTGCAGTGGATGATGCCGGCCTTGTCGGTGCGGTAGCGCACCTGGCCCGACTTGGCGTTCTTCACCGCTTCGGCCGGGTTGGCCGAGACGGTGCCGACCTTCGGGTTCGGCATCAGGCCGCGCGGGCCCAGCAGCGTACCCAGCTTGCCGACGACGCGCATCGCGTCCGGGGTGGCGATGACCACGTCGTAGTTCAGGTCGCCGGCCTGCATCTTCTCGGCCAGGTCGTCCATGCCGACGGCTTCGGCGCCAGCGGCCAGGGCCTCGTCAGCCTTGGCGCCGGCCGGGGCGAACACCGCCACGCGCACGCTCTTGCCGGTACCGGCCGGCAGCACGGTGGAACCGCGCACCTGCTGGTCGGACTTCTTGGCATCCACGCCCAGGCGCACGGCCACGTCGACGGCTTCGACGAACTTGGCCTTGCTGGTGGACTTGATGATCTTCAGCGCTTCGTCGATCGAATACGCCTTGCCCGGCTGCACGGCAGCACGGATCGCTTTCTGTCGCTTGGTCTGTGCCATCGCTTAACCCTCCACCGTCAGGCCCATGCTGCGGGCGGAACCCGCAATCGTACGTACCGCCGCTTCCAGCTCGGCTGCAGTCAGGTCGGCTTCCTTCGCCTTGGCGATCTCTTCGAGCTGCTTGCGGGTGACCTTGCCCACCTTTTCGGTGTTCGGGCGCTTGGAGCCGGAGGTGACGCCGGCGGCCTTCTTCAGCAGCACGCTGGCGGGGGTGCTCTTGGTGATGAAGGTGAAGGTACGGTCCGAATAGGCCGTGATGATGACCGGAGTGGGCAGGCCCGGCTCCAGCTTCTGCGTGGCGGCGTTGAACGCCTTGCAGAATTCCATGATGTTCAGGCCGCGCTGACCCAGCGCAGGACCGACCGGCGGCGAGGGGTTGGCCTGACCGGCCTTCACCTGCAGCTTGATGTAACCGACTACTTTCTTTGCCATTTTAGTGTCTCCGGGTGCTAGCGCCCAAACCGCAGGCTCCCCATCGCGACGGGAAAATCACGTGTCCCGCCATCACGTTTGAAGTGCGCAGAAAGCCGCCTTGCGGCGGCTTCCGGTCCTGCCAGGCGACCAGCCTGGACAGCGAGCCGCGCAGTATAGCAGAGATTTTGGCGCCCGGCGCAGCCGCGCCGGGGCGGGCTCAGGCCTTCTCGACCTGGCCGAATTCCAGCTCCACCGGGGTGGAACGGCCAAAGATCAGCACCGCCACGCGCAGGCGGCTCTTCTCGTAGTTGACTTCCTCGACCACGCCGTTGAAGTCGTTGAACGGGCCGTCGGTGACGCGGACCATCTGGCCCGGCTCGAACAGCACCTTCGGACGCGGCTTCTCCACGCCATCCTGAACGCGCTGCAGGATCGCATCGGCCTCTTCGTCGCGGATCGGCAGCGGACGGTCGGCGGTGCCGCCGATGAAGCCCATCACCTTCGGGGTTTCCTTGACCAGGTGCCAGCTTTCGTTGTCGATGCGCGGGATGCCGCCTTCCTCGTGGGTCTCGATCTGCACCAGCACGTAGCCCGGGAAGAACTTGCGCTCGGAACGGCGCTTCTGGCCGGAGCGCATCTCGATCACTTCCTCGGTCGGCACCAGCACGTCGCCGAAGCGCTCCTGCATCTCGTCACGCACAATGCGGTCGCGCAGCGCTTGGGCCACGGACTTCTCGAAGCCTGAATAGGCGTGAACGACATACCAACGCTTCACTGCTGCACTCTCCTCAACGACTCACGAACCACTGCATCAGCTTCTGGATCAGGAAATCGAACCCGCCCAGCAGCAGACTCAGAATGATCACCACCACGATCACGACCCAGGTGGTGCGGATCGCTTCCTGACGGGTCGGCCAGACCACCTTGCGCAGTTCGAACCGGGACTCGGAAATGAACTCGCGGGATTCGCGGCCCTTGGCGGTCAGCAGGAACACCGCCGCCGCCGCGACCAGGCCAACGATGACCGCCAGGCCACGCAGCGGACCGGACCAGGCGCCCAGTTGCGTCGCACGACTCGGCTCGCCGAACCAGAACCAGACAAACAGGCCGGCGACCACCAACAAGGCAGCGATGACGTACTTGACGATATCGCCACCGGAGGAAGCGGTGGTGCCCTTGGAATGTTCGATCTTGCTGTTCATCCGACTCTTGCGGCTATGCGACCAAGGTCACTGGATAGGGAGCGACAGAATGGCACGCCAGGAGGGACTCGAACCCCCAACCTGCGGTTTTGGAGACCGCTGCTCTGCCAATTGAGCTACTGGCGTGTAGTAAGAACGACTGCACTTCCCTTAGACGGCGAAGGCGGACCGAAGGTTCCGGCCCGCCCTTCGCTGAACCCGGCGGCCGCAGCCGCCTGCACATCGTCAAACTCCGGCGACCGAAGTCGCCGGAGCGGGCATTACTTGATGATCTTGGCCACCACGCCGGCGCCGACGGTGCGGCCGCCTTCGCGGATCGCGAAACGCAGGCCTTCGTCCATCGCCACCGGGTTGATCAGCGTGACCACCATCTTCACGTTGTCGCCCGGCATCACCATCTCCACGCCTTCCGGCAGCTGGCACGCGCCAGTGATGTCGGTGGTGCGGAAGTAGAACTGCGGACGGTAGCCCTTGAAGAACGGCGTGTGACGGCCGCCCTCGTCCTTCGACAGCACGTACACCTCGGCTTCGAACTCGGTGTGCGGCTTGATCGAACCCGGCTTGCACAGCACCTGGCCGCGCTCCACGTCGTCACGCTTGGTGCCGCGCAGCAGCAGACCGGCATTGTCGCCCGCCTGGCCCTGGTCCAGCAGCTTGCGGAACATTTCCACGCCGGTCACCGTGGTCTTCTGCGTGGCGCGGATGCCGACGATTTCGATTTCGTCGCCCACCTTGATCACGCCGCGCTCGATACGGCCGGTCACCACGGTGCCGCGGCCCGAAATCGAGAACACGTCTTCCACCGGCATCAGGAACGGCTTGTCCACGTCGCGCTGCGGCTCCGGGATGAACGAATCCAGCGCCTCGACCAGCTTCAGGATCGACGGCACGCCGATCTCGCTCTGGTCGCCTTCCAGCGCCAGACGCGCCGAACCGTGGATGATCGGGGTGTCGTCGCCCGGGAAGTCGTACTTGCTCAGCAGCTCGCGCACTTCCATCTCGACCAGCTCGAGCAGCTCGGCGTCGTCGACCATGTCGGCCTTGTTCAGGAACACCACGATGTGCGGCACGCCGACCTGGCGCGACAGCAGGATGTGCTCGCGGGTCTGCGGCATCGGGCCGTCGGCGGCCGAGCACACCAGGATCGCGCCGTCCATCTGCGCCGCACCGGTGATCATGTTCTTCACGTAGTCCGCGTGACCCGGGCAATCGACGTGCGCGTAGTGGCGCGTCGGCGATTCGTATTCCACGTGCGCGGTCGAGATCGTGATGCCGCGCGCCTTCTCTTCCGGCGCCGCGTCGATCGCGTCGTACGCCTTGAACTCGCCGCCGAAGCGCTCTGCGCCGATCTTGGTCAGCGCCGCGGTCAGCGTGGTCTTGCCGTGGTCGACGTGACCGATGGTGCCGACGTTGACGTGCGGCTTGGTGCGCTCGAACTTACCCTTGGCCATGGCTGCTTCTTCTCGGTGATCGTAGAAAGATTTGAGGCTGAATATGGTGCTCACGAAAGGAATCGAACCTTCGACCTCCTCCTTACCAAGGAGGTGCTCTACCGACTGAGCTACGTGAGCGTTGTTCTATTGTGACACAAGCGCGTTCAATGGAGCGGGAGACGGGAATCGAACCCGCACCATCAGCTTGGAAGGCTGAGGTTCTACCGTTGAACTACTCCCGCTACGGGATGCCGCACTGCCACAACAAAAAAACTGGTGGAGGGAGGTGGATTCGAACCACCGAAGGCGTAAGCCAGCAGATTTACAGTCTGCCCCCGTTGGCCGCTTGGGTATCCCTCCAACTACCCGTCCCGACCAGGCCGCTAGGCCGAAATCAGACCGGGGTGAAACAGCCCGCTATTCTTCCCTGACATCCCTGCCTTGTCAACAGTATTTTGACGCGGATGTCGCAGGAAAACGCCGATGCCCCGCACAGCGCCCGTCGCCGGGCGCAAGCGCGCGAGGCTCAGACGTTGAAGCGGAAATGCAGCACGTCGCCTTCCTGCACGCGGTATTCCTTGCCTTCCAGGCGCAGCCGCCCGGCCTCGCGCGCGCCGGCCTCGCCCTTGTACTTGATGAAGTCGTCGTAAGCGATGGTTTCGGCGCGGATGAAGCCCTTCTCGAAGTCGGTGTGGATCACCGCGGCGGCCTGCGGCGCGGTCGAGCCGGCCTTCACCGTCCATGCGCGCACTTCCTTCACCCCGGCGGTGAAGTAGGTCTGCAGCCCGAGCAGCGAATACGCGGCGCGGATCACCCGGTTCAGGCCCGGCTCGGCCAGACCCAGGTCGGCCAGGAAGGTGTCGCGATCGGCGTCGTCCAGCTGCGAGAGCTCTTCCTCAATCGCCGCCGACACCGGCACCACTTCGGCGCCTTCGCTGGCGGCGCGCGCGCGCACCGCGTCCAGGTGCGGGTTGTTCTCGAACCCGTCCTCGAGCACGTTGGCGATGTACATCACCGGCTTGAGCGTGAGCAGGAACAGGTCGCGCACCAGCGCCTTCTCCTCCTCGTCCAGGCCCGCCGCGCGCCCGGCCTTGCCGTCGGCCAGCGCGGCCTGCAGCTTGGCCAGCACCGGCTTGCGCGCGGCCGCGTCCTTGTCGCCGCCCTTGGCGCTGCGCTCGGCGCGGTTCAGCGCCTTCTCCACGCTGTCCAGGTCGGCCAGGGCCAGTTCGGTGTCGATGGTCTCGATATCCGAGATCGGGTCGACCTTGTTGTTGACGTGGATGATGTCGCCATGCTCGAAGCAGCGCACCACGTGGGTGATCGCGTCGACCTCGCGGATGTGCGCCAGGAACTTGTTGCCCAGACCTTCGCCGCTGGCCGCGCCGGCGACCAGGCCGGCGATGTCGACGAACTCCACCGCGGTCGGCACGACCTTCTGCGGATTGATGATCGCCGCCAGCTCGCCCAGCCGCGGATCCGGCACCGGCACCACGCCGACGTTCGGCTCGATGGTGCAGAACGGGAAATTGGCCGCAGCGATACCCGCCTTGGTCAGCGCATTGAACAGGGTCGACTTGCCGACGTTGGGCAGGCCGACGATGCCGCATTTGATGCCCATGGTTCACATCCGGGATTTGGGATTCGGGATTGGAGATTCGCGGTGCCGTGCGGCTGCGAATCCCCAATCCCCAATCACGAATCCCTGCTCGTATGCAGCCGCTTCATCGCCTCGTTGAAATCGCCCTGCACCGCCAGCGGCAGCACCGCGATGGCCTCGTCGATGGCGCGGTCGATCAGGATCTGGTCGTCCTTGCCGGCACGGCCCAGCACCCAGGGGACGACCTTGTCCTTGTGGCCGGGATGGCCGATGCCGATGCGCAGCCGGTGGAAGCCGGCATGCCCGAGCAGGCGAATGGTGTCGCGCAAGCCGTTCTGCCCGCCGTGGCCGCCGTCGAACTTGAGCCGCGCCGTGCCCGGCGCCAGGTCCAGCTCGTCGTGCGCCAGCAGCGCCTGCGCCGGTTCGATCTTCCAGTAGCGCAACGCGGCGGTGACCGACTTGCCGCTGAGATTCATGAAGGTGGCCGGCTTCAGCAGCCACACCGCCTGCCCGGCCACGTCGACCTTGGCGGTCTCGCCGAACAGCTTGGCGTCCACGCTCCAGCGCGCGCCGGCCCGCTCGGCCAGGTGTTCGACAAAACGAAACCCGGCGTTGTGCCGGGTGTTCGCGTGTTCGGCTCCGGGATTGCCCAGACCGACGATCAGACGCAGACCAGTCATGCCGCAGCATCGCCGCAGCGCCCGGACCGGACGGCCCGGGCGCTGCGCAGGCGATTACTTGCCGTCCTTCTTCGCCGGCTCGGCGGCGGCCGGGGCGTCGGTCGCTTCCGGCTCGGCCTCGACGCGGCCGTGCTTGGCGATGACCACCGCCACGTCGTGCTCCTTGCCCAGCTTCAGTTCCGGCAGCTCGACGCCGGCCGGCAGCTTCAGGTCGGACAGATGGATCACGTCGCCGACCGACAGCGCGGACAGGTCGACTTCGACGAACTCCGGCAGGTCCTTCGGCAGGCACACGACCTGGATCTCGTTCAGCTCGTGGGTGACGACCACTTCGGCCGACTTGCCGGCCGGCGAGGTGTCCTCGTTGAGGAAGTGCAGCGGCACCGAGGCGTGCAGCGCCTCGTTGTCGTTCACGCGCTGGAAGTCGATGTGCATGATCAGCTGCTTGAACGGGTGACGCTGCATATCGCGCAGCAGCACCTTCTGCACGTCGCCGTTCAGGCTCAGGCTCAGGATCGACGAATAGAACCAGTCGTTCTGGCTGGCGAGCCAGACTTCGTTGTGGTTCAACTCGATGTTGACCGGCTTCAGGTCGCCACCGTAGACGATGGCGGGGATCAGGCCGTCGCGACGGAGGCGGCGGCTCGCACCCTTACCCTCGACCTCGCGGCGCTGAACCTTGATTTCATGTGTGGTTGCCATTTGCGTTTACTACCTTGGTTGAATGAACCGCCTCGCGGCGGTTTTGAGGACTCTTCCGCGACCAGAAGAGTCGTTGGAAAGCCGGGATTCGGCATTCGGGATTGGGGATTCGCAACAGCGCTGGCTCTGCGAATCCCCAATCCCGAATCCCCAATCCCGGCCTTTAATCAATCGACGTACAACGAACTCACCGACTCGCCGAAGGCGATGCGGCGGATGGTTTCGGCCAGCAGCTCGGCGACGCTGAGCTGGCGGATCTTGTTGCAGCCGCGGGCGGCGTCCGACAGCGGGATGGTGTCGGTGACGACCAGCTCGTCGAGCTGCGAATTGCTGATGTTGCTGACCGCCGGGCCGGACAGCACCGGGTGGGTGCAGTACGCGGCCACCTTCAGCGCGCCCTGCGCCTTCAGCGCGGCCGCGGCGGCGCACAGGGTGCCGGCGGTATCGACGATGTCGTCGACCAGCACGCAGGTCTTGCCTTCGACGTCGCCGATGATGTTCATCACCGTGGACACGTTGGCGCGCGGGCGGCGCTTGTCGATGATCGCAAGGTCGGCGTCGTCCAGGCGCTTGGCCACCGCGCGGGCGCGGACCACGCCGCCCACGTCCGGCGACACCACGATCAGGTTGTCGGTGCCGTAGGCGCGCCAGATGTCGGCCAGCAGCAGCGGCGAGGCGTAGACGTTGTCGACCGGGATGTCGAAGAAGCCCTGGATCTGGTCGGCGTGCAGGTCCACGGTCAGCACGCGGTCGGCGTTGACCGCCGAGAACATCTTGGCCGCGACCTTGGCGGTGATCGGCACGCGCGAGGAGCGCATGCGCCGGTCCTGCCGCGAGTAGCCGAAGTACGGCACCACCGCAGTGACGCTGGCGGCGCTGGCGCGCTTGAGCGCGTCGATCAGCACCAGCAGCTCCATCAGGTTCTCCGCGCTGGGCGCGCAGGTCGGCTGGATCACGAACACTTCCTGCCGGCGCACGTTCTCCTCGATCTCCACCTGCACTTCGCCATCGGAGAAGCGCGACACCATCGCTTTGCCCGGGCGCACGCCCAGCTCCCGGCAGATGCTCTTGGACAGCGGCTTGTTGGCATTGCCGGAGAACACCAGCAGGTTGCGTTGATCTTGCATGAGTGCGTCTCGGGCGGCGGCGGCAAAGAACGTGAAACGAAGAAACAGCGTGAAAGCGAAAAGCCCAGGCGAAGCGACGCTCCTACCTGTTGAATCCCCGCACATGGATGTGCGGGCTCTTGCAGAGGGATCTGCATACACATTGGCAGGGGCGGTAGGATTCGAACCTACGAATGCCAGGATCAAAACCTGGTGCCTTGGGCCTCTTGGCGACGCCCCTGCATGGAACTGTTGCTATGCCTCCAGCGCGTCGAGCAGCGGCGAGCGGGTCACGCCGCCAGCCACCCAGGCGCGCAACCCGTCCGGCAAGGCCGCCAGCGCGCGCACGGCGGCAGCGCGATCGGCGAACTCGACGAAACAACCGCTCCCCGACCCGGTAAGGCGCGGCGTGCCGATCTGCGCGAGCGCCTGGAACGCGGCCTGGATGGCCGGTTCGCGGCGGAGCAGCACCGGCTCGAACGCATTGCCGAGCAGGAAACCTGAAACGAAGTCCGCCATTTTCGCGGGCGCGGCATCCCGCGTCAAATCCGGGGCCTGGAACAGCGCCGCGGTGGGCACGTGGACCGCCGGATCGGCCAGCACGTACCACGCCGGCGGCAGGTCCAACGGGGTCAGCCGCTCGCCCACCCCTTCGGCCCAGGCGTTGCGGCCACGCACGAACACCGGCACGTCCGCGCCCAGGGTCAGGCCCAGGCCGGCGAGCGCATCTTCATCCAGCCCGGCGCCCCACAGGGCGTTCAATGCGACCAGCGCAGTCGCCGCATCGGACGAGCCGCCGCCGAAGCCACCGCCGGCCGGAATGCGTTTTTCGACGCGGATGTCGACACCTTGCGCGATCTTGGCTTCTTTTTGCAGCAGAAGCGCGGCGCGCACCAGCAGGTCGTCGGCCTCGGCGACGCCGGGGACCGAGTCGCCGCGCCGCGCCACCACGCCATCGCCGCGCACCCGCAGATGCACCGTGTCGCCCCAGTCGAGCAGCCGGAACACGGTCTGCAGGTCGTGGTACCTGTCGGCGCGGCGGCCGGTGATCCGCAGGAACAGGTTCAGCTTGGCCGGGGCCGGCCAGGCCGACCAGCCGTCCGTGTCCAGCGCGCTCATGGCGTGGCGAAGTCCCACTGGTCGAGCAGCAGCCGCACCTTGGCGTCGCCGTTGCGCGCCTCGATGCGCCGCGGCAGCGCCGGGCGCCCGTCGCTGGGCGGATACCATTCCTGGAAGTCGATCTCCCAACCCATCTGCCGCAGCGTCCGCGGACGCCCTTCCGCGTCGTAGTCGACCCGCTCGGGCGCCTCCGTGTCGACGGCGACCTGGCCGCGCACCCAGTCCGGCAGCAAATTGACCGGAATCTCCCAACCGGTGGCGTCGAGCAGCAACTGCTGCGCGTCCTCGCCTTCGCGCGGGCCGCCCTCCAGCCCTTCCAGGCGGCCGGCTTCGGAGTGGCTGTCGCCGATCAGGCGCCAGCTCTGCCGGGTCACCGGGGCGCTGAGTTCGACCTGGTATTGCCGCTGCTCCTGCTTCCAGTCGATGCGGCCGCTGCCGCCGTTGCGGCCCTTGGTGATCGCCACCCGGCCCTGGAACGCCCACTGCGGATGCGCCCTCAGCCATTGCCCGCGTGCCGCCTCGGCCTTCAGCGCCGCCGCGTCGGGCGCGGCGACCGCGGCCGGCGCCGCGGGCCGCGGCGCCATCGCGGTACATCCGCTCAGCGCCAGCAGCGCCGCCAGCGCCCAGCCGGTGCGCAGCGACGGCCTCACGGCGCCACCTTTTCCATCGCGCGCTGCAGCGCGCGATTCTTCGGGTCGAGCTTGCGCGCCTCGTCGAAATACCTGTTGGCCTCGTCCTTCTTGCCCTGCTCCCACAGCACCTGGCCGATGTGCGCGGCGATCTCCGGATCCTTGAACAGGGTCCAGGCGCGACGCAGCTGCACCAGCGCTTCCTGGGTCTTGCCCAGCCGGTACAGCACCCAGCCGTAGCTGTCGATGATCGCGGCGTTGTCCGGATCGGCGGTACGCGCGCGGTCGATCAGCTGCAGCGCCTCGCGGTAGCGATGGGTGCGATCGGCCAGGGTGTAGCCGAGCGCGTTGAGCGCGGCCACGTTCTCCGGCTCGGTGACCAGGATCTTGCGCAGGTCGGCCTCGGCGCGGTCGATGCGGTCGCGCCGTTCCCAGGCCAGGCCGCGCGCGTACAGCAGGGCGTTGTCGTCCGGATAGGCGGCCAGGCCGCGCTCGAACACCTGCAGCTCGCCGGCATCGTCGCCGTTGCGCTGGCGCAATTCGGCTTCCAGCACGTAGGCGTCGCGGCGCGCGGCGTCGTCGGCCTCGGCGTCGTCCTGCAGCGCGCGCGCCTCGGCGAAGGCGGCGTCCTTCTGCCCCAGTTCGTACAGCGCCCCGGCGGTGCGCAAGCGCGCCTCGCTGCGCTGCGGGCCGCCCGGCACGCCGCGATACCAGTCGACCGCTTCCTGGTAGCGCTTCAGGAACTCGGCGATCTTGCCGAGCAGCAGGCGCCGCTCCGGATCGGGCTTGCTCGCGCCCTTGCGCAGTTCCTCGTACAGCGCGCCCAGCGCGGTGTTGTCCTGCAATTTGGCCAGCATCGAGGCGCGCAGGCCGTAGTTCTGGGTGTCCTGCGGGCCCAGCGCCAGCACCCGCGCCGCCGCGGCGGTGTCGCCGATCGCGTCGTAGGCGTAGGCCAGCGCGCCGCGCAGTTCCGGGTCGCGCGGCGCCTTGGGCTCCACGCCCTGCAGCAGGGCGCGGGCCTGTTCGGTCTTGCCCGCCTGCTGCAGCTGGGTGGCGTGCAGCAGGGCGACCCGCGGTTCCTCGGGGAAGCGCTTGACCAGTTGGTCGACGATGCGCTCGGCCAGCTTGGGCTGATCCAGGCGCAGCGCCAGGCGCCCGAATTCCTGCCAGGCCTCGAGCTGGTCGGGAATGGCATTGGCGTCGAGCAGCTGGTCCAGCACCTTGGCCGCCACGTCCGGATCGCGGTTGCCGCTCACCAGCGCCACCAGCGCGTAGCGCCAGCCGCGCGCATCCTTGTCGCGCAGCAGCGCCACCAGCAGGCCGCGCGCCTGGCGCAGGTTGCCGTTGCGCAGCGCCAGCGAGGTCTCGGCGCCGCGCATCGCCAGCGATTCGGGCGCGCGCTGGCGCCACAGCGCCAGGGCCTTGGCCGCGGCCTCGGTATCGTTGGCCAGCATCGCGATCCGGGTCGCGCGCTCGGCCAGGCCGGCATCGCCGGGGACCTCGGTGGCGGCCTCCAGGTACCAGTGCGAGGCATCGGCCAGCTGCCCGGCCTGCAGGGCGAATTCGCCGGCCAGCACCGGCGTCAGCGAGGACGACGCGGCGCTCGGCGGCAGCTTGGCGGTGGCGGTCGGCGCGGCCGCCGCGGCGCTGGCGACCGGCGCCGCGGCGATCGCCGACAGCAATAGAAAGGTACGGATGCGAATCAATGCGGGCATCGGGGGCGACCGGGCCGTAAAATGGGGCCCTGAATGGCCAGCAGCTTATCGCAAGCAACTGAACAGATGACGTTGTGGGTGCTCGGATTGAACCACCAGACCGCGCCGGTCGACCTGCGCGAACGGGTGGCGTTCGCCGGCGATGCGCTGCCGCGCGCGCTGCAGTCGCTGCGCGCGTTGCCCGAGGTCGCCGAGGCCGCGCTGCTGTCCACCTGCAACCGCACCGAGCTGTATGCGATCACCGACGACGCGCAGCGCCTGGCCGACTGGCTGGATGCGCACGCGGCCGGCCTGCACGGCTACCTGTACCAGCACCAGGACGCCGAAGCGGTGCGGCATCTGTTCCGCGTCGCCACCGGGCTGGACTCGATGGTGCTGGGCGAGCCGCAGATCCTCGGCCAGGTCAAGGACGCCTGGGCGCTGGCGCGCGAACACGGGGCGCTGGGCAATCGCCTGGACCGGCTGTTCCAGCAGACCTTCTCGGTGGCCAAGCGCGCGCGCACCGACACCCGGGTCGGCGCCAATCCGGTGTCGGTGGCCTCCACCGCGGTGCGCCTGGCGCAGAACTCCTTCGCCCGGCTCAGCGAATCGACGGTGCTGCTGGTCGGCGCCGGCGAGACCATCGAGCTGGCCGCCAAGCACCTGAGCGAAGGCCGCGTGCGGCGCCTGCTGATCGCCAACCGCACCCTCGCCCATGCCCAGGAACTGGCCAGCCGCCATGGCGGCGTGGCGCTGCCGCTGAGCGAGCTGGAGCGGCACCTGCAGGAGGCCGACGTGGTGTTCTCGGCCACCGCCGCGCGCGAGCCGGTGGTGACCCGGGCGCAGGTCGAACAGGCGCTGCGCGCGCGCAAGCACAAGCCGATGCTGCTGTTCGACCTGGCGGTGCCGCGCGACATCGAGGCCGGCGTGGCCGAGCTGGCCGACGCGTATCTGTACACCGTCGACGACCTGGAACGCGCGGTCGAGGACAACCGCCGCGGCCGCCGCGAAGCGGCCGAGGCCGCCGAGGCGATCATCGACCTGCAGGTGCTGCGCTACCTGGAGACGCTGCAGGCCAGCGGCCGCCAGGCGCCGCTCAAGCGCCTGCGCGCGCATGGCGACAGCACCCGCGACGACGTGCTGGCCAAGGCGCGGCAGCAGCTGGCCAACGGCAAGCCGGCCGACGAGGTGCTGGAATTCCTCGCCAACACCCTGACCAACCGCCTGCTGCATCCGCCCACCGCGGCGCTGCGCGAGGCGGCGCTGCGCGGCGACGCCGAGCTGGCCCGCGCCGCCGAGCGCCTGTTCCCGGAAAAACCGGGCTACCACCACCCTATCCTGAAGACCGATGACACCGACCCTGCGCCGTAAGCTGGAGGCGCTGGCCGAGCGTCGCGAAGAACTCGAACGCCTGCTGTCCGATCCCGACGTGGTCGGCGACAACGCGCGCTTCCGCGACTACTCGCGCGAATTCGCGCAGCTGGAGCCGGTCGCCGCCGCGCTGGCCGACGAGGCCGCGGCCAAGGCCGACCTGGCCGCCGCCGAGGCGATGCGCGGCGATCCGGAACTGCGCGAACTGGCCGAGGAGGAGATCGCCGCCGCACAGGCGCGCCTGCTCGCGCTCGACGAACAGCTGGCGCTGCTGCTGGTGCCGCGCGATCCGCGCGACGACGGCAACCTGTTCCTGGAAGTGCGCGCCGGCACCGGCGGCGACGAGGCGGCGCTGTTCGCCGGCGACCTGTTCCGCATGTACGCGCGCTACGCCGAGCGCCAGGGCTGGAAGGTGGAAGTGGAATCGGACAGCCCCGGCGAGCACGGCGGCTACAAGGAGATCGTGGCGCGCATCGTCGGCCGCGGCGCGTATTCCAAGCTCAAGTTCGAATCCGGCACGCACCGCGTGCAGCGGGTGCCGGCGACCGAGTCGCAGGGCCGCATCCACACCTCGGCGGCGACGGTGGCGATCATCCCCGAGGCCGACGACGTGGAGGAGATCGCGCTCAACCCCGCCGACCTGAAGGTGGACACGTTCCGTTCCTCCGGCGCCGGCGGCCAGCACGTCAACAAGACCGAATCGGCGATCCGCATCACCCACGTGCCGACCGGAGTGGTGGTCGAATGCCAGACCGAGCGCAGCCAGCACGCCAACCGCGACAAGGCGATGAAGCGGCTGAAGGCGCAGCTGCTCGACGCCGAGCGCAGCAAGCAGGCCGCGGCCGAGGCGCAGGACCGCAAGCTGCAGGTCGGCAGCGGCGACCGCAGCCAGCGCATCCGCACCTACAGCTTCCCGCAGGGCCGCATCACCGACCACCGGGTCGAAGGCCTGACCCTGTACGACCTGCCCAACGTGATCGAGGGCGACCTCGACGCGCTGATCGAGCGCCTGAGCCACGAGCACCAGGTCGACGAACTGGCCCGGCTGAGCGACAGCCCGTGAGCGCGCGCATGCGTGGTGCCGGCGCGCGCGCATTGGCCGCCGCGCGCACGTGAGCGGCGCCGCGGCGGACGAACTGCGCCGGCTGCAGGACGCGGTGCGCCGAGATCCGCAGGACTTCATCGCCTGGGTGATGCTGGCCGACGCCGAGCTCGGCGCCGGCGCGGTCGCCGCCGGCGAGCAGGCCGCCGCGCGCGCGCTGCAGTTGCGCCCGGCGCATCCGGAGGCGCTGGCGCGGCTGGGCCGGGTGCGCTGGACCCAGGGCCGCCACGCCGAGGCCGCCGCCGCGTTGCGCCAGGCGCTGCAGGGCGCGCCGCAGCATCCGGGCATCGCCCTGTGGCTGGGCCACGCGCTGGAGGACAACGGCGAGGCCGAAGCCGCCGCGCATGCCTATGCGCACGCGCATGCGCTGCTGCCGCAGGAGCCGTCGATCGCCGCGCACCTGTTGAACTGGCGGCGCAAGCTGTGCGACTGGCGCGAACTGGACGCCTTGTCGCAGCAGGTCCGCGCCGCCGTGCGCCAGGGCCATCCGGCGATCGAACCGTTCGCGTTCCTCAACGAGGACGCGAGCGCCGCCGAACAGTTGCACTGCGCGCGCAACCGCGCCCTGGCCTTGGCGCGGACGCTGGCGCCGCTGCCGGCGACGGCGCTGCGCCGCCATGGCCCGCTGCGGGTCGGCTTCCTGTCCAACGGCTTCGGCGCGCATCCCACCGGGCTGCTGACCGTGGCCCTGTTCGAGCGGCTGCGCGCGCACGCCGATCTGCAGGTGCAGCTGTTCGCCTTGAACCGCGACGACGGCAGCGCGATCCGCACGCGCCTGCAGGCCGCGGCGCACGCCTGGCACGACGTGGCCGGACAGCCGCACCGGGCGATCGCGCAGCGCATCCGCGAGGCCGGCATCGACCTGCTGTTCGACCTGCGCGGCTGGGGCGGCGGCGGCGCGCCGGAAGTGCTGGCGCTGCGTCCGGCGCCGCTGCAGTTCAACTGGCTGGCCTATCCGGGCACCTCCGGCGCGCCGTGGATCGACTACGCGGTCGGCGATGCGTTCGCGCTGCCCGACGTGGTGGCCGCGCACTACAGCGAGCGGGTGCTGCGCCTGCCGCGCGCGTTCCAGCCGTCGGACGACAGCCGCCGCGTTGAGGCGCCGCCATCGCGCCGTGAGTGCGGCCTGCCCGAGCACGGCACCGTGTTCTGCTGCTTCAACAACAGCTACAAGCTGACCCCGCACAGCGTGACGCGGATGCTGGCGGTGCTGCGCCAGGTGCCGGACAGCGTGCTGTGGCTGCTGTCGGGCCCCGGTCAGGCCGACGCGCGGCTGCGCGAGGCCGCGCATCGCGCCGAGGTGGATCCGGCGCGACTGCGCTTCATGCCCAAGCTCGCGCACGCCGACTACCTGGCCCGCTACCGGCATGCCGACCTGTTCCTGGACACGCATCCGTACAACGCGCACACCACCGCCTCCGATGCGCTGTGGGCCGGCTGCCCGTTGCTGACCTGCCCCGGCGCCACCTTCGCCGCGCGCGTGGCCGGCAGCCTCAACCACCACCTGGGCATGGACGCGATGAACGTGGCCGACGACGCCGCGTTCGTGGCCAAGGCGGTGCAGCTGGGCCGCGACCCGGCCGCCTTGCGCGCATTGCGCGACACCCTGCAGCAGCGCCGTGCTGGTGCAGGGCTGTTCGACATGCAGGGCTTCGCCGCGGACTTCGCCGACCTGTTGCGCGAGACGGCGCGCCGGCATGGCTGGAGCGGACCGCAGTAGGTCGCCGATCGCGCGGCGCCCGCTGCTGGGTACTCGGTGCCCGATGCCCGATGCCCGATGCCCGATGCCGCAGTATCGTGCAGCAGTGCGTGCGTGACTGCCTCAACGACTCGCCGTTCGAACTGCACGACCACCCGCGCGGCGCGGCCCGCGGATCGCTCTTGCCTGCATCTGCATCCGCGCCTGCGTCCACGCCCCGGCATGCTGCAACAGCCGCGCCCGCGCTTCCCAGCCGCGCAAAGCGCACGTCGGTCGCCCTGCAACACTGCATCGTCACGACCGGGCACCGGAACTCATGCGGACGCGCGCTTGACCTCAAGCATGGTCGAGGTTCGACACTGCGCACCTTCCGCCCGCGCCCGCTCCCCGATGCCCTCACGCCCGTCGCCCGACCTCATCTCCTCGCATGCGCACCGCGTGCTGATCGTCCATGCTCCGGCCCCGATCTGCGCTGCGTTGCTCGCGCATCCGCGCGAGATCGACGGCGGCAACCTGCATGCCCTGGCCTGGCTGGAAGCGCTGGGCGCGGCGCCGGACCTGCTGTACGCGCAATGCGGCAGCGGCGACGCCACGCCGTTCGGCCGCCGCCTGCAGCCGCCCGCGCCGGCGCCGCGGCTGACCCTGCACCGCTACCGCCGCATCCGCAGCGGCGTGTCCGATCCGCAGCGCCCGCCCGGCTGCGTCGTGGTGACCAGGCTGCCGACCCGCGACGCGGCGCAGGCGCAGCACCACGCCGACGCCGCGTTCGCCGCGTTGCAGGACGGCGCGCATGCGCTGCGCGGCCTGATCGCCTCGCACCTGCACCTGTCCGAGGACGGCCGCGGCCTGCTCGAATACGCCGAATGGAGCAGCGCGGACGCACAGCGCCGCGCGCTGCGGCGCGAACCCGAGCGCCTGCCGCTGGCTGCCCTTCCCGCCGCGCGCGTGACCCGCTACCGGCCGCGCGCGCTGGTCCGGCCCGGCGACCTGGCGCAGCCTGTGCCCTGACAGGCCCGACGCGGCATCGCGACCGCGGCCCGGCGCGCGCCAGCCCGGCACGACGCACACGCCATCGCCGATCGTTGCGGACAGCCCCATCGCGCCGGCGAGGCGAAGCAAGACATCGACCTGCAGGCACCAGCCGACAGGCCAGCCGCGAGCTCGGCACCGGCACCGACCGGCAGCTGGCTCCATGCCCGGCACGGCGAACCAGCACCCCGACCTGCGAACGTCCCCGGAAAAGAATCCGTAACCCACCGCACACATGCGCCTGCTGCGGCATGCGCCCTGGCACCGACATGGCTGACCCGTGCCGAACGCAAGCCGTTGCCGCCCACCGCTTCCCCAACCGGCGCTGCACGGGCCGCGCCGATCCGCCGCGGCAGGCTGTACGCCGGCCAGGCGAGCCGCTAGGCTGCCGGCATGAGCGCCAAAGCCGATTTCATTGCGTTGAACCTGTGCGTGCTGACCGTCTCGGACACGCGCAGCCTGGCCGAGGACAGCTCGGGCGACTACCTGGTGTCGGTGCTCGGCGAGGCCGGCCACCGCCTGTACGCGCGCGAGCTGCTGCCCGACGACCGCTACCGGATGCGCGCGGTGGTGTCGGCGTGGATCGCCGACCCGCAGGTGGACGGCATCCTGGTCACCGGCGGCACCGGCTTCACCGGCCGCGATTCCACCCCCGAGGCGCTGCTGCCGCTGCTGGACAAGCAGATGCCCGGCTTCGGCGAACTGTTCCGCGCGATCAGCTTCGAGGAGATCGGCACCTCCTCGCTGCAGTCGCGCGCCTTCGCCGGCCTGGCCAACGCCACCTTCGTGTTCTGCCTGCCCGGCTCGACCTCGGCCTGCCGCACCGCCTGGGAAAGGATCGTCGCCGCGCAGCTCGACGCGCGCACCAAGCCGTGCAACCTGGCCACGCTGCGCCCCCGCCTGAAGGAATGACCTGGAACCGCGCATGCCCCTGGACACCACCCTGCGCCTGCTGGCCAAGGCCAGCGGCATGACCGCGGCGGACATCGCCGCCGCGATCCCGCGCGCCGGCGCGGCCACGGTCAAGGCCTGGATGGCCGGCGAGAAGATGCCCGGCCGCGACCAGCTCAACGCATTGGCGCGCGCCTTCGGCGTCCCCGCCGGCGCCCTGCTCGGCGAACTGGCCAGCCAGCTCGACCCGGCCCGCACCCGCGGCGAACACGACCTGTTGCAGGCCTACCGCGCCCTCGACAGCCGCCAACAGGGCGCGCTGCTGGAAGTGGCACGGAGCATGGCCGGCACCCGTACCAGGCGCAGCAAGTGAGCAAACTCAAACGCAAGCACTACCAGGCGCTGATGCAGCCGCTGCAACTGGAGCTGGCGGCGCTGGCGCAGGCGCTGCAGCACAGCGGCGAGCGCGTGCTGGTGCTGTTCGAAGGCCGCGACACCGCCGGCAAGGGCGGCGCGATCCAGGCCATCGCCCAGCACCTGAATCCGCGCCAGTGCCGGGTGGTGGCGCTGCCCAAGCCGACCGACCGCGAAAGCACGCAGTGGTATTTCCAGCGCCATGTCGGGCACCTGCCGGCCGCCGGCGAGATCGTGCTGATGGACCGCAGCTGGTACAACCGCGCCGGCGTGGAGCGGGTCATGGGCTACTGCACCGACGCGCAGTACCACGCCTTCCTGCGCCAGGCGCCGCTGTTCGAGCGGCTGCTGGTGGACGACGGCATCCGCCTGTTCAAGTACTGGCTGTGCGTGGACCAGGACCAGCAGGAGAAGCGCTTCGCCGAACGCCTGCACGACCCGCTGAAGGGCTGGAAGCTGTCGCCGGTGGACCTGCAGTCGCGCGCCCAGTACGCCCACTACACCCGCGCCCGCGAAGCGATGCTGGAAGCCACCCACAGCGAGCACGCGCCGTGGACGCTGGTCGACTTCAACGACCAGAAGCGCGGCCGCCTGACCCTGATCCGGCACCTGCTGGACCAGCTGCCCGACGCGCCGCTGCAGGAGCCGGACCTGGAACTGCCGCCGCTGGCGCACAAGCCGCGCAAGGAGAAGTTCGGCGTGTTGCGGCCGTTGGCTCCGTATCCTGGGTGAGGCCGGGATTCGGGATTCGGGATTCGGGATTGGGGATTGGGGATTGGGGATTGGGGACTCGATGATGCAGCCCGCAACTGACGAGGCAATGGCTTTCTGTAGGAGCGGCTTCAGCCGCGACCGGACGTTTTCCGCAAACACGCAGCTGGATTGAAATTCCTTCTGCAGCAGGCGACTGTGGGCAGGGCTTCAGGTCCGGGACGCTAGCGGTAACGCCCGGTCCAGGATCGAAGCCCCTCCTGCACTGCCCCGAAAAATCCGATGCCTCAGCCGATGGCGAAGCCCGCCGCCACCGGCGCCGGCCAGGGTTCGCGCAGCACCTGGTCGACCCGCGCCGCCGGCGGGCCGTGCTGCAGCCATTGGGCCAGTGCCTCCAGCGCCGCGTCCGCGCCGGCGGCGATTACCTCCACGCGGCCATCGGCCAGGTTCCGCGCGTGCCCATCCAGTCCCAGCGCGATTGCGCGCTCGCGGGTGGAGGCGCGGAAATACACGCCCTGCACCCGGCCGGCCACCAGGAAACGCGCCGCCGCCATCAGCCTGCGGCTTTGGCCTGGCCCGGCGCCGGGCCGCCGGCCGCGGCGATCGCCGCCTCGATGTCGTGCGCGTTGACCGGGCCCAGGAACTGCTTGGCCAGCTTGCCGTCCGGGGCGATCAGATAGGTCATCGGCAACCCGCGCGGGGTGGCGAAGTCGGCCGGCGGCGCGTAGGTGTCGACGATGACCACCGGATAGGCCACCGGGTGCTCCTTCAGGAACGCCTGCATCTCCGCCGGCTCGATGTCCTCGTAGGCCAGGCCCACCACTTCGATGTTGTCGCGCATCACGTGCAGCGCCGACAGCTCCGGCATCTCCTTCAGGCACGGCGCGCACCAGGTGGCCCAGAAGTTCACCACCACCCATTTGCCGCGGTGCGCGGCCAGGTCGTAGTCGCTGCCGTCCACCGCCTTCATCTTCAGCGTCGGCTGCGCGCGGGTTTCCTGCACCACCTGTGGTCCGGCGCCGGCGGCGGGCGCCGCCGCTGCCGGTGGCGCGGCCGGCGGTGCCGGGGCGGCGGGGGCGGAGGCGGCCGGCGCGGCGCCATCGGCGGGCGCCGGATGCCGGTCGCAGCCGGCCAGCAACGCGGCGGCGGCGAACAACGGGAACAGGATGCGCGGGGTCATGCGAGGTCTCCGATATCGGTGTAAAGGTCGCCGACGCGCCGTTTCAGCACGTCGCGCAGCGGCATGCGCAGTTCGTCCAGCGCGCGCCATGCCGCCTGGCCCAGCGCGTCGTCGCGGCATGGCAGGTAGGCTTCGGCGATGGGGATGCGCAGCTGGCAGTTTTCGTAGAGTTCGGTCAGCGGCACGTCGGACAGGTCGCGCGCCAGCAGCCATTCGCCGTGCTCGACCCGGCTCAGCAGGCGGATGCGCTCCAGCTCGCACAGCAGTTCCTGCACCAGCGAATCGGTCAGCATCGGCTCCAGTTGCAGGATCTGGTCTTCCTGCAGGCCGTGGCCGTCCTTGCGCGCCTGCGCGAAGCGCCCGAGCAGGCGCAGCAGGGCGTAGATCTCGTAGCCGGACGGCAGCCGCATCGACGCCGGCTGGTAGCGGAACGCGGCGATCGAGGACGCCAGCGAGGCGCCAAGCAGGATCGCGATCCAGCTCAGGTAGGTCCACAGCAGGAAGATCGGCACGAACGCGACCGTGCCGTAGATGCGCTGGTAGGACTGGAAGCTGCCCAGGTAAAGGCTCAAGCCCCACTTCACCAGCTCCAGCAGCGCCACCGCCAGCAGCGCCCCCGGCACCGCGTGGCGCAGCCTGACCGTGTGGTGCGGCACCACCCGGTACACCAGAGTGATGCAGGCGAACTCGATCAGCACCGGCGCCAGGCCCAGCGCCATCTGCGCCAGCAGCCGGCCTTCGCTGGTGCGGAACAGCGGCAGCGCGAAGAACCGCGCCGACGCCGCCAGCGACGCGGCGGCCAGCAGCGCGCCCAGGGTCAGCACCGTCCAGTACACCAGGAAGCGGGTCAGCCGCGGCCGCGCCGAGACCACCCGCCAGATCCGGTTGAAGGTCTGCTCGACGCTGTTCAAGGTGATCAGCAGCGACACCATCAGCGCGATGGTGCCGGCGCTGGTCAGCTGCCCGGCGCTGGCCGAGAACTGGCGCAGGTAGGCTTCCACCGAACGCGCCGCGGCCGGCACGAAGTTGGAGAAGATGTAGTCGCTGAGCTGGTCGCTCCACTCGTCGAACACCGGGAACGCCGACAGCACGCCGAACACCACCATCGCCAGCGGCACCAGCGCGAAGATCGTGGTGTAGGCCAGCGAGGCCGCGGCCTGGAACAGGCGGTCGTCGAGGAAGCGGTGCCACAGGAAACTGGCGAAGCTGCGCATCCGCGCGCGGTCGCGTACCCGCTCCGTCCAGAGATTGACCGTGTCCAAAGGCTGCATCGGGCAAGGGTACCCGATGCGCGCAGGCGCCGGCATCGCCGATACTGGCGGCCGTTCTGGTGCAAGCAAGCGAGGGCCGCATGGCCGAGATCCTGGTCCTGTACTACAGCCGCGGCGGTTCGGTGGCGCGCCTGGCGCGGCAGATCGCGCGCGGCGTCGGCGAGGTGCCCGGCATGGCCGCGCGCCTGCGCACCGTGCCGCCGGTGGCCGCGGTCACCCAGGCCAGCGCGCCGCCGGTGCCCGACAGCGGCGCGCCGTACGTGGACGCCAGCGACCTGCGCGACTGCGTCGGCCTGGCGCTGGGCAGCCCGACCCGCTTCGGCAACATGGCCGCGCCGGTCAAGCACTTCATCGACGGCCTCGGCGCCGAATGGGCCAGCGCCACCCTGGCCGGCAAGCCGGCGGCGGTGTTCACCTCCACCGCGTCGCTGCACGGCGGCCAGGAAGCGACCCTGTTGTCGATGCACCTGCCGCTGCTGCACCACGGCTGCGTGATCGTCGGCATTCCCTATACCGAGCCGCTGCTCAGCAGCACCCGCAGCGGCGGCACGCCGTACGGCGCCAGCCACGTCGCCGGTGCCGACGACGACCCGCAGCCCAGCGAGGAAGAAGCGCAGCTGGCGCGCGCGCTGGGGCGGCGCCTGGCCGGCATCGCGCAACGCCTGGCGGCGCCGTGAGCGCGGCACGCCTGCGTCATGCGCTGGGCGCCACGCTGCTGGTCCTGGCGCTGTTGTACGCGGCCTGGTTCCACGCCGACCGCCATCGCCTCGCCGCGCTGCTGGTGTTCGCGCTGCCGCCGCTGCTGCTGGCGGTCGGCGTATTGCGCGGCTCGGCGGTGGCGCGCTTCTGGGCCGGGGTGTTCGGGCTGTTCTGGTTCAGCCACGGGGTGATGGCCGCCTGGAGCCATCCGCCGCAGCGCGCCTACGCCTGGGCCGAACTGCTGCTGGCGTTGCTGGCGATCGGCCTGTCCAGCGCGCCCGGGATTCGCGCGCGCTTCGCGCGCAAGCGCGGTGCGGCTCCCGGGCGCGGCGACACCCCTTGAACGACCGCCGCCGGCGCGGCCGGTATCATGGCCGCCCTGCGCGGCCACGGCGGCGCCCCGTCATGCTCTAGGAACCGGCAATGGAAGAACTCCTGATCGTCACCACCGGCGGCACGATCGACAAGATCTACTTCGACGACAAGTCCGACTACCAGATCGGCGATCCGCAGATCGGCCAGATCCTCAAGGAACTGGGCGTGACCTTCCGCTTCAGCGTGATCCCGATCATCCGCAAGGATTCGCTGCACATCACCGACGCCGACCGCGAACTGATCCGCGCCACCGTCGCCGCGCAGTCCGCGCGCCACGTGCTGATCACCCACGGCACCGACTCGATGGTGCAGACCGGCAAGGTGCTGCAGACCATCGCCGACAAGACCATCGTGATGACCGGCGCGCTGAACCCGGCGCGCTTCCGCGGCTCGGACGCGGAATTCAACATCGGCTGCGCGGTCGGCGCGGTGCAGTCGCTGCCGGCCGGGGTCTACATCGCCATGAACGGGCAGATCTGGGACCCGCAGAAGGTGCGCAAGAACGTGGCCGCGAACCGCTTCGAACCCGCCTGAGCCGCCATGTCCAAGGCCACCCGCGCGACCCGGGCACTGGATGCGGCCGGCGTCGCCTACCGGCTGCATCCCTACGACTACGAAGCCGAGGCCGGCGCCAAGGGCCTGCAGGCGGCGCAAGCGCTCGGGCTGCCGCCGGCGCGGGTGCTCAAGAGCCTGATGGCATGGGTCGACAGCCGCGCGGTATGCGTCGTGGTGCCCTCCGATCGCCGCGTGCAGCTGAAGAAGCTCGCCGCCGCCGGCGCCGGCAAGTCGGCACGGATGATGGAAGTGGCCGAGGCCGAGCGCCGCACCGGCTACAAGGTCGGCGGCATCAGCCCGCTGGGCCAGCAGCGGCCGGCGCCGGTGCTGATCGAGCAATCGGCGCTGACGCCGGGCAGCCTCTGGTTCAATGCCGGGCAGCGCGGCCTGCTGCTGGAAATCGACGCCGGCCAGATGCTGGATGTGCTGCAGGCGCGCGCCTGCGACCTGTGCGAGTGACCCGCGGGCGGGGCCGCATCGCCCGGGTCGCACACTGACGTGCGCGACGCCGGCCAAGGCCCGCGACACCGCTGCCCTCCTGCACGCCGCTGCATGCCGATGCGCCCGGCTCGGGCGCAGGCACCGGCCGCCTCGGCTGGCGCAACGCAAAAAAAACCCGCGCCGAGGCGCGGGCAATTGCATCGTCATCTCCGTCTCGAACGCTTCAGGCCGCCGATTCCGTTCGGGGGAAGTGCGGCGCTTGCGCGGCGACCTCGACGGCCGCCGCGCAGCGGGCGGATCAGTAGTTCGCGGTCAGGGTCACGCCCGAGAACGTGCTGTACGCCTTGACCCGCACGTAGTACGTGCCGGCGCTGGGCGCGTTGAAGGTGCAGGTCTCGTTGTTGCCGTTGAGGTAGGGACGGCAGCCGTAGGTCGTGTCGGTCGGCGCGCTGCCCAGGCGCACGTACAGGTCGGCATCGCCGCTTCCGCCGGCGATGGTGACGCTGAGCGAACTGGCCCCGCTCGGCACCGCCACGGTGTAGTTCAGCTCGGCGCCGGTGCTGGCGCCCAGCCCGGTGACCGGCACGCCGTCCTGCAACTGGTTGCCGGGGCCGGGGCCGGGACCGCCGCCGCCCAGCGCGGCGGTCACCGCGGCGTTGGCGTCGAGCAGACCGGCGCCGCAGCCCTGCGAGCACGAGAAGCTGGCGGCGGTGTTCTTGATCGTCGTCTCGACCTGCGCCGGGGTCAGCGGCGACGGCGCGACCGACTGCATCAGCGCGACCACGCCGGCCACGTGCGGGGCCGCCATCGAGGTGCCGTTGTAGGACGCGTAGCTGGCGCTGCCCGGCGTGGTGGTGCCGGAATTGAGCGTGGACAGGATGCTCGAACCCGGTGCGGAGATGTCGATGCCGGTGCCGTAGTTCGAATAGCTCGCCTTGGCGCGCGAGGAGGTGGTGGCCGCCACCGCGATCACGTTGGCGCAGTTCGCCGGCACCGAGCCGGACACGTTCGCGGCGCTGTTGCCGGCCGCCACCACCACCGTGGTGCCGCGGCCCACCGCGCCGTTGATCGCGTTCTGGTAGGTGGTCGAGCAGGTGCCGCCGCCGCCCAGCGACATGTTGATCACCTCGGCCGGGGTGGTGTTGGCGGGGACCCCGCTGACCGTGCCGCCGGAGGCCCAGACGATCGCATCGGCGATGTCGGAGGTGTAGCCGCCGCAGCGTCCCAGCACGCGCACCGGCAGCACCTTGGCGCCGAACGCGGTGCCGGCCACGCCGACCGAATTGTTGGTCTGCGCGGCGACGGTGCCGGCCACGTGGGTGCCGTGCCAGCTGGAATTGGTCACCGGCGAGCCGCTGTAGCACTCGTTGGCCACCGGGTTCCAGTCGCCCTCGTCGGCCGGGTTGGCGTCGCGGCCGTCGCCGTCGCGCGAGACGAAGGTGTCGCTGATGAAGTCGTAGCCGGGCAGGATGTTGGCGTTGAGATCGGCATGGTTGGTGATGCCGGTGTCGATCACCGCCACCACCACGCCGGTGCCGGTGGCCTGGTCCCAGGCCGGACGCACGTTGATGCCGGCGGTACTGGTGCCGAATGCCCACTGCGAGGACAGGCTGGGGTCGTTCGGGGTCAGCGTGGCGGTCATGCGCTGGTCGACCTCGACGTATTCCACGTTCGGGTCGGCGGCCAGCCGGCGCATCAGCGTCTCGGCTTCGGCACGGTCCAGCGCGCGGTCGGCCTTGACCACTTCCGGGCCGATCGCCAGGCGCCGCAGCGAGGTCAGGCCGAGCGCGCGACCGCTCCTGGCCGGGACCGCGGCCGCGGCGGACGCGAGCGCGCGCTGCAGCGACGCCGGCGCCGCCCGTTCGGCGCTGCCATCACGGTACTTGACGATGAAACGCTGCACGGTGGGTTCGGAGGACAGCCCGGACAGGTTGACCTCGCCGGCGAACGCCGGGGTCGCCAACAGCAGCGAACTCAGCGCCGACGCGCCCACCACCACCAGCCAAGTGCGCTGACGCGAACGACGTTGCGAAATATCGGTCATCGGAACTTCCTTATCGTTGAATGGCCGCGAAGCGGCGATAGTTCGACGACGATGCGTTCGACACGTGGCTGAACGCAGCATCAGCCGAGAGGCCGGACCAGCCCCCTGTTGCCGTCCGTTCATCGAACCTAGTCAATTGCGCCGATCAATACAATGGCGTATGGAAGCCTGCCGCCCGGAAATCCGTCGTCCAAAATGCCGTTCCGTGACGCTCATCAATGGCGTTCAGGCGGTCGTTTCGCATCTGGCGCTGCACTGCGCCACGTCCACGACATGCCAGAGACATGGATTGACGCTCCGCGGCCGGGGCAGGACATCGGCTGGCGGGACGCTGAAGTGGGCTGCCACGGCCAGGCCCGATCAGCGCACAGCGGCACGGACGCGTAGCTGCACCTCTTTAGGCGTAGACGGTCGCCGCACCGCGGTTCCGATCGATCCGATGAGCGGCGCGAGGTGGGGCGGCGCAGCGGCGCCCGCAATGCATGATGGGGGGCCAACGCATGGCAAGCGAGGCCGCCGCGCAGCGGGCGGCGGCGTCACCGGCGCCAAGGGCGGTGCCGTGGCGGCGGAATCCGCCGCGGCATCGCCGTGCGCCGCTCAGGCGTCCAGCCGCACCAGCCAGCCGTGGCGGTCGGCCGCGCGGCCGTACTGGATGTCGGTCAGTTCCTGGCGCAGCGACAGGGTCACCGGGCCGGCCGGCGCGGTCAGGTCGCCGACCGCGAAATCCTTGCCCTTCAGCTGCCCGATCGGGGTCACCACCGCCGCGGTGCCGCAGGCGAAGATCTCGGCGATCGCGCCGGAGGCCACGCCGTCGCGCCATTCGTCGATGGTCACCTGGCGCTCGACCACCTGCATGCCGCGGTCGCGCGCCAGCTGCAGGATGCTGTCGCGGGTGATGCCCTCGAGGATGCTGCCCGACAGCGCCGGGGTCACCAGGCTGCCGTCGCGCATCACCAGGAACACGTTCATGCCGCCCAGCTCTTCCAGGTACTTGCCCTCGACCGGGTCCAGGAACAGCACCTGCGAACAGCCCTGCGCCTGCGCCTGCTGCTGCGGCAGCAGCGAGGCGGCGTAGTTGCCGCCGCACTTGGCCGCGCCGGTGCCGCCCTTGGCCGCGCGCGCGTAGTCGGTGGACAGCCAGATCGCCACCGGCGCCACGCCCTTGGCGAAGTAGGCGCCGGCCGGGCTGGCGATGACGTAGTAGCCGGCCTTCTGCGCCGCGCGCACGCCCAGGAACGCCTCGTTGGCGATCATGAAGGGGCGGAAATACAGGCTGGTCTCCGGCGCCGACGGCACCCACGCGGCATCGGCCGCGATCAGCTGGCGCAGCGATTCGACGAACAGCTCCACCGGCAGCTCCGGCAGCGCCAGGCGCTGCGCCGAGCGCTGCAGGCGCTTGCCGTTGGCTTCCGGGCGGAAGGTCCAGATCGAGCCGTCGGCATGGCGGTAGGCCTTGATGCCCTCGAAGATCTCCTGGCCGTAGTGCAGCACCGAGGCGGCCGGGTCCAGCGCCAGCGGCCCGTAGGCGCGCACCTGCGCGTCGTGCCAGCCCTGCTCGCGGTCCCATTCGATGGCGACCATGTGGTCGGTGAAGTAGTTGCCAAAGCCCGGCGCGGCGAGGATCTGCGCGCGCTGCTCGGCGCTGCGCGCGGTGGTGGACGGGATCAGGCGGAACTGCGAAGACGGCTCGGTAGCGGACACCGGGGTTTCCTGTGGTAGTCGAGGGACGGCCGTGCCGCTGCGTCGTCCGGACGCGGCGGCGGCGCCTGCTCCCGGCCCCGGCTCGGCGCGTTGCGCGCAGGTCAGAGCATGCCGGTTTCCAGGCGGGCGGCCTCGGACATCATATGCCGGCCCCACGGCGGATCGAACACCAGTTCGACATCGGCCTCGGCGATGGTCGGGATCAGCTCCAGCTTGCTGCGCACGTCGTCGACCAGGATCTCGCCCATGCCGCAGCCGGGCGCGGTCAGCGTCATCTTCACCTCGACCATGCGCTGGCCGTCCTCGCGCGGCTGCATGCCGACCTCGTAGACCAGGCCCAGGTCGACGATGTTGAACGGGATCTCCGGATCGAAGCAGGTGCGCAACTGCTGCCAGATCAGCGCCTCGACCTGCTCGTCGCTGGCGTCTTCGGGCAGGTCCAGGCCCGGCGGCGGTTCCTTGCCGATCGCGTCGCCGTCCTTGCCGGCGATGCGGAACAGGTTGCCCTCCACGAACACCGTGTAGCTGCCGCCCAGCGCCTGGGTGATGTAGCCGTAGCTGCCGGCAGGCAGGGTCACCGCGTCGCCCTGCGGCACCATCACCGCCGCGCAATCGCGTTCGAATTGGACAGGTTCGCTGCTGCGTGAGTACATGGGGGCGATATGGGGGCAGGCCCCGCCGGTGCAAGTCGTCCAGTTTATCCGAGTGCGCGCGGCGCGTGCCGGAGGGTATCCTGTGCGGATTCTTCGGGAACCCCGCATGCCGCCCTCCTCCACGCCGGCCAGGACCGCGCACTGGCTTTGGCCCTTGCTGCTGTGCCTGGGCTGTTTCACCGCCCTGATCGCCTGGATGCTGGTCGCCCTGAGCCTGGGCCACCAGGCCGGCTGGATGGCGGTGCCGGTGGCGCTGGAGATCGCGTGGATGCTGCGCCTGGGCACGCTGCCGCGCGGCAGGCTGCGCATCGCCGTGGCGGTGCTCGCCACCGCGCTGGTCATCGCCGCCGCCAACTGGGGCATCGCCGCCGCGCACGTGGGCGCGGGGCTGGGCCTGGATCCGTGGGACTCGGCGCTGAAGCTGGGCGCGCGCTACGCGTGGACGCTGACCGTGCTGGCCAACCGCCCCGGCGACGTGCTGTGGCTGGGCATCGGCCTGGTGGTGGCCTACTTCAGCGCGCGCTGAGGGTAGTGGGTCGCGGCTGAACCGCTCCTACAGGGCATGGGAGCGCTGCAGGAGCGGCTTCAGCCGCGACCGATACTGGGCCGGCACCGACGGCCGGCGCCGGCTCAATGCCCGCCGTCGAGCGCCTTCAGTTCGCTGACCAGCGCGCCGGCCGCCTCGGCGCCGTCGCCGTACAGCATGCGCGTGTTGTCGGCATAGAACAGCGCGTTCTCGATGCCGGCAAAGCCGGTGCCCTTGCCGCGTTTGATCACGATGACGTTCTTCGAATTGACCACGTCCAGGATCGGCATGCCGTAGATCGGGCTGGCCGGATCGGTCTTGGCCACCGGGTTGACCACGTCGTTGGCGCCGATCACCAGCGACACGTCGGTGCTGGGGAACTCGGGATTGATGTCGTCCATGTCGGCGATCAGGTCGTAGGGCACGCCGGCCTCGGCCAGCAGCACGTTCATGTGCCCGGGCATGCGCCCGGCCACCGGGTGGATCGCGAACTTGACCTTGACCCCGCGCTCGATCAGCCGCTGCGCCAGCTCCCAGATCTTGTGCTGCGCCTGCGCCACCGCCATGCCGTAGCCGGGCACGATCACCACGCGCTCGGCGTAGGCCATCATCGCCGCCACGTCGCCGGCCTCGATCGGCTTCTGCGCGCCGCTGATCTCCTGCGCCTGGCCGCCGCCGCCGAAGTTGGAGAACAGCACGCCGCTGATCGGCCGGTTCATCGCCTTGGCCATCAGCCGGGTCAGCAGGATGCCGGCCGCGCCGACCATCATGCCGGCGATGATCAGCGCCTCGTTGCCGAGCACATAGCCCTCGAACGCCACCGCCAGGCCGGTGAAGGCGTTGTACAGCGAGATCACCACCGGCATGTCGGCGCCGCCGATCGGCAGCGTCATCAGCACGCCCAGCGCCAGCGCCACCGCGAAGAAGGCCACGATCGCCACCGGGCTGAGCCCGATCGCCGCCCACGTGCCCAGGCCCAGCATCGCCACGAACACCAGCAGGTTGAACGCCTGCTGGCCGGGGAAGGTGACGCGCTTGTCCAGCCGTCCGTCGAGCTTGGCCCAGGCGATGACCGAGCCGGACAGCGAGATCGCGCCGATCGCCGAGCCAACGATGGCCAGCGCCAGCGTGGTCGCGTCGGGCTGGCGCGCGGCCAGCGCGGCGATCGCGCTCTCGCTCCAGTGCGAGGTGTCGCGGTGCGCCAGGAACGAAAAGCGCAGCAGTTCCACCGCGCCGATCGCCGCGGCCGAGCCGCCGCCCATGCCGTTGTACAGCGCGACCATCTGCGGCATGTCGGTGATGGCGACCTTCTTGGCCGAGATCCAGGCCGCGCCGGTGCCGATCACGATCGCCAGCAGGATCAGGGTCAGGTTGTGCAGGCCGGGCAGCAGGAAGGTCGCCGCGGTCGCCAGCAGCATGCCGAACCCGGCCCAGTGGATGCCGCTGCGCGCGGTCTTGGGCGAGGCCATGCGCTGCAGGCCGAGCAGGAACAGGGTGGCGGCCACCAGGTAGCTGGCCTTCACCAGCCAGGACAGGGCTTCGGCGGTGCTCATGCGTGCTCTCCGGCCAGCGGCGCAGCGTCCGGCCGGCGGTCCAGGCGATGGTGCTCGAACATCTCGATCGCGGTCTTCAGCAGCCCCACCATGCCCAGGCCGAACGCGACCAGGCCCAGCGACAGCTGGTTCAGCGCGGTGGTGCCGGCCAGGTAGGCGCCGACCAGGCCGATCACGATCGGCAGCAGCGCCTCGGCCGAGAGCAGCCACAGCATCAGGCGCCCCTTGCGCGGGTCCTGCCAGACCCTGTGCGAGATCTTGTTCTGGGTGCGGGTCGGGTCCTGCAGCGAGGACAGCCCCACGCCCACGCCGGCGTACAGCAGCGCGTAGTTCCAGTCGTCGAACATGCCGGCCATGCCGTTGAACAGCGGCCTGGCGGCGTAGACCGCGGCCACGACCATCGCCGGATACTGCAGGTAGCTGAGCAGCTGAAACCATCCCCTGGCGCCCTGCGGGCGCGCCGCGACCAGCGCCGGCTGCACGGAGCTCATGGCGTGTCTCCGGGCTTCTTGGAGCTCTTGAACATCTCCAGCATGCGCTCGGTGACCACGTAGCCGCCGGCGGCGTTGCCGGCGCCGAGCAGCACGGCGAGGAAGCCCACCGCCTTCTCCAGCGTGGTGTCGGCGTGGCCGAGCACCACCATCGCGCCGATCAGCACGATGCCGTGGATGAAGTTGGAACCGGACATCAGCGGGGTGTGCAGGATCACCGGCACCCGCGAGATGATCACGTGCCCGGCGATCGCCGCCAGCATGAAGATGTACAACGCCACGAAACCGTCGCTCATTGCGTTTCTCCCGGGCGCCGCGCCCGACCGTCGCAATCATAACCGCGTGCTGAATCCGTGGGCGACCGGCGTGCCTGCCCCTCGCCCGGCATGGCGCATGCCCCGGTCAACCGCGGCGGCGGCAACGCGTTATCCACGGTATCCCCGCGCCAGGAAGCTAAGCTGTGCTGGTGAGCACGCCCGCCCTCGACCCTTCATCGACCGATCCCGAGACCGCCGACGCCGCACGTCCGCTGCCGGTGTCGCTGGACGCGTTCCTGGCCGAGATCGGCCCGCGCGCGTTCCGCTTCGCCGAGGCCGGGCTGCGCCAGCGCGAGGATGCGCTGGATGCGGTGCAGGACGCGATGATCAAGCTGCTCGCCTACCGCGAGCGGCCGGCGCAGGAATGGACGCCGCTGTTCTGGAGCATCCTGCGCCGGCGCATCATCGACCTGCAGCGCCGCCGCGGCTTCCGCCTGCGCTTCTGGGCGCCGGCCAGCGAGCGCGGCGAGGACAGCCAGCCGGACTGGGCCGACGAAGGGCCGAGCCCGGCGCAGCACCACGAGCAGCGGCAGACCCATGCGCGGCTGGTGGCGGCGTTGCGCGCGCTGCCGGCGCGGCAGCGCGAAGCCTTCACCCTGCGCGTGCTCGAGGAGCTGGACGTGGCCACCACCGCACGCGCGATGGGCTGCTCCGAAGGCTCGGTCAAGACCCACCTGTCACGCGCCCGCGAGGCGCTGCAGAAACACCTGGAGGACGTCCGGTGAAACCCGACACCACACATGCGGCCGCGTTCGACGCGCAGATGCGCCGCGCGCACCAGGCCTCGCTGCAGGCCCTGCCGGCGCCGACCCTGGCGCGACTGCGCACGGCCCGCCACCAGGCCGGCCGCGCCCAGGCCGCGCCGGCGCGGCGCTGGGGCTGGCTGCTGGCGGCGGCGCCGGCCGTGCTCGGCGCCGCGTTCGGCATGCACCTGCTGCTGCGCCCGGCGCTGCCGCCGTCGCTGCCGGCGACGAGCGTCGCCAGCGCTCCCGCCGCTGCGGTGCCGGCCAGCGCCGCCGCGCGCAGCGACGGCGACGACGCGGTGGCCGGCCTGCTCGAAGAAAATCCCGACCTGTACCTGTGGCTGGGTTCCGATACCTCGCTGGCGATGGAATGAACACGATGAACCGCCTGATCCGCACGACCCTGGCGCTGGCCCTGCTGGCCGGCGCGCCGCTGGCGAGCGTCGCCGCGCCGCCACCGCCGCCACCGCCACCGGAGGCAGAAGCCGATGCGGGACCGCCGTTGCCGGACTGGGAACACCTGAGCGCGCAGCAGCGCGAGCTGCTGATCGCGCCGCTGCGCCAGCGCTGGAACGACGTGCCGCAGCAGCGGCGCAGGATGTTCGAGCACGCGCAGCGCTGGCAGGCGATGACGCCCGAGCAGCGCGAGCGCGCGCGCAAGGGCGCGCGCCGCTACGAGGACATGAGCCCGCAGCAGCGCGAAGAGGCCCGCGTGCTGTTCGAACGCATGCGCGCGCTGCCGCCGGAGCAGCGCCGCGCGCTGCGCGACCGCTGGGAAGCGATGACCCCGCAGCAGCGCGATGCCTGGATCAAGGCCAATGCCGGCCCAGACGCCAGGCCTGTGCCGGGTTCCAGGTGACGGTCCTGCAGCCGCGTTACGTCCGCGGCCATGGCGTTTTCCGGAGCCGCTTACCGGCTGTCGCTGCGACCGAGGAGTAAATTCCGGTCCGCAATCGCGACAAGCGCGGCCGATCGAACAAGGGCGGCCGCCGATCGAATCCGCCGCAACGGAAACCAGCGCCGCATCCTGCAATCGTCCGGCTCGAAATGCGAAAGCGCGTCGACCCCGATGCTTCGCTGGGAGATTTGCAGCCGGCAGCCCGTTGTGGGAGCGACTTCAGTCGCGACGGGCGTTACCGGTAAAGCCCGTCGCGACTGAAGTCGCTCCTACAGGTCGTCTGCCGCCTGCAACGTTGCTGGACGGCACACGCTCCCGGCAGCGCCTGCAACGCCGGGCGTGCGGCCGACGGTGCCGCGCTCAACCGGTCCAGCGCGTCTTGGCCAGCAGCTCGTCGTCCCAGTCGTAGGCGATCGCGCCGTCCTTCAGGAACAGCGCGACGAAGTTGTAGACGTTGCGCGCATACATCTCGCTGGCGTGCACCGCGCCCATGCTGGCCAGGTCGAGCGGGCCGGCCACGACCACGCCGCCGTGCTCGATGGTCTCGCCGGGGCGGGTCAGTTCGCAGTTGCCGCCGGTCTCGGCGGCCAGGTCCACCACCACGCTGCCCGGCTTCATGCCTTCGACCATTGCCGCGCTGAGGATCTTCGGCGCCGGCCGGCCGGGCACCGCGGCGGTGCACACCACCACGTCGATGCCCTTGAGGTGATCGGCCAGGCGCCGCTGCTGCTCGGCGCGCTCCTCGTCGGTCAGTTGCCGCGCGTAGCCGCCCTCGCCCGCCGCGCTGACGCCCAGGTCGAGGAACTTGCCGCCCAGCGACTCGATCTGCTCGCGCGTCTCCGGGCGCACGTCGAAGCCCTCGACCTGCGCGCCCAGGCGCTTGGCGGTGGCGATGGCCTGCAGCCCGGCGACGCCGGCGCCGACGATCAGCACCTTGGACGGGCGGATGGTGCCGGCGGCGGTGGTCAGCATGGGGAAGAAGCGCGGCGCCAGCTGCGCGGCGATCAGCGTGGCCTTGTAGCCGGCCATGCCGGCCTGCGAACTGAGCACGTCCATCGCCTGCGCGCGGGTGGTGCGCGGCAGCCGTTCCAGCGGGAACGCGACCAGCTCGCGCGCCTGCATCGCCTCGGCGCGCGCCGGATCGGCCTGCGGCTGCAGGATGCCGACCACGCCGGCAGCGGGCTTGAGCTGGTGCAGCGCCGCCACCGGCAACGGCTGCACGCACAGCACCAGGTCGGCCTGCGCCGGGGTCGCGGCATCGGCGAGCTGCGCGCCGGCCGCCAGATAGGCCGCATCGACGAACCCGGCCGACGCGCCGGCGCCGGGCTCGACGTGCACCTGCGCGCCGAGCGCGCCGAGCTTCTTCACCGTCTCCGGCGTCGCCGCCACGCGGCGTTCGCCGTGCGCCGATTCCTTCACCACCAGCACCTGCACTGCCATGCGATTCCCCGTGCGTTGCCCGCCTAGTCGGCGCCGATGCTACAGGGTCCGCGCGGCGATGGCAGCGCCGGGCTGGCAGCTGCGCGTCCTGGGGGGCGCAGCGCGGCGCGCAGGCCTGCGCGAATGCCGTGCGGGAGCGGCTTCAGTCGCTTCCGCAATGTGTGTGGATCGCCGCGGACCCTCAGTGCAAGGTCGCGTTCTGCGGGTCGAGGCGGTCGATGACGCCCTGCATCGCGCTGTCGAAGGCGCCGTCGTTGACGTGGCTGCGCAGCCGGCCCAGCCGCACCATCACCGCCAGTTCCTCCGGCGAAGCCACGCAGAAGCGCACGCCGCGGCGGTTGACGAACAGCAGCCGCGCCGAGATCGGGCTCACCCACGACAGCTTGCCGGTCTGCACCTTGCCGTCGCGGTCGATGAAATCCAGCCAGGTGCCGATCGGCATCGAGCGGAAGCGGTCGGCGTCGGCGTTGTCGTAGTCCTCGATCTTCTCCGCGGCGGCGACCTCCACCGACTGCGCCTCCTGCACCGGCGGTTGCGGCAAGGCCACCTGCGGCAGTTCCGGCAGCGGGCGCTCCAGTTCCGGGCGCAGTTCGGCCACGCCTTGCAGCGTGTCGTGCAGCACGTTGATCGCCGCGGCGGCGGCCTCGGCATGCAGGCCGACGCTGGCGAACACCTTGTGCAGCGGCCCCTGCCAGGCCTGCAGCCAGGGCTTGCCGACGATGTGCCGCCGCGCCTCGGCGGCTTCCTCCAGCACGCCGTCGGCCAGCGCCAGCGCATCGCGCACGCCGGCGCCTTCCTCGCCCTCGCGCAGCATCGCCATGGTCAGGTGGTGCTGCCACGGCTGGCGCAGGAAATCCTCCAGCGCCTGCGGCAGTTGCAGGCCCTGCAGCCGCGCCTGCAGTTCGGCCTCGGCGCGCTGCCGCGCCAGTTCCAGCTTCTCCTGCCCGCGCTGGGTCTCGGCGGCGCGGCGCTCGGCGATCTCGATGCGGCGCCGGTGCTGGCCGAGGAACTCGCGGAACTCCTCTTCCAGGGTCAGGAAGATCGCCAGGTTCTCGTTGAACTCGGCGACCAGCCGCTCGACGATCTCCTCGACCTTGCCCATCAGCACGCGCTCGGCCGGGCTCTCGCCGGTATTGCCTTCGCAGGCCTCGGCCAGCGAATTGAGCAGGCGCCGCGCCGGGTGGGTCTTCTGCACGAACATGCGCCGGTCCAGCAGCGCGACCTTGACGAACGGCACCACCAGGCGCCCGATCAGCTCGCGCGAGCGGCCTTCCAGGTCGCGTTCGTCGAGCATCACGTCGAACAGCATGCCGACCAGGTCGATCGCATCCTCGTCCACCGGGTCCAGCCGCGCGTGCGCCGGATCCACGCCGAACTGGGTGGCATTGGAAAGCACTTCGCTCTTGAGCCGCTGCGCCAGCGATTCGCCGTCGTCGCCGATCGCCGCGCGCAGCGTGGCGCTGGGCGTGGCCTGCAGCAGCGACAGCACCGAGATCATCTCGCGCTGGCTCAGCGGCCGCTGCTGGCCGACCGCCGCGCTCGCCGCCGAGGTGGCGCTCTCGCGCACGCTGCGGGTCTGCTGCAGCAGTTCGTGCAGCGCCTCCAGCAACACGCCCTGGCTGCCGCCGGGCAGGTTGGCGCCGGCCTCGGCATAGCCTTCGCCGGCCTGCAGGCGGCCGCGGCGCTCGGCCCAGCGATCGACGAAGCGGCTAGCCCAAGCCGGCGCGTAGTGTTCGTCGTACTCTCCCGGCTCGCCGCCGGCAGCGCCGTCCTCGCCGAACCCGGCCGTGTCGCCGCCGCGCGCCTGGCGTTCCTCCGGCGCCGGCGCCGGGGCGCGCCGCGGCGGCGGTGGCGGCCGTGGCCGCGAGATCTCCGGCATGACCCCGGCCTGCGCCAGGCTGTCGTCCAGCTGTTGGTAGAGCTTGCCGATGCCGGCGGTGAGGTCGCGCTCGCACAGCTTGATCAGCACCAGCCGCACTTCCGGGGCCAGGTCGCTGGTGGAGAACGCGGCATGCACCGCGACGCCGATGTGTTCGGGGCCGACCGGGTTGGTGTCGGCGTCCAGTTCCAGGCCGCCGGCGATCCAGCCCAGGCGGCGGTCGATGCGGCTGAGCACCGGCTTCCATTCGCGCAGCAGCACGGTGGCCAGGTTGCGCACCGCCAGCCGCGATTCCAATTCGTGTTCGGACACCAGGCTCAGGCCCTGGCCATAGCCGGCCAGCGCCACTTCGGCCGACAGCGGGGCGCCGGCTTCCAGCGCCTGCCAGGCCTGCTCCAGCTGCGCCCGGAAACGCGCGGCGATCTCCTCGCGGCGGCGGCGCAGTTCGCGCATGCCGTCCAGGAACAGCAGCTGCGAGGCGCCGGCGCTCTCGGCGCGGTCGAACAGCACGTCGTCGAAATGCGCCAGCGCGGCGGCGAACGCCTGCCCCAGGACCGGCAGCATGCCGTCGTGCGCCTGCATCAACAGATGCGGCGCGCGCGCGGGATGTGCGTGCGGCGGGCTGGGGCTGAAACTCATGCGCGATGGCTCCGCGCCGCGGGCGGCGCCAGGGAAGTAGAAGGAAGTCGAACGGACACGGCCCCTGTTTCCGCCTCTGCATGGTAGGCAAGGTACCTGAACGACAACCGTGATGCACTGCGCATTTCATGCTCCGAAACGTGGCCCGCCCTGCATCCTAGGCCGTCCATGCGTAACTCTGCCTGCAGCGCCGTGCGAAATCGCGGTGCCGGCGCGGGGTCAGGCCGCGGCGGCGACCCGCTCCAGCCGGTCCACCGCGCCCTGCATCGCGCTGTAGAACGCATCGTCGTCGCGGTGCAGGCGCAACCGGTCCAGCCGCACCATCAGCGCCAGCGCCTCCGGCGAGGCGACGCACAGGCGCCCGCCGCGGCGGTTCACGAACATCAGCCGCGCCGAGATCGGGCTCACCCAGGACAGCTTGCCCGGCTGCACGCGGCCCTCGCGGTCGACGAAGTCCAGCCAGGTGCCCAGCGCCAGGGTGCGGAAATACTCGGCGGTGACGTGGTCGAAATCGGTCGCCTGCGCCGGTTCCGGCAGCGCCGGCACCGGCTCGGCCGGCGGCGCCTCGGGCGCGACCGCGGGTGCGGGCGCCGGCGCCTGCAGCGGGCGCGCGTGCGCCAGGTCGTCCAGCGTCGCCTGCAGGGCCAGCCACGCCGCCTCGGCGGCGGCCGCATCCAGGCCGACGCTGGTCCACAGCCGCAACAGTTCGGCGCGCTGCGGCTGCAGCCAGCCGTCCGCCGGCACGCCGCCGCCGGCCTGCGCCTGGCGACATTGCGCCAGCACCGCGTCGCCCAGCGCCAGCGCCGCGGTCACCGCCGCGCCGTGGCCGTCGTCGCGCAGCGCCGACTGCTGCACGTACTGGCACCATTGCTGGCGCAGGAAGGCCTCGATCGGCGCCGGCAGCGCGGTGCCGTGCGCGTCGCGCTGCAGGCGTTCGTCCACGGCCTGCGCGGCCAGGCGCCGCGCGCGGTCGCGGCGCTCCTCGGCGCGCTGCAGTTCGGCCGCGCGGCGCTCGGCGATCTCCACCCGGCGCCGGTACTGCTCGTAGGCACTGCCGAATTCCGCTTCCAGGGTCAGGAACACCGCCAGGTGCTCGTCGAAATCGCGCACCACCCGTTCCACCACCGCCTGCGCCTGCGCCAGCAGCGCCTGTTCGGCGGCGGTCTCGCCGGCGTTGCCGTCGCAGGCGTCGGCGAGCAGGTTGAGCAGGCGCCGCGCCGGATGCCCGTCGCGCACGAACAGGCGGCCGTCGATCAGCGCCACCTTGGCCAGCGGCACCAGCATCTGCCCGAGCAATTCGCGTTGCGCCGGCTGCAGCACGCATTCGTCGAGCATCACCTCGAACAGCAGCCCGACCAGCTCCAGCGTGTCCGCGTCGGCCGGCTCCAGCCGGGTGCCGGCCGGGTCCAGGCCCAGCGACGCGCCGATCGCCACCACCTGCCGGCGCAGCCCCTGCGCGAGCGGCCCGCCGTGTTCGCCGATCGCGGCGAAGCCGGCCAGCGGCGTGGTCTGCAGCAGCGACAGGATCGACAGCAGCTCGCGCGGCGACAGGCTGCGGCGCGCGTCGTCGGCGCTGCTGCCCACGGCGGCCGGCTGCGCCTCGTGCAGCAGGCTGCGCAGCGCCGGCGGCAATACTTCGTGGTCGTCGCGCGCATGCGCGTCCAGCGCGCGCGCGGCGCGGCGCTGTGCGGCCGACAGCGGCGCGGCGGCATTCCAGGTCTCGAAGAACCGGCTGATCCAGTCCGGCGCCGCATCGTCGCCGCCGGCGCCGTTGCGCGGGATCGCGCGGCGGCGCGCGCGTCCGGTCGGCAGCGAGCGCGCCCGCGCGACCTGGTCCAGGCGCTGCTCCAGCCGCGCGTACAGCTCGCCGACCCGCTCCTGCAGTTCCTGCTCGCAGATCTTGACGATCGCCAGCTGCACCTGCGGCGCCAGCACCAGCCCGTGCAGCGCGGCGTAGACCGCGGCGCCGACGTGTTCGGGCCCGAACGGATTGTTGTCGGCGTCGATGCGCTGGCCGCCCGCGATGAAGCCGAGGAAGCGGTTGAGCCGCATCAGTTCCGGGCGCCAGCGGTGCTGGATCGCGCCGGCCAGGTTGCGCACCGCCAGGCGCACGTCCAGTTCCTGTTCGGAGACCAGGCTCAGGTCGCCGCGCTCGCGCGCCAGGCTGCGCTCCACCGACAGCGGGCGGCCGGCCTCCAGCGCCTGCCAGGCCTGCGCCAGGTGCCCGCGGAAGCGGGCGGCGATCGGCTCGCGCTGCTGCCGCAGCAGCTGGATCGCCTCGAAATAGTCGTTCTGCGTCGGCCCGGCGCGCTCGGCCATGCGGAACAACGCATCGGCGAGCACGTCCAGCACTTCGCCGAACGCGCCTGCCAGCGGCACCGAGACCACGTCCCGGACCTGGTCGAGCAGGTCCGAATTGCGGCTGGGCAGCAATTCCTCGGCATATTCGGCGATTGTCATGGCAGTGTGATACGCAAGCGCAAGTGAGACCGACGTCAATTCGGAAGTTAGCGGTGGATCGAGGATGAAGCTTGACTCGCCGTGTAACCGCGGCATCCGCTGCCGCTTTTGGGCGCACGACTATAATTCGGCGCCCGCCCCACGGAATCGAGACTATGCGCACACTTCACTCGCTGCAAGCGCTGGATGAGCGCCGCTCGGTGCCGTCCAAGCAATTGGGCGAGCCCGGACCGGACGAGGCGACCCTGCTGGCGATGCTGCGCTCGGCGGTGCGCGTGCCCGATCACGGCAAGCTGGTGCCGTTCCGGTTCCTACGCATCGCCGGCCCGGCGCGGCTGGCGCTGGGCGACTTCCTCGCCGAACGCACGCTGCAGCGCGACCCGGGCGCGCCGCGCGCGGCGGTGGAAAAGGACCGCGAACGTTTCGCGCACGCGCCGCTGGCGATCGCGGTGATCGCGCGGCTGCAGCGCGAGGACAAAGTGCCGGAGATCGAGCAGTGGCTGACCGCCGGCTCGGTCTGCTTCGCGCTGCTGCAGGCGGCGCAGGCCTACGGCTTCGGCGCGCAGTGGCTGACCGCCTGGATGGCCTACGACGACGCGGTGGCGGCGCGGCTGGGCCTGGCCGGCAACGAGCGCATCGCCGGCTTCATCCACATCGGCACCCCGCGCATGCAGGTGCCCGAGCGCGAGCGCCCCGACCCGCAGCAGCTGCTCAGCGACTGGACCCCGTGAACGCCGCGGCGTTGCCACCGCGGCCGCTGTATCTGGTCGACGCCAGCCTGTACGTGTTCCGCGCCTGGCATTCGATCCCGGACGAATTCCAGGACGCGCAGGGCTGGCCGACCAACGCGGTGCACGGCTTCGCCCGCTTCCTGCTCGACCTGCTCGAACGCGAGCGCCCGCAGCACATCGCCATCGCCTTCGACGAAGCGCTGGACAGCTGTTTCCGCAATCGCCTGTACCCGGCCTACAAGGCCAACCGCGCGCCGGCGCCGGATGCGTTGCGACGCCAGTTCGCGCACTGCAAGGCGCTGTGCGCGGCGCTCGGCCTGGGCGTGCTGGCGCACCACGACTACGAGGCCGACGACCTGATCGGCAGCGCCCTGCACAGCGTGCGCGGCGCCGGCTTCCACGGCGTGATCGTGTCCGCCGACAAGGACCTGTCGCAATTGCTGCTGGAGTTCGACGAGCAGTGGGACTACGCCCGCGGCCAGCGCTGGGGCGCGGCCGGGGTGAAGGCGCGGCACGGCGTGCACGCGCACCAGATCGCCGACTACCTGGCGCTGACCGGCGACGCGATCGACAACATTCCCGGGGTCACCGGCATCGGCGCCAAGTCGGCGGCGATCCTGCTGGCGCATTTCGGCGACCTGGACACGCTGCTGGCGCGGCTCGACGAGGTCGCGTTCCTGCGCCTGCGCGGCGCCGCGCAGATGGCCGTGCGCCTGCGCGAACAGCGCGAGCACGCGCTGCTGTGGCGGGAACTGGCCACCATCGCGCTGGACGCGCCGCTGCACTCGGCCGCGCCCGGCTTCGCCCGCGGCCAGGCCGACGCCGACATGCTGCACGGCCTGTGCGAGGCGCTGCGCTTCGGTCCGCTGACCCGGCGCCGGCTGCTGCAGGCGGCCGGGCTGGACGCTGCGGGTCATTAGATGCCAGCGCGGCACTGCGCGATGCGGATGCCGGGCGCATCGCGCGACTCCAGGCAGTCCCGCGCCACCATGCCGCGGCAAGCGCGCCGGCGCCGGCACGGCGCGCAGCCCAACCCCGCGCGTCCTGTAGGGCGGCTTCAGCCGCGACGAACGGGAGCGATGCACGTTGCGGCGTCGAAGCTGCCGGAACCGATGCAGCCGAGGCTGAGCGGGCGCTGCATACATCCGTAAACAGCACAGGTACGCAACCCTCATCGCAATGCCAATGGCTCTACACTTCGGTACAGCCAAGCCGCGCGCCGACGCGCCCAGCGCCTCCTTATCCTCCGAACCGAGCGAACGCCACCCATGACCCGCCCCGACTCCCCGCCCCGCGTCGTCTACGAAGGCAAGTACCAGCGCATGGTGGTGCGCGGCACCTGGGAGTATTCCGAACGCGTGCACGCCGGCGGCCTGGCCGCGATCATCGTCGCGGTGACCCCGGACGACGACGTGCTGTTCGTCGAGCAGTTCCGCGTGCCGCTGCAGGCGCGCACCATCGAGATGCCGGCCGGCCTGGTCGGCGACATCGACGCCGGCGAATCGATCGAGGTGTCGGCGGTGCGCGAGCTGGAGGAAGAGACCGGCTGGACCGCCGACCACGCCGAAGTGCTGATGATCGGCCCGACCTCCTCCGGCGCCAGCAGCGAGAAGATCGCCTTCGTCCGCGCCAGCGGCCTGCGCAAGGTCGGCGACGGCGGCGGCGACGCCAGCGAGGACATCATCGTGCACGCCGTGCCGCGCACGCGCGCGGCGGCCTGGCTGGTGCAGAAGATGGGCGAAGGCTACGAACTGGACGCCAAGCTGTGGGCCGGGCTGTGGATGATCGAGCACGAACTGGACGGCACCCCGCGTGGCTGACCCGGCAACGCATGCGGGCAGCGCGGCGGCGCTGCTCGGCGCCGGCGATCCGCCGCCGTACCGTCTCTATCAGGAGCACGGCCGTTCGCCCTACCTGCTGATCGCCGACCACGCCGGGCAGCAGGTGCCGCAGGCGCTGGCCGGCCTCGGCCTGCCGCAGCACGAACTGGACCGGCACATCGGCTGGGACATCGGCATCGACGGCGTCACCCGCGAGCTGGCGCAGGCGCTGGACGCGTTCGCGATCGTGCAGACCTATTCGCGGCTGGTGATCGACTGCAACCGGCCGCTGTCGGCGCCGGGCTCGATCGCCGAGGTCAGCGACGGCACCGTGGTGCCGGGCAACCAGGGCCTGGACGCCACCGCGCGCGCGGCGCGCGCCAGCGCGATCTTCGCGCCCTACCACGCGCGCATCGCCGCGGAACTGGACCGGCGCCGCGACGCCGGCCTGGCCACCATCCTGATCGCGATGCACAGCTTCACCCCGGTCATGGGCGGCGTGGCCCGGCCCTGGCACGCCGGCGTGCTGTACCAGCGCGATGCCCGCTTCGCACACGCGCTGCTGGCCGAACTGCGCGCCGAACCGGGCCTGGTGGTCGGCGACAACCAGCCGTATTCGGTCAGCGACGCCACCGACTACGCGATCCCGGTGCACGCCGAGGCGCGCGGCCTGGCGCACGTGGAACTGGAGATCCGCCAGGACCTGATCGCCGACCCCGCCGGGCAGCGGCAATGGGCGCAGCGCTTGCTCAGCATGCTGAATCGGTTGCAAGCTGCCTTCACATCGGACTGAGTGCGGGCTGCGCACTCTCGGTGCATCGCCGTCCGTCCGGACGCCCTTCGCTGCACGCACCGGATCCTGCCCCCATGCTCATCCGCCTCGGCTACGAGATCCGCTACCGCTTCCTGCAACCGACCCCGGTGCTGGCCATGCTCGACATCCACGACAGCCGCCGCACCGACATCGTCGTCGCCACCGCGCTGCAGACCGAGCCGGCAGTGCCGCTGCGCGGCTACCGCGACCAGTTCGGCAACAGCTGCACGCGCATGCTGGCCCCGGCCGGGCTGCTGACCCTGCGCGCCGACGCGGTGGTGCGCGACAGCGGCCTGCCCGACCAGTTCCGCTACGACGCGCCGCAGACGCCGGTGGAGCACCTGCCCGACGACACCCTGCTGTACCTGCTCGGCAGCCGCTACTGCGAGACCGACCTGCTCAGCGGCATGGCCTGGGACCTGTTCGGCAGCGCGCCGACCGGTTGGGCGCGGGTGCAGGCGATCTGCGACTACGTGCATGCGCAGATCGAATTCGGCTACGAACACGCGCGGCCGACCAAGAGCGCGGCGCAGGCGCTGCAGGAAGGGCGCGGCGTGTGCCGCGACTTCGCCCACGCGGCGATCGCGCTGTGCCGCTGCATGAACATCCCGGCGCGCTACTGCACCGGCTACCTGGGCGACATCGGCGTGCCCGCCTCGGCCGCGCCGATGGACTTCTCCGGCTGGTTCGAGGCGTTCCTGGACGGGCAGTGGTACACCTTCGACGCGCGCCACAACCTGCCGCGCATCGGCCGGGTGCTGATCGCGCGCGGCCGCGACGCCGCCGACGTGGCGATCAGCAACACCTTCGGCTACAACACGCTGGAAGCGTTCGTGGTGTGGACCGAGGAGACCGACCAGGCGCGACTGGATCCGCGACCGGCCCCCGCCGGCACCGGCGCCGCTGCGCTGCGCACCGAAGGGCTCTATCTCTAGGGTTGGCAGGCGTCGCGGGAGGGACTGCGGTCCCGACTGCAGCGCACTGGCCCCGCAACGCCGCGCCGCAGACGGAAAACGCGTCCGGCTTGGGCCGGCGCGTCCCGTACCGCGTGCCGCACGGGCGGCACGCGGCGCGCTGCATCAGGCAAAGGCGTCGGTGGCGCGGACCAGGGCGTCGACGTTTTCCGCCTCGAACGCGGAATGGCCGGCGCTCGGCGTGATCTCCAGCTTGGCCTTCGGCCAGGCCTTGTGCAGGTCCCAGGCGCTCTGCACCGGGCAGACCACGTCGTAGCGGCCCTGCACGATCACCCCGGGGATGTCGGCGATCCTGCCGGCGTCGCGCAGCAACTGGTCTTCCACCTCGAAGAAGCCGCCGTTGACGAAGTAGTGGTTCTCGATGCGCGCGAACGCCAGCGCGAACTGCGCGTCCTCGTGGCCGCTGACGAAGTCCGCGTCCACGTGCAGGAAGCTGGTGGCGCCTTCCCACACGCTCCAGGCGCGGGCGGCGGCCAGGCGCGTGGCCTCGTCGTCGCTGGTGAGGCGGCGATGGAACGCGGAGATCAGGTCGGCGCGTTCCTCCGGCGGGATCGCGGCGACGTAGTGCTCCCACGCATCCGGGAACAGCCGGCTGGCGCCTTCCTGGTAGAACCATTCCAGTTCCCAGCGGCGCAGCAGGAAGATGCCGCGCAGCACCAGCTCGGTCACGCGCTGCGGATGCGTCTGCGCATACGCCAGCGCCAGGGTCGAGCCCCAGCTGCCGCCGAACACCTGCCAGCGCTCGATGCCCAGTTTCTCGCGCAGCTTCTCGATATCGGCCACCAGGTCCCAGGTGGTGTTGTCGACCAGGTCCGCATGCGGCGTGGAGCGGCCCGAGCCGCGCTGGTCGAACAGCACGATGCGGTACTTGGCCGGATCGTGGAAGCGCCGCATCTTGGCGTTGTAGCCGCCACCCGGCCCGCCGTGCAGCAGCACCACCGGCTTGCCCTGCGGGTTGCCGCACTGCTCGTAGTGCAGCGTATGGCGCGCGTCCACCGGCAACGTGCCGCTGTCGAACGGTTCGATCTCGGGATATAGCGTGCGCATGGCGGCTCCTGCGGAAAAACGCGATTTTAGCGGGGAAGGCCCGGCCCTGCCGCGTTGACCGCGGCCGCCGGCGAATGCCACCGCGGATACGAACGCGTGCGTTCGCTTCAACCGGCCGGCCGGCGCCCCAGCGTGACCCGGTCGCGCGCTTCCAGGTCCTGGTGGGTCGCCACGTCGCCGAAGCCCGCCGCCGCCAGCAGCGCGCGCACGGCGGCGCCCTGGTCCCAGCCGTGCTCCAGCAGCAGCCAGCCGCCCGGCAGCAGGTGCGCCGGGGCGGCGGCGGCGATCCGGCGGATGTCGTCCAGCCCGTCGGCGCCGGAAGCCAGGGCGCTGGCCGGTTCGTAGCGCAGGTCGCCCTGGGCCAGGTGCGGGTCGCCGGCGGCGATGTAGGGCGGGTTGCTGGCGATCAGGTCGAAGCGTTGCCCGGCCAGCGGCGCCAGCCAGGAGCCATGGGCGAAGGCGACGTTGTCCAGGCCATGCGCGCGCGCGTTGGCCTGCGCCACCGCCAGTGCGGCCTCGCTCAGGTCGGTGGCCAGCACCTGCGCCTGCGGCCGTTCGCTGGCCAGCGCCAGGGCGATCGCGCCGCTGCCGGTGCCCAGGTCGGCGATGCGCCGGCCCGGGGCCGGGTCCAGCCGCTCCAGCGCCAGTTCCACCAGGCGCTCGGTGTCCGCGCGCGGGATCAGCGTGGCCGGGCCGACCGCCAGGTCCAGGGTCCAGAAGCCGCGGCGACCGGTCAGGTAGGCCACCGGCTCGCCCTGCGCGCGCCGCGCCAGCAGTTCGCCGAAGCCTTGCGCGGCGGCGGCCGGCAGCGGGTCGCGGGCATGCGCGAACAGCCAGGCGCGGTCGCGCTGCAGGGCGTGGAGCAACAGGGCTTCGGCGTCGGCGCGCTCGATCTGCGCGCAGGCGTCGCGCAGCAGGGACTCGGGGGTGGGGGCGTTCATCGACGTCACGATGCCGCAGCGGTCCGGAAAAGCCAACGTGGTAGAACCTTGGGACTGCGCGCTTCCCCCGCAGCAGCAAAGAGCCAGGCTTGAATACCGATAGGCACAACCTATCTATTCAATTCCATCAATCGATTTGAGATATCTATCGGCTCCTCCTATGATGAGCCTCGTTCTAACCACCCGCTCCCTTCGCAACCACGAGGAAACTCCATGTCTTTGATCAACACCCAGGTCCAGCCGTTCAAGGCCAACGCTTACAAGAACGGCGAATTCATCGAAGTCACCGACGCGGACCTGAAGGGCAAGTGGTCGGTGCTGATCTTCATGCCGGCCGCCTTCACCTTCAACTGCCCCACCGAAGTGGAAGACGCCGCCGACAACTACGCCGAGTTCCAGAAGATCGGCGCCGAGGTCTACATCGTCACCACCGACACCCACTTCTCGCACAAGGTGTGGCACGAGACCTCGCCGGCCGTGGGCAAGGCGCAGTTCGCGCTGGTCGGCGATCCGACCCACCAGCTGACCCGCGCGTTCGGCGTGCACATCGAGGAAGAAGGCCTGGCCCTGCGCGGCACCTTCGTGATCAACCCGGAAGGCGTGATCAAGACCCTGGAGATCCACGACAACGCGATCGCCCGCGACGTCACCGAGACCCTGCGCAAGCTCAAGGCCGCGCAGTTCGTCGCCGCGCATCCGGGCGAAGTGTGCCCGGCCAAGTGGAAGGAAGGCGAAAAGACCCTGAAGCCGTCGCTGGACCTGGTCGGCAAGATCTAAGCCGCGCCCGCACTCCCATCTCCGCCGCTCGGCGGGGGTGGGGGTGAACCGCAGCCCGCGTCGCGGTCGCCCGCGTCACGTCAGCCACCGGCCACGCCGGCTGCGGTTCACCCCTCCTCCCAATTCTTCACGGCGGCCTGCCCCTGCGGCAGTCACGCCTCCCCTTCGCTTTGCCCATCGCCAGGAGTCCGCCATGTTGGATGCCGATCTGAAAACCCAGTTGAAGGCTTACCTGGAGCGGGTCGTCCGGCCCATCCACATCACCGCGTCGGTGGACGACGGCGCCAAGTCGCGCGAGATGCTCGACCTGCTCGAGGACCTGGTGCTGCTGTCGGACAAGATCAGCCTGGACGTGCACCGCGACAGCGGCGAGCGCACCCCGTCGTTCGCGCTGGGCAGCCCCGGCCACGACATCCACCTGCGCTTCGCCGGGCTGCCGCTGGGCCACGAGTTCACCTCGCTGGTGCTGGCGCTGCTGCAGGTCGGCGGGCATCCGTCCAAGGCCACCGCCGAGGTCATCGAGCAGGTGCGCAACCTGCCCGGCGAGTACGTGTTCGAAACCTATTTCTCGCTGTCCTGCCAGAACTGCCCGGACGTGGTGCAGGCGCTGAACCTGGCCGCGGTGCTGAACCCCAACATCAAGCACGTGGCGATCGACGGCGCGCTGTTCCAGGACGAGGTGGAAGCGCGGCAGATCATGTCGGTGCCCACCGTCTACCTCAACGGCGAAGTGTTCGACCAGGGCCGCATGAGCCTGGAGCAGATCGTGGCCAAGCTCGACACCGGCGCGGCCAAGCGCGACGCGGCGGCCATCGCGGCCAAGGCGCCGTTCGACGTGCTGGTGGTGGGCGGCGGCCCGGCCGGCGCGGCGGCGGCGATCTATGCGGCGCGCAAGGGCATCCGCACCGGCGTGGCGGCCGAGCGTTTCGGCGGCCAGGTGCTGGACACCATGGCGATCGAGAACTTCATCTCGGTGCAGGAGACCGAAGGCCCGAAGATGGCCGCGGCGCTGGAGCAGCACGTGCGCCAGTACGACGTGGACATCATGAACCTGCAGCGCGCCGAGCAGCTGGTCCCGGCCGGCGCCGACGGCCTGGTCGAGATCCGGCTGGCCAATGGCGCGTCGCTGAAGTCCAAGACGGTGATCCTGTCCACCGGCGCGCGCTGGCGGCAGATGAACGTGCCCGGCGAGGACCAGTACCGCAACAAGGGCGTGGCCTATTGCCCGCACTGCGACGGCCCGCTGTTCAAGGGCAAGCGCGTGGCGGTGATCGGCGGCGGCAACTCCGGCGTGGAAGCGGCGATCGACCTGGCCGGCATCGTCAGCCACGTCACCCTGGTCGAGTTCGACGGCAAGCTGCGCGCCGACGAGGTCCTGCAGCGCAAGCTGCGCAGCCTGGGCAACGTGGACATCATCGTCAACGCGCAGAGCACCGAGGTGCTCGGCGACGGGCAGAAGGTCACCGGCCTGGTGTACAGGGACCGCGTCGGCGGCGACGTCCATCGCGTGGCGCTGGAAGGCATCTTCGTGCAGATCGGCCTGCTGCCCAACACCGAATGGCTGCAGGGCACGGTGGCGCTGTCGCCGCGCGGGGAGATCGTCGTCGACGACCGCGGCCAGACCTCGCTGCCCGGCGTGTTCGCCGCCGGCGACGCCACCACGGTGCCGTACAAGCAGATCGTCATCGCCATGGGCGAAGGCTCCAAGGCGGCGCTGAGCGCGTTCGACCACCTGATCCGCAGCAGCGCGCCGGTCAGCAGTTCGGTCGCCGAAGCGGCCTGAGCCGATTGCCCCGCGCCGCGACCCGGCGCGGGGTCTATGCTGTTCCGGGGCGACCGGCCCCGCGCTCGCGCCGACCGCACCGCCAAGGAACCTGCCGATGAACCTGCGTGATCTGAAGTACCTGGTGGCGCTGGCCGATCACAAGCATTTCGGGCGCGCCGCGGCGGCCTGCTTCGTCAGCCAGCCGACCTTGTCCACGCAGATCAAGAAGCTCGAGGACGAACTGGGCGTGCCGCTGGTCGAGCGCGCGCCGCGCAAGGTCATGCTGACCCCGGCCGGGCGCGAGGCGGCCAGCCGCGCGCGCGGCATCGTCGCCGAGGTCGAGCAGATGAAGGAGGCGGCGCGGCGCAGCCAGGACCCGGAAGCGGGCACGGTGCGCCTGGGCATCTTCCCGACGCTGGGCCCGTACCTGCTGCCGCACGTGATCCCGAGCATCCGCGCGCGCTTCCCGCAGCTGGAACTGCTGCTGATCGAGGAAAAGAGCGACGTGCTGCTGAGCCGACTGCGCGAGGGCCGGCTGGACGCCGCGCTGCTGGCGTTGCCGCTGCACGACGACCAGCTGCACAGCGAGTTCCTGTTCGAGGAACCGTTCGTGCTGGCGGTACCGGAACAGCATCCGCTGGCGCAGCGCGGCGATACGCTGAGCATGAGCGAGCTGCACCAGCAGCGGCTGCTGCTGCTCGAGGACGGCCATTGCCTGCGCGACCAGGCGCTGGACGTGTGCCACCTGTCCGGCGCGCTGGAAAAGGCCGAATTCCAGGCCACCAGCCTGGAGACGCTGCGGCAGATGGTCGCCGCCAACGTCGGCGTCACCCTGCTGCCGCTGCTGGCGGTGCAGCCGCCGGTGGCCAGCCCCTCCAATATCCGGCTGCTGCGGTTCGACGACGCCTCCGGCCCGAGCCGGCGCATCGCGATGCTGTGGCGCCGCAGTTCGGCGATGAACGATTTCCTGGAGCAGCTGGCGCGCCTGTTCAAGGCGCTGCCCGAAGCGCTGTTCGTGTTGCCGCCGCAGGCCCCTGTCGCGGCCCCGGCAAGCGGCAAAGCGGCGGCCTGATTCAGCCGCGGCATCGCATCGGCGCCGGCTTGCTTGCACAATGGGCCGGGGGCGGCAGGTGCCGCCTTCGTCTTGTGCCACTACCGGAGTTTTCCCATGTCTTCGCAACACCGCAGCGGCCTGCCGCCGTCGTTGATCGTTTCCAGCCACGACCTGGCCCGCCTCGAGGCCTTGCTCGAATCCCCTGCATTGCAGCAACACCCTGCCGCGCTCGCGCTCGCCGCCGAACTCGGCCGCGCCACCGTGATGGCGCCCGAACAGATTCCCGCCGGCATCGTCACCATGCACTCGCGCGTGGAGTGCGAGGACGAACTGCACGGCGAACGCCACCAGCTGACCCTGGTCTATCCGCACGAAGCCGATGCCGCGCAAGGCCGCATCTCGGTGCTGGCGCCGGTCGGCAGCGCCCTGCTCGGCCTGGCCATGGGCCAGTCGATCGACTGGCAGGCGCCCGGCGGCCGCGCCCTGCGCCTGCGCGTGACCGCGCTGCACTATCAGCCCGAAGCCGCAGGCGACTTCACGCACGCAGCGGGTTAACGTGCGCGGGCTTATCCTCCATTTCATCCGTTACGAGAACTGCCGATGATGTCTTCCGCTCCTTCCAAGCTGGCCCAGCTGCGCGAGTTGTCCGTGGTCGTGGCCGATACCGGCGACTACGATGCGATCAAGCGGCTCAAGCCGGTCGATTGCACCACCAATCCGACCCTGGTGAAGAAAGCCCTGGATCTGCCGGTCTACGCCGAGCTGATCGACGAGGCCCTGGCCTGGGCGCGCAGCCAGGACGGCGACCATGCCGCGCTGGTCGACGAGATCGCCGACCGCCTGACCATCGGCGTAGGCAGCAAGCTCAGCGCACTGGTGCCCGGGCGCGTGTCCACCGAGGTGGATGCCGACCTGGCCCACGACACCGCCGCGACCATCGCCAAGGCGCACAAGTTTGTGGCCATGTACGCCGAGCGCGGCGTGCCCAAGGACAAGATCCTGATCAAGGTCGCCGCGACCTGGGAAGGCATCGAGGCCGCGCGCCAGCTGCAGAAGGACGGCATCGACTGCAACCTGACGCTGATCTTCAACCGCACCCAGGCGCTGGCCTGCGCCGAGGCCGGCGTGTTCCTGATCTCGCCGTTCGTCGGCCGCATCCTGGACTGGTACGTGGCCAACGGGCAGACCCCGGCCACCATCGACGAGGACCCGGGCGTGCGGTTCGTGCGCGGCGTCTACGACGAGTTCAAGCGCCGCGGCTCGCAGACCGTGGTGATGGGCGCCTCGTTCCGTTCCACCGCGCAGATCGAGGCGCTGGCCGGCTGCGACCGCCTGACCATCTCGCCCGAACTGCTGGAGAAGCTCGACGCCGACCACGGCGAGCTGCCGCGCAAGCTCTCGCCCGGCCAGGCCGACGGCGCGCAGATCGTGCAGATCGACGCCAAGCAGTTCGCCGCCGACCTGGCCGCCGACCCGATGGCGACCGAGAAGCTGGCCACCGGCATCGACACCTTCGCCAAGGACCTGCAGGCGCTGCGCGACACGATCCGGCAGAAGTTGGCGGTCTAGCCGCCTGTCGCGGGTGCACCGATCTGGAGCGGCGGCGACGTCGCTCTTTTTTTTGGAAATGGGAACCGGGAATGGGGAATGGGGAACAGCGGTGGCCGCTTCGCTGCCGTTTGTTTCGCTTGCCGATCGATCGGGGACCGTCCAGGTGCGAGGGGTACGGCGCAGGTGCGGGTGCGTAGGCGCCGCGGAACGGTGCAGCCAAGCGCCGACGCGATGCGGCGCGCTGAGGGCGCCGGCCGCGCGACGTTGGCGCCGCCGCAACTTTTCGCCGGCTATGCTGCGCACTCCACAGCGCAAGGGGCGGCAATGGCAACGATCGCAGTCGTGATGGTCGACGGGGTGGCGGACTGGGAGATCGGCACCATCCTGCCGGCGGCGCGGGCCTGGTTCGGCGACGAGATCCAGGTCGCCAGCATCGACGGCAAGCCGGTCACCTCGATCGGCGGGCTGGACCTGCATCCGCAGTTCGCCTTGTCGGATCTGGCGCCGCTGGATGCGGACCTGTGGCTGCTGCCGGGCAGCGACCGCTGGCAGGCCGGCGAGATCCCCGGACTCAGCGCGCTGCTGCAGCAACGCATCGAGGCCGGCCGCGCGGTCGCGGCGATCTGCGGCGCGACCCTGGCGCTGGCCTACGCCGGGCTGCTCGACACGCGGCCGCACACCAGCAATTCCGAAGCGTTCCTGCGCGAATACGTGGGCGTCTACGCTGGCGCCGCGCATTACCGGGAGCAGAAGGTCGTGAGCGCGGACGGCCTGATCACCGCGCCCGGCACCAGTCCGGTCGGCTTCGCGGTGGCGTGCCTGCGCCAGCTGCATCCGGAGCGCGAGGAACAGATCGCGCAGATGCGGCAGACGTTCGCCGCCGAATTCGGGTGACAGCGCGCGCCGGCCTGGAGCCGGCGCGCGTGGCACTGCGGCGCACGGGCGCCGCGCCGGCTCAGGCCTCCAGGCCGAGCGGGCAGCTGACGCCGGTGCCGCCGAGCCCGCAGTAGCCGCCCGGGTTCTTGGCCAGGTACTGCTGGTGCTCGTCCTCGGCGTAGTAGAACGGCGGGGCCGGGAACAGGATCTCGGTGGTGATCTCGCCGTAGCCGGCCGCGCGCAGGCGCTGCTGGTAGGCGTCGCGGCTGGCGATCGCCGCGTCGTACTGTTCCTGCGTGCTGCAGTAGATCGCCGAACGGTACTGGGTGCCGGTGTCGTTGCCCTGGCGCATGCCCTGGGTCGGATCGTGGCTTTCCCAGAAGGTCTGCAGCAGCTGCTCGAAGCTCAGCGCGTGCGGGTCGTAGACCACCAGCACCGCCTCGGTGTGGCCGGTCTGGCCGGAGCATACTTCGCGGTAGGTGGCGTTGGGCGTTTCCCCGCCGGCGTAGCCGACCGCGGTGCTGAACACCCCCGGCAGCGACCAGAACTTGCGCTCGGCGCCCCAGAAGCAGCCCAGGCCGAACTGCACCTGCTGCATGCCGGCGAAGGCGTCGCGCAGCGGGTGGCCATTGACGAAATGGCGGTTGTGCAGCGGCAGCGGCTCGCTGCGGCCGGGCAGGCTCTCGCCCGGGCGCGGCAGGCGCTGCTTGAAGGCACCGATTCCCAACATGGCGCGGACTCCTGGCATCGAAAGGGATGCCTTGTGGATGGCGTTGCCGGGGGCCGGTTTCAAGGTGGCGGCCGGGATTCGGGATTCGGGAATGCAGCATGCGGACCAGGCAGGGCTCGGCGTCAGACGATTTGGCAAAAGCGTCGCCTGCCAAGGAGAGCGGGCTGTCTGTGGGAGGGGCTTCAGCCCCGACGCGCTACCGGTAAAGCGTCGGGGCTGAAGCCCCTCCTACAGAAGCCAGCCGCAGCGCACCTGCCAATCCCAATCCCGATCCCAATCCCGGCCCCTCACATCTCGCGCGTCACCCGCCCGCCCAGGCCCAGCGCCATCAGCACTTCCTGCGCCTTTTCCAGCAGTTCGTCGGCCACGCACACCTGCACCACGCCGAACGGCAGTTCGCCGGCGCCGCCGAGCAGCGCCTCGCCGAACACGAACGCGGTGATGCCGGCGTCCTCCAGCGCATGCTTGGCCAGGTGCGCGTCGATCAGGTGCTGGGCGCGATAGGCGATCTGCATGGCCCGCCCTCAGCCGCGCGCCGCGACTTCGGCGGCGGCGCCCACGCGCCATTCGCGCATGGCCGGCAAGGCCTCCAGGGCGGCCAGGTACTCGGCGGCCTGCGCCGGCACCTCCACGCCGTAGCCGGCGAAGCGCACCGCCACCGGCGCGAACATCGCGTCGACGATGCCGAACTCGCCGCACAGGAACGGGCCGCCGGCGCCATGCGCGCTGCTCAGCGTGTCCCACAGCTGCACGATGCGCTCGATGTCCTCCTGCGCCTCGGCGTCCCAGCGGCAGCCGTCGGGCCGGCGGCAGGCCTGCATCGGCAACTGCCGGCGCAGCGCCAGGAAGCCGGAGTGCATCTCGCACGCCGCCGCGCGCGCCTGCGCCCGCACCGGCAGCGCCGCCGGCCAGCCGCGGCCGTCCAGCCAGCGCTCGTTGGCGTACTCGCAGATCGCCAGCGAATCCCAGATCTGCAGCGCGCCGTCCCACAGCGCCGGCACCCGCCCGGTGGGCGAATAGTCGCCGATGCGTTCGGCGAACTCGGGCGTATCCAGCGGCAGCGGCACTTCCTCGAACGGCACCGCGAAGTGCCGCAGCAGCAGCCACGGGCGCAGCGACCAGGAGGACAGGTTCTTGTCGCCGATGACCAGACGGGGAAGCGGCATGACGAAAATCTCGGGCGTGGACGAACCGGCAGCGTACGCGGCGGGGCGGCGGCCGGCCAGCTCGGCTAAACTTGCGCTTTACTTATCTGCTGAAGCGCGCATGTCCGAGACCCCCGCCACCGACGCCACCGCCCCGGCCGAGAAGAAAGACTTCATCCGCCAGATCGTCCGCGAGGACCTGGCCAGCGGCAAGCACGCGGCCATCCGCACCCGCTTCCCGCCCGAGCCCAACGGCTACCTGCACATCGGCCACGCCAAGGCGATCTGCCTGGATTTCGGCCTCGCCGCCGAATTCGCCGGGCGCTGCAACCTGCGCTTCGACGACACCAATCCGGCCAAGGAAGACCCCGAATTCGTCGCCGCGATCCAGGACGACGTGCGCTGGCTGGGCTTCGACTGGGCCGAGCTGCGCCACGCCTCGGACTATTTCGAGGTGTACTACCTGGCCGCCGAGAAGCTGATCCGCGACGGCCACGCCTTCGTCTGCGACCTCTCCGCCGAGCAGGTGCGCGAGTACCGCGGCACGCTCACCGAACCGGGCCGCAATTCGCCCTACCGCGAGCGCAGCGTGGAAGAGAACCTGGACCTGTTCCGGCGCATGCGCGCCGGCGAGTTCCCGGACGGCGCGCGCACCCTGCGCGCCAAGATCGACATGGCCAGCGGCAACATCAACCTGCGCGACCCGGCGCTGTACCGGATCAAGCACGTCGAGCACCAGAACACCGGCGACGCCTGGCCGATCTACCCGATGTACGACTTCGCGCACTCGCTGGGCGATGCGATCGAAGGCATCACCCACTCGCTGTGCACGCTGGAGTTCGAGGACCACCGCCCGCTGTACGACTGGTGCGTGGACAAGGTCGACCTGGCCGCGCATCCGCAGCTGCTGCAGCCGCTGCTGGACAAGGGCCTGCCGCGCGAGGCGGCCAAGCCGCGGCAGATCGAGTTCTCGCGCCTGAACATCAACTACACGGTGATGAGCAAGCGCAAGCTGACCCAGCTGGTGGCCGAACAGCTGGTCGAGGGCTGGGACGACCCGCGCATGTACACGCTGCAGGGCCTGCGCCGCCGCGGCTACACGCCGGCGGCGCTGCGCCTGCTGGTGGACCGGGTCGGCATCAGCAAGCAGAACTCGGTGATCGACTTCTCGGTGCTGGAAGGCTGCCTGCGCGAGGACCTGGACGCGGCCGCGCCGCGGCGCATGGCGGTGATCGACCCGCTCAAGCTGGTGCTGACCAACCTGCCGGTCGGCCACGGGGAGACGCTGACGTTCTCCAACCATCCCAAGGACGAATCCTTTGGCCAGCGCGAGGTGCCGTTCTCGCGCGAGCTGTGGATCGAGCGCGAGGATTTCGCCGAAGTGCCGCCCAAGGGCTGGAAGCGGCTGGTGCCGGGCGGCGAAGTGCGCCTGCGCGGCGCCGGCATCGCCCGCGTCGACGACGTGGTCAAGAACGATGCCGGCGAGATCGTCGAGCTGCGCGGCTGGCTGGATCCGGAATCGCGCCCGGGCATGGAAGGCGCCAACCGCAAGGTCAAGGGCACCATCCACTGGGTCAGCGCCCCCCATGCGGTGCAGGCGGAAATCCGCCTGTACGACCGCCTGTTCTCGGTGGAGAAGCCCGACGACGAGTCGGAAGGCAAGACCTACCGCGATTACCTCAATCCCGACTCCAAGCGCAGCGTGCGCGGCTACGTCGAGCCGGCCGCGGCGCAGGCGGCGCCGGAGCAGGCGTTCCAGTTCGAGCGCAGCGGCTACTTCGTCGCCGACCGCTACGACCACCGCACGGACGCGCCGGTGTTCAACCGCAGCGTGACCCTGCGCGATACCTGGACCGGCGGCCAAGGCGCGGGGTGAGCGCCACCGCACCGCAGGCGGCGGCACCGTTCCCGGTGCTGCGCCATCCGCTCGTGCGCCTGGTCCTGATCGCCTCGGTCCTGGCCCTGGCGCATTACCGCTGGCTGCCGTTTCCATGGCGGATGCCCGCCGTGGGCCTGCTCGGCCTGGGCCTGGTCTGGCTGGAGACGCGCTCGCTGCAGGCGTGCGGCCTGCAGCGGCGCGCGCCGCGGGCATGGCTGGGATGGACGCTGCTGCTGTTCGCGCTGGTCGTGGGCGTGGTCGATCCGTGGCTGGAACCGCTGATCGACCGGCTCACCGGCACCGCCGCCGACTACAGCGGCTATGGCGCGCTGCACGGCAACCTGCCGGCGGCGGCGAAGCTGGTCGCGCTGGCCTGGCTCAGCGCGGCGATCGGCGAGGAACTGGTGTTCCGCGGTTTCCTGATGCACCAGCTGAGCGCGCTGCTGCATGGTTTCCGCGGCGCGCGCACGGTCGCCGCCCTGCTCGGCGGCATCGCGTTCGGATGGATGCACGCCAGCCAGGGCCTGTCCGGCATGGTGCTGACCGGCGTGGTCGGCAGCCTGTTCGGCTACGCCTACCTGCGTTCGGGCCGGCATCTGGGGGCGATGGTGCTGGCGCACGGCCTGATCGACAGCTGGGGCGTGGCCACCCTCTACCTGGGCTGGCATTGAGCGCCGGGCGGGCAAACGCGGAGACGCCGACGGCCCGGTCGCACAACGCCTCGCGGCATCGCGGCGCCGGGCGGCCAGCCGGCGCGGAGCGGTGCGTGCCGCGCTGAAGACCAATCGGAACGGGACACGGCATGCGCGAGCGTTTGTGGGCGGGAGTGGGCAGCGGCATCGCCGCCGGCGCGCTGTGGGGACTGGTGTTCCTGGCGCCGCAGGTGCTGGCCGGATTCTCGCCGCTGCAGCTGTCGGCATCGCGTTACCTGGCCTACGGCGCGGTGGCCGCGCTGGTGCTCGCTCCGCGCTGGCGCGCCGCCACCGGCACGCTCGGCGCCGCGGAATGGTGGGCGCTGCTGCGGCTGAGCCTGCTCGGCAACATCGTCTACTACGTGCTGCTGGGCTGCGCCGTGCAGTGGGCCGGCGGCCCTGCCACCGCACTGATCATCGGCCTGCTGCCGGTGACGGTCACCGTGTTCGGCGCGCGCGCGGCCGGCGCGATGCGGCTGCGCCGGCTGGCCGCGCCGTGCGCGCTGTGCGTGGCCGGCGTGGCGCTGGTGGCGGCGCAGACGCTGGGCAGCGCGCCGCATGCGCACGGCGGCGTGGGCACGCGCGCGGCCGGGCTGGCCTGCGCGAGCGGGGCGCTGGCGTGCTGGACGGCCTACTCGCTCAGGAATGCGCGCTGGCTTTCGCAGCGGCCCGACATCTCCGGCAGCGACTGGTCGCTGCTGACCGGCGTGGTCACCGGCACGCTGGCGCTGGCCCTGGCGATTCCCGCGTTCGCGTTCGACGCCACCGCGCACGCGGCCGCGGACTGGGCGCGCTTCTGGGGCATGGCGATGCTGCTGGCGGTGTTCGCCTCGGTGATCGGCAGCGCCTGCTGGAACCGCGCCAGCCGGCTGCTGCCGCCGACCCTGGTCGGGCAGATGCTGGTGTTCGAAACCGTGTTCGCGCTGCTCTACGGCTTCGTGTGGGAAACGCGCTGGCCCACACTGCTGGAAGCCGCGGCGATCGCCTGCCTGCTCGGCGGTGTGCTGTGGTGCACCTGGCTGCATGCACCGCCGGGCGCCGATCGCCGGCGCGGTCCTGGATTAAGACACGGCGCCTAGACTGGCACCGTCGTCCACCAGGATCGGGAAACCGCCGATGTCCGCTGTCTTCCGCACCTGCTGCGCCGGCCTCGCGCTGGCGGCGCTGCTTGCCGGCTGTGCCAGGGCGTAACCTCCGCCGCGGCGCAGGCAAGTGCGACGCCGTGCCCGACCAGGCCTACGACCTGCCCCTTGCGCGCTTCGACGAAACCGCGCAACGGCTGGCCCACGCCACCGGCTGCGGCATCGTCTACGACGATCCGTCGCTGTCGTCGATGCGGGTCGACGCGGTGCGAGGCCGGATCGGCATCCGCCAGGCGAACCGCCGAGCCCGCGGCGATACCGCGATCCGGATCGCGCAGGAGATCGCCGACACCATCGGCGTCGGCCCCCGCTGAACCGGGCCCGCGGCCATGCGCGCTACCATGGCGGCGTCTCTCGCACGGAAGGCCGCCATGTCCCGTCGTCTCGCGCCGTTGCTGTACTGCCTGTGCCTGTTCGCCTGCACCCTGCTGTTCAGCGCCTGCGCGCGCAGCGAAGGCGCCAGGCCCGCCGCCTCCGGCCTGCCGGTGAAGGTCGACGCCAGTTGCCGCAGCGACGCCGACTGCGCGGTGAAGAACGTCGGCAACTGCTGCGGCGCGATGCCGGCGTGCGTCAACCGCGACAGCCCCACCGACCCGCAGGGCGTGATGGCGCAATGCCAGGCCAGCGGCCGCATGAGCGTGTGCGGCTCGCCCGCGATCGCCGGCTGCCAGTGCGTGGCCGGGCGATGCAGCGCCCAGGGCGCGCAAGCCGATACACTGCGCGCCCCGCAGCCTGCCGAACCCGTCCGCTGATGCTCTACGCGCAAGTCCACCTCACCCTGCCCGCCTGGATCCACGACGCGGTCGATCCGCAGGCCGTCTATCCCGGCGATGCCGACAAGGTCGCGCTGGCGGTGGAACTGTCGCGATTGAACGTGGACGCCGGCAGCGGCGGGCCGTTCGGCGCGGCGGTGTTCGGCCCGGACCACCGCATCGTCTCGGTCGGGGTGAACCGGGTGGTGCCGCAGAACACCTCGCTGGCGCACGCCGAGAACATGGCCTACATGCTCGCCCAGCAGCGCCTGCAGACCCCGCGCCTGAACGCGGCGCTGTCGCCGGTGACCCTGGCGACCTCGGCGCAGCCGTGCTGCCAGTGCTACGGCGCGACCATCTGGGCCGGCATCGACCGCCTGCTGATCGGCGCCAGCGCCGAGGATGTGATGGCGTTGACCCCGTTCGACGAAGGCCCGCTGCCGGCGGACTGGATCGGCGAACTCGAGCGCCGCGGCATCGAGGTGGTGCGCGGCCTGCATCGCGACGCCGCCTGCGCGGTGCTGCGCCGCTACGGCGAGCTCGACAGCCCCCGCTACTGACGCCGCCCGGCGAAGGCTTTCTGCATGTCCTCCCTGAACGGCCTGCTGTGCTACTGCCGGCAAGGCTTCGAGCCCGAACTGGCGGCCGAACTCAACGACCGCGCCGCGCGCGCCGAGCTGCCGGCCTATGCGCGCACCGAGCGCAACAGCGGCTACGCATTGCTGGTCTGCGAGACCGCCTTGCCGCCGCGTGCGCTGCCGTGGCGCGGGCTGATCTTCGCGCGGCAGAAACTGCGCCTGCTGGCCGAGCTGCGCGAACTGGATCCCGCCGACCGCATCGGCCCGATGCTGCAGGCGCTGGCCGGGCACGGCCGTTTCGGCGACCTGTGGGTCGAGCATCCGGACTCGGACGAAGGCAAGCAGCTGTCCGGCCTGGCGCGCAGCTTCGGCAATGCGCTGCGCCCGGCGCTGCGCAAGGCCGGCCTGCTCAGCGACAAACCGCAGCCGGCGCTGCCGCGCCTGCACGTGTGCTTCCTCGCCGGCACCCACGCGCTGCTGGCCATCGCCGACAGCGACGACAGCGCGCCGTGGCCGCTGGGCATCCCGCGCCTGAAACTGCTGTCGGACGCGCCCTCGCGCTCGGCGCTGAAGCTGGAGGAAGCGCTGCTGGCGCTGCTGGCGCCGGACGAGCGCGAGGCGCTGCTCAAGCCCGGCATGCGCGCCGCCGACCTGGGCGCCGCGCCCGGCGGCTGGACCTGGGTACTGACCCGCCAGCACCTGCACGTGACCAGCGTCGACAACGGCCCGCTGCGCCAGCACGTGCTCGACAGCGGCCTGGTCGATCACCTGCGCGCCGACGGCTTCCACTGGAAGCCGCCGCAACCGCTGGACTGGATGGTCTGCGACATGGTCGAGCAGCCGCGCCGCGTCGCCGAGCGCATGGGCACCTGGTTGCGCGAGGGCTGGTGCCGGCACGCCATCTTCAACCTCAAGCTGCCGATGAAGAAGCGCTGGGACGAGACCCAGCTGTGCCTGGACCTGTTCGCCGAGCGCGCCGGGCGCCCGCTGCAGATCCGCGCCAAGCAGCTGTACCACGACCGCGAAGAGATCACCGTGCTGGCGATGCCGGCCTGAGGCGCTGCGCCGGTCGTCGCGATCACGCGTCGATGCGAAGCACACACTGAGGCTTCTAGCGCATTCGGCTCGGACGCTTACAGCTGGCGCGGTGTTGTGGGAGCGACTTCAGTCGCGACGGGCATTACCAGTAAAGCCCGTCGCGACTGAAGTCGCTCCCACAAAAGAAACTCGCGCTGGCCTTGGCCATCCGCGGGCACGGATCCACCGCGCCGCTACAGCACGATGCGCTTGCCGCCCTCGCGCGCCGAGCGGTGGATCGCATCGATCACGCGCATGTCGCGCAGGCCTTCCTCGCCCGGCGCGCGCAGCGGCGTGCCATTGAGGATCGCCAGCGCGTCCTCGTCCATCTGCAGCGCCTGCTGGTGGCGCACCGTCGCCTCGAACACGCGCCCGTCGCTGGCGCGGCCGCGGATGCCGTCGTAGCTCTGGAACGGCGCCAGTTCGTACCAGCCGCGCTCGCACTCGGCGCGCAGCCGGTTCATGGTGCGGCCGAAGCTGGTGGCGCAGTCGGCCACCACCTCGTGCGGGAATTCCAGCTTGAACTGCATGTGCTCGTCGACCTCGTCGAACAGCGCCGGGCGGTCGGTGCTGCGCGTGGCGCTGACCGCCAGCGGCTCGGCGCCCACCGTGTAGCGCGCCGCGTTGAGCGGATACACGCCCATGTCGTACATCGCGCCGCCGCCGAACTGCGCGCGCAGCCGCCACGGCCGCTGCGCCGGATCGGTGTCGCCGTAGCCGTTGTAGCCGGCCTCGGCGCGCACCGTGCGCATCGCGCCGAACGGGCGCTCGCCGGCCAGGGCGATGATCCGCCGCGTGTTCGGCTCGTGCTGCATGCGGTAGCCGATGCTCAGCCGCACCTTGTTGCGCGCGCAGGCGGCGATCATCGATTGCGCCTCGTCGGCGTGCATCGCCATCGGCTTCTCGCACCACACGTGCTTGCCGGCGGCGGCCGCGCGCAGGGTCAGCGGCGCGTGCAGATGGGTCGGCGTGACCACGTAGACCACGTCGATGTCCGGGTTGTCGGCGATGCGCTCCAGGTCGTCGTAGCTGTAGACGTTGCGATCGGGAATGCGATGCCGCGCCTGCCACTGCGGAATCTTGTGCGGCGAGCCGGTGACAATGCCGGCCAGCCGGCAATGCTTGGTCAGCGCCAGGCCGGGCGCCAGGCGGTTGCTGGCGTAGTCGCCCAGGCCAACCAGCGCCACCCCCAGCGGCTTGGTGCGCTTGCCGCGCGTGGTCGCCCACAGCGGCGATCCCAACAGGCCTGCGCCCACCCCGGACAGCCCGGCGAGCAGGACACGGCGACGACTCGGCGAGGACAGCGACATGCGGATCTCCCTGATGGCCGGACACGAAGTGCCGAAACCTTAACGCATCCCCCGCCCGGCGATGTGAGCGCTATCCCGGTGCCGCCGGTGCGTCTGGCACACTCCCCGGCCCCTGCTTCGCACCGGATCGCGCCATGCCCGCTCGCCTGCCGTTCCTCGCCGCCAGCGGTGCCGCGTTGCTGCTGGCCTGCACTGCGGCCGCAGCGGCACCGGCCGCGGACACCGCGTTGTTCCGCGCCCGCGACCTGATCGGCGACGGCGTGTTCACCCACGGCATCGAGGGCCCGGCCAGCGGTCCGGACGGCGCGCTGTACGTGGTCAACTTCGGCCACGACGGCAGCATCGGCCGGGTCGGCTTCGCTGCCGACGGCCACGCGACGGCGGCGCTGTTCGTGGACCTGCCCGCCGGCAGCATCGGCAACGGCATCCGCTTCGACCGCGCCGGGCGCATGTACGTGGCCGACTACGCCCGGCACCGGATCCTGCGCATCGCGCCGGACAGCAAGCGCATCGAGGTCTATGCCACGCTGCCCGGCGCGTTCCAGCCCAACGACATCGCCATCGCCGCGGACGGCACCCTGTACGCCAGTGACCCGGACTGGAAGGGCAGCGGCGGCCAGCTGTGGCGCATCGGCCGCGACCGCAGCGCGCACCTGGTCGAGACCGGCATGGGCACCACCAACGGCATCGAGGTCAGCCCCGACGGCACGCGCCTGTACGTCAACGAGAGCGTGCAGCGTAAGCTCTGGGTCTACGACCGCGCCGGCGACGGCACGCTGTCCAACAAGCGCCTGCTGCGGGCGTTCCCCGATTTCGGCCTGGACGGCATGCGCTGCGACGCGGCCGGCAACCTGTACCTGGCCCGCTACGACGCCGGCAAGGTGCTGGTGCTCGCTCCGGACGGCACGCTCCTGCACGAGATCGCGACCAAGGGCCGCAAGCCCACCAACGTGGCCTTCGGCGGCAAGGATGGGCGCGACGTCTACGTGACCCTGCAGGACCGCGGCGCGATCGAGACCTTCCGCAGCGATCTGCCCGGACGCGAACACGGGCGTTAGTTCGGGCGGCAGCGCATCGGAGCGCCGCTGCCGATTCCGCGCCAGGCGATCCTTCGGAGCGGGGATGCGGGATGGGAGATCGGGAATTGGGCGGAGCGGGGCGATCCGGGAAGCCAGACGGCGCACCGGACACGGCAAACCCGAAGGCCCTAGAATGCCGCTGGGATGCGCATCGCATCGCCGTCTCAGTCCGCGCAATCGGCGTCGGGCATCCTGCCTGCACTGACTGGAGGGCGCGCACATGCAGCCGATCGAACTGAAAGACCCGGCCGGCTTCGCCGACGAATTCCTGCGCCTGACCCTGTTGCAGGGTTTCCAGTCGTTGACCAAGCGCGACCTGGAGTTGCTGATCTTCGTGTTGCTGGAACGCGACGGCGCGATCTCGCGCAGCGATTCCAACAACGCGGTGGCGCTGCGCCTGCGGGTGACCCCGGCCAAGGTGAAAGGCCTGCGCCGCGACGGCTATGCGCGCTGGCGCGCGCTGGTGCCCGAGGACGGCGAGGCGGCGCTGGAGCGCATCGTGGCCACCGTGCTCACCGAGGACAACCTGCGCGCGGGGGCCAAGCACGTCAGCGAGCGCAGCAAGAAGGAAGGCTTCCTGGCCATCCGCATCGAGCACCCGGACGACCAGCAACGCTTCGAGCAGGCGATCGTCGACGTCGGCGCGATGCCGGTGTACGAGCGCAACCGCGACGTGGTCGCGGTGCGCTTCGACACCCTGCTGAAGATCGCCGAGCGCTGGGGCTACCTGCAACCGGAGCCGGACAAGGTGGTGCGCGAGTTGGAGAAGCTCACCCCCACCGCCGAGGAAGTGGCCGACCTGTTGAAGAAGGACGTGGGCAAGCTACGCTGGGAGGATGTGCGCCGCGCGCTCAACAGCCTCGGTGCCAAGGCCATCGCCAGCACCGCCGAGGGCGGGCTGAAGGGACTGCTGAAACTGGCGTTCCCGTTCATCCCCGGCTGAGCCTGCGGCGCTTTCCCACCATTCGCACCATCGGAGTCCGTTGTGTCCATGCCTCGCCGTTCGTCCCTGCTCCTCGCCCTCCTGCTCGCGGCCGCCACCGGCCCGGCCGCCGCGCAGAACCTGCAGTCCACCTCCAGCGCGGTCACCGAACCGTTGCGCGACGTCCCGGTCGGCGTGGTCTCGCAGCCGCTGAACAGCGGCGAGGTGACCCACCAGGTGCAACTGGACGTGCCGCAGGGCCAGGCGCCGGTCACCGTGCGCACCATCCAGCCCGACCGCGTCGCCGGCAACTACCGCATCGACTTCGACGCGCTGGACAGCGACCACGACGGCTACCTGAGCCGCAGCGAGGCGCAGGCCAATCCCGCGCTGGCCGACGAATTCGACGCACTGGACACCCGCCGCAGCGGGCGCCTGAGCCGCGAACAGCTGGCCGGCTGGCTCAAGTAATCCTCGCGGCCTTGTAGGAGCGGCTTCAGCCGCGACGAGCGAGCAGCGGACCTGCCGGCTGCGGATCATTGGGGCTGACGCCCCCGGTGCAACCGGCCGCTTCGCCGCAAGTTTCCTGTGGGAGCGACTTCAGTCGCGACGAGCGAAACATGCAGACCTGCTGGCACCGAACGGCATCGTCGCTGAAGTCCTCTCACAATGACTCAGCCGACGCTCCGCCGCACCTGCAGGAACGGCTGCAACCATGACCGCAGAGCGATGAAAACGCGGGCGCGCACTGGCCCATGGCCCCCGAAAGCGCCCCCTACGACAGCTGCACCTGTCGCTCCCCGCAGAAACGACGCAAGCCACTCTCACCCCGCTCCGAACCGCTACACCCCCGAAGCGCGCTTCCAGAACCCGTGCATCAGCATCGGCAGCTTGCCGGCCAGGCCCAGCAGCGGGCCGCGCAGCAGGGTCAGGTGCATCTCGTCGTTGGAGAACAGCCGGTTGATCGCATCGAATCCGTAGGCGGCCACGGTGTTGTCGCTGCGGCGGCCGCGCGCCCAGCGCGCCAGCCGGTGCGGCGCCGACCAGTCGACCCGCCGCGCCTGCGCCTGGCGCACCTGCGCGGCCAGCGCGGCGACGTCGCGCAGGCCGAGGTTGACGCCCTGCCCGGCCAGCGGATGCACCACGTGCGCGGCGTCGCCCAGCACCAGCAGGCGGCCGCGGTGGTAGTCCTCCACCAGTTGCCGGCGCAGCGGGAAACCGACCCGCGGCGACAGCGCGTGCACCGCGCCCAGCCGCGCGCCGAAGGCCTGGGTCAGCTCGGCGCCGAACGCGGCATCGTCCAGCGCCAGCACCCGCGCCGCCTCGGTCTCCGGCAGCGTCCACACGATCGAACTGCGGCCGTCGGCGAACGGCAGGAACGCCAGCGGCCCGCCAGGCAGGAAGCGCTGCCAGGCGGTGTCCTGATGCGGCAGGTCGGTCTGCACGAAGGCGACCACGCCGCGCTGGCCGTAGTCGTGCGCCGGCGCATCCAGCCCGGCCAGGCCGCGCAGGGTGGAATCGGCGCCGTCGGCGGCGATCGCCAGGCGCGCGTCGAGCCGGCTGCCGTCGTCCAGGCGCAGGCGCACGCGTTCGTCCGCCAGCTCCACCGCCTCCACCCGCGCCGGGCAGTGCAGCTGCACCCCGGCCGCCGGCAGCGCCGCCCACAGCTGCTCGACCAGCAGCGCGTGCTCGACGATCCAGCCCAACTGGTCGCGGCCCAGCGCGTCGGCATCGAAGGCCAGCTCGCCACCGCCGGCGGCGTCCCACACGCGCATGCGCCGGTAGGCCTGGGCGCGCCACGCCAGCACCTGCGGCCACACCCCGAGCGCCTGCAGCAGCGCGGCGTTGTCGGGCGCGAAGGCATAGACCCGCAGGTCCGGTTCGGCCGCCGACCAGCGCGGCGGCTCGCGGCCCTCGACCAGCGCCACCGCCAGGCCTTCGCCGGCCAGCGCCAGCGCGCAGGCGGCGCCGACCACGCCGCCGCCGACCACCACCACGTCCAGCACGCCGCGCCGGCTCATGGCGTCGCCTCCCGGCACAGCTGCGGCACGTCGCCGCGGAAGCCCATCGCGCCGCCGACCAGGAACGACTGCAGCGGCGCGGCCTGCGCGGCCGCCAGCAGGCCCAGGCTGCGCAGCGGGCGCAGCAGCGGCGCGGGGTTGGCGGTCAGCCGCGCCAGGCCGCCGGAGAAAGTCACGGTGCGCTGCCGGTCCTGCTCGCGGCGCTGCGCGTACTGCTGCAGTAACGCCGGCGCGCCCGGATCGGCGCGGTCGCGCTCGATCAGCTCGGCCAGGGTCAGCGCATCGCGCAGGCCCAGGTTGAAGCCTTGCGCGCCGAGCGGGTGCAGGGTCTGCGCGGCATTGCCGAGCAGCACCGCGCGCGCGTCCGTCAGGCGCTCGGCCAGCACCTGCACGATCGGGTAGGCGCTGCGCTCGCCGCTGCCCAGCAGGCGCCCGACGCGCCAGCCCAGCGCGTCCTGCAGGCGCTGCAGCCAGGCGGCCTCGTCGAGCGCGGCCACCGCGTCGGCGTCCTCGGTGGCGACGGCGTGGACCGCGCCGTAGTGACGGTCGCCGCGCGGCAGCAGCGCGGTCGGACCGTCGTCGCGGAACCGCTCGTAGGCGGTGCCGTCGGGCTGGCGGCTGCCGCGCACCCGCGCCACGAACAGGGTCTGGCGGAAATCGTGGCGGGCGGCATCGATGCCGAGCGCGCCGCGCACCGCGCTGGCGCTGCCGTCGGCGCCGACCAGCAGCCGCGCCTGCAGCACCTGGGTGGCGCCGTCCTGGACGATGCGCAGCTGCCGCAGCGACGCATCCTCGCCAGCTTCCAGCCCCAGGAACTGCGCCGGCCGGTACCGGCTGACGTGGGTCGCCTCGGCCAGCCGCGCCTCCAGCGCCTCGCCGAAGTCGCGCGCCACCACCACCTGCCCGAACGCCTCGCGCCCGTAGTGGGCCGCGTCCAGCCGCACCCGGCCGAAGTCGCCTGCGCGGCTGACGTGGATGCGCCGGATCGGCCCGGTCGGCGCACGCAGCCGCTGCATCACCCCGAGCGCGCCCAGCGCGTTGACCGTGGCCGCGGCGAAGCTGAGGTTGCGCTGGTCGAACACCGGCGGCAGCGCGCCTGGCGGCGCGGCCTCGACCAGGCCCACGTCCACGCCCAGCCGGTCCAGCGCGATGGCCAGGCTGGCGCCGACCAGGCCGCCGCCGACGATCACTACGTCATGTCGTTTGCTCATCCGGGCATGATACGACCGGCGCCCGGATCGTCGGTGATCGGAGCGCGCTGCGCCGACGCCGCCCGCCCGCAGCGCAGCGCCCGACCGGCCGGCGCCGCCGGTGCGGGCCGCGCCGGCCTCACTCCCGGGCGCGCGGCTTCCAGTAGAATCGGCGGTCTCCGTACCGGTGCCCGCCTGCCATGACGCCTTCCACCCACCGCCTTCCCGCCCTGCTCCTGCTGGCATCGCTGCTGGCCGCGACCCGCATCAACCACTTCGGCGCGATCCCGGATGCCTCGTGGGCGGTGTTCTTCATCGGCGGCTTCTACCTGCGCGGCTGGACCCGCTGGGCGTTCCCGGGGCTGATGGCGCTGGCGGTGCTGATCGACTACCTGGTGATCCGCAGCCAGGGCCTGAGCTTCTGGCAGCACTACTGCGTGTCGCCGGCCTACTGGTGCCTGATCCCGGCGTACTTCGCGCTGTGGGCGGGCGGCAGCTGGCTGGCGCGGCGCTATCGCGGCGCCGACTGGCGCGCGCTGGGCCTGGCCGCGGCCAGCCTGGTGGTCGCGGTGGCGGTGTGCCACCTGATCGCGCAGGGCAGTTTCTACTGGGTCAGCCGCAGCGTGCCGAACCCGACCGTCGCCGGCTGGTGGCAGAACTACGGCGACTGGCTGCTGCCGTACCTGGGCAGCGCGGCGCTGTACACGGCGCTGGCCGCGGCGATCCAGGTCGGCGTCGAGCAGTTGGCGCGGCTGGGCCAGCGCGGCCAGCCCGCCGGCCACTGAGCCTGGCAGGCCCTGACCGGCGATGGGCAACCGCCTTTCCAAGATCTACACCCGCACCGGCGACGACGGCAGCACCGGCCTGGGCGACGGCAACCGGGTCAGCAAGGATTCGGCGCGGGTGGCCGCCTACGGCACCGTCGACGAGGCCAACTCGGCGATCGGCGTGGTCCTGGCCTGTCCGCTGGCCGAGGACGTGCGCACCCTGCTGACCGCGATCCAGCACCAGCTGTTCGACCTCGGCGGCGAGCTGTGCATCCCCGGCCATGCGGCGATCCACGACGCCGACATCGACGCGCTCGAACAGCACCTGGACCGCTACAACGACACCCTGCCGGCGCTGAAGGACTTCATCCTGCCGGCCGGCGGCGAGGCCGCGGCGCGCTGCCACCTGGCGCGCACCATCGTGCGCCGCGCCGAGCGCGAGACGGTGGCGCTGTCGCGCCAGGACGCGGTGCGGCCGGAGGCGGTGCGCTACCTCAACCGCCTGTCCGACCTGCTGTTCGTGCTGGCGCGGGTGCTGGCGCGCGCCGACGGCCAGGGCGAAGTGCTGTGGCGCCACGACCGCCGCCAGGCCTGAGCGGCAGGCACGGCGCGCGCGGCGGGGGCAAGCATGTTGATCTACACCCACCCGGCCTGCCTGGGCCATGAACCGGGCCCGGAGCATCCGGAACGGCCGGAGCGCCTGCGCTCCATCACCGAGGCGCTGCGCGGGGCGTTCCCGGATCTGGAATGGCGCGAGGCGCCGCTGGCCAAGCTCGGCGACCTGGCCCGGGTCCACGAACGCGAGCTGATCGACAGCGTCCTGGCCGACATCGACGGCCAGCGCATGCTCGACGTGGACACGGTGATCTCGCCCGGCTCGCGCGCCGCCGCGCTGCGCGCCGCCGGCGCCGGGCTGGCCGCGGTGGATGCGGTGATGCGCGGCGAGACCGACACCGCGTTCTGCGCCGTGCGCCCGCCCGGCCACCACGCCACCGCCGCCACCGCGATGGGCTTCTGCCTGTTCAACAACGTCGCCGTGGCCGCCGCGCACGCCCGCGACACGCACGGCCTGGAACGCATCGCCATCGTCGATTTCGATGTGCATCACGGCAACGGCACCCAGGCGATCTTCGAGCGCGACCCGCGCGTGCAGTACCTGAGCACCCACCAGTCCGGGCTGTTCCCGCACTCGGGCGGGGTCCACGACCGCGGCGTCGGCAACCTGCACAACGCGCTGCTGCCGCCGGGCAGCGGCGGCTTCCGCTTCCGCAACACCTGGGCCGACCAGATGCTGCCGCTGCTGGACGCGTTCAAGCCGCAGCTGCTGCTGGTCTCGGCCGGCTTCGATGCGCACATGCGCGACCCGCTGGCCGACCTGATGCTGGACGCGGAGGACTTCGCCTGGCTCACCGCGGAACTGCGCGCGCTGGCCGAACGGCATGCGCGCGGGCGCGTGGTGTCGCTGCTGGAAGGCGGCTACGACCTGCAGGCGCTGCGCGAATGCAGCGTCGCCCACGTCGACGCGCTGCGCTGACCGCGCCCGGGCGGATGGCCCGGGCGGATGAACCCCGTCCCCCGCCCCGGGGACGCCTTCATTGCCCCTATGCATGGGATGGGGCAAGCTAGCGGTCGTTTTAGCCCGATACCTGACGCGCGTGCGCCGAGCCCTCCGCCTGCTACCCCTTCCGTTCAGTATCGCCCTCTGCCTGCCGGCGATGGCGGCCGACAAGCCACCGAACTGGGGCCTGTGTCCGACCCCGGACGTGCTGCCCAAGTTCGACGACGCGCCCCGGGCCGACCCGAAGCTGGCGGCGATCCGCAACCAGCAGCCGACCAACATCGAAGGCGACCAGTTGTCGGGCACCACCGCCATCCCGAACTACACCGGCAACGTCGCGCTCAAGCGCGGCGACCAGTTCATGGGCACCGACAACCTGCGCGTGGACACCGAGACCGGCAATTACATCGCCGAGGGCCACGTGCGCTACCAGGACTCCTCGATCCGCATGGTCGCCGACCGCGCCGAGGGCAACCAGGACACCGACACCCACAAGATCAGCAACATCCGCTACCAGCTGATCGAACGCCGCGGCAACGGCAAGGCCGACTCGGTCGACCTGCAGGGCGCGCTCGGGCAGATGCACCGCTCCACCTACACCACCTGCGATCCCTCGCAGCAGGTGTGGGAACTGCATGCGCCGGAGATCGACGTCGACAACGACGAGGGCTTCGGCACCGCGCGCAACGCGATCCTGAAGATCTACAACGTGCCGGTGCTGTACGCGCCCTGGTTCAAGTTCCCGATCGACGATCGCCGCAGCAGCGGCTTCCTGTTCCCGGCCGTCGGGTTCTCCGGTCGCAACGGCTTCGACTACATGCAGCCGTACTACCTGAACCTGGCGCCGAACTACGATGCCACCCTGTATCCGCGCTACATGAGCTCGCGCGGCTTCATGCTGGGCAGCGAGTTCCGCTATCTGTACGAAGGCGGCAAGGGCGAGCTCGAGGCCGCGTACCTGCCTTCGGACAAGCTGCGCGACAAGGACCGCGGCAAGTTCGAATACCAGGGCTACCACAACATCGATTCGCACTGGCAGGCGCGCGCGTCCGTCGCCTGGGTCAGCGACGAGCGCTACACCGAGGACTTCTCCAACCGCCTGCTCGGCAACGCGATCTCCAACCTGCAGAGCACGGTCGGCGTCTACGGCACCGGCGAGACCTGGACCGCCGGGCTGATGGCCGACCGCTGGCAGCTGACCGACTACACCCTGACCGAAGCGGCGCTGCCGTACAACCGCCAGCCGCGCGCCTTCTTCAACTGGGACCAGTCGTTCGGCAACTGGTTCGAGGCCGGCGTCTATTCCGAAGCGGTGCGCTTCGTGCACGACGACATCCACGTCAAGGACGCCGAGTTCGAGCGCACCGGCGTGGTCACCGAGATGCCGGGCGGCACCCGCCTGGACCTCAAGCCCTACCTCTCGATGCCGCTGGCCGGCGCGGCGTGGTTCCTGAAGCCGACCGTGGCCTGGCGCTACACCGCCTACCAGCTGGACAAGGACCTGGCGGCGACGCTGAACGGCGACACCTCGCCCAGCCGCAGCCTGCCGATCACCACCGTCGATGCCGGCCTGTACTTCGATCGCGACGCCAAGTTCGGCGGCACCAGCTATCTGCAGACCCTGGAACCGCGGCTGTTCTACCTGTACACGCCGTACCGCAACCAGGACAACCTGCCGATCTTCGACACGCGCGAATTCACCTTCAGCTGGGGCCAGCTGTTCCGCGACTCGCGCTACACCGGCGCCGATCGCCAGAACGACGCCAACCAGCTGACCATGGCGCTGAGCTCGCGCCTGCTGCGCCAGGGCGACGGCAAGGAGAAGCTGTCGGTCAGCTTCGGCCAGATCCTGTACTTCAACGATTCCAGGGTCAGCCTGCCGGGCAGCAACACCACCATCGAGCAGGGCAAGTCGGCATGGATCGCCGACGCCAACTACATGATCAACGACCGCTGGACGATGGGCGCCACCTACCAGTGGGATCCCAAGTACCGGCGCAAGGACCTGGCCAGCTTCCGCACCCGCTACCTGCTGCCGGGCGACGGCATCATCAACGTGGGCTACCGCTTCCGCCGCGACCTGCTGGAACAGACCGACGTGTCGTTCCTGTACCCGATCAACCCCACCTGGAGCGTGGTCGGCCGCCACTACTATTCGCTGGAAGACAAGAAGCCGCTGGAAGTGATCGCCGGCGTGCAGTGGGACAGCTGCTGCCTGGCCGTGCGCGCGCTGGCGCGGCGCTACGTGCGCAACCGCGAAGGCGACCTGGACACCGCGCTCCAGATCGAGTTCGTGCTGAAGGGGCTGTCCTCGCTCGGCCAGGACACGGACCGCGTTCTGCGCCGTGCTATTCTCGGCTACAACCGCGACGACCTGTACTTGGTCCCGCCCAGCAACACCACGACCGATCCGGACGATTACGATCCGAACCTGATTCCATGACCAATACCTTCTCTGCTTTCCTCGCCACCTTGCTGGCGATCGCCGGCGTGTCCGCTCCGGCCGCCGCGCAACAAACCCAACCGCTGGACCGCATCGCCGCGGTCGTCGACGAGGATGTCGTGCTGCAGAGCGAACTGGATCGTGCCGTTCGCAACGTGAAGGGGCAGTATTCCGGCCGCGAGGCGCAGCTGCCGCCGGACAACGTGCTGCAACGCCAGGTGCTCGAGCGCCTGGTGCTGGTCAAGCTGCAGGTGGCGCGCGCCAACAGCACCGGCATCCGCGTCGGCGACGACGAACTGAACCGGGCCATCGGCAGCATCGCCCAGCAGAACGGCACCGACGTGGACGGCCTGCGCAAGAAGCTCACCGCCGACGGCATGGCGTTCGACGACTTCCGCAACTCGGTGCGCGACGAGATCACCGTGCAGCGTCTGCGCCAGAGCTTCGCGCAGAGCCGCATCAACGTCAGCGAGAGCGAAGTGGACGCAGCGCTGGCGCAGCAGGCCACCACCGGCGCGCAGTACCACCTGGCGCACATCCTGGTCGGCCTGCCGGACGGCGCCACCGCCGACCAGATCAAGACCGGCCAGAGCAAGATCGAAGGGGTCAAGAACCTGATCGACAAGGGCGAGATCGACTTCAGCGCGGCCGCGGTGCGCTATTCCGACAGCCCCAACGCGCTGGAAGGCGGCGACCTGGGCTGGCGCAGCCTGGACGAGATCCCCAACGCCTTCGCGCAGCTGATCCGCGACATGAAGCCGGGCCAGGTCGCCGGCCCGCTGCGCGGCCCCAGCGGCTTCCAGCTGCTGAAGCTGGTCGAAGTGCGCGACGCCTCGGCCAACCCGGAAAAGAAGACGGTCACCGAATACCACGCCCGGCACATCCTGATCCGGGTCAACGAGGCGCAGCCGGACGCGGCCGCCAAGGCCAAGATCGAGACCCTGCGCGCACGCATCACTGGCGGCGCCGACTTCCAGGCCGTGGCCAAGGAATCCTCCGACGACGCCAACAGCCGCGGCCAGGGCGGCGACCTGGGCTGGTTCCCGGCCGACGCGTTCGGCCCGGACTTCGGCCGCCAGATCGAAGGCCTGAGCGACAACCAGGTCTCCACGCCGTTCCGCACCGAGGCCGGCTGGCACATCGTGCAGCGCGTGGCCACGCGTCAGACCGACGTCACCAGCGACACCCAGCGCGCCCAGGTCCGCGAGACCATCGGCCGCCGCAAGCTGGAAGAGGAATACAACCGCTTCCTGCAGGAAATGCGCGGCGAAGCCTACGTGAACCTGCGCGTCGGCGGCGACAGCGCCGCCGCGCCGGCCGCCGACGCCAGCGCGCCGGCGACGCCGGCACCGGCCGCCACCAAGCCGTAGGCCGTGCTGCCCGCGCTCGCGCTGGTACCGGGCGAGCCGGCCGGGATCGGCCCGGAGTTGTGCGTGCGGCTGGCGCAACAGCCGCGCCGCGACTGCCAGCTGCTGGCCTTCGCCGATCCCGACACCCTGCGCGCCGCCGCCGCGGCGCTGGCGCTGCCATTGCGGCTGCTGCCCGAATCCGCCCCCGCCGTCGCCCCCGGCGACCTGCGCCTGCGCGCGGTCGGCAATGCCGTGCCCAGCCGGTTCGGCCGCACCGATCCGGCCAATGCCGGCGCGGTGATCGGCGCGCTGACCCAGGCCGCCGACGCCTGCCTGCGCGGCGAACTCGCCGGCCTGGTCACCGGCCCGGTGCACAAGGCCGCGATCAACGACGGCGGCATCGCCTACACCGGCACCACCGAACTGCTCGCCCGCCACGCCGGACGCGAGGTGGTGATGATGCTGGCCAACGACATCGTGCGCGTGGCCCTGGCCACCACCCACCTGCCGCTGCGCGCGGTCGCCGACGCGCTGACCCCGGCCCTGCTGGAGCGCAGCCTGCGCATCGTCCACGCCGCGCTGCGCAGCGAGTTCGGCATCGCCGCGCCGGTGATCGCGGTGCTGGGGCTGAACCCGCATGCCGGCGAGGACGGCCATCTCGGGCGCGAGGAGCTCGACGTCATGCGCCCGGTGCTGGACGCCCTGCGCGCCGAAGGCATGCGCCTGCTCGGCCCGCTGCCGGCCGACACCGCGTTCCTGCCGCAGAAGCTGGCCGGCGTCGACACGGTGCTGGCGATGTACCACGACCAGGGCCTGCCGGTGCTCAAGTACAGCGGCTTCGAGCAAGCGGTGAACCTGACCCTGGGCCTGCCCTACCCGCGCGTGGCGGTCGACCACGGCACCGCGCTGGAGCTGGCCGGGCGCGGCGTCGCCGACCCCTCCAGCCTGTTCGCCGCGGTCGCGCTGTGCGCGCAGCTGGCCACGCGCAAAGCACCCCTGTAGGAGCGGCCTCAGCCGCGACCTTGGCCTTACCGGTAGAGCCAGGTCGCGGCTGAAGCCGCTCCTGCAGGGCGCCGCGCGCGCCATCCGATAAGATGCACGCATGACTTCTCCCCACGGCTTCAGCGCCCCGGCCAAGAAATCGCTTGGCCAGCACTTCCTCAGCGACCGCGACTACATCGACAGCATCGTGCGCGCGGTGAACCCCAAGCCGGACGACCTGCTGGTCGAGATCGGCCCCGGACAGGGCGCGATCACCTTCCCGCTGCTGCGCCGACACGGCCGCCTGACCGTGATCGAATTCGACCGCGACCTGATCGCGCCGCTGACCGCGGCGGCGGCCGGCGTCGGCGAACTGACCATCCTCAACCGCGACGTGCTGTCGGTGGATTTCGCCGAACTGGCCGCCGGCGGCCGCATCCGCCTGGTCGGCAACCTGCCCTACAACATCTCCTCGCCGATCCTGTTCCATGCGCTGGACCACGCCGCGGCGATCGCCGACATGCACTTCATGCTGCAGAAGGAAGTGGTCGACCGCATGGCCGCCGCGCCGGGCAGCAAGGTCTACGGCCGGCTCAGCGTGATGCTGCAGGCGTACTGCGAGGTGACCTCGCTGTTCGTGGTGCCGCCGGGCGCGTTCCGGCCGCCGCCGAAGGTGGACTCGGCGGTGGTGCGGCTGGTGCCGCGTGCGCCGCAGGACATCGGCATCGCCGACCCGCGGCGCTTCGCCGACGTGGTGCGCGCGGCCTTCGGGCAACGCCGCAAGACCTTGCGCAACGCGCTCGGCGGCGTCTGCGATGCGGCCCAGTTCGAGGCCGCCGGGGTACGCCCGGACGCGCGCGCCGAACAGCTGGAAGTGGCCGATTTCGTGCGCCTGGCCAACGTGCCGGCGAGCGCCTGAGCGGCACCGGTATCGGCATCGGGCCGTCCCGCGTGCCGGCCTCGGCCGGATTGCCGCGGGATGCACCCGCACCTCGGCCTGCGCTCCGGTCGAACCCGATCATCGGCGGCACCGGCACCAGCAAGACTACGATCCTCGAAGCCATGCGCCCGATGCATGGCCGCCGTTTTCCGCGCACGGGTCCGGCGCGTTTCCTGCCGCGACGCCGGACCGCCTCGGCAGCGGCCGCGGCCGGACCGCGCGCGATGTCGGCGCGAGCGTCCTCCCGTCGCACGCAGCATGCCGGGCCGCCTGCGCTGCATTGCCGGTGCGGCGATCGGCGCAGGTTACTGGTCCCTTCCTGCACCGGCTTTGCTTACACTGTGGGCATGAACGATGACGCCCCCTACAGGATCGAGGTCGAAGTGTCGCCCCGGTTCCTCGACGACCAATCGGCGCCGGAGGACGGACGCTACGCGTTCGCCTACACGATCCGCATCCACAACCGCGGCCGCGTCGCCGCGCGGCTGATCGCCCGGCACTGGGAAATCACCGACGGCAACGGCCGCGTGGAGCGCGTGGACGGCGACGGCGTGGTCGGCGAACAGCCGCGGCTGCGCCCCGGCGAGGATTTCCGCTACACCTCCGGGCTGATGCTGGAAACCGAGCACGGCACGATGCGCGGCCACTACGACATGGAGGCCGACGACGGCACCCATTTCGTCGCCCCGGTCGCTCCGTTCGTGCTGACCGTGCCGCGGACCCTGCACTGATGGCGCCCGCATGAGCGTGTGGGCCATCGGCGACCTGCAGGGTTGCTACGACGTCACCCAGCGGCTGCTGGAGAAGATCCGCTTCGACCCGGCGGTGGACCGGCTGTGGTTCTGCGGCGACCTGGTCAACCGCGGCGGGCAGTCGCTGGAGACCCTGCGCCTGGTGCACTCGCTGCGCGCGCACAGCGAGGTGGTGCTGGGCAACCACGACCTGTCGCTGCTGGCGATCGGCGAACGCAGCCCGGACGAGCAGCGCAAGGTCAATCCGGACCTGCAGCGCATCGTGCTGGCCGAGGACCGCGACGAGCTGCTGACCTGGCTGCGCATGCAGAAGCTGCTGCATGCCGACCGCGAGCTGGGCTGGATGATGATCCACGCCGGCCTGGCGCCGAAGTGGACCACCACCCTGGCCGAGAAGCACGCGCGCGAGGTCGAGCAGCAGCTGCACGGCAGCGGCTACCGCAAGCTGTTCCGCAACATGTACGGCGACCGCCCGGCATGGTCGCCAGGCCTGACCGGCTACGACCGCTCGCGCGCGATCATCAACCTGTTCACCCGCGCCCGCTACTGCACCCCGCGCGGGCGCATCGCGATCGAGGAGAAAGGCACGCCCGGCACCCAGGCGCAGGGCCTGTACCCGTGGTACGAAGTGCCCGGCCGCGCCGAGCGCGACCTGAAGATCGTCTGCGGGCACTGGTCCACGCTGGGCCTGACCATCACCCAGGGCGTGCACGCGATCGACACCGGCGCAGTGTGGGGCGGCAAGCTGACCGCGCTGCGGCTGGACAGCGAAGACCTGCAGGTGGTGCAGGTGCCGGGACGCCCGGTCGAAGGACCGGCGCCGGTGCCGCGCGCGCGGCCGCCGCGGCGTCGCTCGAGTGGTGGACGCGGTGCAGGCGGTGGTGGTTCGCCGCCGCTTGCTCAGGACTGACGGCACCGTCCGAAGCGTTCCGGCCGCGACGGCATCATTTGTGGGAGCGACTTCAGTCGCGACGGGCGTTACCGGTAAGGCCCGTCGCGACAAGTCGCTCCCACAACGCTTCGCCGGCTGCAACTACCCGGCCGGAAATGCTCCGAGCAAAGGTTTCGCCTGGCGCGATGCCTGCTGTGGAAAAAATCCTGATGGCTTCAGGCCATCGCCTCCATCGGCGCAACATCGGCCACCAACGCCGTTCCGCTACGGCGCGCTGCTCCTGCGCCGGTAATCGACGAACTCGAACGCCAGCGCATGCTTCGCGTCGGCCGCGTGCGCCTGCCGCGCCACGACCTCCCACTGCGCCGGATCGAACGCCGGGAAATGCGCATCGGCGCGCTCGACCAGCGTGTCCAGGTGGGTCAGGTACAGCATCTCGGCTTGCGGCAACGCCAGCGCGAAGATGTCGCCGCCGCCGATCACCGCCAGTTCCTCGGCTCGGCTGGCCTGGGCCACCGCGATCGCCGCCTGCAACGAAGCCACCGCCTGCATGCCCTCGAACGGCACCTGTCCCGAACGCGTCATCACCAGGTTCAAGCGCCCCGGCAGCGCGCGTCCCAGCGACTGCGCGGTCTTGCGCCCCATCAGCACCGGCTTGCCCAGGGTCAGCGCCTTGAAGCGCTTCAGATCGTCCGGCAGCCGCCACGGCAGGTCGTTGTCGCGGCCGATGGCATTGCCGCGATCGAGCGCGGCGATCAGGGTCAGCCGGGGCTCGCGACCCGGGACCCCGGATCCGTCCACATCCGCCCCCGCCGATACCGCGGCGTTTCCCGACTCCCGATTCCCCATTCCCGATTCCCCGCCGCTCACACCGCCACCGGCGCCTTGATCGCCGGATGCGGCTCGTAGCCTTCGATCGCGATGTCGTCGTAGGTGAAACCGAACAGGTCGGTGACCGCCGGATTCAGGCGCAGCGTCGGCAGCGGCCGCGGCGTGCGCGACAGTTGTTCGCGCGCCTGGTCGTAATGGTTCGAATACAGGTGCGCGTCGCCCAGCGTGTGCACGAAATCGCCCACGCCCAGGCCGGTGGCCTGCGCCACCATGTGGGTCAGCAGCGCGTAGCTGGCGATGTTGAACGGCACGCCGAGGAAGATGTCGCCGCTGCGCTGGTACAGCTGGCAGCTGAGCTTGCCGTCGACCACGTAGAACTGGAACAGGCTGTGGCACGGCATCAGCGCCATCTGCGGCAGCTCGGCCACGTTCCAGGCGCTGATCACCAGCCGCCGCGAATCGGGATTGCGCTTGATCTCGTCCACCAGCCATTGCATCTGGTCGATCTCGCGGCCGTCGGCGCCGGTCCAGCGCCGCCACTGCTTGCCGTACACCGGGCCGAGTTCGCCCTGCGCGTCGGCCCATTCGTCCCAGATGCTGACCTTGTTGTCCTTGAGGTAGGCGATGTTGGTCTCGCCCTTCAGGAACCACAGCAGCTCGTGCACGATCGAGCGCAGGTGCAGCTTCTTGGTGGTCACCAGCGGGAAGCCGGCGTTGAGGTCGAAGCGCATCTGCCAGCCGAACACGCTGCGCGTGCCGGTGCCGGTGCGGTCGGCCTTTTCCGCGCCGTGCTCGAGCACGTGGCGCAGCAGGTCCAGGTAGGCCTTCATGCCTTGCCCCCGGCCACCGCCGGCGCCGGCTGCAGCACCGGCGCATTGCGCGAGCGCCACAGCAGGAACAGGCCGAGCAGGATGAGCGGCGTGCTCAGGATCTGGCCCATGGTCAGCCAATGGAACGCCAGGTAGCCGATCGGCGCATCCGGCACGCGCACGAATTCCACCGCGAAGCGGAACACGCCGTACAGCAGCGCGAACATGCCCGACACGGCATAGCGCGCGCGCGGCCGCAGCGAGAACGCCCACAGCGCCACGAACATCACCAGTCCCTCGAGCACCGCCTCGTACAGCTGCGACGGATGCCGCGCGAACCTGTCCAGCGCGCCACTGGCGTACTGCGCCTGGATCTGCGCCAGCGGCCAGTCCTGCAGTTCCGGCGTGCGCGGAAAGATCACGCCCCAGCCGGCGTTGGTGAACTTGCCCCACAGCTCGCCGCCGACGAAATTGCCGACGCGGCCGAAGCCCAGCCCCAGCGGCACCAGCGGCGCGACGAAATCCATCGTGTCGAAGAAGTGCAGGCGCGACTTGCGCGACCACCAGGCCGCAGCCACCAGCACGCCGATCAGGCCGCCATGGAAGCTCATGCCGCCGTCCCAGACCTTGAAGATCAGCAGCGGATTGCCGAGGAAATCGCCCAGCGCATAGAACAGCATGTAGCCGATGCGCCCGCCGAGCACCACGCCGAGCATCGCGTAGAACAGCAGGTCGGAGAACCCGTCCATGTCCACGCCGGGGAGGCGGCCGGCGCGGATGCGGCGGCGACCCAGCCACCAGGCCGACGCGAAGGCGGCCAGGTACATCAGCCCATACCAATGCACCTTCACCGGGCCGAGCGAGAAGGCGATGGGGTCGATCTGGTGGAGATAGGTCATGCGGGGGCGTCGGCCGGAGGGCGAAGGTCGCCTATTCTGCCATCGGCGCCGGTCCCTGCCGTGGTCTGGCCGACGTGGACGGCGCCAGGCTTCATCTGCCGGCAGGCGCAAGCGTCTGCCACCGGCGCCGGTCCCTGCCGTGGTCTTGGCCGACGTGGACGGCGCCAGGCTTCATCTGCCGGCAGGCGCAAGCGTCTGCCACCGGCGCCGGTCCCTGCCGTGGTCTGGCCGACGTGGACGGCGCCAGGCGTCATCAGCCGGCAGGCGCAAGCGTCTGTCATCGGCGCCGGCCGCTGCCGCGGTCGCGATCGACAAGCGCGACGCTACGCTTCCATGTGTGCGGTCAGGCGCGAGCATCTGGTTCGGCGCCAGCGCTCGCCCCGGGCGCGGCCGGAGCAGACGCCTCGCGCTTCGGCGCTGGCCAGGCACGGCCACACCGCGACGGCGGCATGCCGCAGCGGCGCTCAGTCCAACCGCTGCGGCCGGTTCGGCAGTTCGTCGTGCCCGGCTTGCCCGGGCTGCGCCGGGAAATGCGCGGCCAGCAGCGCCGAGACCGCCGCCACGCCGGCGATCACCGCCTGCTCGGGCTGGCCGGCGCGCATGTCGCGTTCGATCAGCGCGCAGACCTCGCGCCACTGCGCTTCGTCCACGCGCGCGTGCAGGCCGCGGTCGGCCACGATCTCGATGCGATGGTCGGCCAGCAACAGGTAGATCAGCACGCCGTTGTTGGCCTCGGTGTCCCAGGTGCGCAACTGCGCGAAGGCCTGCTCGGCGCGCGTGCGCGGCGCCATGCCGCGCAGCAGCGCCGCCGGCGCCAGCGCCGATTCGACCGCGAACATCACCTGCCCGCGGTGCAGCCGCTCGCCGTCGGCGATCGCCGCGCCGATGCGCTCCAGGCTGGCGTCCGGGAACAGGCTGCGCGCCGACGGCGCGAACAGATGACGAAGCAGGCGCATCACCAACTCCCCGAGGCGCCACCGCCTCCCGAACTGCCGCCGCCACCGCCCCAGCCGCCACCGCCGCCGAAGCCACCACCTCCGCCGCCCCCACCGAAGCCTCCGAAGCCGCCACCGAAACCGCCGCCGCCCCAGCCGCCGCCACCCCAACCACCGCCGCCGCCGCCGACCGAGCGGCCGGGAGAGATGCCCGACAGCAGCCCCAGCACCAGCCCGATCGCGCCGGTCAGCGCGCCGACGAACAGCGACAGGCTCAGCAGCAGACCGACGCCGCCGCCGGCGACCGCCGCCAGCACGCCGCGCAGCGGCCGCGGCGCGCGCGCGAACAGCACCTGCGCGACGAACGCGGCGAACAGGCCGCCGAAGAAGCCGAGCGGCAGCTTGCCGCCGGAGCGCCCTTCGGCGACGTGGGTGCTCACCGGCGCCGGCAGCTGTTCGCCGTCGATCAGCTTGACCAGCATCGCGGTGGCCTCGGCGATGCCGCCGGCGTAGTCGCCGGCCCGGAAGCGCGGCGCCAGGTACTCCTGGATGATGCGGTTGGCGGTGGCATCGGGAATGGCGCCTTCCAGGCCGTAGCCGGGCTGGATGCGCACGCGCCGGTCGTCCTTGGCCACCACCAGCAGCACGCCGTCGTCCACGCCCTTGCGGCCGATCTGCCACTGGTCGAACACGCGCTGGGTGTATTGCTCGATCGTCTCCGGCGCGGTGCTGGCGACCACCAGCACCTGCAGCTGGCTGCCCTTGCGCTGCTGCAGCTGCACCGCCTGCTGCTCAAGTTGCAGGCGCTGGGTCGGCTGCAAGGTGCCGGTGGTATCGACCACCGGCGTGTCCAGCGGCGGGATCGGCGCCTCACCGGCCGCCTGCGCCCAGGCCAGCAGCGGCAACAGCGCCAGCAGCAGCGCCCCGAACCAGGCATGCCGGCCGCGGCGCGCGTGGCGCTGGCGGATCGTCGCATCGTTCATTGCGGACTCCTGCCGACGCATTCGCGCGCGGCATCGAAGGAAAGGAACGCAGCGGCGGCGTGAGCGGGCACGAGAGCGACACCGCGCGCCGCTGGCCCGCCCGCCGCCGTCCAGCCGTAGCCGCAGCGCAGGCAGAGTGCAGCGGTGCCGTCGTCGGCGCCGCTGCGCGCTGCTTACTGCGCGGGCGCGGGCTGCGGCGGCTGCTGTGACGCTGGCGGTTGCGGCGCCTGCTGCGGCTGCGCCTGCGGCGCGGTCTGCGCCGGCTGGCCGCCGAAGTTCACCGCCGGCGCCTCGGAGATCTGCGCTTCGTTGGCCACGCTGAAGTTCGGCTTTTCCTTGTAGCCGAAGATCTTCGAGGTGATCACCTGCGGGAACGAGCGGATGTAGGTGTTGTAGTCCTGCACCGCCTGGATGTAGCGGCCGCGCGCCACGGTGATGCGGTTCTCGGTGCCTTCCAGCTGCGCCTGCAGGTCGCGGAACGACTGGTCGGACTTGAGGTTGGGATAGTTCTCGGTGACCACCAGCAGCCGCGACAGCGCGCTGGACAGCTCGCCCTGCGCCTGCTGGAACTGCTGCAGCGAGGCCGCGTCGTCGGCGTTGACCTGGACCTGGCCGACCCGCGCGCGCGCATTGGTCACGTCGGTCAGCACCTGCCGCTCCTGGTCGGCGTAGCCCTTGACCGTGTTGACCAGGTTCGGGATCAGGTCGGCGCGGCGCTTGTACTGGTTCAGTACCTCCGACCAACTGCCCTTGACCGCCTGGTCCTTCTGCTGGATCGCGTTGTAGCCGCAACCGGACAACAGCGCCACCACGGCGGCGAGAAACAAGGAACGGGACAACAGGCGCATGGCGCTCTCCGGCGTGAAGACAGGGCGCAGCTTGCCACGCCCCCTGTGAAAACGCAGCCCCGCCGGGCTCAGCCGTTCACCATTGGCCGGCGCCGGGCACGTGGTGGGCGGCGGCGCGGCGGCGCATCAGCAGGTTCAGCCACTCCACCAGCACCGAGAAGCCCATCGCCGCGTAGATGTAGGGCTTGGGCACGTGCACGTCCAGGCCGTCCAGGATCAGCACCACGCCGATCATCAGGATGAACGCCAGCGCCAGCATCTTCACCGTCGGGTTGGCGTCGATGAAGCGGCCCAGCGGGTTGGCCGCCAGCAGCATCACCGCCACCGCCAGCAGCACCGCCGCCACCATCACCGGGATATGCTGGGCCATGCCGACCGCGGTGATCACCGAGTCCAGCGAGAACACGATGTCGATCACCGCGATCTGCGCGATCACCATCCAGAACACGCCCGAGGCCTTGCTGGTGGTGGGATCGGCATCTTCGCCGCCGGTGATCATCTCGCGGATCTCCATCGTGCCCTTCACCAGCAGGAACAGGCCGCCGACGATCAGCACCAGGTCGCGCACCGAGATGCCCATGCCGGCGACGCGGAACAGTTCGCCCTGCATCCGCGCCAGGAACGCCAGCGACACCAGCAGCGCGATGCGGGTCAGGCACGCCACCGCGATGCCGAACTTGCGTGCCGCCGGGCGCTGCGCCTCCGGCAGCTTGCCCACCGCGATGGAGATGAACACCAGGTTGTCGATGCCCAGCACGATTTCCAACGCGCTCAGCGTCAGCAGCGTCAGCCAGGTGTTGGGATCGGCGAGAAACTCGAAAGCCATGGGGTCGAATCCTTTAACGATAAGAAAGACAAGCGGTCACAGCACGCGCGGCAGCAGGATCAGCCCCCAGCACAGCACCACGTTGGCCAGCATCAGCAGCACCGCGGCCGAGCCCATGTCCTTGGCGCGGCCGGCCAGTTCGTGGTGCTCGGGCCCGTAGCGCTCGATCACCGCCTCGATCGCGGAATTGAGCAGTTCCACCGCCAGCACCAGCAGCAGCGAGCCGATCATCAGCGCCTGCTGCACCGGCCCCTGCCCCAGCCACAGCGCCAGCGGCGCCAGCAGCACGCACAGGCACACCTCCAGCCGGAACGAGGACTCGTGCAGCCAGGCCGCGCGCAGCCCCTGGCAGGACCAGCGCAGCGCCATCAGCATCCGGCGCGGTCCGCGCGGCAGGTGCCCGAATTGGTCGGCCATGCGTCAGGCCCGGCCTGGGGAGCGAGGACGCGACGGCGACGGCCGGAAGGGAACGGTCATGGGCGATGGCGAAGCGGGCTAGGCGCCAATTTTGCCACAAGCCCCCGCCCGCCGCTGCGCGCGGCCGGCGCCGGCGTCGATTTGCCTGCGGTGCGGCGCCTGCGGCACCATCGCCGCTCCCGTCGCATCTGGAGGCGCCCCATGCCCCGTTCGCCGCTGCGCGCCGCGCTGCTCGCCACCTGCCTGTTCCTGCTGGGCCCGCATTCGGCACTGGCGCTCACCCCGCCCGCTCCGCCGCAGATCCCCGAGCAGGTCTCCAATCCGGCCTGGGAAGAGGACATGGCGCGCTTCGCCCAGGCCGACGCCGCGCATCCGCCCAAGCCCGGCGGCGTGCTGTTCGTCGGCAGTTCCTCGATCCGCTTCTGGCAGTCGCTGGCCAGCGACTTCCCCGGCGTGGACACGCTCAACCGCGGCTTCGGCGGCTCGGAGATCCGCGACAGCACCTGGTACGCCGACCGCATCGTGGTGCCGTACAAACCCCGCCTGATCGTGTTCTACGCCGGCGACAACGACCTCAACAGCGGGCGCAGCCCGCAGCAGCTGCGCGCCGATTTCCTGGCCTTCGTGGCGCGGGTGCGGCGCGACCTGCCCGGCGTGCGCATCGCCTACATCGCGATCAAGCCCAGCCCGGCGCGCGCGGCGCTGCTGCCGAAAGTGGCCGAGGCCAACGGACTGATCCGCAAGGCCGCCGCCGGGCTGAAGCAGGTCGAGTTCATCGACGTGTACACGCCGATGCTCGGCAAGGACGGGCAGCCGCGCGCCGAGCTGTTCGGCCCGGACCACCTGCACATGAACGCCGCCGGCTATGCGCTGTGGCGCGACATCGTGCGGCCCTACCTGAAGCGCTGAGGCACCGCGCCGGCGCGGCGCACGCCGCTGCGCGCCGACCGCTCCGGCCGGTTCACCTGGCCGGATCGAACCTGACCGTGGCGGTGGTGCCGCCGCCCTCGGCGCTCTCCAGCCCGATCCGCCAGCCGAAGCGCTCGCACAGCCGGCGCACGATCGACAGGCCCAGCCCGGTGCCCTGCGGGCGGTCCGGTTCGGCGCGGAAGAACGGTTCGAACGCGCGCTGCAGCGCTTCGGCGGACATGCCGATGCCGGTGTCGCGGATGCTGATGCGGTCGGTGCCGATCTCGACCTCGATGCTGCCGGCATCGGTATAGCTGCAGGCGTTGCGCAGCAGGTTGCTGACCACCACGTGCAGCACCCGCGGCGGCGCGTGCAGGCGGGCGACGGTGAGCGCCTTGACGGTCAGGGTCACCGGCTTGCCGGCCAGCAGCTCGCGCGCGTGCTCCGCCTCGTACTCGACCACCTCGGCGACGTCGAACGTCTCGCTCTGCGGCACCACGTCGGCTTCGCGCGCCAGGATCAGGAACGCGTCGATCACCGCCTCCATGTCGCGCCCGGCGCGCTGGATGCGCTGCAGGCTGCGGCCCAGCCGCGGCGGCAGGTCCGGATCGGTCATCGCGATGTCGCTGGCGACGCGGATCACGGTCAGCGGCGTGCGCAGCTCGTGGCTGGCGTCGCGGGTGAAGTTGCGCTCGCGCGAGACGTGGTCGGTGACGCGCAGGGCCAGCGCATGCAGCGCGGCGGCCAGCTGCCGCGATTCGCCCTGTACGTCGGCCGGCAGGTTTTCCGGCGCCAGGTCGGCGGTGGACGGATGCCGCGGATCCCACTGCGACACGCGCCGCGCCAGCCAGTTCACCGGCGACAGCAGGCGCCGCGAGGCGCGGTGGGTCAGCCAGCCCACCACCACCACCGCGACCAGGGTCAGCAGCGCCGGCACGATGCCGAACCAGAACGCCAGCCGCTGCGCCTGCGCACGCAGGAACACCAAATACAGGCGCCCCTGCTCGGTCTCGTCGACCAGCACCATCTCCCCGCCCGGGCGGTTCTCGTGCATGCCGCGGGACAGGCCGCGCAGGTTCGCCGGCAGCGCCGCCTCCGATTGCCCGGCCGGCAGCAGGTAACCGCGCAAGGTATGGCTGTTGGGCGGCGGCTGCGTCGGCGATTGCGCGTGTAGGCGCCAGTAGTGCGCGGCTTCCTGGCGCATCACCGAACCCACCAGCGAATGCTGCACCACCGCCACCACCACGTAACTGCCCAACGCGACGATGCAGCCCGCGAACAGGATGCGGGCGATCAGGGCAAGGCGGATTTTGCGCGGCAACCCGTGCGGCATTACAGCTTCCGTGTTTCTTCGCCGCGATTATAGGAGGGCGGATCGTGAATCAGCCGTGCAAGCAGGCCCCGTTCCTGGGGCCTGTTGCGCAGCAAACGCGGCGTCGCTCAGCTCATCGGCTGGGCGATGTCGGCGATGCGGTAGCCGGCGCTCTGCACGGTGTGCAGCAGCGGCCGGTCGAACGGCTTGTCGATGATCTTGCGCAGGTTGTACAGGTGGCTGCGCAGCGTGTCCGAATCCGGCAGGCCGTTGCCCCAGATCTCGCGCTCGATCTCCTGGCGGGTGACCACGCGCGGCGATTCGCGCATCAGGATGGTCAGCAGGCGCAGGCCGATCGGCGACAGCTGCAGCTCGGTGCCGGCACGGGTGGCGCGCATGCTCACCGGGTCCAGCACCAGGTCGGCCACCTTCAGCACTTCCGAGCCGACCTGGCGCCGCTCGCGGCGGATCAGCGCACGCAGGCGCGCTTCCAGTTCCTGGATCGCGAACGGTTTGGTCAGGTAGTCGTCGGCGCCGAAGCCCAGCCCGGTGAGCTTGTCGTCGAGCGTGTCGCGCGCGGTCAGCATCAGCACCGGCGTGGACTTGCGCGCGTCGTTGCGCAAACGGCGGCACACTTCGATGCCGTCCAGGCGCGGCAGCATCAGGTCCAGCACCACCACGTCGTAGCTGTTTTCCGCCGCCAGGCGGTAGCCGTCCAGGCCGTCGCAGGCGTAATCCACTTCGAATCCGCGGCCTTCCAGATACTCGCCGATCATCTCGGAGATGTTGCGGTTGTCCTCGACGACCAGAACGAGTCCGGAGGTTTCCTTGGTCTGACGCATAGAGCTTCCTCAGTCTTCAGCTTTGTGAAACATGCCGGAAGCGGGGTGGTGACGGCGTGAAGAACGCTTCATGTGCCTGACGGGTTCGAAAATCACCCGCCGATCAAGGGTTTGAGCTTGGGCCACACGTTGTCCAGGACCTTCGGCTGGCCGGCGGCGGTGGGATGCAGGCCGTCGTCCTGCATCAGCGCCGGGTTCAAGGCCACGCCTTCCAGCAGGAACGGCAGCAGCCCGGTCTGGTACTGCTTGGCCAGGTCCGCGTAGACCGCCCGCAGCCGCTGCCGGTAGGCCGGCCCGTAGTTCGGCGGCACGTCGATGCCCAGCAGCAGCACCTTGGCGCCGGCGTTGCGGCTGAGCACGATCATCTTTTCCAGGTTGCCGCGCAGCTCCGCCGGGGTCAGCCCGCGCAGCGCGTCGTTGCCGCCGAGTTCGATCACCACCACCGCCGGGCGGTGCTTGAGCAGCAGCGCCGGCAGCCGGGTCAGCGCGCCGGAGGAGGTCTCGCCGCTGATGCTGGCATTGACTACGGCCGGTGGCGCCTGCATCTGTTGTTGCAGGCGCCGCTCCAGCAGCGCCACCCAGCCGGCCTGGACCGGGATGTTGTGCGCGGCGCTGAGGCTGTCGCCGACCACCAGCACCGGGCCGGGCGCACCTTTGGCACAGGCGATGGCGGGCAGCAGCAGGCACCATGCCAACCAGGCCCATGCCCAGGCGCTGTGCGTCCAGGCCGGCGTTCCTTTCGTTTCGTTGCCACGCATCCGGAGATTCCTCATCGACAGTCTGGCCCCCACTCCCCGCACCGGTATCGCGATCGACGTCCGCGATGTCGGCAAATCCGTCAGCGGACCGGAGGGCACGGTCCACATTCTCGACAAGGTCGGATTGACCATCGGTGAAGGCGACAGCGTCGCCATCGTCGGCGCCTCCGGGTCGGGCAAGACCACCCTGCTCGGCCTGCTCGCCGGGCTGGACCTGCCGACCCAGGGCGAGATCGTCCTGGCCGGGCAATCGCTCAACGCGCTGGACGAGGAGGCGCGCGCGGCCCTGCGCGCGCGCGAAGTCGGCTTCGTGTTCCAGAGCTTCCACCTGCTGCCCTCGCTGACCGCCGCGGAAAACATCGCGCTGCCGCTGGAACTGGCCGGGCGCGAGGACCCGGCGCGGGTGCGCGAGGTGCTGGAGGCGGTGGGCCTGAGCGCGCGGGCGCGGCACTACCCGCGGCAGCTGTCCGGCGGCGAGCAGCAGCGCGTGGCGCTGGCGCGCGCGTTCGTGGCGCGGCCGCGGATCCTGTTCGCCGACGAACCCACCGGCAGCCTGGACCAGGCCACCGGCCAGCAGATCAGCGACTTGCTGTTCGCGCTCAACGCCGGCAGCGACACCACCCTGGTGCTGGTCACCCACGACCTGCGCCTGGCGCAGCGCTGCGAGCACCGCTACCGGCTCGACCGCGGGCGCCTGGGCCCGGCCGAAGCGGTGGCCGCGGCATGAACGTGCTGCGCCACGCCGGGCGCGCGCTGCGCCGCGAACTGTTCGCCGGCGACCTGCTGACCGTGTTCGCCGCGCTGGTGCTGGGCGTGGCGGTGATGACCGCGGTCGGCACCCTGGTCGACCGCGTCACCCTGGCGCTGACCGGCAGCGCCGCCGAGGTGATCGGCGGCGACCTCGGCGTCACCGGGCGCCAGGACATCCCCGCCGCGTTCGCCGAGGAGGCGCAGCGCCGCGGCCTGCGCAGCGCGCGCCTGGTCAGCTTCCCCAGCGTGCTGTTCCACGGCGAGGCCAGCCAGATGGCCAACATTAAGGCGGTCGGCGCCGGTTACCCGTTGCGCGGCGAATTGCGGGTGGCGCGCGACGCCGCCGGAGCCGGCAGCGAACGCGCCGGTCCGCCGCCGCGCGGCCAGGCCTATGCCGACCCGCGCCTGCTCGAGGCGCTGGGGCTCAAGCTCGGCGACGACCTGGAATTCGGCGCCGGCACGCTGCGCGTGACCCGGGTGCTGCGCGCCGAACCGGACGCTTCCGGCGAACTGATGCAGCTGTCGCCGCCGTTGCTGGTCAACCGCGCCGACGTCGACGCCGCCGGCCTGCTCGGCCCCGGCAGCCGCGCCTCGTACCGGCTGATGTTCGCCGGCGCGCCGGGCGAGATCGCCGCGCTGCGCGAATGGCTGGCGCCGCGCGCCAAGGCGTTCCGCCTGGTCGGCATCGAGGACACCCAGCGCGGCGTGCGCGGCGCCTTCGACCGCGCCGGCCGCTTCCTGGCCCTGGCCGCGCTGCTGGCGGTGCTGCTGGCCGGCGTGGCCACCGCGCTGGCGGCCAACCGCTTCGCGCTGCGCCGCATCGACACCGTCGCGGTGCTGCGCTGCCTGGGCGCGCGCCAGCGCGACATCCTCGGTGCGCTGGCGCTGCAGTTGCTGCTGCTGGCGATCCCGGCCTGCGCGCTCGGCGTGGGCCTGGGCATGCTGGCGCAGATCGGCCTGGTCGAGGCGCTGGGCAGCCTGATCCCGAACCGGCTGCCGCTGCCGCAGGCGACCCCGGCGCTGGCCGGCGCCGGCATCGGCCTGTTGCTGCTGCTCGGCTTCGGCCTGCCGCCGCTGCTGCGGCTGCGCGACGTGCCGCCGATGCGCGTGCTCAACCGCAGCTTCGCCGCGCTGCCGCCGACCTCGCTGCTGGTCTACGCCGCCGCGCTGGTGGCCACCGTGGTGCTGGCGGTCTACGCCACCGGCGACGGCCTGCTCGCGGCCTGTGTGCTGGGCGGGCTGACCCTGCTGGCCGCGCTCGCCGCGGCGGTCGGCGCGCTGCTGCTCGCCCTGCTGCGGCGGCTGCAGTCGCGCCTGCGCGGGCCGTGGAAACTGGGCCTGGCCGCGCTGACCCGGCGCCGCGCGCTGAGCGTGGTGCAACTGGTCGGGCTGTCGCTGTCGCTGTGCGCGTTGCTGCTGCTGGCGGTGATCGGGCCGGGCCTGCTCGGCCAGTGGCGCGACCGCCTGCCGGCGGACACGCCGAACTATTTCCTGATGAACATCCAGCTCGACCAGGCCGAGCACGTGCTCGGCACGCTGCGCGGGCTCGGCGTGCGCGACGCGGCGGTGGAACCGTTCAGCACCGGCAAGCTGGTGGCGATCAACGGCAAGCCGCCGCAGCGCCAGGACCAGGGCCCGGAAGACGACGGCGACGGCGTCGACCGGCCGATCAACTTCTCCTGGCGGCATGCGTTTCCCGCCGCCAACCGCCTGCTGTCCGGACGCTTCTGGGCCGCCGACAGCACCGCGGCGGAAGCCTCGGTGGAGGAGGCCTGGGCGCAGCGCTACGGCCTCAAGCTCGGCGATCGCATCACCCTGCTGCTCGGCGAACAGCAGCGCAGCTTCACCGTGACCAGCGTGCGCAAGGCCGACTGGGATTCGTTCCGGGTCAACTTCTTCCTGCTGCTCAACGCCGGTGCGGTGCAGGATGCGCCGTACAACCTGATCTCCGCGTTCCACCTGCCGCGCGGTTCCGCCGCGCAGCTGAGCGGGCTCAGCCGCACCTACCCGAACGTGTCGCTGCTGGACATCGACGCGATCCTGGGCCGGGTGCGCGAAGTGATCGACCGCGTGGCGCAGGCGGTGCAGCTGGTGATGGGCTTCAGCCTGCTGGCCGGCGCGCTGGTGCTGCTGGCGGCGCTGCAGGCCACCGCCGGCGAGCGCCGCTACGACAGCGCGGTGCTGCGCACGCTGGGCGCGCGCCGCGGCCAGCTGCGCGGCGCGGTACTGGTGGAATTCGGTGCGCTCGGCCTGCTTGCGGCGATCCTGGCGGTCGGCGCGGCGGCGGGCATCGGCGTGGTGGTGGCCAAGCAGGCGTTCGAGCTGACGCTGTCGCCGCCGTGGCCGGCGTTGCTGCTGGGCGGGCTCGGCGGCGTGCTGCTGAGCCTGCTGGCCGGCTGGTCGGGCACGCGCCGCATCCTGCGCACGCCGCCGGCGCTGGCGCTGCGCGAGAACTGAGCGCGTTGCGGCCCGGCGCGCCGGGCCGCCGCACATATGCCGGTTGCGTATAAGCACCATCCGAATCGTTGCTTCAACGCGCGCCTGGCGCTGCCTACAGTGGAATCGACGCCGCGTGCCGTGCGCGCGGCGTCGATTCCTCCGCAGACGAGGCCAGACGCATGGCGCGCGCATCCACCGCAACACGGCCTGCCCCCACCGCGGCACCGGCGGTCCGCATCGAACCGTTCGCCGCGCCGCTGGGCGCGCAGGTGCTGGGCCTGGACCTGGCGCAGCCGCTGGACGCGGCCACCTTCGCGCTGCTGCACCGCGCGCACCTGCACTACCACGTGCTGGTGTTCCGCGACCAGCGCATCACCCCGGCGCAGCAGGTCGCCTTCAGCCGTCGCTTCGGCCCGCTGCAGATCCACGTGCTGCGCCAGTTCCAGCTGCCCGAGCAGCCGGAAGTGCTGGTGGTGTCCAACATCAAGGAGAACGGCCAGCCGATCGGGCTGGGCGATGCCGGGCACTACTGGCACTCGGACCTGTCGTACAAGCCGACGCCGAGCCTGGGCTCGATGCTGCTGGCGCAGGAACTGCCGGCCGAGGGCGGCGACACCCTGTTCGCCAACCAGCACCTGGCCTGGGACACGCTGCCGCCGGAGCTGCAGCGCGCGGTCGACGGGCGCCTGGCCGAGCACAGCTACCTGGCCAAGTACGAGGAGCTGCGTGCGCGCAATCCGTGGCGGCCGGCGCTGACCCAGGCGCAGATCGACGAGGTGGCGCCGGTGCGCCACCCGATCGTGCGCACCCATCCTGAAACCGGGCGCCGCGCGCTGTTCGTCAGCGAACATTTCACCACCCGCATCGTCGGCCTGCCGCAGGACGAAAGCGACGCGCTGCTGCAGGCGCTGTTCGCGCACAGCAGCGCCGATCCGCTGGTCTACCGGCATCGCTGGCAGGCGCACGACATGGTGTTCTGGGACAACCGCTCGGTCACCCACCTGGCCGGCGGCACCCCGGACCACCTGCGCCGGCGCCTGCACCGCACCACCATCGAAGGCGACGTGCCGTTCTAGGCCGGCGCCAGCACACCGCATTGCCCCGCAACGTAGCCCTCCCCCCGCAACGGAGCGACGCATGACCGCTTTCGATTCGCCTGCTTTTTCCCCGGCCGCAGCGCCGTCCGTTGCCACGCCGCGGCGCCGGACGCTCTGGTGCGCCGCCGCGCTGCTGGTTGTCGCGCTGTTGCACAGCCTGCCCGCGCGCGCCGAAGGCCGGCTGCGCATCGCCAAGCAGTACGGCATCGTCTACCTGCTGCTGGACGTGGCCCAGGCGCAGAAGCTGATCGAGAAGCACGGCAAGGCGGCCGGCATCGACATCCAGGTCCAGACGCTGCAGCTGTCCGGCGGCGCGGCCGCCAACGATGCGCTGCTGTCCGGCTCGATCGACGTGGCCGGCGCCGGCGTCGGCCCGCTGTTCACGCTGTGGGACCGCACCCGCGGCCGCCAGAACGTGCGCGGCGTGGCCTCGCTGGGCAACTTCCCCTACTACCTGATCAGCAACGATCCGCGGATCAGGACCCTGGACGACTTCGGCCCGCGCGACCGCATCGCGGTGCCGGCGATCGGCGTGTCGGTGCAGTCGCGGCTGCTGCAGCACGCCTCCGCGCAGCGCTGGGGCGAGAAGGCCTACAACCGGCTGGATGCGCAGCAGGTGGCGTTGCCGCATCCCGACGCGGCCGCGGCGATCATCCGCGGCGGCACCGAGATCACCGCGCACTTCGCCAGCCCGCCGTTCCAGGAACAGGAGCTGGCGCGCAATCCGAAGGCGCACATCGTGCTCGATTCGTACGCGATCGAGGGCGGCCCCACCTCGGCCACGGTGCTGTACGCCACCGAGAAGTTCCGCCGCGACAATCCCAAGACCTACCAGGCCTTCGTCGCCGCGCTGGCCGAGGCGGCGGTCTTCGTGCAGCGCCAGCCGGAACAGGCGGCGGACCTGTTCGTGCGTGCCAACGGCGGCAAGATCGACCGCGCGCTGGTGCTGCGCATCCTCAAGGACCCGAAGGTGCAGTTCAAGACCGCGCCGCAGAACACGCTCAAGCTCGGCCAGTTCCTGTACCGGATCGGCGCGATCAAGCAGGCGCCCGGCGCGGTCAAGGACTATTTCTTCGACAGCGCGCACGTCGCCGGGGGCAGCTGAGATGAGCGCATTCGCCTTGGCGCCTGCGCCGCTGCTGCAGGTCGATCGGGTCAGCCTGGAATACGCCGGCGGGACGCGCGTGGTGCGCGCCACCCACCAGGTCAGCTTCGACGCGTACGCCGCCGACCGCCTGGTGCTGCTCGGCCCGTCGGGTTGCGGCAAGTCGACCCTGCTCAAGGCCATCGCCGGCTTCGTCGCGCCCGTCCAGGGGCAGATCCGCCTGGACGGGCAGACGCTGCGCGCGCCGGGCCCGGACCGGGTGGTGGTGTTCCAGGAATTCGACCAGCTGGCGCCGTGGAAGACGGTGCGCCAGAACGTCGCCTTCGGCCTGCGCGCGGCGCGCAAGCTGGGGCGGCGCGAGGCGGCCGAGCGCGCGCAGCATTACCTGCAGAAAGTCGGGTTGTCTGCGTTCGCCGACGCCTATCCGCACACCTTGTCCGGCGGCATGAAGCAGCGCGTGGCGATCGCGCGGGCGCTGGCGATGCAGCCGCGCGTGCTGCTGATGGACGAGCCGTTCGCCGCGCTCGACGCGCTGACCCGCCAGCGCATGCAGGAGCAGCTGCTGGAGCTGTGGGACGAAGCGCGCTTCACCCTGCTGTTCGTGACCCATTCGATCGACGAGGCCTTGCTGGTCGGCAACCGCATCGTGCTGTTGTCGGCGCATCCGGGCCAGGTCCGCGCCGAACTCAACAGCCATGGCTTCGGCCCCGCCAGCGTCGGCAGCGCGCCGTTCCAGCAGGCCGCGCAGCGCATCCACCGGCTGCTGTTCGATCCGCCCGGCGACAGCGGCGCCGACACCGCGGCCGCGGCCGCGGCGGTCGCCGGCAACGTGGCGCCGTTGCGCCGGCGCGCGCCGCTGCGCGAGGCCGCGCCATGAGCGCCGCCGCGCCGCTGCGGCCGCCGATCCGCGCCGAGTACGAGCGCCCGGTCGTTGCCTACGTCGCGACCGCATCGGCGCCGGCGCTGCCGCAGCGGCGGATGCCGGACTGGCTGCGCCAAACGCTGATCCTGCTCGCGCTGGCCGGATTGTGGGAGGCGGCCGCGTACTGGCTCGACGACGACCTGCTGCTGCCGGGCTTCATGCAGACGGCACGCGCGTTCGCCGACGGGCTGTGGTCGGGCGAACTGCTGGGCCGCGTCGGCGCCTCGCTGCGCATGCTGGCGCAAGGCTATGCGCTGGGCGTGGTGCTGGCCTTCGCGCTGACCGCGCTGGCGGTCTCGACCCGGATCGGCCGCGACCTGCTGGGCACGCTGACCGCGATGTTCAATCCGCTGCCGGCGATCGCCCTGCTGCCGCTGGCCCTGCTGTGGTTCGGCCTGGGCAACGGCAGCCTGGTGTTCGTGCTGGTGCACGCGGTGCTGTGGCCGCTGGCGCTGAACACCTATGCCGGCTTCCAGGGCGTGCCGGAGACGCTGCGCATGGCCGGGCGCAACTACGGCCTGCGCGGCCTGCGCTACGTGGTCGCGATCCTGGTGCCGGCCGCGCTGCCGGCGATCCTGTCCGGGCTGAAGATCGCCTGGGCCTTCGCCTGGCGCACGCTGATCGCCGCCGAACTGGTGTTCGGCGCCACCTCCGGCCAGGGCGGCCTGGGCTGGTACATCTTCCAGAACCGCAACGAGCTGTACACCGACCGCGTGTTCGCCGGGCTGGCGATGGTGATCCTGCTCGGCCTGCTGGTGGAAGGCGCCGGCTTCCGCGTGCTGGAGCGGCTTACCGTGCGCCGCTGGGGCATGCAGCGCTGAGGCTGGAGACGGCCGGGGCTGGAGGCGGCTGCGAGAACGAGGTCGCCGCCCTGCTGCGCGCCGCGGAGATCGCCCGGCTAAGCCACTGCTGGCAGCGCGGCCTGATCGAATCGTTTAGCTTGACCTGAGCGGGTTGTCGATCGGCTTGCCGTTCATCGTCACCCTGCGCGAGCGCAAAGGCCTGGGCTATCACCCGGTGACCGACCTGCAAGGCCGTCGCCGCGGCGCGGCGCATGCGCCGGGGTGCATGCGCGGCCAGTGACGAAAAAAGGAAGGCGCGACGCCGGCCGCCTTCCCACCCTGGTTTCGCGCCGGCGCTTGCGCTCAGCGTTCGGCGGGCGCCGGTTCCACCCATTGCGCGAACACTGCGGCGATCTTCGCATCGGCCACGGGCTTGCCCTGCTGCACCGCCTCGGCCTGCTCGAACAGCGGCATGATCATCGCCATGCCGTCGAGCTTGGTCTTCAGGCGCACGCCCGGCGGCTTGCCGAGGAAGGCGTCCCAGTGCGCGCGCACCTTGGCCCAGTAGCCCTGCGTCGCCTTCCAGTAGGCGTAGGCCGGGGCGAAGTCGACCTCATTGGTCTTGACGTAGTCGTTGAAGCCGAATTCGCGCGCGATCGGCTGCTGGCTGCCGTCGGGCTTGCGCAGCACCTTGGTGTTGAACTGCTCGTGGGTCCAGCCGGCGGGGGTCAGCGTGTGCCGGTTGATCACCGCCAGCGCGTTGTAGTCGCTGCGCTTGGTGTACTCGCGCCGCGGCAGCGGACGCCAGCTCAGGTCGCTGGTCCAGGTCGGGTGGCCGTCGGCGTAGTCCCAGCGGCCGGTGCCGCAGTAGCGCGGCGCATCGCTGACCTCGTACACGCACTGGGTCCAGGCGCCGCGGGTGGCCGCCGCGGCGAGCGGGCGCACCTGCCAGGTCTGGTCGGCGCTGAACTCGAACCGCTGCGGCGCCTCGTAGTTCCAGTCCTGGCGCCAGTGCTTGGTCACGTGGCCGCTCTTGGTGTCGACCAGCAGATGCTGCAGCACCACCTTGCGCGGGCTGTCCTCGACCACGATCACCACTTCGTTGGCGCCGCTGCGCATCGCCGGCGCGCGCTCATAGCCGGGCTTGAGCAGCACGGTCTCGTCGAAGGCGAAATCCACCAGGTACTCGCCCTGCATCGCCAGGATGCTGGCGCGGTCGCGTTGCGGATCGGCGTCCTGGGCTTGGGCCAGGCCGGTAGCGGCGAGCAGGAGCAGCAGAAGCGGTGATTTCATCGTCGTGGTCGGTCGCGGTAGCTGAGGAAGAAAGGAGAAATACGCCCTACAGGCGCAGCAACGGCCAAGGCCGTTGCGGATCGTGGCGCGCGGCCGGCTGGCCGGTGCGGGCGCAGCAGCAGTCGTCGACCAGCACCTCGCCCTCGGCCGCTTCCAGCCGCGCGATGCGCCGGGCGATGCTGGCGCCCAGCGGCGAGACGCTGGCGACGCTGGCCGCCAGTTCGCCGTCGCTGGCGTGCAGGCGCAGCGCCCGCGCGCGCCAGCCGTCGCCGCTCAGGCGCCCGGCCACGCGCCGCCACAGGCGCTCGGCGACGCCGGCCTCGGCGCCGCCGCCGTGGATCGCCGGCAACGCCGACAGCAGCGCGTCCCAGGCGACGAAATCGCTGTCCGGCAGCAGGTACAGGCGCCAGCAGCAGCGTTCGTTGCGGTCGTAGAAGCACAGGCTCTCGAGCAGGCCGTCGCTGTCCACGCCCAGCTGCGCGCCGACCCGCCACGCATGGTTCCAGCCCATCAGTTCCGCGCCCAGCTGGGCGCGGTACAGGCACAGCACGGTGCCCAGCGCCGCCAGCTGCGCCGGGCGCGGCAGCGGCGCGGCTGCGGCGATCCGGGCCGCGTCGGTGGTCGCTGGCGCCGCCTTGCCCATACGCCGCTACCAGTCCAGCGCCAGGCTGACCGAGACGTTGCGCCCGGCGCCGGTATAGCGGTCGAGCACCGCGCTGCTGGCCAGGGTCGCGCTGGGCAGGGTGTTCCAGTCGATGTAGCGGCGGTCGGCCAGGTTGAACACGCCGACGTTGAGCCTGGCGCCGGGAGTGAAGTTCCAGTGCGCGAGCAGGTCCAGCGTCGCGTAGCCGGGCGGCGTGTAGTAGGTCGCCGACGCCGGGCGCTTCTTCTTCGCCACGACGGTGCCGACCAGTTGCGCGCCCCAGGTCTCGCGGTCGTAGGCCAGGCCGAGCACGCCGCGCAGCGGGTCGATCGTGTTCAGCGGTGCGTCGTCGGTCTTGTTGTCGCCGCGCGCATAGGCGGCGCTGGAATGCAGCGACCAGCCTGCCCAGCGCTCGGAGAGCGCGCCGAAGTCGACGCCGGCCTTGGCCTCCACGCCCTTGATCACCACATGATCGACGTTGCGCGACTGGTACAGCATCAGGCCGTCGGCGTTGAAGCCGACGAAGCTGTAGGACTCGATGAAGTCGCGGTAGTCGTTGTAGTAGCCGCTCAGGCCGAAATAGCCGGCCGCGGCGGTGTAGCGCAGGCCGAGTTCGGCGCCCTTGCTGGTTTCCGGCTTCAGGTCCGGATTGGCGATCGCGGTGTAGCCGACCACCAGGTTGGTGAACCCGATGTTGACGTCGTTGTACGGCGGCGCGCGGAAACCGTGCGCGTAGTTGGCGTACAGCGACCAGGCGTCGTCGATGCGCCAGATCGCGCCGAGCTTGGGCGAGACGTTGCTGTCGGTGACCTTCTTCGCCGCCACGCCGGGATTGTCGGCGGCGAAGATCGCGTCCACCTGCGGCGACAGCCGGTAGTAGTCCACGCGCAGGCCCGGGATCAGGCTGAAGCGGCCATCGGCCAGGCGCATCTCGTCCTGCAGGTAGGCGCCGGCCTTGGTGGTCTCGGTGACCGGGAAGTCGCGCACCGGGAACGTCTCCAGGCCCACCGTCTTGCTGATCGCGCCGGTGCCCAGGTTCTGCGTGTAGCCGTCGCGCTTTTCGTGGGTGTCGCTCCACGACAGGTCGATGCCGTAGCTGAAATCGTGGACCACGCGGCCCTGGTCCACCTGCTTGTGCAGGTTGGCCTGCAGCCCGTACAGGCGCTGGTCGAAGTTGTGTTCGGTATGGCGCAGGGTGTTGTTGCTGCGGCGCTCGTCGGTGCGCTGCAGGCTTTCGCTGTCCTGCCGGTACAGCTGCCACTGCAGGTCGTCGGCGAACGCGGCGTCGAGCTGGTCCACTTCGTGCGCCAGCGACACGCGGGCGCGGGTCTGATGGTCGCGGCCGCGCTGCGACAGGATGCTGGCGGTGACGTTGCTCAGCGCATCGATGCGGGAATAGTCCTCGTTGCCGTCCACGGTCAGCTTGAAGCGCTGGTTCGCGCTCGGCGCGTAGACCAGCTTGCTGAGCAGGCTGCGGCCGTCGCTGCTGAGCGGGTTGGGCGCGGTGCGCGCCGCGCCGGTGCTGCGGTTGTCGCCCTGGGTCTCGCTTTCCTGGCCCTGGCGGTGGCTGACCGCGGCCATGCCGCTCCAGCGCTCGCCGCCGAAGGCGACCAGCGCGCCGCCGAACAGGCCGTCCCATTCGCTCTCGTAGCCGAACTTCAGCCCCACGTAGCTGTGCTTGCCCGGCGCCAGGTAGTCGGCCGGATCCTTGGTCACGTAGGCGACCACGCCGCCGAGCGCGTCCGAGCCGTACAGCGAGCTGGCCGGGCCGCGCACGATCTCGACCCGCTTGAGCGTTTCCATGTCGACGAAGTTGCGGTTGGCGTTGAGATAGCTGCCGAAGCTGAAGCTGTCCGCGACCGGGATGCCATCGGTCTGGATCAGCACGCGGTTGCCGTCCAGGCCGCGGATGCGGATGCCGCCGATGCCGCTGAAGCGGCCGCTGTTGCCGGTGACCGAGACGCCGGGCGTATAGCGCAGCAGGTCCTTCAGGTCGTGCACCAGCTCCTGGTCCATCTGCTCGCGGTCGATCACCTCGACGCTGCTGGGCACGTCCACGATCGCGCGCTGGGTGCGGGTGGCGGTGACCTGCAGGCGGTCGAAATCGCGCGGGGTGGCGGCATCGGCAGGCGCGGCAGCGTCTGCGGGGGCGGGAGCGGCATGCGCGCAGGCGGCCAGGGCCAGCCACAGCGCGCCGGTGAGCGGAGCGGTACGGATCATGGAAGTCATCGGTGGGTCGCGAAAGACCCGGCCACGCCGGCACACAGGCCGGCGCAAGGGCCGGGGGAGAGAAACGGTCGCGACTGCGGGCGGCCGCGGCGGACGCAGCGGTCCGGCCAGGTGGCGGCAGTGTCGAACGGGTGGCCTGGCCGCGCGTTGCGCGGCCGGGCGGGTCACTTGGTCAGGATCAGCTTGTCGTTGCTGGTATGGCGCAGGCGATAGACGCGGTCGCCATGCTGGATCAGCACCTCGCGGCGCCCTTTCAGCAGCGCCTCGCTGCTGATCGTCTCTTCGGCCGGCACTGCGCGCGGCAGCGCGCGCTCGCGCAGGCTCAGGGTCTCGGGATGACGCAGCAGGACGGGTTGAGCGGTCATGGTCGGGCTCCGTACACAGGGGTCGATACGGATGATAATGATTCTCAATAATTAAGCAAGAGCCGTTCTCGTTTGCGTCGATTCAAGCTACGGATCGAAATTCGGTCATCGAAAGTCAAAACGAATCGCCTGCCCCGCTCGGCGCCTTCCCACTCGACCGCCGCCGACGGCGCGCCCGCTCAGGCCACCGCCGCCTCGACCTGCGCCCACCACGCCGGGTCTTCGCGCTCGGCCAGCGGCAGCGCGTCGAAGTTCTCCAGCAGCTGCGCCACGCGGCTGGCACCGAGGATCACCGTGGACACGTGCGGATTGCGCAGGCACCAGGCGATCGCCAGCGCCGCCGGCGCCACGCCCTCGGCGGCCGCCAGCGCGGTGAACGCGCGCGCGCGCTCGACGCGGCGCTGCGCCGGCGGCCCGATCACCTCCTCGTGCAGCCAGGCGTTGCCGGCCTGGCCCAGCCGCGAGGCCGGATCGATGCCGTCGTTGTACTTGCCGGTCAGCAGGCCCGAGGCCAGCGGCGACCAGATCGTGGTGCCCAGGCCGAGTTCGGCGTACAGCGGCGCGTACTCGCGCTCCACGCGCTGGCGATGCAGCAGGTTGTACTGCGGCTGCTCCATCGACGGCCCCTGCAGGCCCAGCGCCTGCGCCAGCTGCGCGGCCTCGCGGATGCGTTCGGCCGGCCATTCGGAGGTCCCCCAGTACAGCACCTTGCCCTGCCGGATCAGCGCGTCCATCGCGCGCACGGTTTCCTCCACCGGCGTGTCGGCGTCGGGGCGGTGGCAGTAGTACAGGTCCAGATAGTCCACCCGCAGCCGCTTGAGCGCGGCGTGGCAGGCGTCGGTGACGTGCTTGCGCGACAGCCCGCGCTGGGTCGGGCGCGGCGCGTCGACCGCGCCGAAGTAGACCTTGCTGGACACGCAATAGCCATCGCGCGGCAACCGCAGGTCGGCGATCACGTCGCCCATCACCTGTTCGGCGCGGCCGCGCGCGTAGACCTCGGCGTTGTCGAAGAAGTTGACGCCGTGGTCCCAGGCGGCGGCGATCAGGTTGCGCGCTTCGTCGCGGCCGATCTGTCCGCCGAAGTTGATCCAGGCGCCGAACGACAGCGCCGACAGCTGCAACCCGGTGGCGCCGAGGCAACGGTAGTGCATGGCTACTCCTCCTGTACGGGCCGGCACCATGGCCGGCGGGCGGCCGCACAGTGTAGCGGGGCCGGGGCGCGCGCCCAGCGTCGCGCGGCGCCTCGATCGGCCAGCGGTTTCCCGCGCTGAACGGGGTTTGCCTTGCCGCCCGTCACCCCCTGCACTAGGCTTCCTCTCTTTGGTCCGGCGATCCAGGGGAAGCAGATGGTCGAGGGTTTGGGGAGGATCGGCTTCGGCCTGTTCGGGTTGGCGGTGTTGATCGGGATCACCTGGCTGTTCTCGAACAACAAGCGCGCGGTCGATTGGAAGCTGGTCGCGACCGGCCTGATCCTGCAGATCGGCTTCGCCTCGCTGGTGCTGCTGGTGCCGGGCGGACGCGAGGTCTTCGACTGGCTGGGGCAGCTGTTCGTGAAGGTGCTGAGCTTCGTCAACGAAGGCTCCCGCTTCATCTTCGGCGGCCTGCTGGACACCAAGACCTACGGCTTCATCTTCGCCTTCCAGGTGCTGCCGACGATCATCTTCTTCTCCGCGCTGATGGGCGTGCTCTACCACCTGGGGGTGATGCAGGCGGTGGTGCGGGTGATGGCCTGGGCGATCACCAAGGTGATGCGCGTGTCCGGCGCGGAGACCACCAGCGTCTGCGCCAGCGTGTTCATCGGCCAGACCGAGGCGCCGCTGACGGTGCGCCCGTACATCCCGAAGATGACCGAGTCCGAGCTGCTGACGATGATGATCGGCGGCATGGCGCACATCGCCGGCGGCGTGCTGGCCGCGTACGTGGGCATGCTCGGCGGCACCGACCCGGTGGAGCAGGCGTTCTACGCCAAGCACCTGCTGGCGGCGAGCATCATGGCCGCGCCGGCGACGCTGGTGGTGGCCAAGCTGCTGATCCCGGAGACCGGCACGCCGCTGACCCGCGGCACGGTCAAGATGGAAGTGGAGAAGACCACCAGCAACGTCATCGACGCCGCCGCCGCCGGCGCCGGCGACGGCCTGCGCCTGGCGCTGAACATCGGCGCGATGCTGCTGGCCTTCATCGCCCTGATCGCGCTGGTCAACGCGCCGCTGACCTGGCTGGGCGACGCCACCGGCCTGGCCGCGGCGATCGGCCGCCCGACCAACCTGTCGACCATCTTCGGCTACCTGCTGGCGCCGATCGCCTGGGTGATCGGCACGCCGTGGGCGGACGCGACCACGGTCGGTTCGCTGATCGGGCAGAAGGTCGTCATCAACGAATTCGTCGCCTACAGCGAGCTGGCGCAGATCGTCAAAGGCCAGGTCCCGGGCATGAGCCTGAGCGCCGAGGGCCGGCTGATCGCCACCTACGCGCTGTGCGGCTTCGCCAACTTCAGCTCGATCGCGATCCAGATCGGCGGCATCGGCGGCCTGGCCCCGGAGCGCCGCCACGACCTGGCGCGGTTCGGCCTGCGCGCGGTGCTGGGCGGCTCGATCGCCACCTTCATGACCGCCACCATCGCCGGCGTGCTGTCGCACTTCGGCTGATGCCGTTCCCCTTCCCCCAGTACCCGTTGAGAAGCAGCACATGCCTATGAGTTCGGTCATCGTCGTCGGTTCGTTCAATGTCGACCACGTCTGGCGCTGCGACACCCTGCCCGCCCCCGGCGCCACCATCGCCGGCCGCTACAGCACCGGCCCCGGCGGCAAGGGCTTCAACCAGGCGGTGGCGGCAGCGCGCGCCGGCGCCCGCACCACCTTCGTCTGCGCGCTCGGCGACGACGCCGGCGGGGCGATGGCGCGCGCGCTGGCCGCGCAGGACGGCATCGACCTGGCCGCCGAGGCCAGCACCGAGCCGACCGGCACCGGCGGCATCTACGTCGACGGCCACGGCCGCAACACCATCGTCATCGGCGCTGGCGCCAACGCCGCGCTGAGCCTGGACTTCGTGCAGGCGCAGCGCGCGCTGCTGGGCTCGGCGCGGGTGCTGCTGGCGCAGCTGGAGTCGCCGATCGAGACCATCGAGGGCACCCTGGCGCTGGCGCGCGAGACCGGCCTGACCACGGTGCTCAACGCGGCGCCGGCCAATGCGCAGACCAGCATCGGCCTGCTCAAGCTGGCCGACGTGCTGACCCCGAACGAGACCGAGTTCGTCGCGCTGCTGGCGCGCCACGTCGGCGAGCGCGTGGATGCCGACGACGTCGCCGCCGTCGATGGCGGCAGCCTGCACGCGCTGTGCCGCAAGCTGCTGCCGGGCGGCACCGTGGTGGTGACGCTGGGTGCGGTGGGCGCGTTCATCTCGCACCCCGACGAGCGCATGCGCGGCGATACCCAGCCGTACTACCGCATCGGCGCCGAGGCCGCGCAGACCGTGGACACCACCGGCGCCGGCGACGCCTTCAACGGCGCACTGGCGGCCTCGCTGGCGCAATCGCCCAACGCCGCCTTCGCCACCCACGTGCGCTTCGCCAACCACTACGCGGCGCGTTCGACCGAGGCCGAGGGCGCCGCGGCGTCGATGCCCGCGCTGGTGCCCGAGCTGGGCTGAGCGCGCGCCGGCCGCCGCCCAGCCGTCCCGCTACAGCGCCCGTCGCCGCGACGGGCGCGCATCCGACAAGGAGTTCCCGATGCCACGTTCTTCCGTCATGTCGTTCGTCGCGCTGTGCCTGTTGCTGGCGCCGCTGTCCGCGCTCGCCGCGCCGCGCTGCGACTGGAACAGCATCGCCGCCGATGCCGACCGCGCCACGGCCACCGTGTCCGTGCGCACCCTGCAGCAGGCGATCGCGCCGAGCTACGAGGACGCCGACATGGAGGCCGGCGCGGCGCTGGCCCGCACCCTGCTGCAACGCGCGCAGGCGCCGCAGGCGCCGGGCACGCTGGACGGCCGCTGGAAGGTGCGTTCGATCCAGGTCGACCGCCGCTTCGCCTACGCCTATCCCTACTTCAAGGCCGAGATCGGCGCCGATCCCTGCGGCTACCGCCTGCGCAAGACCAGCGGCTCGCAGCGCAGGAGCGGCACGCTGTATCCGCTGGCCGCCGGCAGCCGCGAATTCGCGTTCCTGGGCGCCAGCACCGTCAACGACGAGCCGGAAGGCCGGTACGCGCCCGGCAACGTCTCCGACGGCACCCACGGCAACAGCGTCGGCCGCCTGGTCGCGCTGGGACCGGACGAGCTGCTGCTGATCCTGGACGGCAACGCCGACGGCTTCGAGCTGTACCAGCTGATCCGCTGAGCCGTTGCGCCGCTGGGCGGCGCCCGGCGCGCAGTTGGCAGCGGCCGCCGCGGCGGCGACAATGCCCGCATGCGCATCGGCCCCTACACGATCGAACCGAAGGTGATCCTGGCGCCGATGGCCGGGGTCACCGACAAGCCGTTCCGGCTGCTGTGCAAGCGCCTGGGCGCCGGCCTGGCGGTGTCGGAGATGACCATTTCCGACCCGCGCTTCTGGCAGACCCGCAAATCGCTGCAACGCATGGACCACGCCGGCGAGCCGGACCCAGTCAGCGTGCAGATCGCCGGCACCGAGCCGCAGCAGCTGGCCGAGGCCGCGCGCTACAACGCCGACCACGGCGCGCAGCTGATCGACATCAACATGGGCTGCCCGGCGAAGAAGGTGTGCAACGCCTGGGCCGGCTCGGCGCTGATGCGCGACGAGGCGCTGGTGGCGCGCATCCTCACCGCGGTGGTGAACGCCTCGCCGGTGCCGGTGACGCTGAAGATCCGCACCGGCTGGGACTGCGACCACCGCAACGGCCCGGCCATCGCCCGCATCGCGCAGGACTGCGGCATCGCCGCGCTGGCCGTGCACGGCCGCACCCGCGACCAGCACTACAGCGGCCAGGCCGAGTACGCCACCATCGGCGAAATCAAGGCCGCGCTGCGCATCCCGGTGATCGCCAACGGCGACATCGACTCGCCGCACAAGGCCGCGCAGGTGCTGGCCGCGACCGGCGCCGATGCGGTGATGGTCGGCCGCGCCGCGCAGGGCCGGCCGTGGATCTTCGGCGAGATCGCGCACTACCTGGCCAGCGGCGAGTTGCTGCCGGCGCCGTCGCTGCCGTTCGTGCGCGACACCCTGCTCGGCCACCTGCAGGCGCTGCACGCGTTCTATGGCGAGGCGCAGGGGGTGCGCATCGCGCGCAAGCACCTGGGCTGGTACGCCAAGGACCGCCCCGAGAACGCGGCGTTCCGCGCCGTGGTCAACCGCGCCGAGACCGCGCAGGCACAGCTGGCGCTGACCGCCGACTACTTCGACGCGCTGATCGCCGGCGTGGCGCCCGCTTTGCCCGCGGCGGCCTGAGCGCCGCCGCCAGGAGCCCGCCATGAGTACGCCCGAAGCCCCCACCTATCTGCATGGCTTTTCCGGCACCGAGCAGGCGCGGCTGCTGAAGCAGGCGCGCCTGCTCGAAGCCACGCTGTTCAACCAGATCGACTACACCGGCGCGCGGCGCCTGCTGGAAGTGGGCAGCGGCGTCGGCGCGCAGACCGAAGTCCTGCTGCGCCGCTTTCCCGACCTGCACGTGACCGGCGTGGACCTCAGCGAGGTGCAGCTGCAGGCCGCGCGCGACAATCTGCAGCGCATGCCGTGGTGCCGCGAACGCTACACCCTGCAGCAGGCCGATGCCGGCGACCTGCCGTTCGAGCCGCGCAGCTTCGATGCGGCGTTCCTGTGCTGGGTGCTGGAACACGTGCCGTCGCCGGCGCGAGTGTTGAGCGAAGTGCGGCGCGTACTGGCGCCGGGCGCGCCGGTGTACGTGACCGAGGTGATGAACGCCTCGTTCCTGCTGCATCCGTATTCGCCCAACGTGTGGCGCTACTGGATGGCGTTCAACGACTTCCAGTACGACCACGGCGGCGATCCGTTCGTCGGCGCCAAGCTGGGCAACCTGCTGCTGGCCGGCGGCTACCGCGACGTCAGCACCGAGATCAAGACGCTGCACCTGGACAACCGCGAACCGGCCCGGCGCAAGACCATGATCGCCTTCTGGGAAGAAGTGCTGCTGTCCGCCGCCGAGCGGCTGCTGCAGGCCGGCGCGGTCGGCGAGGACACCGTGGCCGGCATGCGCCGGGAGATGGCGCAGGTGCAGAGCGACCCGGACGCGGTGTTCTTCTATTCGTTCGTGCAGGCGCGCGCGACGGTCTACTGACCGCCGCCGCGGTGGACCCGCAGGACAGATGTCCGCCCGGCGCGCTCAGCGCGCGGCAGGCGGCGGCGCGCCGACCGGTGTGGCCGCTGCCGGTTCGGTCCAGATCCGCCGCCACATCTTCGCCAGCGCCGCGCCGATCTGCCCGCGCGCCACCGGCGCGCGGTACGCGGCCTGCAGCTGGCGCGGTTCGATCGCCTGCCAGCCGTCGCCCTGCCGCCGCGCCACCACGAAGTTGAAGTTGTAGTCCGGCTCCAGGCCCATGCGCAGGTCGCTGAGGACCAGCTCGCCGTCCTTGACCTGCGCGCGCATGAAGCCGCGGTTGAACCAGCGCAGCCGCTGCACCGCCGGCAGCGCGCGCGCTTCGCCCAGCGCCTGCGTGTTGGAGGGAAAACCCTGGAAGCGCATCGGCCCGCGGTCGGCGACCAGCGAGCGCTCGCCGATCACGTAGCCGCCCGGCGTCATCGCCACCACCCGCCACAGCAGCGTGTTGAACGGCATCGGCACCGAGAAGCGCGGCGCATGCTGCAGCCCCATCGCCGCCAGCGCGCGGTCGGCTTCGCGATCGACCAGATGCTTGGCCAGCAGCGACCAGCCCAGGTAGGCGCTGCTCAGGATCAGCCCGGCCAGCAACGCCTGTTGCGCCACGCGCCGCGTACGCCCCCACCAGGCGATGGCGCAGGCCAGGATCAGCCACAGCGTGTAGCCCGGATCGATGATGAAGACACTGGACCACATCGCCGGCGGCGGCCGCAGCGGCCACCACAGCTGGGTGCCGTAGACGGTGAACGCATCGAGCAGCGGATGGGTGATCAGCGCCAACTGGATCGCCCAGAACCAGCGCTGCGGCGCTGCGGCGACGCGGCCGTGACCGAAGCGCCGGAACAGCCACCAGATCAGCCAGCCGAGCAACGGCAGCACGAACAGCGAATGGCTGAAGCTGCGATGCACCGTCATCAACGTGACCGGGTCGCGGGTCAGCGGCAGCAGGAGCAGCGAATCGAGGTCGGGCAGCGTGCCGAGCGCGGCGCCGGCGAGCAGCGCGGCGCGGCGATGCGCCGCGGGGGTGATGACCGCGGCGATGGCGCCGCCGAGTACGATCTGGGAAAGGGAATCCATCGGCCGATGCTAGCAGCGATAACGCGACGGGTGCGCGGCGGTGGCGGTGCTGGTGGCGGTCGCCGTGATTTTGCTCTGTTTGCGTGACCGCAGCGGCGAGCGGTTGCAGTGCAAGCGGCTGCGGCGCTCGGCCGGGATGCCTCTTTTGCCAAGCGGAGTCATGGGAAAGCGCCGTCGCGACAGCGACGACCCGCCAGCTCGCGGTCGGCGAAACGCAAAAGAAAGGCGCCCCACCGGGACGCCTTCCCTTCCCATGCGCCGCCCGGATCAGAATCCTTCGAAGAAGAGGGTATGGGCATCGTCGGAGGAGGTGGCCGCCGTGGCGGGGTTTTCCGATTGGAAGTAGCTGATCACATCGGCCGCGATGACGCCCAGCCACTTCCAGAACCGCCCCTTCTTCTTCGCCGTGGCGCTCTCGGCCGCGAATTGACCGCTCGCGGCCGCCTGCTTGGACCAGTACCGCGTGGAGTGCCTGGCCACGCTCAGCCCGCCCAGGATCAGCGCGCCGTTCTTGGAGGTGGGATCGAGCCGCGCCAAGGCGTCCCGCTCCAGTTCCTCGAACTGTACCGCCGCCGCATCCAGGTCCTCGGCGTTCTCGACAATCTGATCGATCTTCACGATGAACGCGAATTCCTCGGCACTGAACCGCTGGCGCAGCCCGTCCAGATTTTCCGTCAACGGCCGCGTCGGATCGATCGCATCGATGATCGGCTGCTGCGTGGCGATGAACTGCTCCAGCGGCATGCCGGGGTCGTAGCCGCACTTCTTGACCAGCACGGTCAGGGCCTCGTCGTGCGACACGTTCAGGTCCATCAGGCAGCCGAGATACATATTGTGCTGGATGCCTGCCTGGTCCACGGGGTTCTCGGCCGCCAGCGCGGGGAGAGCGAGGGCACTGCCGACCAGCAGGGCGGCGGTTGCGACAAAGCGCTTCTTGTTCATGAGCATTCTCTTGCAATGGATGGGTGAGGTGACTCGGGTCCATGCGCAGACCTGGGCATGTGCTCACCGATGCATCGGCGCGGCGCGATGCGGTGCGGATGACGGTGGCGCATGGGACGGCGGCCGTGTCAGAACACGATGTCGTAGACCGTGCTGGAGGTGGTGGCCGCGGTGACGGGGTTTTCGGTGAGCAGGAAACCGACCACGTCCGACCCGACCACGGCCAGCCATCTCCAGAACCGCCCTTTCTTCTTCGCGGTGGTGTCGCCAGCGGCGGCCTCACCGCTCTCGGCCGCGTACTTGGACCAGTAGCGGTTGGAGTGCTTGGCCACGCTCAGCCCGCCCAGGATTAGCGCGCCGTTCTTGGACCTGGGATCGAGCCGCACCATGGCTTCCTTCTCCAGTTCCTCGAACTGCAGCGCCGCGGCGTCCATGTCCTCGGCGTTCTCGACGATCTGGTCCATCCGCACGATGAACGAGAATTCGTAGGCGCTGAGCTGCTGGCGCAGCCCGGCCAGGTTTTCCGCCATCGGCCGGGTCGGGTCGACCGAGTCGACGATGGGCTGTTGCGTGGCGATGAACCGCTCCAGCGGCATGCCGGGGTCGTAGCCGCACTTCTTGACCGCGACGGTGAGGGCCTCGTCGGGCGAGGCATTGGCGTCCATTAGGCAGCCGAGGTACATGTTGTGCTGGATGCCTGCCTGGTCCACGGGGTTCTCGGCCGCCAGCACGGGGGCGGCGAAGGCACTGCCGGCCAGAAGGGCGGCCGTTGCGACAAAGAACTTCTTCTTCATGAACGTCTCCTGCAATGGATGGGTTGAGCTGGCCTGGTTTCCCGACGTCCCTGCACAGGCCTTCGGGCAATGAGGACAGCGCCGCATCGGCACGCGGTGCGATGCGGCGGCTTCAGGCTAGGCAGGGCTGCGGCGAGGCACGAGGGCGAAACCGGGTCGCCGCAGGAGCGAACCGGGTCGAATTGGCGAACCCAAGGGCGGGGCCCTCCCGTTGCGATCATGCGTGTCCCGGCCTGCGGCGCGGATGCCGCCATCGGAGAATCAATGCGTTACGCGGATTTGTTCCCGGTCTATACCCGCGGACGCGCTGGCCCCCGCGTCGCCGCCGCTCTTACGCTGCAGGTCCCGTCGCTCATGTGCCGAGGCTCCGATGCTCGCCTGCCGTTCCGTCCATGCCGCCATCGTCGCGGCCCTGCTGACCTTGCCCATGGCCGCCCACGGCCACGACACCCTGCCGCCGAACTGGTGCCTGGAGGAAGACCGGGAGCCGGAGATCGTCGTGAAGTTCGATTTCAACGGCGGGCAACTGCGGGAGCTGATGGACAAGTGCGGCGTGGTCGACCACGAGCAGCCGTACATGAATGCGCTGGAAACCATTGGCGCCTACTGCGACATCGTGGCGCCGTCGAAATCGGCGAAGCCGTTCATCCTCGGGCCCGATACCTTCCTGGCCAGGGACCACCACACCGCGTACCGCATGGAGCAGGGCCTGAAGGGTGCCTGTGTGGTCTGCCCGGCCAAGCGCGGACGCTGACCGGCCGGTGAGGAACGCCCCGCCGTCAGACGAGCGCGTCCCGGCGGGTATAGGCCAGCACCGCGTCGACCCGGGACTGCAGCGCGGCGCGCGTGTCCGCCGGCAATCCGTCGCAGTGCGCGAGCACGAAATAGGCCGAACGCAGCACATCCCGCCAGCGCGGGTTGCTTGGCAACTTGGAGACGGCCAGATAGCGCTCCATCGCACGCGCGCGCAGGCGGCCGTCGTCGATGTTCACGCGCCAGATCCGGCTGCGCTCGGCCAGTTCCAGCCGGCCGGTCCCGGTGGCCCGTTCCCAGGCGTCGATGACCGCCAGCATGAGTTCGACCAGCGTGCGCCGGAACGCGTCGCGCATCGCAGGCGCGGCGGCGCCCTCCTCCTGCTCCGCGGCCTGCCCGGTGTCCGCGGCCGCATCGCTGCCGCGTTCCTGCAGGGCGAGGACGACCAGGCCGTCGCCTCCCGTCCAGGGTTCGAGCGTTGCGAGCAGCGCGCCGCCATGCTGGGCGACGAACGCGATGCGCTGCCCCGCGCTGTCCTCCATCCGCTCCAGCGCCGACTGCAGCGCGGGACGATCGGCTTCGGCCGCGAAGGCGGACACCGCCTGTCCCACTGGCTCGGCATCGTCTGCGCCGCCGAGCCGAAGGCGTCCGGCGCGATTGGCGACCAGGACCTGCCCTTCGGCATCGAGCAGGCACACCGCATCCTCGCGGCTGTCGAGCAGCGTCTGCAGCAGGTTGCGATCCTCGGCCAGCGCGTCCGCCTCGCGCCGGTAGCGGGCGAGCTTCTCCTCGTGGCGGACCCGCCGCGCAGCTTCCAGCAGGCGTTCGCGTTGCCGGCGCCGCTGCAGCAACAGCCACACGCCGAGCGCCGCCGCGACGCCGGACACCAGCACGAGCCAGAGCAGCAGCGTGCGTTGCCGCAGCTGGGCCTTGCGCAGGCGGTTCTCGCTTTCCAGCTGGGCGATGGTGCGCTGCTGTTCCGCGGTTTCGAAGCGGATCCGCAACCAGTCCAGCTGGCGGTCGTGCTGCGCGCGCACCAGCGCGGTGGCTTCCGCGTTCGCGCGCCGCAGCGTGGCGTTGGCCGCCACCGCGTCGCCCGTGCTTTCCTGCAGCCGCGCCAGCTCCTCCAGCAGCGGCACCCGCACCGGATCGCCGCTGGCGGCCGATGCCAGCGCCTCGCGCAGCCGCGCCGCGGCGGCGGCGGCGTTGCCTTCGAGCCGCGTCGTGCGCGCCATCTGCAGCTGCAACGCCGAAGGCAGCGGCAGCTTCCACGCATCGGCCAGCGCCAGCGCGCTGGAACTCCAGCGCCGCGCCTGCGGCACGTCGCCCAACGCCAGCGCCGCGCGGATCAGGCCGTCATGGACCCGCAGCTCATAGACCCGGCGGCCCTTCTCGCGGTAGACGGCCAGAGCCTCCTGCAGCCAGGCCAGCGCCTGGCGCGTCTCGCCGCCGTCGAGCGCCAGCTCGGCCATGGTCTCCTGCACATGCGCCGCCTCGATGGCGTCGCCCTTCGCGCGGTTGGCGGCGAGCGCATCGCGGTAGTAGCGCATCGCGGTGCCGGGCTCGCGCAATTCGCGATACACGTCGGCGATGTTGTTGAGCACGGACGCCGCGACTTCGCCCTGGGTACGCTGGATCCCGAGGCTGACCGTCATATTGCGCAGGGCGCCGCGGAAATCGCCGAGACGGCGCAGCGCCGCGCCCACGTTGTTCAGATCGCGCGCCTCCGCCCCGCGATCGCCGAGCCCCCTGGACAGCGTGGCCGCGCACTCGAACCGCTCGAGCGCCTGCGCAATGCGTTCGCGGCGAAATTCGAGAATGCCGCGGCGGCGCGTGAGTTCGTAGCGCAAGCGCTCGTCGCCGTCGCCGCCTTCGCCGATGGTGGCGTCGGCGCAGTCCAGCGCCTGCTCGGCGGCCTCGAAGCGGCCAGCGTCGAGGCGGTCCTTGGCGTGCGCGAACAGCGCTTCCACCCGCGCGCCGCGCGCTGTTTCCGACGGCGAAAGCCCGACATGCCGGATGCAAAGCGCCGCATCCGGAAGCGTGCGCGCCGCCCTGTCATCCGGGCAGCCGGACACCGTGTTTCCCGCGATCGAGGTACCGTTCGCCACGAGCAGGATGAGCGCGCAGCACAGTCCGAGGCTTGCCTGGCGCCGCGCGCTTGCAGTCGCGGCGGGCGTATAGACGACGATGCCGGAAGGGGCTGGCGCGATCGGGCTCAACCCGTTCCACGCGGACCGCAACGACCGGCCGGACGACTCCTTCCCTGGCTTCACTTTCTCCATGACCCCCGACGTGATCGAGATGCGACGCGCTTGCGCGGCGGCGCCGTTGGTCAGTGCGGGCAACCAGGCCCGATCGTGGAGTCCTGACCGGGTTTGCCGCTCCGAAGGAACGCAGTAGACCCGATGGAGTGCATGCCGATCAAGCGCATGCCGCGCTCACGGCTGCGGCGCGTCGATTGCGGAATGTCCATCACACCGCGATGTTCGACGTCCTTCCAGCGCGCGCACCGGCTGGCCAATCTGGCGGTCGGCCGCGGCGGCACCCGCCGCCGGCGCAAGCGCTCGGCAAGAAGCGCGCAGGTTCGGCCGCATGCGCCGCCGAAGCACTCATCCGGCACTGCGTCGTATCGCGGGAACCGCCGGCGTCAGGCCGCCCGCGGCCAGGCGCTCTCCTGGGCCAGCCGCAGGCGCGGCGGCAGTTCGGTCAGCACCTCGCCGCGATGCGAAAGCAGGCGCAGGGTACCGTCGGCCTCTTCCGCGAGCGCGGTGAGGCTTTCGACCCAGTCGCCGTCGTTGGCGTAGACCAGGCCGTCGCGCTCGAACAGGCCGGCGCGGTGCACGTGGCCGCAGACCACGCCGTCCAGGCCGCGGCGGCGCGCGTCGGACAGGCCGGCGTCGACGAAGCGTTCGATGTAGCGTTCGGCGGCGCTGCTCTGCCGCTTCAGGTAGTCGGCCAGCGACCAGTAGCGCATGCCGAAGCGGCGGCGCACGCGGTTGGTCAGCTGGTTGCCGGTGAGGATGCGGTAGTACAGCCAGTCGCCGAACTTCTCCTGCAGGCCGCCGAACTGGGTGACCGCGTCGTAGTCGTCGCCGTGCACCACCAGCAGCCGGCGCCCGTCGGCGGTCTCGTGCACCGCGCGCCGGCGCACCTGCATCGCCGGCAGCGCCAGGCCGCAGAAGCGGCGGATCGGGCGGTCGTGGTTGCCGGGCACGTAGATCAGTTCGGTACCGCTGCGCGCCAGCGCATGCAGCGCGTCGATCACGCGCTGGTGCGCTGCGCCCCATACCGCGCGGCGCTGCGCCATCCACCAGAAGTCGACGATGTCGCCGACCAGGTACAGCTGCCTGCAGTGCAGGCCGCCGAGGAAATCGGCCAGCTCGCGCGCATGGCAATGCGGCGCGCCCAGATGCACGTCGGACACGAACACCGCGCGGCGCGGGGACAAGCTGCTCACCTTGTTCATGCCATCACCTCTGCTTCGCTGCGGGGCCGTTCCAGGTAGCGCATGCGCTTCTTGCTGCGGATGCGCTGCAGATCCAGTTCGATCAGGCCGTCGACCGCGTCGTTGAACGCCGGGTCCACGCCGAAGGCGAGGAAGCGCGCGCCGCCGGGCTCGCACAGTTCGGTGTATTGCTTGTAGAGCATCGGCACCGCCGCGCCGAGCGCGTCGAGGTTGCCCTTGAGCACCTTGAACGCGGTGTCCGCGTCCAGCGCGTCGAACGCCGGCGGCGCCTGCGAATAGTCGAACGGCCGCGCCGAAGCGGCCTCGCCCAGCGCATCGCCGTAGTAGCGCGCGTAGTAGGCCACGATCTGCTCGCGCGCCTGCCGCGGCAGCGCCGCGCTGATCGAGACCGCGCCGTACAGGTAGCGCACCTGCGGGTAGTCGCGCAGGTAGGCGCCGATGCCCTGCCACAGGTAGTCGATGCTGCGGCTGCCCCAGTAGTCGGGCACCACGAAGCTGCGCCCCAGTTCCATGCCGGCGGCGATGCGCGGCAGCAGCGCTTCGCCGTAGCGGAACAGCCCGGCGGTGTAGAAGCCGGCCAGGCCGCGTTCGGCCAGCACCGGCGCGCCGCGGGCCACGCGGTAGGCGCCGACCACGCGCGCGGCGGCGCCGTCCCACAGCACGATGTGGTCGTACCAGGTGTCGTAGTCGTCCAGGTCCAGGCGCCGGCCGGTGCCCTCGCCCACCGCGCGGAAGGTCAGCTCGCGCAGGCGGCCGATCTCGCGCAGCAGCGCCGAGCCGGCGCGCAGCCGCCCGACCCGGATCTGCTTGCCGTCCAGGGTCTGGCCCAGGCTGCGCAGCGTGGCGAACTCCGCCGCCACCGCGGCCGGGTCCTCCGCCTGCACCAGCGGCTCTTCGCTCGGCGCGGGCGCGCTGGCGCCGGCGCGGCCCAGCGCGTACAGCTCGCGGCGCAGGCCGCGCATCAGTTCGGCGTCGGACTGGCCTTGCGGCAGCGCGCGGGCACGGCCCAGGCTCAGGCCGATGCGGCGCTCGCGGCGGGCGAACATCTCGCGCGCCAGCAAGGCGGTGCCGGCCGGCTTGAACAGCGCCGAGGCGCCGTAGAACAGCGCCGAGTTGCGCGCGTGGATGCGCACCGGCAGCACCGGCGTGGCGGTGCGCAGCGCGAAGCGGGTGAAGCCGCGGCGCCAGCGCCCGTCGGCCACCCCGCCCCAGCCCAGCCGCGACACTTCGCCGGCCGGGAACACGATCACGCACTGCTCCTGCTCCAGCGCCTGCTCGATCGCGCGCACGCTGGCCGGCGACGGCGCGCCGCCGAGGATGCGCACCGGCAGCAGCAGCTCGCGCAGGCCTTCCAGCGCCCACAGGAAATCGTTGGCGACGATCTTGACGTCGCGGCGCACCTGGCCCACGCAATCCAGCAGCGCCAGCGCGTCGAGCGCGCCGGAAGGGTGGTTGGCCACGATCAGCAGGCGCCCGCGCGCCGGGATGCACTCGGCCGGGCTCGGCGCCACCGCGTAGCGCGCCTGCAGGAAATCCAGCCCGGCCTGGACCAGGGCGAAGCCGCGCAGCTCGTGGCTGGCGTCCAGGAATGCGTCCAGCGCGTCCAGGCCCGACCACTTCTGCAGGCCGCGCAGCAGCGGCCGCACCAGCCGCGAGCGGCGGCCGGCGAACCAGTGCGGGTAGCGATCCTGCAGACGACGTTCGAGTGCGAGCACGGCAAGCCCCCTTGCTGACTGCGCACAGCTTCGGCGCCCGCGGCGACACCGATCTTGCAATATGACTACGGCAAGGTGACGGCGGCGGCCCCGCCGGCTGACCGGTTAACCTTGCCCAACCCCGCCAGGGGCACAATGCACAGCGCCCCGCGCCCGTGTATTATGCGCGTCCATCTTTTCATCCGAATACAAGGATATAGCCGCGATGTCCAGCTATCTCTTCACCTCCGAGTCGGTCTCCGAAGGCCACCCGGACAAGATCGCCGATCAGATTTCCGACGCGGTGCTCGATGCCATCCTGACCCAGGACAAGCGCGCGCGCGTGGCCTGCGAAACGCTGGTCAAGACCGGCGTGGCGATCGTCGCCGGCGAAATCACCACCAGCGCCTGGATCGACCTGGAGGCGCTGACCCGCAAGGTGATCCTGGACATCGGCTACAACAGCTCCGAGGTCGGCTTCGACGGCGAGACCTGCGGCGTGCTCAACCTGATCGGCAAGCAGTCGCCGGACATCAACCAGGGCGTGGACCGCAAGAAGCCCGAGGAACAGGGCGCCGGCGACCAGGGCCTGATGTTCGGCTACGCCACCCGCGAGACCGACAGCTTCATGCCGGCGGCGATCCACCTCTCGCACCGCCTGGTCGAGCAGCAGGCCAAGGTCCGCAAGAAGAAGAACTCGCCGCTGGCGTGGCTGCGCCCGGACGCCAAGAGCCAGGTCACCCTGCGCTACGAAGACGGCGTGGCGACCGCGATCGACGCGGTGGTGCTGTCCACCCAGCACGACCCGGACATCAAGCAGAAGCACCTGATCGAGGCCGTGCGCGAGGAAATCCTCAAGCCGGTGCTGCCGGCCAAGTGGCTGCACAAGGGCACCAAGTTCCACATCAACCCGACCGGCAAGTTCGTGATCGGCGGGCCGGTGGGCGACTGCGGCCTGACCGGGCGCAAGATCATCGTCGACACCTACGGCGGCTGGGCGCGCCACGGCGGCGGCGCGTTCTCCGGCAAGGATCCGTCCAAGGTCGACCGTTCGGCCGCCTACGCGGCGCGCTACGTGGCCAAGAACGTGGTCGCCGCGGGCCTGGCCGACCGTTGCGAAGTGCAGGTCTCCTACGCCATCGGCGTGGCCGAGCCGACCTCGATCTCGGTCACCACCTTCGGCACCGGCAAGATCGCCGACGACAAGATCGAGAAGCTGATCCGCAAGCACTTCGACCTGCGTCCGTTCGGCATCATCCAGATGCTCGACCTGATCCACCCGATGTACCAGCAGACCGCCTCGTACGGCCACTTCGGCCGCACCCCGAAGGCGTTCACCTACACCGACGGCACCGGCGCGCAGCATGCCGCCACCGCCTTCTCGTGGGAGAAGACCGACCGCGCCGACGCGCTGCGCGCGGACGCGAAGCTGAAGTAAGCCGGCTCGCCCGCGCTTGCATGGAAACGGGCCGCATTGCGGCCCGTTTTTTTTATGCAGGTCCAGTTTGCGCTGCGACCTGCCGAGCGCTCCTGTGGGAGCGACTTCGGTCGCCACGCGAAATGGGGTCAGTCCCCGGCGTCCGGCTTGCAGCCTGTCGGGGCCGAAACCCCTCCTCCAGTGCACCCAACGCGTCGGCGTGCGTTTTTGCGGCAGTGGCGCGCCTTTGCGGGAGCGGTTTCAACCGCGACGAACGAAGCCGGAAACGCAGCGGCTCCGGCGGACGCTGTTGACTGGAATCCTCTCAGTGCACTCAGCCAACCCGCCGCAAATCCCCGTGGAAGCGACCGCGGGTGGACTCCGGCCGTCAATCGCCGCAGGGGCCTGTCGGTAGAGCCCGTCGCGACTGAAGTCGCTCCCACAAGTGACCGTACAGCGACAGCGCGCCGTGCCAGTCCAGCTCAGCCGCGCCGCTGCAACGCTGCCTGCAGCACCTGCTGGAACTGCTGCAGCGTGCACAGCTGCGTCCTGGCGTCGCTGCAGCCCGGTACGTGCAGGGTCTGCAGCAGCGGCGGCGTGCGCAGGCCCAGCGGGGTCAGTTCGCGCAGTTGGTCCAGCGATTGCGCCTGGTAGCGCAGGCGCACGTAGCGCTGGCCGCTGCGCACGTCGCGCACCTGCTCCAGCACCAGCGCGCCGCCCGGCGGCGAATCGTCCAGGCCGTAGCCGGGCAGATGGAAGTGCAGGTCGAGCAAGCCGCTGAGCGCGGCGATGTGGGTGTCGCTGGCGACCAGGACGGTCAGCGCGGGCGCGCCGTCCGCGCCCAGCGTGTCCAGCACCCGGTGCGCCAGCGGCGCGCCGGCGCGCGCGGCCATGTACTGCGGGCGCGCATAGATCTCGAACAGCAGCGCATGCAACCGCGATACCACGCCGAGGCGTTCGCGGGTGGCGCGGCCCCAGCCGACCTGGTCCAGCGGCAGGCCTTCGGCGTATTGCAGGATGAACACCTCCGCGGTGCCCGAGGTCAGGTCCAGCGGGCCGTGCAGGGCGATGCCGCGGCCGTTGGCGCCGGGCGCCAGCGACGACGGCATGCGCGCGAAATCGCAGTCCTGGTTGTTCGGCGCGCAACCGAGGATCCGCTGCATGGTGCGCAGTTCCCTGGCGTAGGGCGCGAGCACCGCGCCGGGGCCGCCGGTCTGGCGCTGGATCGACGCCACCGCGGCGGCGGCGTCGAAGTCCACCGCGCCGGCCTCCACCGGGCGGAACAGCGGATCGTCGCTGCCTTGCGCCTGATGCCCGGCCTGCAGCCCGCAGCCGGGCGCCAAGGCCTCGGCCAGGATGTCGGCACTGACGATGGTGCGCTGGTCGGTGTTGGCGTACACGCTGACCGTGCCGGCGCCGGGGCAGCCCGTCGCCGGCAGCACGCCGTCGCGCACCAGCCATTGCCGGGTGTAGTCGCCGCTCAGCTGCACAGCGGCGCGGCCGTGCGCCGTGAGCAGGCTCGCCGGCGTATCCCACACCGGCCAGGGCCGGTCGGCGAGCGCGGCCGCGGCGGCCTCGCCCTGCAGCGGCGCGCGCACGCCGTGGCGGAACAGCATCAGCACCTGCTCGACCTGCAGTTGCGGCGCCGTCGCCCGCTGCGGCGGGCGCGCCTGCGCGCCTGCCGTCGCCGCCGCCAATCCCACCCACAGCATCCAGCGCATGCGCTTGCTCATCGTCGTTCCAGGAAAAGAAAAAAAGAAAAGAAAAGGCTCACTGCCCGGCGCCATCGCAGCGCGCGCTGACCGGGTCGCAGCGCAGGCCCGCGGCGATCCCCAGCCAATAGCCCAGCCCCTGCGGGTCGGGCGCGCCGGCGTAGTAGTCGGTGCTGATCCATTGCGCGCCGGCGTCCAGCGCCGCCTGCGCGCGGCGGCGATCGTGGGTGCGCGCCTGCACGCCGTCCACGTCGGCGCGGGTGCGCACGATGTAGCCCTGCGCGACCCGCGCGCGGATCAGCGCCGCGTCGGCCTGCGGATCCTCGATCGACAGCACCGCGGCCTCCGCGGCGTCGGCCGGGTACCAGCCGAACATCATGCGTCCGGCCAGCGACGGATGGCCCTGCCGGTACAGCGCCTCGTGCCGCGGATTGCCGTCGAGCACGAACAGCAGCCGCCCGCGCGCCTGCGCCAGGGTCGGCCAACGCTTGCCCAGCACCGCCGCACGCAACGTCGGCGCAGCGCCGCGCACGTCGTCGGGCACGATCAGCCGCGCGCGGCCGACGACCCCGGCGATGTCGCGATCGAGCGAATCCAGGCTGGCCGCATCGAAGGCGGTGCGGTGCGGCCACACGCCCGGCAGCGGATCGAAATCCACCGCGTTGACCAGCACCACCAGCGGCGCGTGCCGCGGATGCGCCCGCGACCAGCGCGCCAGGATCGCCAGGCAATCGCGGAACCGCAGGCAATGGCTGGCGTAGTCCAGCCCCGGCTGGTGCAGCACCTTGGCGCCCGGCGTGCGCATCGCCGCCAGCGCCGCCGCGTTGCGGCCATGCGCATACGGCGCCGCGTACAGGCCGCCGCGCGGATCGGCGGCGACGTCGAGTTCGAACTGCAGCAGGCCCAGCGCCAGCTGCGCCTGCAGCGACGGGTGGCCATAGGCCAGCGCCGGCCACTCGGACGGCGCATGCGCCCGCAGCCGCCGGCGCACCCGCGCCGACGGATACGGCCGGTAACTGTTGTGCGAACCGAGCAATTGCAGCTGGTCGATCCGCAGCGATTCGGAGGGCGCAGGAATTTCCTGCGCGCCACCATGCAGGGCCGGCAACGCGAGCAGCGCGCCGACGCATACGAGCCACCGCACGCGCCGCGGCAGGCGGCCGCGACGCGCGAGGGAAGCGAGTCTGAGCAGCGCCCGCCGGTTCAGAACGTGTACTTCACGGTCAGCAGGCTGGTGCGCCCGGCATCGACGATGTCCGAGATCGCGGTGCTGTTGCGGCCCACGTGCGCCCAGTAGCTCAGGCGGTTGGTCAGGTTGGCCACCGACAGGTCGGCTCGCAGGTGCTCGTTCACCGCATAGCCCACGTGCAGGTCGATGCGGGTGATCGGCTTCACCCACAGATCGTCCCAGCTGGCGCCCTGGTCCAGGTAGTCGTAGACCGACACGTACTCGCCCGAGTAGTGGTAGCTCAGGTTCACCGACAGCGGCCCCTTCTCGTAGAACAGCTCGGCGTTGGCCATCAGGTCCGGCGCGTTCTGGATGCGCTCGTCGTGGAACCCGGTCATGCCCAGGTCGACGCGGGTGGACTGGCGGGTGACGTTGGCGCCGATGCCGAAGCCGTCCAGCGGCGCCGGCATGCCCTGCAAGGTCTGCCGCACCGCCGCCTCCACGCCCAGCACCTTGCCGTCGCCGCCGTTCTGCGGGCGCACGTAGCGCACGTTGCCGCTGGTGCTCGCGCCGGCATTGGCCGCGTCCGAGCCGTTCTCGTAGATGTAGTCGGACAGGCGCTTGTAGTAGCCGGCCAGCATCGCGTGGCCGCCGGCGCCGTTGTCCCATTCGCCGGACACATCGACGTTGAGCGCCTTGATCGGCTTCAGGTCGGGGTTGCCCTCGGTGATGGTGGTGACGCCGTCGCTGGACACGTCGTAGTTGGAACCGCCGCCGAGCTGCACGAACGCCGGGCGCGTGTAGCTGGTCCACACCGAGGCGCGGTACACGGAACGGCCGTCGCCCGGGCGGTAGTTCAGGAACACGCTGGGCAGCGGCTCCTCGTAGCGGGTGTGGTTGTTCTGGAAGTAGCCGGCCAGCTCGTTGCCGCCGCTGTCCTTGGGCATCGTCCAGTAGGTGTTGCGGATGCGGGTCTGCTCGAAGCGCAGGCCGGGGATGATCTCCAGGTCGCCGGTCCTGAACGTGGCCATCGCGTAGGCCGCGGCCACCGCTTCGGTGCCGCGCATCGTCGCGCAGTTCTGGTTGTTGACCGCCAGGCTGCCGCAGGTGTCGAAGGCCTCCGGGGTCATGTACTGGGCGATCGAGGCCTTCAGCGCCGCGTTGCTCAGCTTGACCGTCGGGTAGTCGTACTTGCCCGGATACACCGAATCGTATGCGCCGTTGACCAGGCCGGTGTTGGCGAGCAGGGTGCCGTCGGTGAACTTGGCGGTGGTCCAGTCGCGCGAGGTGAACTCGCGCGAGCTGTCCACGTACTTCACGCCGAACTGCACGCTGCTCAGCGCGCCCTGGTCGAAGTCGTAGCGCGCGTCGAACTTGGCGCCGCCCTTCTTCTGCCCGCTGTAGGACTTGGTCAGCTGGCCGTGGCGGCGCGCGTACAGGCTGCCGATGTCGCCGGCCTGGTCGCGCATCGCCGCGGTCAGCTGCGGCACCGGGAAGCCTTCGCTGTCGTAGCCGATGAAGCTGTTGGCGCCGTACGGGAACTGGGTGGAGGTGTACTGGTCCACGCGCGCGGAGACCTCGATGTGGTCCGGGCGATCGTTGTCGCCGTAGCCGTAGAACAGGTTCGGCGACAGCGTCCAGTTACCCAATTGCTTGTCGGCGCCGAACTGGAACGTGGCCAGGTCGGCCACTTCCGGGTTGGTCTCGTACCAGTAGCGCACCGCGACGCGGTTGATCTGCGGCTGGTACACGCCGGTGCTGCCGATCTGGGTGTAGCCGACGCTGGCCGGCACGAACTGCGTATACCCGGTGTTCTGCTCGGTCTTGGCGTAGGCGTAGGTGGCCCGCGCGTACAGCTGCAGGGTCGGGTCCACGTGCCAGTCGAAGGAGACGTTGCCGCCGTAGCGCTTGGTGTCGCCGCCGGAGTAGCCGATGTTGGTGCCGGTGGACTGCAGCGCGTCCTCCGCGTCGTAGCCGGCGGCCAGGTCGCCCTTGGCGGTGGTGCGCGCGAATTCCCACGAACCGTCGTTGCGCGCGGCGGAGGCGCTGGCCACTTCGCTGTTCACGTAGTGGCGCTCGTCGTAGTAGGCGCTGGCGTAGAGGCCGAACTGCCTGTCGCTGCCGAACTTGGCGTGGAATTCGCCGGCCACGCCCTTGCCCAGGCCGCTCTCGTCGTAGTCGCGCGCGCGGCTTTCCATGCGCCCGCTGGCGGTGATGCTGCCGCCGAGCGCATCGCTGTAGTCGAAACCGCTGGGCGTGCGGTAGTCGATGGTGCCGCCGATCGCGTCGCCGTCCATCGCCGCGGTGGAGGTCTTGTTCAACACGATGGTCTGCAGGCCCGACGGCGGCAGCAGGCTCAGCTGCACGCTGCGGCTGTACGGCATGCCCTGGGCGACGTTGACGCCGTTGATCAGGTTGACGTTGTACTCGGCGTTGAGTCCGCGCACCGAGGCGAACATGCCCTCGCCGCGCGCGGCGCCGTCGACGCCGCCGAAGTACGACTGCCCGGTGTTGACCACGTTGACGCCCGGCAGCAGGCCCAGCGCCTCGGCGATGTTGTGCACGGCGGTGTACTTCAGGTCGTCGGCCGACAGCACGTTGGCGGTGTTGCTGGCCGCCATCTGCATGTCGGCGGCGTTGTAGCGGTTGGCCGCGACGGTCACCGCCGACAGGGTCGTGGCGTTCTTGTTGGCCGCGGCCGGCGCGGTGTCGTCGCCGACGCCGGCCTGCGCCTGCGCGGGATCTTCGGCGTGGGCGGCGGCGGCGAGGGCCAGGCTCAGCGCCAGGGCGATGGAACCGGCAAGCCGATGCGGCCTGGCGCGGTGCGATGCGTGGTTCATGGGGATTCCATCAGGACGTGGGGTGGTGTCCCGGCGCGCAACGGCATTGCGACCGGAGAAGGCACAGCGGCGCCCGTATCGCCGGGTCGAGCCGGCAACTGGGCGAACATCTGGGGGAGGTTCCGTGTCGGAGCCGGACCGCGAACTGACGGGCCGTTAACAACTGCGGCGCATTGTGTGCGGCGATGTTTGCAGATGCGTGACGGAGTTCATAGGTGAACGCCGAGGCGCTGCGTGGGCGAATCAGCTGACCACCAAGTCCCTTGTAGGAGCGACTTCAGTTGCGACGAGCGAAGCGATGGACCTACCGGCGTCGGATCCAGTCGGGGCTGAAGCCCCTCCCACAGTGCACCCATCCGGCTCGACGCAAGTTCCTGTGGGAGCGACTTCAGTCGCGACGAGCGAAGCGATGGGACCTACCGGCGTCGGATCCAGTCGGGGCTGAAGCCCCTCCTACAGTGCACACAGCCGATTCGACGCAAGTCCCCTGTAGGAGCGACTTCAGTCGCGACCCTGACGGCTTCGATCGAGTTGGGGCTGAAGCCCCTCCTCCAGTGCACCGGGCCCGCACGCGGCCGGATGCAACCTCACAACCTCATTCCGACGCGATCTGCGCGTGCAGGATGCGGCGGATTTCCAGGATCGCCTGCGGCGTCTCCTGCACGCTGTGCCCGGAAGTGACCACCAGTTCGGACGCGGCGCCCTGCAGGTGCGCGCTGCGGTACGGCACCAGGCCGTCGTCGGCGTCGGCCAGCGGTACCGACGGTTTGCGCCGGGCGATGATCGAGTGGTAGCGCACGGCCGGCGAGATCGGCAGGTCGGCGGCGGCGCGCACGAACGGATCGGTATCGCGCAGGTTGTCGATGCCATTGGGCAGGCGTTGCGGCACGCCGTCGTCGCCGCCGATGTCGCGCATCACGTCGGCGAAGCGCGCCAGCAGGGTCACCGGCAGCCGGATCAGCCTGCCGACCAGCCGGCCGATGCTGCTTTCGGCGATGGCGGTGCCGCGGTGCGGCGCGGCGATGAAGATGGCGCGGTCGACCTGCGGCAGCGGGGCGAAGCGCAATAGCGGCTGCAGGCGCTCGCGGACCCGCACGCCGCGTTCGCCGCTCAGGTCGCGGCCGGCCAGCAAGGCGTCCCAGATGCGGTCGCCGGACGCGCTGACCAGCAGCCGCGCGATCACCCCGCCCATGCTGTGCCCGACCAGCACCATGTGCCGCGAGGCCGGCGCCTGCCCCTGCGGATCGAAGTGGTGCAGGGTCTGCAGCAGCAGCGTCTCGATCTGCGCGCGGTTCCAGGCGATCGGCATGTTGGTCGGGTAGTAGACCTGCCAGATCTGGTAGTGGCGGCGCAGCTGCTCGTCGCCCAGGATCTCGTTGGCGACGTTGACCCAGGCCTCGGGGCTGCTGCCCAGGCCGTGCAGCATCAGCACGATGCGCCGGTTCGGGTCGTAGGGCTGCATCAGGTACAGGTGCGGCTGCTCGATGCCGTAGCGGCTGCCGAGCATCGAGCGCAGCGACTGCTTGGCGAAGCCCGAGCGCGCCAGCCACAGGCCGTAGGCGGCGGTGAAGTTGGCGGCCAGCGGCAGCCGCTGGCCGTGCACCACGATCTCGTTGTCGCGGTACGGATCGTAGGGCGCGATTACCACGTTGCGCGTGTCCAGCACCTGCGCCAGGCTGTCGCCGTCGAAACGCAGCAGCACGGTGGTGGTCGCGTACGGCATTTCGCTGAAGGCGGGCGTGTCCTGCGCCGGCCGTGCGGCCGTGCCGTCCGCCAGCAGCGCGGTCGGGTCGCCGACCTGCGCCGGCGACACTTCCGCCACCAGCTCGGCGCCGAAGCCGTCGCGCCGGTAATTGCTGCGCAGCCCGTCGAAGTGCAGCGCGGCGGCCGGGACCATCGCGCTCGGGCGCGACACGCCGCCCGGCAGGCGGAAACTGTCCAGCTGCGCGCGCACCTGCCAGCCGGCGGTGGCCAGCGCTTCGTCGTCGTGCAGTTCGCCGCTGGCGCTGCCGGCGCGCCACCGCTCGAACAGGCCGCCGACCGCTTGCTGCACCGCGTAGTTGTAGTAGTCGCGCACCTGCGTCTGCCGGTCCTCGAAGGCACGCGCGCTGGCCGGGCGCTCGGTGAAGAACAGGTAGGCATAGGCGTAGCGCGCCGTTTCCAGCCACGCCTGCAGCGCCGCATCGTCGAGCGCGGCGGCGCGCTTGGGCGTGCGCTGCGTCGCCGCGCGCAGCCACAGTTCCGACAGCGTCGCCAGGCGCCGCTCCTCGCCCAGCCCCTGCACCGCGCGCAGTTGCGCCGCGCAGGCGGGAATGTCCGCTTCGCAGGCCTTGCGCTCGATCGCCACCACGCGCAGCGTTTCCTGGCTGGCGTCGCTGAGTTCACCGGTGCTGAGCACGTCGCCGCGCTTGGTCGCGACGTAGTCGCCGGCCGCGCGCGACTGCACGGTGACCATGGCGCAGCCGGACCCGGCGAGCAGGCCCAGCGCCAGCAGCGCGCGCGCCGCCAGCGGCCACCCGGCGAAGGCGCGCATCAGGGCGCCGCCCCGGGCGGTCGTTCGCCGGGAACGCCCTCGCGGATGCGCCGCGAGAAATCGGCGCTGTCACCGGCGTGGCGCGCGCGCTCGCCGATGCGCCCGCGCGCCTGCAGCGTGGCCAGCGCGTAGCCCGGCACGAAGCCGTGTTGCGCGTACACGTAGGACGGCAGATAGCCGGACAGCAGCAGCCGGTAGTCCAGCGGCAACTGCGGTTCGAACTTGCGCACCAGTTCGAACACGATGGTGGTGCAGTTGCTGGTGGCGGTGTTGTAGAACGCCGGCCGGCGCAGCAGCTGCTGCGCCCGCGCCACGTAGCCCAGGAACAGCTGGCGCAACTGCGCCGGCGGGATGTTCAGCCGGTACAGGTAGACGTCCTCGCCGCGCACGTTGCTGCGCACCGCGAGGATGTCGCGTTCGTCGGCGGCGATCATCGCCTGCTCGAAATTGCGGAAGAACCCGGCCAGCGCCGAGAACGCTTCGCCACGCTCCTTGCGGATCTCCAGCGAGAACACCACCCGGCGGCCGTCGTCGAAGCCGAACGAGACCAGGGTGTGGGCGATCGCCGGCCCCATCCAGTAGGACAGCACCAGGTCCGCCGAGACCAGCCGGTCCAGGTCGTACTGGCGGGTCTCCCAGCGCGGCGTGTAGTCGCTGTCGCTGCGCCAGGCGAAGTTGCGCACGTTGTGCAGGGTGACGATGTGGCCGTCCACCTGCGGCTGCAGCGGCTGCGCCACGTCGTCGGCCCAGTCGCGGTCCTGCTCGGGCCGCAGCTGCGACCAGCCGAACACCAGGCCGGCGCAGGCGATGGCGAAGATCAGCGGCAGCACGCGGTAGTCGCGGGGATGGCGCAGCCCCCACAGCGCCGCGCCGCCCATCGCCGCCCACAGCAGCGCCGAGACGTAGCGCACCGGCGCGCCGGTATGCGGCAGGAAGGCCAGGAACAGCGCGCCCCAGAGGCAGGCCAGCACGATCGCCAGCGCCGCCGCGGCGTGTGCCACGCGGGCCGGCCAGCGCCGCGGCGCGGCGCCCTGCGCGGCCACGCCGGCGGTCGCGGCATCGCCGCGGCCCTGCCCTCGCCCGCGCCGCGCGCTCATAGCGCCGCGGCCGCCGCCGGCGTGGCCAGCGCATGGCACAGCAGCCGCCAGCCGCGCAGCGCCAGCGCCTTGCGCTGCGCTTCGTCGTTGCCGCGCTGGCAGGCGCCGAGCATGTCCATCAGCAGGCCCAGGTCGGCGTCGTCCAGCTCGGCGCGGCACAGCCCGGCGCCGATCGCGCGTTGCAGGAACGGCAGCAGGATCGCCATCAACCGGCCATGCGCCGCTTCGATGGTGGGATGCTCGCGCGGCATCGAGCGCCAGTAGTCGGTCAGCGGCGAGGACATCGCGATGTGCTCGGCGACGTCGCGCAGCAGCAGGAACAGGCCGTCGGGTCGCTCGCCGATGTCGCGCGCGCAACTCTCCAGCCCGTCCAGGCCGCGCTGCAGCAGCGCCGTCATCAGTTCGGCGCGGTCGGCGAAATTGCGGTACAGGGTGGCCCGGCCCACGCCGGAACGCTCGACCACCAGTTCCAGCGGCGCCAGCACGCCGTGCTCGCAGAACACTTCGTCGGCCGCGTCGAGCAGCAGACGGCGGCGGTGGGCGGCATCGGCACGGAGGTCCATGCCGGGATTATCGGACAATTTTGTCCGCTTGCGATAGGGCCGCTGGTCCGCCCGGGTTCGGGCGCCCCGACGGGCCGGCGACGCTGGGGGCCGGTGCCGGCCCCCAGCCGCGATCAGCCGGTGTTCTGCACGCCCTGCGAGACGCCGTTGACGCAGGCCACCAGCGCGCGCAGCAGTTCCTCGTCCTCGCCCTCGGTGGCCCGCCAGCGCTGCAGCAGGTCCACCTGCAGCACGCTGATCGGGTCGATGTAGGGATTGCGCAGGCGGATCGACAGCGCCAGGCGCGGGTCGTGCAGCAGCAGCGTGGACTGCCCGGTCAGCGCCTTGACCCAGCCCTTGGTCAGCGCCAGCTCGTCGCGGATGCGCGGGAAGAAGCGCTCGTGCAGCGGCCCGGCCAGGCGCGAGAACATCTCGGCGATGTTGAGGTCGCCCTTGGACAGCACCATCGCGATGTCGTCGAGGAAGGTGCGGAAGAACGGCCAGTCGGCCGCCATCTCGCGCAGCGCGTCCTCGTGGCCGGCCTCGATGGCCGCGCGCAGGCCGCTGCCGACCCCGTACCAGCCGGGAATCACCGCGCGCGCCTGGCTCCACGCGAACACCCACGGGATCGCGCGCAGGTTGTCCAGCGCCGCGTCCTGGCCCAGCCGCCGCGACGGCCGCGAGCCCAGGGTCATCCGCTCGATCACGTCGATCGGCGTGGCCAGGCGGAAATAGCGCATGAACTCGGCATCGCCGACGAAGCTGCGGTAGGCGCGCGTGCTGTGCTCGGCGACGATGTCCATCACCGGCCGCCACGCCTCCTCGCGCGCGTCCGGCGCGCGCGGGCGCAGGCTCGACAGCAGCACCGCGCCGGTCATCTGCTCCAGCGAACGCAGCGCCAGCGCGCGGATGCCGTACTTGCGGTGGATCACCTCGCCCTGCTCGGTCACCCGCAACCGGCCATCGACGCTGCCGCGCGGCGCCGCCTCCAGCGCGCGCGTGGTCTTGCCGCCGCCGCGCACGATCGAACCGCCGCGGCCGTGGAAGAAGGTCAGGCGGATGCCCAGTTCGGCGGCCGCCTCCAGCAGTTCCACCTGCGCGCGCTGCAGGCCCCAGCGCGAGGCGGCGATGCCGCCGTCCTTGCCGCTGTCCGAATAGCCGAGCATCACCATCTGCACGTCGTGGCGCGCGGCCAGGTGGCGGCGGTAGACCGGATCGGCGAGCAGGTCGCGCAAGGTGGCGGTGCCGCCGCGCAGGTCGTCCACGGTCTCGAACAGCGGCACGATGTCCAGCGGCACCGCGCCGTCGGCGTCGACCAGGCCGCCGCGCCGCGCCAGCGCCAGCACGGTCAGCACGTCGGCGCGGTTGTGCGCCATGCTGATGATGTAGCTGCCCAGCGCATCGGCGCCGTGCCGCGCGCGCGCATCGGCGAGCGCGGCGAACACCGCGTCCAGCCGCGCGTTGCCGGCATCGTCGGGCGCCGCCGGCAAGGCCTGCTCGCCGCCGGCATAGGCGCCGAGCGCGGCGGCGCGCGCTTCGGGCGAGCGCGCATCCCACCCGGCCTCGCCCAGCGCCGCGGCGACCGCGCGCGCATGCACGCTGGATTCCTGGCGCACGTCCAGCCGCGCCAGGTGGAAGCCGAAGCTGCGCACCCGCCACAGCAGCCGGCGCACCGCGAACCAGCCGGCGTGCAGGCCCTTGTTGGCCTGCAGGCTGTCCAGGATCAGCTGCAGGTCCTGTTCCAGTTCGGCCGGCGCGGCGTAGGCGCCGGGCGCGTCGTCCAGCGTCGCCTGCAGGCGCGCGCGCATCAGGTCGTTGAGCAGGCGGTACGGCATGTCGCCGTGGCGCGGCCGCGAGCGCGCCGCGGCCTCGGGCAGCAGTTGCCGGTAGCGTTCCAGCTGCGCCAGCAGCGCATCGCTGACCGCCACCAGCGTAGTCGACTGGCTGAGCAGGCTGGCCAGCTGCCACAGTTCCTTCAGATAGCGGTCCAGCACCGCGCGGCGCTGCGCGTCGAGCGTGGCGGTGATGGTGCCGGCGTCCACGTTCGGGTTGCCGTCCATGTCGCCGCCGACCCAGGTGCCGAAGCGCAGCAGCCGCGGCAGCGGCACCGGCTCGCCGTAGGTTTCCTCGATCGCATGCTCCAGGGTCTCGTACATCACCGGGATCACCCGGTACAGCACCTGGGTCAGGTAGAAGCCGACATGCTCGCGCTCGTCCTCCACGGTCGGCCGCACCGGCGAGGAATCGGCGGTCTGCCACGACGCGGTCAGCGCCATGCGGAAGCGCGCCGCGTCGGTGGCGCGCTCGCCGGGCGTGCGCATGCCGTCGAGGTTGTCGACCAGGCTGGCCACCATCAGCTGTTCCTTCTCCAGCAGCGCGCGGCGCACCGCCTCGGTCGGGTGCGCGGTGAACACCGGCTCCACGTCGATCCGCGGCAGCCACTGGCCCAGCTCCTGCGCGCTCACGCCCTGTGCCTTGAGCCGCTGCAGCGCATCGTGCAGGCCGTCCGGCTGCGGCGTGCCGGCGCTGTTGCGCTGGTAGTCGCGGCGGCGGCGGATGCGGTGCACGCGCTCGGCGATGTTGACCACCTGGAAGTAGGTGCTGAAGGCGCGCACCAGCGCCTCGGCATCGCGCGGCGCGCGGCCGGAGAGCTGTTCGCTCAGCGAGGACGGCGGCGCATCGCTCTCGCGGCGCGCGATCGCGGTGGTGCGGATGGTTTCGATCTCGTCCAGGAACTCCGCAGACACCTGCTCGGCGAGCAGGTCGCCTACCAGCGCCCCCAGTCGGCGGACGTCGTCGCGCAGGGGAATGTCGGGCGTGGCAAACACGATGCTGCTGCGGTACTCGTTCATCGGAAAACGCATGGCTCGGCGGTGGGGGCGCCGCAAGACTAACCCAAAAGTATTAGTCGCCCGGCCCGCGCGGCGACGGTTTCAATGCGAACCATCACGGACCCGCGGCGTTCCACCACCTGTGGGAGCGACAGCACCATCCGGAACCCTGCGACTGCGTTGCTCCGCACAGGCGCGGCCGCTCGGCACCGCAGCCGAGTGCCACCGGACAGAAACAAGCGGGCCTCGGCAGGCCCGTCGCATCGCGTCGCGGGCGGCGCCAACGCGCACCGCATCCCAGCCCGGGCGCCGCCCATTCAAGCAGCCCGCGCCACAGCCGCTATACTTGGCTGTCCCTCCGCCGAGGGGCGCTGCGACCGTGTCGATGCGGGGCTTCCGCCCCCAGACCCGGCCAGGCTCGGCGGCAGGCTTGAGCGACAACGGCGCCCGGACCTTCGCGAGTTTTCTCGCCATTGACCGGAGCTTTACCGATGAACGCTGCACTCAAGAGCTTTTCCACCGAGGGCGACTACAAGGTCGCCGACATCTCCCTGGCCGATTGGGGCCGCAAGGAGCTGGACATCGCCGAGCACGAGATGCCGGGCCTGATGTCGATCCGCCGCCAGTACGCCGCCGCCAAGCCGCTGGCCGGCGTGCGCGTGACCGGCTCGCTGCACATGACCATCCAGACCGCGGTGCTGATCGAGACGCTGAAGGACATCGGCGCCGACGTGCGCTGGGCCTCGTGCAACATCTTCTCCACCCAGGACCACGCCGCCGCGGCGATCGCCGCCACCGGCACCCCCGTGTTCGCCTGGAAGGGCGAGACCCTGGAGGAATACTGGGACTGCACCCTCGACGCGCTGACCTTCACCCTGGCCGACGGCACCCAGACCGGCCCGGAGCTGGTGGTGGACGACGGCGGCGACGTCACCCTGCTGATCCACAAGGGCTACGAGCTGGAGAACGGCTCCAAGTGGGTGGACGAACCGGCCTCCTCGCACGAGGAGCAGGTGATCAAGAACCTGCTCAAGCGCGTGGCGGTCGAGCGCCCCGGCTACTGGACCCGCGTGGTCAAGGACTGGAAGGGCGTGTCCGAGGAAACCACCACCGGCGTGCACCGCCTGTACCAGCTGGCCGAGGCCGGCACCCTGCTGGTGCCGTCGATCAACGTCAACGACTCGGTGACCAAGAGCAAGTTCGACAACCTGTACGGCTGCCGCGAGTCGCTGGCCGACGGCCTCAAGCGCGCGATGGACGTGATGCTGGCCGGCAAGGTCGCGGTGGTCTGCGGCTACGGCGACGTCGGCAAGGGCTCGGCGCACAGCCTGCGCGCCTACGGCGCCCGCGTCATCGTCACCGAGATCGACCCGATCTGCGCGCTGCAGGCGGCGATGGAAGGCTTCGAGGTCAACACCGTCGAAGACAGCCTGGGCCAGGCCGACATCTACGTCACCACCACCGGCAACAAGGACATCATCCGCATCGAGCACCTGACGCAGATGAAGGACCAGGCCATCGTCTGCAACATCGGCCACTTCGACAACGAGATCCAGGTCGATGCGCTGTACAAGTACCCCGGCGTGCAGAAGATCAACATCAAGCCGCAGGTGGACAAGTTCGTGTTCCCGAACGGCAACGCGATCTTCCTGCTGGCCGAAGGCCGCCTGGTCAACCTGGGCTGCGCCACCGGCCACCCCAGCTTCGTGATGTCCAACAGCTTCGCCAACCAGACCCTGGCGCAGATCGACCTGTGGCAGAACAAGGACAGCTACGAGAAGCAGGTCTACCGCCTGCCGAAGAAGCTGGACGAGGAAGTGGCGCGCCTGCACCTGGAAAAGATCGGCGTGAAGCTGACCAAGCTCAGCGACGACCAGGCCGCCTACCTGGGCGTGTCGGTCGACGGTCCGTACAAGCCTGAGCACTACCGCTATTGAGTGGTCGGCGGGTTTGCCGCCGGACGCGAAGAGCTGACAGAACGGGCGCCGGAAGGCGCCCGTTTTTTGTTGCGCGGGCGGGCATCGGCGCCTTGACCGGCAATCGAGCCAGAGCCGTGTCGCAACGCCGTCCACTCAAGCGTCGGATGCTGGGTGCTCCCTGCTATCCGACATCTGCAGCCTGTCCGATGCCATTACCGGGCAGCTTCGCAGACCGGCTAAACTCCGGCAGCAGGCCGCGCAAGACGGCAGTTCGAGGACCACGATGCCGTACGCGCTGATTCTTCCAATGGCCGCGCAAGTCGCACTTGCCGCAAGCCTCTATGTACTGCTTACCGTTGCGCGCGCTCCCGCAGTGTGGGGCATCGGCAGGCATGCGGACGGCAGCAACCCTTGGGCGGCTGTCGAGCCACGCATCAGCGCCAACCTGTCCAATCAATTCGAGTGGCCACTGTTCTTCCATGTTGGCTGCCTGATTCTGCTCCAGCTTCATGCGACAACCTCGGCCGCCGTGGTTCTGGCCTGGATCTTCGTGCTGGGCCGCATCCTGCACAGCGTCGTGCAGATCTTCACCGCCAACGTCCGGCTCAGAGGCACCGTGTTCACCGCCAATTTTCTCGCGGTGCTTGGCCTTTGGATCTTGGCGGTGGTCGCCGCGGGCAAAGCGGCCGCGAGCTGACGCGCGACCGAGCGCTCGCTGCATCTCGGTCCCTGTTTGACTGCGCGCGCTCCACAGAAGGTCGCAGCCCGCCGGCATTGGTTGGACGCTACATCCTGGTCTCGCCTCCCTGACTATCTCCGTCCTCTGTCGTCGCTCGCGCTGCTGGTGCCTGGATGTATCACGCAATGGAGACATGCTTGCCCGGCAGAGGCACAGTGACCCTATCCCCCACACCTAACGCAAAGGCTTATGTCGAAACCTCGCCTACTGCTCATTGGCCTGGGCTGTATCGCCGCGCTGGCGGTCGCCGTCATCGCAGGCTACAAGCCGCTGGTGATCTGGTTGATGCACACGCACCCGTTCTCCGCTGAAACGTTTGACGCCGCTCGTTGGCGCGTTGGCCTCCCGGCGTCGGAGGGCGGCGAATGCGTGCGTGGCCGCATGGCGAACGACATCATTGCCAGGATCGCGCGCCCGGGTCTGCCGAGGTCTGCCGTGGAGGCTGCGCTCGGCGTTCCGCAGGACATGCACGGCGAGATTGCCGATTACGAGCTTGGCATGTGCAGCGGGCTCAGGATCGATTTCGATTCGCTGTATGTGGAGTACGCCGATGGCAAGGTGCTGCGGGCTTATCACGTGCAGCACTGAGGGTCCGACGATTCGCCCAGGCTGGGCGCCGCGGGAGCTGAAAAGCAAACGCTCGAGCTAGTCCAGCAATGCGCTTGGGGCCGGACCCTCACCCAAACCCCTCTCCCGGTGGGAGAGGGGCTAAGGCATGGCCCTCTCTGCGAATGCCCGGAACCGCAGGCTGATGTTCAGAACCGCAGGCTCAGGCCCAAGGTGAACGCGCGGCCGTAGCGGTTGTAGCCCTGCGACAGCAGCGGGTTGCCGTTGATGCTGTAGGTCTGCTCGTCGTCCAGCAGGTTCTGGCCTTCCAGGCTGAGACTCAGCATGTCGTTGACTTCGTAGGACACGTGCGCGGTCAGCCAGGTGATCTTGTCGGCCTGTTCGTTGTAGCCGGCGCCCAGGACGTTGACCGCGGTGACGAAGCCGTCGGTATGGTCGGCGGTGGCGCCGATCGACCACGGTCCCTTCTCGTACATCACGCCGAGCGAGTACACCGCCGGCGCGATGCCTTCCAGCGGGCGCTCCTCGCCGTTGACCCAGCTGCGCGACCAGTTGCGGGTGTACTGCGCGCGGAAGCCCAGGCCGTTTTCCCAGAAGTGCTGCAGGCCGGCCTCGATGCCGCGCACCTTGGCGTAGTCGCCGTTGATCGGCCGCATCACGTTGAACAGGTGGCCCGGCACGCCGATGTCCTGGCCGGGCTCCCAGCTGGTGGTGATCTGGTTCTCGATGCGCTTGTAGAACACCGCCACGTTGGCGATGGACTGTTCGGCGAAGTACCACTCCAGCGACAGGTCGCCCTGCTTGGCGCTGTAGGGCTTGAGGTTGACGTTGCCGCCGTAGATCTGGGTGAAGTCGCCCCAGGACACGCTGGCGGTGGTGTTGGTCGGCGCCAGCTTGTCCACCGACGGGCGCGCCATGGTCTTGGCCGCGCCCACGCGCAGCAGCAGGTCGTCAGTGAAGCGCCAGGTGAAGTTGCCCGACGGCAACACGAAGGTGTAGTCGCCGTCCTGCACGATCGGGGTGGGCTCGGCGTATTCGGCGGTGTAGTTGAACGCGCCGTTCTCGGTGATGCTGAGGATCTTCGCGTCCCAGGCCTGCGCGCGGGTGCGGGTCTTGACCAGGCGCACGCCGACGTCGGCGTTCCAGCGCTCGCCGGACAGGTCGGCCTGCACGTAGAAGGCGTTGGTCTTCTCCTCGACGCGGTAGCTTTCCAGCGGATTCCATTGCGGCGCGGCCAGCGCGTAGTCGTAGGTGGTGCCGTCCGGGCGCGGCTGGCCGTCGTAGGCCTGCAGGCGGGCCAGGTAGTTGGGCACGTCGAAGGCCAGGAAGGTGCGCGGGAAGGTGGAGCCGACCTTGTCCATGAAATGGGTCAGGGCGAAGGTGTGGTCGAGCACGTTGCCGCCGAGCGCGCCGACGTTGATCGCGTTGGCGCCGGAATAGTAGTCGGCGCCGCCGTTGAGGGTGTTGTTGACCAGGTCGCGGCGCTTGCTGCGTTCGGTGCGGGTCACCCCGAAGTGCAGGTTGTCCACGCCCCACTGGCCGACGTACAGCTTGCCGCCGATGGTGCCGCCGGTGATCTCGTCGGCGATGTTGTCGCCGCGCAGTTCCATGTAGTGGGTGTTGAAGTCGGTGTCGGTGAACTGGCCGTTGGCCAGGCCGGTGGCGAGGTCGCGGCCGTCGTCGAAGGTGGCGGTGACGTTGGGCACGGCATTGCGGCCGACGGTGATGCGGGTGGTGTTGGGCTGGTTCATGCGCAGCACCACGTAGGTGTCCTGGCCGCCGGAATAGCGCTTGGAGGTGGAGCGGTACAGGTCGCCGGTCAGGGTCAGGCTGTCGCTGGCCTTCCATTGCCCGTTGATGCCGTACAGGTCGGTGTCCACCACCCGGTGCTCGGTCTGGTTGAGCAGTTCCGGGTTCAGGCGCAGCTCCGGATCCGGGTTGTCCAGGGTCAGCCCGGTGACGATGCCGTTCTGCACGGTGATGTCCGACCAGCGCCCCGGCGCGAACAGCGGGTAGTAGGACTGCTGGTAGGACACCTGCGGCGAATCGAGCCGGGTCTTGAGGCCGTCGACGACGATGCGCACATCGTCGTTCGGCCGCCACTCGAACTTGCCGGAAAACGCGCGGCGCTTCTTGTCTTCCAGGGTGGAACCGACGCGGAACTGGCCCGGCGCGATCAGCCCGTATTCGTCCGGGTCCAACTGGCCGTTGCCGTTGGGATCGATGTTGCCGCCCCAGGCGTTGCCGCTCCAGGTCGGGTCGTTCGGGTCGGGGTTGCGGGTCCAGCCGCCGTCGTTGCCGGCGATGTCGGTGCGGTCCTTGCGCGCGGCATAGACCACGCCCAGCAGCACGCCGACGGTGTCGTCGAGAAAGGTGTTGCTGTAGGCGGCCGAGAACTTGCGGCCGTTGAGTTCGGACATCTGGTTGCGGTCGCCTTCGGCGCGGACGATCGCGTGCTGGCCCTTCTGGTCGAACGGGCTGGCCGAGCGCAGGTTGATCAGGCCGCCGATCGCGCCTTCGCTCAGCACCGATTGCGCGCCCTTGACCACGTCGGCGCCGCTGATCACGTCCGCCGGCAGCACGTCGTAGGCGAAGTCGCGCCCGGCGCCGTCGGTGGCCAGGATGCGGCCGTTGAAGGTGGTGAGGGTGTATTCCGGGCCGAGCCCGCGCACGCTGACCTTCTGCCCTTCGCCGCCGGCGGTGCGGCTGATCGATACGCCGGTGATGTGGCTGAGCGAGTCGGCCACGTTGTCGTCGGGGAATCGGCCCAGTTCCAGCGCGCTGATCGAATCCTGCACCGTGGCCGCGTCGCGCTTGAGCTCGGTGGAGCGCGCCAGGGCGGCGCGCACGCCGGTGACCTGGATCGTTTCCAGGTCGACCGGATTCTGGCTCGCCTCGGCGTTGCCGCTGGTGGCGCTGCCCGGCGCCGGCTGCGCCTGCGGCGAAGCCGGGACGGCCTCCTGGGACCAGGCGGTGGCCGGCATCAGCAGGGCAAGGGCGATGGCGTGGAACAGGCTGTGGCGGTGCGGACGGACGGCGTTCACGGGCGGTCTCCTGAGGCTGGCAGCGTAGGACGGCGGTGCGGGGGCCAGATAAGCAACGAAACCGAGCCTATATTATGTTTCGTTTTGTATCAATAGCGAAATGTAACGAACTGTCGCATACTCTGGATCGTTTGCAAGGAGCCCCCATGTCCGCCACCCGCGACACCAGCCAGCGCCGTCTCCAGATCAGCGAACTGGTGCGCCAGCACGGTAGCGTGCAGGTGTCCGCCCTGGCGCAGCAGTTCGGGGTGAGCCTGCAGACGGTGCGCAAGGACCTGCGCTACCTGGCCGAGCGCGGGGTCATGGCGCGCGCCTACGGCGGCGGCATCGACAGCAGCGCGGTCAACGCGGTGCCGGCCGAGCCGCACTACGACGCCAAGCGCACCGTGCACCTGGAGGAAAAGCGCCGCATCGGCCGGCGCGCGGCGGCGATGGTGCAACCGGGCAACACCATCGCCATCGATTCGGGCACCACCGCGATCCAGTTGGCCGAAGCGCTGCCGGACATCGAGGTGACCGTGGTCACCAACGACTTCGGCGTGCTGACCGCGCTCAGCCCCAAGACCCACATCAACCTGGTGATGCTGGGCGGCGAACTGCGGCGCAAGAACATGGCCTTCTACGGCGGGCTGACGGTGGAAGCGCTGGATGCGCTGCACGTGGACCTGCTGTTCCTGGGCGTGGACGGCTTCGACCTGGAGCGCGGCATCACCACGCACTACGAGCCCGAGGCGATGCTCAACCGCAAGATGGTGGAGGCGGCGCGCGCGGTGGTCGCCATCACCGACAGCTCCAAGTTCGGCAAGATCTGCCTGCACCGGATCATTCCGGTTTCCGGCCTGGACGCGCTGATCACCGACACCGGCGCGCCCGAGGACGTCGCCCAGGCCTGCCAGGCGCTGGGCGTGGAGCTGGTGCGCGCCTGATCCGGGCCTAGTTCGCTGCGGCCTTGGGCGCGGCGAATTCGCGCACCGCGTTGCGGTAGTAGATCTTGTCGATCACCGCGCGCGGCAGCGCCAGGCCACGCACGTCGGCCTCCAGCACGGCGACGCGCTGGGTTTCGCCGGTGGCCAGGTAGCGCCAGTCCGATTGCCACACGCCATGCGCCTCGGCGCGGAACTGCGCCGCGTCCGCGCCCGGCGCGTGGGTCAGGTCGGTGCCGTACAGCAGGCGGTCCTGGTAGCGGACGAAGAAATCGCGCACCTTGGCGCGGTCGCGGTTGGACTGGTACTGCACCTGGCTCATGCGCGCGGCCAGGTCGACCGTGGCGTTGGGAAAGCGGTCCAGGAACTGCGCCAGCCGATCGACGTCGTATTCGAGGCTGGCCATGTGCGCGCCGACCACGCGCAACTGCGGATGCGCGGCGACGAAGCGGTCGCGCGCGGCCATCAGCGTGGCGTGCGAGGGCATCTCCGGGTGCAGGTACATGTGGTACTGCGGATGCTTGGCGAAATACTCGCGGTCGTTGTTGGTGGTCATCTGCTCCAGCGGCAGCCAGCAGTTGTAGGGCTCGCCCTGGTGCGCGATCAGCGGCACGCCCAGGGCGCGGATGTGCTCGGCCACCGGCGCCAGGCCAGGATCGTCGAGCATGATCAGCTTGCCCTGCGCGTCCTTCTCGACCATGCCGATGTTCTTCCACACCTTCACCGCGCGCGCGCCTTCGCGCACCGCCTGGTCCAGGCCGGCGTCGACGCGCTTGCGCCATCCGGGCGTGGCATAGCCCTTCATCGAGAACGTCGCCGCCCAGTGGAAGCGCGCCGGATCGGCCTTGGCCAGCAGCAGCGCAGCGCGGTGCTGCTGCTCGATGCCGGGGAAGTCCGGGTAATCGACGTTGATCGAGAGCAGCTCGAAGTTGTCGGCGCGCGCCTGCTCCAGGAACGCGTGGTCGGCGGTGTTGGCATGGACGTGCGCGTCGTACTTGCGGACCTTGGCGAAATCGTCCATCGCGTAGGGCGCCTCCGTCGCCGCGGCGGCCTTCGACACGGATTGCGCATGCGCCGCCGGCACGCCGCCCAGCAGGGCGGCGACCAGCGGAACGGCGAACGGAACCAGGACTGTCTTCATCACCCCACCTCGCGTTATCGAAACAAGTAGCAACATAACGAAACAAAACGCTTGCATCAATCGACAGGCCACGCGCAGAATGCCCGGCAACGCCACCGGACCCGTTGCCCATGTCCCCGATTGGACGTCGCAGTGTCTTGAAGTATGTCGTCGGCAGCGCGGCCGGCGCCGCCGCCTGGAGCGTGGCGCCCTGGGCGCGCGCGGCCGGGCCCGTCGACGCGGCGGCCACCGGCGGCAAACCGGCGATCGCCGATGCGGTGCTGGCCATCGCCTTCGACCGGCGCATGCACACGCGGCTGTCCTTCCGCGGCAAGCCGCTCACCGCCTACCAGCCCAGCGAAGTCCTGCTGCTGGCCGACGGCAGCGCCGTGTCCGACTTCGCCCTGGCCGGCCAGCAGGCGCATGCGCTGGACGATCCGCGCCATGGCCGCGGCCGGCAGACCGTGTTCACCGGCCGCGACGCCAGGACCGGGGTGGAGAAGCAGGTGGCGGTCAGCCTGTTCGACGCCCTGCCCGGCCTGGCGCTGCTGCAGGTGCGCTACCGCAACCTGGGCGAGACCGCGCTGGAGGTGGCCGGCTGGCGCAACGGCGCGCACGAACTGCCGGCGGTGGCCGGCGGCTTCTGGAGTTTCTCCGGTGCCACCCACACCGACCGCCGCGACTGGGTGCAGCCGCTCGGCGACGGCTTCGCGCAGCGCAACACGCTGGCGATGGATTCCTCCGACTACGGCGGCGGCACGCCGGTGGCCAACCTCTGGCGCCGCGACGTGGGCATCGCCGTGGGCCACGTCGAGCTGGTGCCGCGGCCGCTGGACATGCCGGTGCGCCGCACCGCCGCCGGCGCCGCCATCGCCATCGAATCGGCGCAGGCGACGACGCTGGCGCCCGGCCAGGAACTGGTGACCGAGCGCACCCTGCTGGCCGTGCACACCGGCGATTTCTTCGCGCCGCTGCAGCAGTACCAGGCGTTCATGCGCGCCGAGGGCATCGAAGGCCCACGCCCGCCGGACTCGGCGTTCGCGCCGATCTGGTGCGCCTGGGGCTACGAGCGCGATTTCAGCGTGCAGCAGATCTTCGCCACCCTGCCCAAGGCGCGCGATCTGGGCTTCGAGTGGGCGGTGCTGGACGACGGCTGGCAGACCAACGAGGGCGACTGGAAGATCGACCGGCGCAAGTTCCCGCGCGGCGATGCCGACATGCGCGCGTTCACCGCCGAAGTGCGCAAGCACGGCATGCGCCCGCGCCTGTGGCTGGCGCCGCTGGCCGCCGATCCGGGCAGCGACGTGCTGCACGACCACGTGGACATGCTGCTGCTGGACAAGGACGGCGCGTTCCAGATCGTGACCTGGTGGAACGCGCTGACCCAGTGCCCGGCCTACCAGCCGACCATCGATTTCTACGTGGCGCTGGTGAAGAAGGCCATCGGCGACTGGGGCTTCGAAGGCATCAAGCTCGACGGCCAGCATCTCAACGCCGTCGCCCCCTGCTACAACCCGGCGCACCACCACGCCAGCCCGAACGATTCGGTCGTGGGCCTGGCCACGTTCTGGAACGCGATCTACCGCGCCGCGCACCAGGCCAATCCGCAGGCGGTGGTGGAACTGTGCCCATGCGGCACCGCGTTCGCGTTCCACAACCTGCCCGCCACCGACCAGTACCCGTCCTCGGACCCGCTGTCGTCGTGGCAGGTGCGCAGCAAGGGCAAGTCGATCAAGGCGATGATCGGCGCGCGCAGCAGCTACGCCGGCGACCACGTGGAGCTGGCCGACAACCGCGACGATTTCGCCTCCAGCGTCGGCATCGGCGCGGTGATCTCCAGCAAGTTCACCTGGCCCAAGGACACCGACCATCCGTCGGTGCCGCTGCCGCCGGGCGGTTTCGTGCTGACGCCCGAGCGCGAGACGCTGTGGCGCAAGTGGGTGGATCTGTACAAGACCCACATGCTGCCCAAGGGCGAGTACCTGGGCACGCTGTACGACATCGGTTTCGACAAGCCCGAGGCGCATGCGATCCGCAAGGACGGCGCGCAGTACTACACGTTCTATGCGCCGCAGTGGGACGGCACGGTCGAACTGCGCGGCCTGGCGCCCGGCCGCTGGCGGGTACGCGACCTGTTCAACGACCGCGAACTCGGCGTCGTGGATGCGGCGCAGGCCTTCCTGCCCGCGCGCTTCGAGCGCTTCCTGTTCCTGCAGGCCACGCCGGCCAGGGACCCGGCATGAGCGCGGACGCGACCGCCGCCGCGCGACGCCGGCCCTGGCTGGTCTTCGCCCTGACCACGGTGCTGCTGTGGGGGTTCTGGGGCGCGCTGTCGCCGCTGTCGGCGGCGCACGGCTTTCCCGACACGCTGGTGTACTGCGTGTGGGCGCTGACCATGCTGCCGCCGGCGCTGTACCTGCTGTGGCGCAACGGCTGGCAGCTGGAACGCTCGCCCAGGGCGATCGGCTACGGCCTGACCATCGGCCTGCTCGGCGCCGGCGGGCAGATGCTGCTGTTCCACACGCTGACCATCGGCCCGGCCTATTTCGTGTTCCCGATCATCTCGCTGTCGCCGGTGGTGACCATCGCGCTGTCGTTCCTGCTGCTGCGCGAGCGCACCGGCTGGCAGGGCACGCTGGGCATCGTGCTGGCGCTGCTCGCCCTGCCCCTGCTGGACCTGTCGTTCGGCCGCGGCAGCGGCGGCGGGCTGGGCTGGTTCCTGCAGTCGCTGCTGATCATGCTGGCCTGGGGCGTGCAGGCCTACTTCATGAAGCTGGCCAACGACAGCGTGCGCGCGGAAAGCATCTTCGCCTACATGACGCTCGGCGCCCTGCTGCTGGCGCCGGTGGCGCTGGCGATGACCGACTGGCGGCAACCGCTCAACACCGGCCTGGACGGGCCGTGGATGACCGCCGCGATCCAGCTGCTCAACGCGGTGGGCGCGGTGACCCTGGTCTATGCCTTCCGCTACGGCAAGGCCATCGTCGTGGCGCCGCTGAGCAACGCCGGCGCGCCGCTGGTCACCGCGGCGCTGGCGCTGCTGTTCGCCGGCGTCGTGCCGGGTCCGCTGAAGGCGATCGGCCTGGTGCTGGCGCTGATCGCCTCGCTGCTGCTGGTGCTCGAACCCGAGCGCGCGCCGCAACCGCCTTCTCCCCCCTGACTGGATTTTCCATGCACGCTCTGCTCGATCTGATCGCGCGGCATCGGCAAGGCCACGCCATCGGCGTGACCTCGATCTGCTCGGCCCATCCCCTCGTCGTCGAAGCCGGGCTGCGCCATGCGCAGCGCAGCGGCCAGGCGCTGGTGCTGTTCGAGGCGACCTGCAACCAGGTCAACCAGGACGGCGGCTACACCGGCATGCGCCCGGCCGACTTCGTCGCGTTCGTGCACGCCATCGCCGACCGGGTCGGCTTCGAGCGCAGCCGCATCGCGCTGGGCGGCGACCATCTCGGCCCCAATCCGTGGACGGCGCTGGACGCCGCCGCGGCGATGGACAAGGCCGAGGTGATGGTGGCCGCGTACGTCGCCGCCGGCTTCCGCAAGATCCACCTGGATTGCTCGATGGCCTGCAGCGGCGACCCCGAGCCGTTGCCCGAAGCGGAGATCGTGCGCCGCGCGGTGCGCCTGTGCCGCGCCGCCGAGGACGCCTGGGCGCAGGCGGGCGGCGAAGCGCCGGTGTACGTGATCGGCACCGAAGTGCCGGTGCCCGGCGGCGCCACCGAAGCGATCGACGGCCTGGCGCTGACCACGCCGGAGGCGGCGCTGGCCACCATCGAGGCGCACCGCAGCGCGTTCGCCCAGGCCGGGCTCGGCGATGCCTGGAACCGGGTCATCGCCTCGGTGGTGCAACCGGGCGTGGAATTCGACCATCACGCGGTCATCGACTACGACAGCGCCAAGGCGCGCGCGCTGAGCCAGGCGGTGGCCGGCGTGCCGGGCATGGTGTTCGAGGCGCACTCCACCGACTACCAGACGCGCGCCGCGCTGGACGCGCTGGTGCGCGACCACTTCGCCATCCTCAAGGTCGGTCCCGGGCTGACCTTCGCCCTGCGCGAGGCGCTGTGGGCGCTGGACGCGATCGAGCACGAATGGATCGACGCCGCGCAACGCGCGAACCTGCGCGACGTGACCGTGCGCCGCATGCAGGCCGCGCCCGGCTACTGGCAACGCTATTACCACGGCCAGGGCCGCGGCCTGGCCATCGACCTGCAGTACAGCCTCAGCGACCGCATCCGCTACTACTGGCCGGATGCGCAGATCGAGCAGGCGCGCGTGCGCCTGTTCGACAACCTGCGCGCCGACCCGCCGCCACTGCCGCTCGTCGGCCAGTATCTCCCCCACGCATTGCACGCCATCCGCACCGGGACCGCGACGCGCGATCCGCAGTCCCTGGTCATGGCCCACGTCAGTGCCGTTCTCGACGACTACCACCATGCATGCCATGCCCATGACCCCTCCTGATGCCCTCGGCATTCCCGAATCCGACCTGGACGCCAGCGGCGCGCTGTGGACCGCGCGCGAGATCGCGCAGCAGCCGCGCATGCTCGAACGCACCCACGCGCTGGTGGCCGAACTGCACGCGCAGCTGCAGGCCTTCGCCGCGCCGATCGCCGGCGACCCGCGCGCGCGGGTGATCCTCACCGGCGCCGGCACCTCCGCCTACATCGGCCAGTGCCTGGCGCCGCTGCTGGACCGCGTGCTGGCCGCGCGCGTGGACGCGGTGCCCACCACCGACATCGTCTGCGCGCCTCAGCTGTACCTGGATCCGGCGCAGCCGCTGCTGCTGGTGTCCTTCGGCCGCTCCGGCAACAGCCCCGAGAGCCTGGCCGCGGTGGACCTGGCCGAAGCGCTGGTCGCCGACGTGCGCCACCTGGTGGTGACCTGCAACCGCGACGGCGCCCTGGCGCGCGCGCCGGTGGCCAAGGCCGTGACCCTGTTGCTGCCGCCGGAAACCCACGACGTCAGCTTCGCGATGACCTCCAGCTTCAGCTGCATGATGTACGCCACCCTGGCGGCGCTGCTGCCGGCCGGCGCGCTGGATGGCCGCATCGGCCCGATCGCCCGCGCGGTCGAGGCGGTGCTGCTGCAGGCGCGACCCTTGCTGGACACGCTGGCCCGCGGCGGCTTCGAGCGCGTGGTGTACCTGGGCAGCGGCCCGCTGCAGGGCCTGGCGCGCGAGGCCACGCTCAAGCTCGGCGAACTCACCAACGGCGCCGTGGCCACCTGCTACGACTCGCCGCTGGGCTTCCGCCACGGACCCAAGACCTTCGTCAACGACCGCACGCTGGTGGTGGTGTTCGTGTCCAACGATCCCTACACCCGCCGCTACGATCACGACCTGCTCGACGAACTGCGCCGCGACGGCTGCGCCGCCCGCGTCGTCGAGATCACCGCGCAACCGCGCCCGGGCCTGGACGCAGACACACTCGCGGTTCCCGGCATGCACGCGGCCGCAGACGCGGACCTGCTGTGGCCGTATATCGCCGCCGCGCAGCTCTTCGCGTTCCTGACCTCGCGCGCGCTGGGCGTGACCCCGGACAATCCGAATCCGTCCGGGGTGGTCAACCGCGTCGTGCAGGGCGTGCGTCTGTACGCGCTGGACGCATGAGCGCAGCGCTCTACCTCGGCGTCGACGGCGGCGGCAGCAAGACCCGCTTCGCGGTGATCGGCGCGGACGGCGCGTTGCTGGCCGAAGCGCAACTGGGCACCACCTATCATCCGCAGGTGGGCCTGGACGGCGTGCGCGCCACCCTGGCCGACGGCGTCGGCCAGGTGCTGGCGCAACTTCGGCGCACGCCGGACGACGTCGCCCAGGCCTTCTTCGGCCTGCCCGCCTACGGCGAGGACAGCCGCGCCACCGCCGCGCTGCAAGGCATCCCGGCGCAGGTGCTGGGCCACGGCCGCTACGCCTGCGACAACGACATGGTGTGCGGCTGGGCCGGCTCGCTGGCCTGCGCCGACGGCATCAACATCATCGCCGGCACCGGCTCGATGGGCTATGGCCGGCGCGGCGCCGCCGCCGCGCGCTGCGGCGGCTGGGGCGAGGCGTTCTCCGACGAAGGCTCGGCCTACTGGATCGCGATCCAGGGCCTGAACGCGTTCTCGCGCATGAGCGACGGACGCCTGCCGCGCGGCCCGCTGCATGCGCTGCTGCGTGCGCATTTCCAGCTGGGCGACCACGACCTGGACATCTGCGCGCACGTCTACGGCGACGGCGTCGGCACCCGCGGCGACCTGGCCAGGCTGTCGCCGCTGGTCGCGCGCGCGGCGCAGGCGGGCGACGCGGTGGCCGCGGCGATCTTCGCGCGCGCCGGCCAGGAACTGGCGGCGATCGCGGTGGCATTGCACGCCGCGCTCGGGTTCGAGGCCGGCGAGCCGGTGCCGGTGTCGTATTCCGGCGGCGCGTTCAGCGCCGGCGAACTGCTGATGCATCCATTCCGGACGGCACTGGCCGCGGCCGAGCGCGGTTTCGAACTGCGCGCGCCGCTGCACGCGCCGCACTACGGCGCCGCCCTGTATGCGCGGCAACTGGCCGGAGTTCCCTCCCGCTGACCCATCGCTGCGGACGCGACCGCATCCGCCAAGGACACGCCGATGAAGCGCCTGCTGCTCGCCGCCCTGCTCTGCACCGTCACTGTTGCCGCATCCGCGGCGCAGCGGCACGACGTCCTGCACCCCAGCGGCCGCTTCAGCGTGTACGGCCATGGCGCGGCCGCCACCCCGCCGATGGGCTGGAATCCCTGGAATGCCTTCCGCACCGAGGTCGACCAGGCGCGGATCCTGTCGGTGGTCGACACCATCCAGCACAGCGGCCTGCAGCGGGCCGGCTACCGCTACATCAACATCGACGACGGCTGGTGGCTGCAGCGCCGCGCCGATGGCGAGATCGCGATCCGCACCGCGATGTTCCCCATCGCCAGGACCGCCGATGGCGGCAGCAGCTTCCGGGCCTGGACCGACCAGTTGCACGCGCGCGGCTTCAAGGCCGGCCTGTACACCGACGCCGGGCGCAACGCCTGCTCGCAGGCGTTCGACCGCAGCAGCCCCAACCTGCCGGTGGGCAGCGTGGCCGAGCGCGAGATCGGCTTGCAGGGCTTCGAAGCCTCGGACCTGAAGACCATGTTCCAGGACTGGGGCTTCGACTACCTGAAGGTGGACGCCTGCGGCCTGGCCGATTTCGCCGCCGACAGCGTGCCGGTGCGCGAATCGGCCCACCGCGCGTTGCGCCCGCTGATCGTGCGCGGCGACGCGCTGCGCAGCGACCGCGATGCGGTGGAGACCCACTACGCACGCATCGGCCGGCTGCTGGCCGAGCTCAATCCCGACGACGACTACGTGCTGTCGATCTGCCCATGGGGCGAGGCCGGCGTGCGCGACTGGGGCGGCAACCATGGCCACCTGTGGCGCACCAGCCCGGACATCGAGCCGACCTGGGACAGCATGCTGCACAACTTCGATTCGGCGTCGCGGCGCGAGCTGTACGCCGGCCCGGGCCGCTGGAACGATCCGGACATGCTCGCGGTCGGCCTGGGCGCGTTCGATGCCGCGCACCTGACCGAAGCGCGCACCCATTTCTCGCTGTGGGCGATGCTGTCCGCACCGCTGCTGCTGGGCTTCGACCTGACCCGCGCGCCGGATCCGCTGCTCGAACTGCTGCGCAATCCCGAGGTGATCGCGGTCGACCAGGATCCGGCCGGCAACCAGGCCACATTGGCCGTCGACGACGCGCCGGTGCAGGTGCTGGTCAAGCCGCTGTCGGCGCGCGGCGAACGTGCGGTGCTGCTGTTCAACCGCGGCGACGCCCCGGCCGTGGCGCAGGTCGATGCGCGGCAGATGAAGCTGGCCGCCGGCACCGCGTTCGCGGTTCGCGACCTGTGGCGCCGCCGCGACCTGCCGCCGCAGCGGGGACCGCTGCGCTATTCCCTGGCGCCGCATGCTGCGGTGATGCTCAAGGTCAAAGGCGCGCCGGTCGAAGCGGACGCGACGCTGCTGAGCGAAATCACCGGGCGCATCCACGTCGCCGCCGATGGCCTGCCGACCTACGCCACCAGGCTGGAGGCCGCCTCCGGCACGCCGCGCGCCGACGTCACCCCGTATGGCCAGCCGCTGAGGATCGCCGGCAACACCTACGCGTACGGTATCGGCGCGCACGCCGACTCCCGCCTCGAGGTCCTCGTGCGCGGCGAATTCGCGACGTTCAGCGCATCGCTCGGAGTGCAGGAAAGCGCCGCGCGCGACACCGGCACGACCGTGTTCCGCATCTACGGCGACGCCAGGCTCCTGTACGAGAGCGCGCCGATGACCGCCCGCGATCCGCCGCTGCCGGTGGATCTTCCCATCGGCAACGTCGGCGTCCTCGAACTGGTGGCCGCCGCAGGCGATGTCCCCGCCGGCGAACTGCCGCCGCTGGTGGTCTGGGGACACCCGTTGCTGCACTGAACGCGCAGACGGCAAGGTCTCACCCGCCTGCCCGTTCGACGGCAGGTTGCTGGCCGTCACGCTCACCGATTCATCGACCTGATCCGCGCGCTGGTCAGGCGGGGCCATGCCCGCGCCGGACCGCATCGCCGCGGCTTGCGGCAGTGCGGCGCGCTGTTTGGGCGCAGCGCACACGGCACCGCAGGTCTATCGGATGCCGGTACCGCGCGTGCCGTCGCGGGCACACGCTACGGCCTGCCGCATGCGGTTACGGCCGCCAGTTCGCGTTGCGCTCCCAGAACGCCACGCTGCGCCGGTAGGCCTCGCGATCCAGCGCCACGCCCGAGCCGCCCTCCTCCACGCCCAGCGCATTGCGCAACATCGTGATCGGCGCCATCGGGATCTCCTGCGGCTCGGCGGTGTAGAGGCAGCCGACCACGCCCCACTCCGCCTCGATCGGCGCGCCTTCCTGCGCCAGTTGCGCGCGGCTGTAGAGGATCGGCAGCAGATACTCGGCGACCGGCGGCTCGACGCCTTCGAACCAGCGCACCAGCACCGGCAGTTCCTCCTTGCTGCGCGCCTCGTAGCCGGAGCGCAGCAAGTGCCGGTTGGCCTCGGTGATCGGCGCGGTCAGGCAGCGGGTCGAGGTCCAGTTGCGGTGCACGTGCAGCTTGCAGAACGGCGCGTAGCCGTCCAGCACCTGCAGCGGCGCGCTGTCGTTGAGGTGGCGCTCGAACTGCTCGGGCGTGCAATCCTGGATCGCGTTGCGGCGGCGGTCGCGCGGGAACAGGCGGGTGCGGGCGAAGGGCGTGAGGACGATGGACATGGCGGGGGAGGGACGCGAGGAAGTGCAAGCGTAGCGTGCCGGGCACGCGATGGACATCGCGGCCCGCGCCGTGGAAACGGCCGGCATCGCCGATTTTCCGCTTCACTTTCAGGTGGGAGTTCAACCCGACGCCTTGCCGGCGAAACCTCGGGGTCGAAGCCCCTCCTACGAAAGCCGGCGCGGTGGCGCCTGCCACCGCGCAGGCATTACAGCCAACCTCGTGGGAGCGACTTCAGTCGCGACACGACTGCGCTGGGTGCGCCAACGCATAGTCGATCGCCGCGCGGATCGCCGCCACCTGCGCGGCATTGCATTGCCCCGGCGTCGCCGTCGGACTGTCGGGGTAGACCTCGGTGGTGGTGACATAGCGCGCGTCGGTGATGCCTGCGCACAGACCGAGCCGTTTCACCGGGTAGTTGATCACGCCATGCGCCACCACCGGCGAGCCGATGATGTTGCCATCGGCATCGGCCGGCGCGATGTGCGTGACCTGCGCGACCGCCGCGATCACCGCCTGCTGGAACGCCGGCTGCGGATTCTCGCTGTCGCCGACCAGATAGAAGCCATCGGGAATGCCGCCGGGTACGTAGGCGACGCCGTCGCGCGCCGCCAGCGCCGGGCGGAACTCGGATTCGTCGCTGTCGGTGGTCTCGTGCAGGTCGATATGCATCGCGATGCGCGCGCGCAGCGGCGCGACCAGCCGCAGCAGCGCGGCCGATTCCTGCGCCGGGCTGTCCTCGCGGAACGAGCGGTTGGGATCGATCGCGTCCGCGTTCCAGCGATGGATGCGCTCGTAGGCCCAGGGACTCACACACGGCGCCACCAGCAGGTTGGCGCGCCCGGCGTAGTCGGCCGCATGGCGCACGGCGAACTGCAGCGCGCCGTGCACGCCGCTGGTCTCGTAGCCGTGCACGCCGCCGGTCACCAGCATGCACGGCAGCGCCTCGTCCCATGCGCGGCTGCGCAGCGCCAGCAGCGGATAGCGCTCTTCGGCGTACGCCAGCATGCCGTATTCGACGACATCCCAAATCCCGCGCAGGCGTTCGACCGTCGCCACGACGTCCGCCTGGTAGCTGCGCTGCCGGCGCTGCAGCGACAGCCACGCCGTCTTTTCCGCCGCCCCCCAGGGCGTGCCGGGCGTACCGATCGGATAGAAGGCTTCGAATGTCATGACGCAGTCCGCTTGTGCAGGTGAAGCGGCGGACTTTAGCACCGGAAGCCGGTCGCCTTGCATGCGCAGCGGCAAGGCGGACGGTGGACGAGCGAAGCCTGTCTGTGCCGCTGCGCCGAGCCGCATCCGTGCGTTCGGAGCGCTGCAACGCCGATCGCCGCGCCGCTGCGTGCCATGCAAGGCCCCACGGCCCTGGCCCGGCCGGAGCACCGGCATCGAACCGCTCTCCAGCGACGCAACGCGGCTTCTTGCGACACAGCGCAATGCGCCGGGTTGGCACGCGCCCCCCCCACGCATCCATGGGCCCGCCGAACGCAGGGCACGCAGGCCACCTGCGCGCAACCTCGGCACTGCATCGCAGCAGCACGCTCCACCGCACCTGACAGAACCGGAAACCGATCCCGCTTTGCATCGGCCGATGCACTGAATACGTATGTAGCCCATGCATGCTGCGCCGCGATGCGCGCTTAGCATCCACGCAGCGCCGCACGCCACGTGCTGCGTTTTCCGGACGGGGACCGGATCCCTCGACGCCACGCATCGCGCCCGGCCCGCGCGGCGTCCCGACCCAAGGAGACCTGTGATGCGCGCACTGCCCACCGCTGCAACCGTCCCATTGCATCGCCACCGCTGGCGCATGGTCCTCGCCGGCCTGTTGCTGGCCCTGGCCACGGCCAGCGCCCAGGCCGACGTCATCCTGCACGCCTTCAACTGGCCCTACGCCACCGTGGAAGCGCGGGCGGCGCAGATCGCCGCGGCCGGCTACCACAAGGTGATGGTGGCGCCGGCCTATCGCTCGCAGGGCAGCGAATGGTGGGCGCGCTACCAACCGCAGGACATGCGCGTGATCGACAACCCGCTCGGCGACACCGAGGACTTCGCCAGCATGGTGCAGGCGCTGGCCGACGTCGGCGTGGAGACCTACGCCGACGTGGTGCTCAACCACATGGCCAACGAGGCGGCGACGCGCCCGGACCTGAACTACCCGGGCAGCGCGGTGTTGGCGCAATACGCCGCCGACCCGTCGCGCTACGCCGCGCTGCGGCTGTTCGGCGACCTGTCGGTGAACGTGCTCGGCGGCGGCGATTTCGGCCCGGCGCAATGCATCACCGACTACGCCGACGCCTACCAGGTCCGTACCTACCGCATCTGCGGCGGCGGCAGCGATCCGGGCCTGCCCGACCTGCTCGGCAACGCCTGGGTGGTGCAGCAGGAGCGCAACTATCTGCAGGCGCTGAAGGCGCTGGGCGTCACCGGTTTCCGCATCGACGCGGCCAAGCACATGCCCTTCGACCACCTCAACGCGGTACTCGACGCCGGCATCCGTTCCGGGGTGCACGTGTTCGGCGAGGTCATCACCACCGGCGGCGCCGGCACCGCCGACTACGACCAGTTCCTCGCGCCCTACCTGCAGGCCACGCCGCACGCCGCCTACGATTTCCCGCTGTTCAATGCGATCCGCACCGCCTTCGCGTTCGGCGGCAGCATGGACGGCCTGGTCGATCCCGGCGCCTACGGCCAGGCATTGCCCGCCGGCCGCGCGGTGACCTTCGCGGTCACCCACGACATCCCGAACAACGCCGGCTTCCGCTACGCCATCCTCGACCCGGTCGACGAGACCCTGGCTTACGCGTATCTGCTCGGCCGCGACGGCGGCGTGCCGATGGTGTACTCGGACAACAACGAGAGCGGCGACAACCGCTGGGTGAACGCCTACCAGCGCGACGACCTCAAGCGCATGATCGGCTTCCACAACGCCGCGCAGGGCAGCGACATGCAGGTGCTGTCGCACGACGCCTGCCATCTGCTGTTCCGCCGCGGCGACCTGGGCATCGTCGGCATCAACAAGTGCGGCACCGCGGTCACCGCCACGGTGGCGATGAGCGGCAGCGTGCTGCGCTGGAACGTGGACTACAGCGACGCGCTCGGCTCGGGCAGCGTGGTGCGCATCTCCAGCAGCAGCTACACCTTCAGCCTGCCGCCGCGGCAGGCGCGGATGTGGAAGCGCTGACCTTTGGGTTGCGCTGCGCGTCCGTGCGGCTTCCTGGCAGCGATGCGCTGCGCGGCAGGCTGGAGGAGGACGTGGCCTGCCGCGCGATCGGCCAGTGCCGCTGGCCGCGCGCGGGTTGCTCGATCGCGCGCTCGCCAGGGGCCACGGTGTCGATGCCGGCAGGCGCATAACGGCATGGGGCGAGCGCGAGCCGGCGGTGAAGACCCCTTGTCGTGACGGGCACTCATGCGTCGAAGCGGCACAGGCGCGACCGGAGGGCGGGCCGCACTGCGAGGCGATGGAAGAAGCGAAGGCAACCGCGCCCGCGGGCGCGCGCCAGCGACCGACATCCTGATCCGGCCATGGGACCGCTCTGCCGGTGCATACCGCAGCCCAGCCGCGCCGGGTAGGCGCGCACAGGCGAGCCCCGCACATTTGCACATCCATCCGGATGGAGAGATATACTCACCCCATCACCTGACGCGCCGTGCCCATGACCGCCATCAGTTTCGAGTTCTACCCGCCCAAGACCGACGAACAGCGCGCGCAGCTGGACCGTACCGCCGCGCGCCTGAAGGCCTACGCGCCGGAATACGTGTCGTGCACCTTCGGCGCCGGCGGCTCGACGCTGAGCTATACCTCCGAGACCGTGCGCCACCTGAAGCAGCACCATGGCTTCGAGGCGGCGCCGCACCTGTCGTGCGTCGGCGGCAGCCGCGAAGAGATCCGCGAACTGCTCAAGCTGTACCGCGCGATCGGCTGCCGGCGCCTGGTCGCACTGCGCGGCGACCTGCCCTCGGGCATGGGCCATCCCGGCGACCTGCGCTACGCCGCCGACCTGATCGCCTTCATCCGCGCCGAGCACGGCGACGCGTTCCACCTGGAGGTCGGCGCCTATCCGGAGACGCATCCGCAGGCCAGCGACGCGCTGAGCGACCTGCGCCACTTCAAGGCCAAGGTCGACGCCGGCGCCGATGCCGCGATCACCCAGTACTTCTACAACGCCGACGCGTACTTCCATTTCGTCGATGCGGTGCGCAAGCTCGGCGTGCAGATCCCGATCGTGCCGGGGATCATGCCCATCGCCAATTTCAGCCAGCTGCGGCGGTTCTCCGAACAATGCGGCGCGGAGATCCCGCGCTGGATCGGCAAGCGCATGCAGGCCTACGGCGACGACGCCGACGCGATCCGCGAGTTCGGCGCCGATCTTGTCGCCGCATTGTGCGAACGCCTGATCGCCGGCGGCGCACCGTCGCTGCACTTCTACACGCTGAACCTGGCCAAGCCCACCGTCGGCGTGCTGTCGCGCCTGAAGTGAGCGCTTGCGCGTCCGGCGGACGCACGGCAGTGCGACGTCGGCGGCAATCGGCGTGGCGGCCGGCGGCCCTGCGCCGGATAGCGGCGAGCGCTGACGACCCGGCCATCCTGCATCCCTCGCGCAAGCAGCCTGGGCGCTTGGCCTCGCCAAACCCCCTGTAGGAGCGGCTTCAGCCGCGACGAGCGGAGACGGAAGCCCGCTCGGCTTCGGAACCTTTCGGGGCTGAAGCCCTGCCACAGTTCACCCGGATTGCCGCAAGCCTTTCGCAGCAATGCTGGGTGGGCCATCAATCGCGACGAGCAACGCAATCACGCATCCCGGCGTCGCAGAAGCCCGGGACCGATGCACCCCGCAACGACGCGACCTGACGCCGCACCCAGGCAACCACCGGCGCCTTCCATTGCTTCCCAGATAACGGACCTGCCGCTAGGCTGAGCCGATGCGCACACGCCCATCGCTCCTCCTGTTGCTATGCCTGTGCGCCGCGCCTGCCGCCGCGCAGCAGGTCAATCGCTGCACCGGCGCCGACGGCGCCACCGTGTTCAGCGATCGCCGCTGCGAGGACCTGGGCGCGATCGACCGGCTGCCGCCGCGCGTCGCGCCCAGCGCCGCCAACGAAGGCGCCAGCGGCCTGTACCGGCCGCAGTGCGTGCGCCGGCTCAGCGAACTGGCGCAGCAGATCCGCACCGCGGTGGACGCGCGCGACGTCAATCGCCTGTCCACGCTGTACTGGTGGAACGGCGTCTCCGACGCGGCGGCGCGGCGCATCCTCGACCGTCTCGATGCGATCACCCAGCGGCCGCTGGTCGCGATCGTGCCGGTGCTGCCGCAAGCACCGGCGCAGATGGAATCGCTGCCCGCCATGCCGCCGGCGGCGGACGCCGCGCCCGGCGCCGAACCGCACCCTGTCGCCGCCGACGCATCGGCAGCCACGCCAACGCCGGCCAGCACGGTACCCGGCGATACGGCGACACGGCCGCGCCCGCGCGCGACCGCGTTGCGCCTAGAGCAGACCCTCGGCGGCAGCGCGACGCCGACCTCGACGGTGCTGGGCCTGCGCCGGCAGTACAACTGCTTCTGGATCAGTTTCTAGCGCTTGCGCGAACGGTTCCGGCAGTCGACGCGACCGTGTAGGAGCGACTTCAGTCGCGACACGCGTTACCAGGAAGGCCTATCGCGACTGAAGTCGCTCCCACAGGTGGCGATAGCCCGACCGGAAGCCTTGTACGCAGCGCACGTACAAAGAGCCGCTGCGAGATCGGCGTGCATGCGTCGCAACGCTTCGCCTCGCGCAACAGGCCGCGATCGGCGCACGCCCGCATCATGCCGTGCGTCGGCGCCTACACCCCGCGCTCAGGCCACGTCCACGTCCACCGGCCACAGCCCGCGGATCGCGGCGATGCCCTGGCCGCCATGGCGGCGCGCTTCGGCGATCTGGCTCGGCAACAGACCGCCGATCGGGTACAGCGGCAGCGCCACTTCCTCGCGCAGCCGCTCGAACGCGTCCCAGCCCAATGCCGCCGCACCGGGATGGCTGGCGGTGGCCGCCAGCGGGCCGACCACCGCGAAGTCGCAGCCCAGCCGCTGCGCCGCCTGCAGTTCCTCGACGCTGTGGCAGGACGCGGCCACGCAGTGCCCCGGTGGCAGCGGGCGCGCATCGAACTGCGGCAGCTGCTCCGATCCCAGGTGCACGCCGATGCCCAGTTCCTGCGCCAATGCCAGATCGCGGTTGACCAGCACCTGCACGCCGCGGGCCGCGCACAGCGCCGCCGCGGCCCGCGCCAGCGGCGGCCAGCGCTCCGCCGGCAGGCTGCGCGCGCGCAGCTGCACGCGCTGCACGCCGCCCTGCAGCGCGCGCTCCAGCGCCGCCAGCCAACGTTCTGGCTCGACCGGCTCCGGCGTCACCAGATAGCGATCGGGCTGGCGCAGCATCGCCACCACCGGCTGGTCGGCCGGCGGCATCGCGTAGCGGCCCAGCTTGTCCGGCGCCACCCAGGTCAGCGCCTGGCCCTCGCGGCCGCGCGCGGTGCCCTTCCACGCCAGCACCTGGCGCATCTCCAGCCGCAGCCGCTTGTCCGGGTAGCGCTGCGGCACCTCCATCAGCTGCGCGCCGACCGTGGCCTCGATGCCCAGCTCTTCCTGCAGCTCGCGCACCAGCGCCTGCTCGGAGGTCTCGCCCGGCTCGCGCTTGCCGCCAGGGAACTCCCACAGCCCGGCCAGGTCGCGGCCCTCGGTGCGCCGGGCCAGCAGGATGCGGCCGCGGGCATCGGTGATCACCCCGGCGACGACATGAATCGATCTGAGCGGTTCGGACATGGCGCAAGCTTGCCGTCTTCGGCGGTGCCAACGCAATGAACTGGGTTCACATCGCCGCCGATCCGCGCACAACGGCCGCGATCCGCGCGCGGCACAGGCGCGACCCAGGCAGTGGGAACGCTGCGCCGGCAACGGCGAAGCGTGCATCGGCGCGCAGCGCCGACGCGTCGCTCATTTCCCGCACAGCCTTGCTAAGCGGAGACTGCCTCCGTATCATAAGTGGAGAACACCTCCATTTCCTGCACAGGCATTCGGATGACTAGGCGATTTGAAAACAAGGTCGTGGTGATTACCGGCGGAAGCGACGGTATCGGCCTGGCAACGGCAAAACTCTTCGCAGAGGAAGGCGGCCACGTCTACATTACCGGGCGCCGGCAGGAACTGCTCGATGAAGCGCTGAAACATATCGGCCACGGGGCTGTCGGCGTGCAAGGCGACGTCACCAACCCCGCCGACCTGACCAGGCTCTACGCACGTATCGAGCGTGACCACAACAGGGTCGATGTTGTGTTCGCCAATGCCGGAATTCACGAAGTCGTTCCGCTCGAGGCGATCGACGAAACCCACTTCGACACCGTGTTCGGCCTAAACGTCAAGGGTTTGGTCTTCACCGTGCAGAAAGCGCTGCCGCTGATGACCGACGGAAGTACGATCGTCCTCAATGGCTCGATCGCCGGCGCTAAAGGAATACCGGGCCAGTCGCTCTACAACGCCAGCAAGGCGGCGGTTCGCTCGTTCGCGCGAAGCTGGACGACCGACCTCAAGGAGCGGGGCATTCGCGTCAACGTCGTGGCACCTGGCGGCACCGAGACACGCCTTATCCGCAGCTATCTTGATGCGCGACCGGGAGCGGAAGAGGCCCTGGCGCAAGGGGTGCCGCTTGGGCGATTGGGACAGCCGGACGAAGTGGCGCGAGCAGTGCTCTTCTTGGCATCCAAGGACAGCAGCTTCGTCGCCGGCCACGAACTCTTCGTGGATGGTGGCGTCGCCGCTGTCTGACAGGAAAGACCATTCGGAGCAATCACTTTCGGGAGTGGTCGCTCCGTCCGGCAGCGGAAGAACATGCTTCGTTGATCGAATGACAGCCATCCGACTCAAGAGCGGAAAAGCTGCCGGTCCTGTTCCCATGAGGGTCACGCCATAGCGCCATCGCATGAATACCGATTTTTGCGACGCACCGGCCTTCCCTGATGGCACCTGGGAATTTCGCCGCGAAACGCTGCCGCAAGCGCTAGAGTTTCGCGACGGTTTCCTGCGCCGAGCAGCGACCGGTTTGGCCGAATCCGGACATCAGCCGTTGCCGTGATCTCGCGCCGTCCGGAACCAGCATCTGCGACTCGGCGTACGACGCGCCTTGCGCCCCCGTTTGCCCGCACCAGTTGCTTCTCCCCACCTGTGGCCGGATCTCTCCTCCCGGACCAACGGACCGATAGCCGGCCTGTCTCGTTATCCCGAGTTCGGCGCACAGCTCGCCAATCCCGGCTTCCGGCTTCCGGCTTCCCCTTCGCCGCCCGTGCAAGCCGAAGCTTTGCAGGTCATCTAAAACGGTCGGCCGGCCGCCGTTGCGTCCCCGCGCTCGCGCGCCTCAAGTCGGCCGTTGTCGGCTCGATAATCAATGACCGTCGAATTCGGCCAACGCCGCAAATATGCCGGACACCAGCCTGCCATTGGCAGTGTTCTGACCAATCACCGCGCCCCATCTGGAGCCATGGCCCCCTTTAGCAAAGGGGGCGCGCCGACAGGCGTGGGGGTTTGGGAAGCGCTTGGCCTGCGCCCATGTTTTGCGAAGCAAGATCGATGAGGCCGTTGCGCGGTTGCGCACCAGCGCTCCTAGCTCAACTGCCCATGGCAATGCTTGTACTTCTTGCCGCTGCCACACGGGCACGGATCGTTGCGGCCGACCTTGGGCGCCTCGCGGGTGACCTGCGCCACCGCTGGCGCGTTGGCGCCCAGCGCCACCTGCTCGGCTTCTTCGTCGGCGCTGTAGCCGCCGGCGTCCTGGTGCTGGAACTGCGCCTGGCGCAGCTGCGCCTCCATCTGCTGCCGCTCCTGCGCCTCCAGCGCCGCCACCTCTTCCTCGCTGCGGATGCGCACGCGCGCCAGCAGGGTCACCACCTCGCGCTTGGCGTGCTCGAGCATTTCCGAGAACAGCTCGAAGGCTTCCTTCTTGTATTCCTGCTTGGGCTGCTTCTGCGCGTAGCCGCGCAGGTGGATGCCCTGGCGCAGGTAGTCCATGCGCGCCAGGTGCTCCTTCCAGCTCTGGTCGAGCACGGTCAGCATCACGTGCTTCTCCAGCGCGCGCATGGTCTCGCCGCCGATCGCCGATTCCTTCTCCTGGAAATGGCGATCGACCTCCTCGCGCACCTTCTCGGCGATGCCGGCCGCGTCCAGTTCCTCGTGGCGCTTGACCAAGTCGGTCAGCGACAGCGGCAGGCCCAGGTCGCTGGCCAGGGTCGCCTCCAGGCCCGCCAGGTCCCACTGCTCGTCGACCGAGTTCGGCGGCACGAAGCGCGCCACCAGGTCGTAGATCACGTCGTCGCGGATGCCGTCGACGTTGTCCTTGACCGACTCGGCGTCGAGCAGCTCGTCGCGCTGGGCGTAAATCACCTTGCGCTGGTCGTTGTTGACGTCGTCGAAGTCGAGCAGGTTCTTGCGGATGTCGAAGTTGTGCGCCTCGACCTTGCGCTGCGCCTTCTCGATCTGGCGGCTGACCAGCTTGTCCTCGATGACGTCGTCTTCCTTCATGCCCATCATCCGCATCGCCTTCTGCACCCAGTCCGAGGCGAAGATGCGCATCAGGTTGTCTTCCAGCGACAGGTAGAAGCGCGAGGAACCCGGGTCGCCCTGGCGCCCGGAACGGCCGCGCAGCTGGTTGTCGATGCGCCGCGATTCGTGGCGTTCGGTGCCGATGATGTGCAGGCCGCCGGCGGCCTTGACCGCGTCGTGGCGCTCCTGCCAGGCGGCCTTCAGCCGCGCGCGCTCGTCCTCGCTCAGGTCCTCGCCCAGCGCATGCAGCTCCGCTTCCAGCGAGCCGCCGAGCACGATGTCGGTACCGCGGCCGGCCATGTTGGTGGCGATGGTCACCGCGCCCGGCTGGCCGGCGTTGGCGACGATCTGCGCCTCGCGCTCGTGCTGCTTGGCGTTGAGCACCTCGTGCTTGACGCCCGCCTTGCGCAGGTGCTCGGACAGCATCTCCGAGGTCTCGATCGAGGTGGTGCCGACCAGCACCGGCTGGCCGCGTTTGGCGCAGTCCTCGATGTCGGCGAGCACCGCGTTGAACTTGCCCTGGCGGTTGAGGAACACCTGGTCCGGCCAGTCCTTGCGGATGGTCGGGCGGTTGGTCGGGATCACCACCACTTCCAGGCCGTAGATGCTCTGGAATTCGTAGGCTTCGGTGTCGGCCGTGCCGGTCATGCCGGACAGCTTCCTGTACATGCGGAACAGGTTCTGGAAGGTGATGCTGGCCAGCGTCTGGTTCTCGCGCTGCACCGGCACGCCTTCCTTCGCTTCCACCGCCTGGTGCAGGCCGTCGGACCAGCGCCGGCCCGGCAGGGTGCGGCCGGTGAACTCGTCGACGATGACCACCTCGCCATCGCGCACGATGTAGTCCACGTCGCGCTGGTAGATCGCATGCGCGCGCAGCGCGGCGTTGAGGTGGTGCACCACGCTGAGGTTCTGCGCGCCGTACAGGCGGTCCTCCTCGTTGGTCAGGATGCCGGCGGCGCGCAGCAGCTCCTCGGCGTGTTCCATGCCGGCCTCGGACAGGTGCACCTGCTTGCCCTTCTCGTCGACCCAGAAATCGCCCTCGCCTTCTTCGGACTCCTGCTTGGTCAGCTGCGGCACGATGCGGTTGACGCGGATGTACAGCTCCGGCGAATCGTCGGCCGGGCCGGAGATGATCAGCGGGGTGCGCGCCTCGTCGATCAGGATCGAGTCCACTTCGTCGACGATGGCGTAGTTCAGGCCGCGCTGGTAGCGGTCGGCCTTGGACAGCGCCATGTTGTCGCGCAGGTAGTCGAAGCCGAATTCGTTGTTGGTGCCGTAGGTGATGTCGGCGGCGTAGGCGGCGTGCTTGTCGCTGTGCGGCATGCCCGGATAGACCACGCCCACGCTCAGCCCCAGCCAGTTGTACAGCTTGCCCATCTGCGCGGCGTCGCGGCGCGCCAGGTAGTCGTTGACGGTGACCACGTGCACGCCCTTGTCCTCCAGCGCGTTGAGGTACACCGGCAGCGTCGCCACCAGGGTCTTGCCTTCGCCGGTGCGCATTTCCGCGATCTTGCCCAAGTGCAGGACCATGCCGCCGATCAGCTGCACGTCGTAGTGGCGCATGCCGAGCACGCGGCGGCTGGCCTCGCGGCACACCGCGAACGCTTCCGGCAGCACCTTGTCCAGGCTCTCGCCGCCGGCGATGCGCCCACGCAGTTCCGGGGTCTTGGCCTGCAGCTGCGCGTCGGAGAGCTGCTCCATTTCCGGTTCCAGCGCGTTGACCTTGGCGACGATACGGTGGAGCTGACGCAGCTGGCGCTCGTTGCGGCTACCGAAAACGCGAGTAAGCAGACTGTTGATCATTGAAGGAACCGGTTGGAAAGGAACGCCCGTACGGCCCGATCCCCCAGGGAAGCGGTGGGCCGCAAACGAAACAGGGCGCGAGGCGCCCTGTCGTGGCAAAGCGTATTGTAGCTTGGGGCGGGCTCCGGCGATTCAAGCGCCGGCCGCGCCGCCCCAGCTCGGATCAGCCGCGGCCGCGGCGGCCCACCGGGGTGGCGCCGTCGCCGAGGAACTTGGCCGGGTTCATCACCACGCCGTCCTTCCACACCTCGAAATGCACGTGCGCGCCGGTGGAACGGCCGGTGGAGCCGGCCTTGGCCACTTCCTGGCCGACCCGCACCAGATCGCCGACCTTCACCGACAGCCGCGAATTGTGCGCGTAGCGGGTGACGTAGCCGTTGCCGTGATCGACCTCGACCACGTTGCCGTAGCCGCCGCGCACGCCGGAGTAGCTGACCACGCCGTCGGCCACGGCCAGCACCGGGTCGCCGACGTTGGCGTGGAAGTCGATGCCCTTGTGGTTGCCGGCGCCGCCGCCGAACGGATCGGCGCGGCCGCCGAAGCCGGAAGTGATGTAGCTGTTGCGGATCGGCATCTGCGAGGGCACCGCGTTCTGGTCGAGCTGGTGGTCGAACAGCAGCGACTCGAGCACCGACAGCTGCTGGCCAGAGGTGGCGAACTGCTGGTGCAGCCCGTCCAGTTCCTTGCCCAGCTGCTGCGCCGGCATGTCCTGGCTGACCTCGTCGTCGCCGCCACCGACGCCGACCGGCTGGTCGAAGTCGAATTCGCCGTCCTGCAGCTTGCCCATCCGGGTCAGGCGCTCGCCGAGCGCGTTCAGCCGGGTGGCCTGCGCCTGCAGTTCGCCCAGCCGCGCGGCCAGCGCGTTGACCTGGGTCTGCGCGTCGCGGCGCACCTGCGCCAGTTCCGCGTCCTGCCGTTCCACCTTGGCCCGCAGCTGCGCCGAACCGGCCAGGCCGGTCGCGGCGCTGACGCCGATGCCGAGTACCATGCCCACGCCGAGCACCGCGCCCAGCACGGCCAGGGGACGCCGGTCCGCGAACTCGCGCAGACGCCACGGCAGGTCCTTTATCCCCTTTTCACGCGAATTGATTACGATCTTCTTAAACGCCATATGAGTTTTCATGTCTAAGCGAAAGTCCGGCGAGGGCCATACCACCGCGCCGATGCCGGCGTTGGACGCGGCACTGGCGGACAAGGTGGGCGACCCGTTGCGGCGTGCCTTGTGGCTCGACGCGCTGGATCGGCAATTGCGCCCCCATCTGCCGCCGAACCTGGCCTCCCGTTGCCGGTTGGCCAATGTGAACGGCGAACAGCTCGTTTTTCTCGTTGACTCTCCGGTCTGGCACGCCCGGGTCAGGCTTGCCGAGGCCGATCTCCTCGCTGCGGCCCGGTCCCTCGGGCTGAAGGCCACCAGGGTGACCGTCAAGATTGCGACTGTATCCGCGCATTCCCCAATGCAACAGGCAAGAAGCAAGCCAGCACCGGTATCCGCGGCGACGCACAAGGGTTTGCGCGACGCGCTGGCGTCCTTGCAGGACGTCGACTCCGCGACGCCTGAAGCAGCGACGGCCTCCGGCCGGCGCGGTCTGCGTACGTAGACACGCACGTCACGACCCGACGCATCCTAGCGGGCGCCGGCCTCGAGGTCGTTACCGATTCGTTAAATAGAAGTTAAGGAAGGCCGAAGGATGGGACGGATCGCCCCATTTCGTGACCGCCAACCGCCCCGGCTGCGGGGCGCCGAACTTTAGGCGTAGGCCACGGCCCCGTAGGCCACCGGCGCCGATTGCGCGGCCGAATCGAAGCTCACCCACTCCCAGGCGGCCTGCTCGGCGAGCAGCGCGCGGACCAGCTTGTTGTTCAGCGCGTGGCCGGATTTGTAGCCTTCGTAGGCGCCGAGGATGGCGCCGCCGGCCAGGTACAGGTCGCCGATCGCGTCGAGGATCTTGTGCCGCACGAACTCGTCGGCGTAGCGCAGGCCGTCGTCGTTGAGCACGCGGAACTCGTCGAGCACGATGGCGTTGTCCATCGACCCGCCCAGGCCCAGGTTGCGCTCGCGCATGTACTCCAGGTCGCGCATGAAGCCGAAGGTGCGCGCGCGGGAGATTTCCTTGATGTAGGCCATGGTCGAGAACTCGATCTCCTGGCGCGACTGCTTGGCCGGGATCATCGGGTGGTCGAACTGGATGGTGAAACCGAGCTTGTAGCCGTCGTACGGCTCGAAGCGGGCGATCTTGTCGCCGTCGCGCACTTCCACCGGGCGCTTGATGCGGATGAAGCGCTTGGGCCTGTCCTGCTCGACGATGCCCGCGGACTGCAGCAGGAACACGAACGGGCCGGAGGAACCGTCCATGATCGGCAGTTCGGCCGAGGACAGCTCGACGATGGCGTTGTCCACGCCGAGGCCGGCCATCGCCGACATCAGGTGTTCCACGGTCTGGATCTTGGCCTCACCGCGGCTGAGCCCGGTGCACAGCGTGGTCTCGGTGACCAGTTCGGCATCGGCCGGCACTTCCACTGCCGGTTCCAGGTCGACCCGGCGGAACACGATGCCATGGTCGGCGGGCGCCGGACGCAGCGTCATGTACACCTTGTCGCCACTGTGCAGGCCCACGCCGGTGGCGCGGATCGTGTTCTTGAGGGTGCGTTGCTGGGTCATGGGAGACAGTCTGGGAACGTCCGCTCAGACGGGAACTGAACGGAATTGAGAATATCACGCGTTTAGCCAAATTTTAACAAGACGGTCACAGCGTCCTATTTGCGCAACGCTGGCGCAGCCGGCGTCGCGGTCGCAAAAACCTGCCGGGTCGAGGCGACCCGGCAGCAAAGGACACGGCGCACCGCTCGGGCGGACACTCCCGAACGGCGGTGTTGCGGCCGGCGCATGGCCGGCCTTGGCGACGTCAGTCGGCCTGGCGGCGCAGGAACGCCGGGATGTCCAGGTAATCGTTGGGCAGATCGGCCGCGGCCGGCGCCGGTGCGGACGACCCCATCGCATCGCTGCTCGGACGGCGCAGGCCCAGGCCCATCGCCCCGCCGACCGCCTTGGACACGGCGTCGCCGCCATGTTCGAAGTCGCCGAATTCCGGCTGGCCGGTGGTGGCGTTGCGGACCAGCTTGATCGGCGCGCGCTGCTCCGGACGCTGCGCCTGGCGCGACACCGCACGGTTCAGGCCGGTGGCGACCACGGTGACGCGGACCTCGTCCTGCATGTCCGGGTCGAGCACGGTGCCGACCACCACGGTCGCGTCTTCGGAGGCGAAGCCTTCGATGGTGCGGCCGATCTCGTCGAACTCGGACATGGTGAAGTCCGGGCCGGCGGTGATGTTGACCAGGATGCCGTTGGCGCCGGCCAGGTTGACGTCGTCCAGCAGCGGGTTCTGGATCGCCGCCTCGGCCGCCGCCTGCGCGCGGTCGTCGCCGCGGGCCGAACCGGTGCCCATCATCGCCAGGCCCATTTCCGACATCACCGTGCGCACGTCGGCGAAGTCGACGTTGATCAGGCCCGGACGCACGATCAGGTCGGCGATGCCCTGCACCGCGCCCTGCAGCACGTCGTTGGCGGCGCGGAACGCCTGGATCATGGTGGCGTTGCGGCCGAGCACGGTGATCAGCTTCTCGTTGGGGATGGTGATCAGCGAGTCGCAGTGCTGGCTCAGTTCCTCGATGCCCTTCAGCGCGACCTGCATGCGCCGGCGGCCCTCGAACGGGAACGGCTTGGTGACCACGGCCACGGTCAGGATGCCCATCTCCTTGGCCAGCTGCGCGACCACCGGCGCGGCGCCGGTGCCGGTGCCGCCGCCCATGCCGGCGGTGATGAACACCATGTCCGCGCCCTGCAGCGCGTCCATGATGCGTTCGCGGTCTTCCAGCGCGGCCTGGCGGCCGACTTCCGGGTTCGCGCCGGCGCCCAGGCCCTTGGTGACGTTGGTGCCGAGCTGCAGCTGCAGCTTGGCGCCGCAGTTCTTGATCGCCTGCGAGTCGGTGTTGGCGGTGATGAATTCCACGCCGTCCACGCTGCTGCTGACCATGTGCGCGACCGCGTTGCCGCCGCCGCCGCCCACGCCGACCACCTTGATTACCGCGTTGGGTGCCATCTTTTCAATCAGTTCGAAATGCGCCATGTCCGTGTCCTCTTTGAGCCGGGATTCGGGATCCGGGATTGGGGATTCGGAACAGCTCCGATCCTCGTTCCCGCCTCTCCGTCCGGCGAGTGTTGTTGTTTGGAAGCCGGGATCGGGGATCCGGATCGGGCACGATCGCCCTTACTCCGTTGCCCGCTCCGCGGCGGAAATCACTACAAAAGTATCGCCTGCCTTCTCTCCGCTCTCCGCTCTACCGCTGTCTTGCTGTCGCTGTTGCTCTTACGAATCCCAAATCCCGAATCCCGGCTCCTCAAAACTCGCCGCGATACCAGTTCTTCAATTTCTTGAACAAACTGCCGGCGCGCCCGGTCGGCAGCGACGGGCGGCGCGGGTGTTCGATCTGGCTGCCCATCAGCAGCAGGCCCACGCCGGTGGCGTGCACCGGGTTGCCGACCACTTCGCCCAGGCCGGTGACGTGCTGCGGGATGCCCACGCGCACCGGCATCTGCACCATTTCCTCGGCCAGTTCGACCACGCCTTCCATCTTCGAGGCGCCGCCGGTCAGCACCATGCCGGCACGCACCAGCTCCTCGAAGCCGGAGCGGCGCAGTTCGGCCTGCACCATCTCGAAGATCTCCTCGTAGCGGCCCTGCACCGCCTGCGCCAGCGAGTGGCGCGGCATGCGCCGCGGCGGGCGGTCGCCGACGCTGGGCACCTGGATGCTTTCCTCGGCGGTGGCCAGCTGCGCCAGCGCGCAGGCGTAGCGCACCTTGATCTGCTCGGCTTCCGGGGTCGGCGTGCGCAGCATGTGCGCGATGTCGTTGGTGACGTGGTCGCCGGCGATCGGCAGCGAGGCGGTGTGGCAGATCGCGCCCTGCACGAACACCGCCAGGTCGGTGGTGCCGGCGCCCATGTCCACCAGCACCACGCCCAGCTCGCGCTCGTCGGCGGTCAGCACCGCCACCGAGGACGCCAGCGAGGACAGGATCAGGTCGTCCACCTGCAGGCCGCAGCGCTGCACGCACTTGCTGATGTTGGCTGCGGCCGACTGCGCGCACACCACCAGGTGCGCGTGCACCTCCAGGCGCACGCCGGTCATGCCGACCGGGTTGCGGATGCCTTCCTGCGAATCGTCGAGCACGTACTCGCGCGGGATCGCGTGCAGGATGCGCTGGTCGGCCGGGATCGCCACCGCCTTGGCCGCTTCCAGCACCCGGTCCAGGTCGTTCCAGGTCACTTCGCCGTCGCGGATCGGCACGATGCCGGGGGAGTTCTTGCACTGCACGTGGTTGCCGGAGATCGACGCGTACACCGAGCGGATCTCGCAGCCGGCCATCAGCTCGGCTTCCTCGACCGCGCGCTGGATCGACTGCACGGTGGATTCGATGTCCACCACCACGCCGCGCTTGAGCCCGCGCGATTCGTGCGAACCGATGCCGATCACCTCGATCGGGTTGCCGGGCGAATACTCGCCGACCAGCGCGACGACCTTGGAGGTGCCGATGTCCAGTCCAACGATGAGGGATTTGTCGCCTTTGCGGTTCATGTCTTGGAGCCGGGATTTGAGATTCGGAATTGGGGATTGGTCGAAGCGACGGGGCGTGGAATGCGGGGAAGGTCGGCGGAGGCGGAGCGTTGCGGAGCCGGTTTCTTTGCCGATCCCGAATCCAATCCCTGCCGTTCGACCGTGAACCCATTCGTGTAACGCAGATCGGCGCGGGCCAGCGGCGCCTGGTCCGGTTGCAGCAGTTGCGGCAGCACGCGGGCGAAGCGGGCCAGGCGGGCGCGGGCGTCGTCGCGGCCAACCACGATCTGCACGCCGTCGCCCAGCTGCAGCGACCAGCTGCCGCGCGCGTCCATCGCCACGCCGTTGACCGGCAGCCCCGCCGGCGCGAACAGCGCGCGCGATTCGTTGTACAGCGCGACCACGTCCTGCGCCTTGGCATCCGGCCCGGCCAGCTGCGGCAGCGCCATGCCGCGCAGCTCGCTCGGCAGCGCGAAGATGCGGCCCTGCTCGGACAGCATGCGATCGCTGCCCCAGCGCGCGAACGGGCGGTGTTCGGTGACGCGCACTTCCAACACGTCCGGCCAGCGCTTGCGCACCCGCGCGCTCTCCACCCACGGCAGCCGCTCGATCGCGTCCTGCGCGTCCTGCAGGCGCACCGCGAAGAAGCCGCGGCGCGCGTACGGCAGCACCACCTGGCGCAACTGTTCGGCCGGCACCCGCTTGAAATCGCCGCTGACCTGCAACCGGCTCAGCGGCCAGCGCTCGGCGCCGACCCAGCCGTTGAGCACCGCCACCACCGGCAACGCCACCAGCGCCAGCGCCAGCAGCCAGGCGAGGATGCGCAGGAGGGCGCTCATGCGGCACTCCGTGCCGCGGGATTCGGGATTGGGAATTCGGGATTCGCGCAAGACACGCACGCGAGCGCACCGGCAGCGCGACGCTGCCGCTGTGCGACTCCCCAATCCCGAATCCCGAATCCCGGCTTCACAGCGTCTGCTCCAGCACCCGCCACACCAGCTCTTCGAAACCGATGCCGGCCTGGCGCGCGGCCTTGGGCACCAGCGAGTGGCTGGTCATGCCCGGGGCGGTGTTGGCTTCCAGCAGCGCGAAGTCGCCGCTGGTGCCGTCGCGCATCACGTCCACGCGGCCCCAGCCGCGGCAGCCGGCGGCGCGGAACGCGGCCAGCGCCAGTTCGCCCAAGGCGCGCTCGGCGTCGCCGTCCAGGCCCGGGCACAGGTACTGGGTGTCCTCGGCCACGTACTTGGCGTGGTAGTCGTACCACTGGCCCTTGGGCACGATGCGGATCGACGGCAGCGCGGTGTCGCCGAGGATCGCCACGGTCAGTTCGTCGCCGACGATCATCTGCTCCATCAGCAGCTCGCCGTCGTAGCGCGCGGCCAGCGCCACCGCCTCGTCCAGCTGCGCCGGCTCGAACACGCGGGTCACGCCGACGCTGGAGCCTTCGTTGGCCGGCTTGACGATCACCGGCAGGCCCAGCTGCGCGGCCGCCGCATGGATCGCATCGGCCTGCGCGGTCGCCGCCAGGCGCACGTAGCGCGGCGTCGGCAGGCCGAGCGACAGCCACACCTGCTTGGTGCGCACCTTGTCCATGCTCAGCGCCGAGCCGAGTACCGGCGAACCGGTGTACGGCACGCCGAACGCCTCCATCAGGCCCTGCACGATGCCGTCTTCGCCGCCGCCGTTGTGGCCGTGCAGCACGTTGAACACGCGGTCGAAACGCTTGTCCACCAGCGCCTGCGCCAATGCCGGGATGCCGTCCACCGCGACCGCGTCGACGCCGCGCGCGCGCAGCGCCTCGAGCACGTTGCGGCCCGAATCCAGCGACACCTCGCGTTCGCTGGAGGTGCCGCCGAGCAGCACCGCGACGCGGCCGAACACGGCCGGGTCGGTGTGGCGCGGCGGCGCGAAGGTCGGCGCGCTCATGCCTTCGCCTCCGCGACGAAACCATCCTGGGCGATGTGCTGGGCGACGTAGCCGATGTCGCCGGCGCCCATCATCAGCAGCAGGTCGCCGTCCTGCAGCACGTCCGGCAGCACGTGGCTCAACTCGGCGACCTGGCCCACCACCACCGGCTCGCTGCGCCCGCGCGCACGGATCGCGCGCGCCAGCGAGCGCGCGTCGGCGCCGGGGATCGGGGTTTCGCCGGCCGGGTAGACCTCGCTGAGCACCAGCGCGTCGACTTCCGACAGCACCGCAGCGAAGGCGTCGAACTGGTCGCGGGTGCGGCTGTAGCGGTGCGGCTGGAACGCGACCACCAGGCGCCTGTCCGGCCAGCCGCCGCGCGCGGCGGCGAACACGGCGGCCAGTTCGCGCGGATGGTGGCCGTAGTCGTCGACCAGGCGCACGCGCGCGCCGCTGGCGGTGACCACGTCGCCCAGGTCATTGAAGCGACGGCCGATGCCGGCAAAGCTCTGCAGCGCGCTGGCGATCGCCGCCGGCGCCACGCCCAGCTGCCAGCCGATCGCGGCGGCGGCCAGCGCATTGAGCACGTTGTGCCGGCCCGGCAGCGCCAGCGTCACCGGGGTGCTGCTGCCCTCGGGCAGGCGCAGGGTGAAGCGCATGCGCGGGCCGTCCTGGACCACGTCCTCGGCGCGCACGTCGGCGTTCTCGCTGAGCCCGTAGCTCATCACGTGGCGCGGGGTCTTGGCGGCCAGCGCGGCCACTTCCGGATCGTCGATGCACAGCACCGCCAGGCCGTAGAAGGGCAGGCGCTGCAGGAACTCGGCGAACGCGGCCTGGACCCGGGCGAAGTCGTTGCCGTAGTTCTCCAGGTGATCGGCGTCGATGTTGGTGATCACCGCGATCAGCGGGTTCAGGCGCAGGAAGCTGCCGTCGCTCTCGTCGGCCTCGGCCACCAGCCACTGGCCGCCGCCGAGCTTGGCGTTGGCGCCGGCGGCGAGCAGCTGGCCACCGATCACGAAGGTCGGGTCCAGCCCGCCTTCGCTGAGCACTGCCGCGGCCAGGCTGGTGGTGGTGGTCTTGCCGTGGGTGCCGGCCACCGCGATGCCGCGGCGGAAGCGCATCAGCTCGGCCAGCATCGCCGCGCGCGGCATGATCGGGATGCGCTGGCTGCGCGCCTCCATCAGTTCCGGGTTGTCGTCGCGGATCGCGCTGGACACCACCACGCAGTCGGTGCCGAGCACGTTGGCCGCCGAATGCCCGCGCATCACCCGCGCGCCGAGCTTTGCCAGGCGCCGCGTCGCCGCGTTGTCGGCGTTGTCCGACCCGGAGACCTCGTAGCCCAGGGTCAGCATGACCTCGGCGATGCCGCTCATGCCGGTGCCGCCGATGCCGACGAAGTGCACGCGCGGGAACGCACGGACCAGGTCGCCGGTGTCGTGGAGACGGCGGATCATTGGGCACCTCCTGCGGAGGTGCCGGGATTGGGGATTCGGGATTCGGGATTGGCGGCGTCGGCGGCACGTTGCCGCGGCGCATCGCCCTGTACGGATGTCTGCATAGTGTCCTGCTGGTGCTCCTGCTCGTTGCGAATCCCCAATCCCGACTCCCGACTCCCGGCCTCTTCCAGAATGATGTCCGCGATCCGCTCGGCCGCATCCGGCTTGGCCAGGCGGCGGGCGGCGTCGGCCATCGCCAAGCGCTTGCCCGGGTTGCCGAGCAGGTCGCGCAGCACGCCCTGCAGGTTGGCGGCCAGGGCGTCGTCCTGCTTTAGCAGCACGGCGGCGCCGCGCTCGACCAGGTATTCGGCGTTGCGGGTCTGGTGGTCGTCGACCGCGGCGGCGAACGGCACCAGCACGCTGCCGATGCCGGCCGCGCACAGTTCGGCCAGGGTCGAGGCGCCGGCGCGGCACACGGTCAGGTCGGCCCAGGCGTAGGCGGCGGCCATATCGCCGATGAAGGCTTCGACGCTGGCGGCGACGCCGGCGTCGGCATAGGCCTGGGCCGCTTCGTCGCGCAGCTTTTCGCCGCACTGGTGGCGCACTTCGACCTGCGCGCCGAGCGCGGCCAGCGCGCGCGGCAGCGCCTGGTTAAGCGCGCGCGCGCCCTGGCTGCCGCCCAGCACCAGCAGGCGCACCGCGCCCTCGCGCCCGGCGAAGCGCTGCGCCGGCAGCGGCAGCGCCGCGATCTCGGCGCGCACCGGGTTGCCCACCGCTTCCTCGCGGGCGGCGAAGCTGCCCGGGAACCCGGTCAGCACGCGCCGCGCCACGCGCGAGAGCACCTTGTTGGTCAGGCCCGGGGCGCGGTTCTGTTCGTGCACCAGCAACGGCAGTTTCAGCAGGCGCGCGGCGATGCCGCCGGGGCCGGCGGCGAAACCGCCGAAGCTGACCACCGCGCGCGGCGCGCGCCGGCGCAGCACGAAGCCGGCGGCGCGGATCGCGCGCATGACCCGTACCGGCGCACCGAGCAGCGCCAGCGCACCCTTGCCGCGCAGGCCGCCGATCTCGATGGTGTCGATCTCGATGCCGTGCTGCGGCACCAGTTGGGTTTCCATGCGCCCAGCCGCGCCCAGCCACACCACCGGCACGCCGCGCGCGCGCAGCACCTTGGCCACCGCCAGCGCCGGGAAGATGTGCCCGCCGGTGCCGCCGGCCAGGATCATCACCGGGCGCAGCGCGGCATCCGCAACGGATGCGGTCGCGGTGGCGGCCAGCGGCGCGGTCGCGCTCATCCCAGCCTCCCGAAGGTCGGTTCGACCCGCGGCTGCATGCGGCTGGTGCCGCGCGCCGGGGTGCCGGCCTGGATCGCCGCGGCCACCGCGCTGGCGCTGGCCTCGCGCGCGGCCTGCAGGTCCTCGGCGCTGTCCACGGTCTGCTTGACCGCCGGTGCCGCCTCGCCGCGCACCTTGGCCACTTGCCGCTCGGCGCGGTCCAGCTCGTAGGACACGCGCAGCAGCAGGCCCATCGCCACACAGGTCATCAGCACGCTGGAGCCGCCGGCGGAGATCAGCGGCAGGGTCAGGCCCTTGGTCGGCAGGATGCCCAGGTTGACGCCGACCGAGACGAAGCTCTGCAGGCTGATCCACAGGCCGATGCCGAAGGCGATGTAGCCAGAGAAATGCCGCTTCATCTCCACGCAGCGCATGCCCAGCCAGAACGCGCGCCCGACCAGCAGCGCGTACAGCGCGATGATCAGGCACACGCCGGTGAAGCCCAGTTCCTCGGCGATCACCGAGAAGATGAAGTCGGTATGCGCCTCGGGCAGGTAGTTGAGCTTCTGCACCGAACCGCCCAGGCCGACCCCGAACAGCTCGCCGCGGCCCACCGCCATCAACGCGTTGGACAGCTGGTAGCCGGAGCCGAGCTGGTCGGCCCACGGGTCCAGGAACGAGGTGATGCGGCGCAGCCGGTAAGGCTCCAGGATCGCGATGAAGGCGAACACCGGCAGGCCGATCACGATCGGCATCGACATCCGCGGCAGGTTGACCCCGCCCAGCACCAGCATGCCGGCGGTGATCGCCAGCAGCAGCGTGGAGGAGCCGAAGTCCGGCTGCATCAGCAGCAGCGCGACCAGCGCCACCGCCACGCCCAGCGGCTTGAGCATCGCCGGCCAGGTGGCGTTGACCTCGTCGCGGAAGCGCACCAGGTAGCTGGACAGCCACACGATGTACAGCACCTTCACCGCTTCCACGGTCTGGAACTTGGAGATGCCCAGGTTGATCCAGCGCCGCGCGCCGTTGACGCTGCTGCCCAGCCCGGGCACGAACACCACGATCAGCAGGCCGAAGCACGCCAGCAGCAGCAGCTGGTTGTACTGCTCGATGTTCTTCAGCTCGGTGCGCATGGTCCAGATCGCCAGGCCGATGCCGCCGGCCAGGAACAACAGATGCCGGGTGAGGTAATAGAACGGGCTGACGGTCAGCTCGATCGAGCTGGAGCCGACCATCACCACGCCCAGCGAGGCCAGCGCCACCACCGCGCCGAGCAGCCACGGGTCGTAGCGGCCGCCGATGGCCTCCAATCGGGTTGCCTGGCGTGCGGCGTCGTTCATCAGCGCACCTTCAACGTGGCCAGGCCGACCAGCACCAGCACCACCGAGATGATCCAGAAACGCACGATCACCCGCGGCTCGGGCCAGCCCTTCAGCTCGAAATGGTGGTGGATCGGCGCCATGCGGAACACGCGCTTGCCGGTGAGCTTGAACGAGGCGACCTGGATCATCACCGACAGCGTCTCGATCACGAACACGCCGCCCATGATCACCAGCACCAGTTCCTGGCGCACGATCACCGCGATGGTGCCGAGCACCGCGCCCAGCGCCAGCGCGCCGATGTCGCCCATGAACACCATCGCCGGGTAGGTGTTGAACCACAGGAAGCCCAGGCCCGCGCCGGCGATCGCCGCGCAGATGATGATCAGTTCGCCGGCGCCGGGGATCGAGGGGATCTTCAGGTAGGCCGAGAACACCGCGTTGCCCGAGGCGTAGGCGAACACGCCCAGCGCGCAGGCGACCAGCACCGTGGGCATGATCGCCAGCCCGTCAAGGCCGTCGGTCAGGTTGACCGCGTTGGAGAAGCCGACGATCCAGAAGTAGGCGATGGCGACGAAGCTGATCCCGGCCAGCGGCAGCGCGATCGACTTGAACATCGGGATGTAGAAGGTGATCGCCGCCGGCACGTCGGCGGTGTAGTAAAGAAACAGACCCGCGGCCAGGCCGAAGATCGACTGCAGCAGGTACTTCCAGCGCGACTTCAGCCCGTTCGGGTCGCGGCGCACGATCTTGATCCAGTCGTCGTACCAGCCGATCACGCCGAACGCCAGCATCACCGCCAGCACCAGCCACACGTAGCGGTTGCGCAGGTCGCCCCACAGCAGCACCGACAGCAGCACGGTGAGCAGGATCAGCGAGCCGCCCATGGTCGGCGTGCCGGCCTTGGAGAAGTGGGTCTGCGGGCCGTCCTGGCGGATCGGCTGGCCGCCCTTGAACTGCGCCAGCTTGCGGATCATCGCCGGGCCCAGCCACAGCGACAGGAACAGCGAGGTCAGCGCCGCGAGGATGCCGCGGAAGGTGAGGTAGCCGAACAGCCCGAACAGGCTCTCCAGCTGCTGCAGCCAGCGGGACAGTTCAAGCAGCATGCGACGCCTCCTCACCCTGCGCCAGCAACGCGCTCACGATCTTGTCCATGGCGCTGCCGCGCGAGCCCTTGACCAGGAGGGTGGCCGGGATCGGGGATTCGGGATTCGGGATTGGGAGGGGCGCAACGCCAGCGGACGCCACACCGGTGCTCTCATGCATGTGTTCTGTTTCCTGCTCTTGATCCTGCTTTTCCCGGGTCCCGCGTCCCGCGTCCCGCGTCCCGGCCACCGCGTCCAGATCGCGGCGCAAGGCGGCGATCAGCGCCGCATGGCTGTCGAACACGCGGCCGTTCTCGCCGAACGCCTGCGCGGCGATGGCGCTGAGGGGGCCCAGCGCGTACAGCCGGGTCAGCCCGGCGTCGCGCGCGCGGCGGCCGCCGCTGGCGTGCAGCGCCTCGGCGCCGTCGCCGAGTTCGCGCATGTCGCCCAGCACCAGCCAGCGCTCGCCGCCGGCGGCGGCCAGCGCGTCGATCGCCGCGGCCAGCGAACCGGGGTTGGCGTTGTAGCTGTCGTCGATCAGCACCGCGCCGCCGCGCAGCGTGTGCGCGATCTGCCGGCCCGGCACCGGCTGCACCTGCGCCAGGCCGGCGGCGATCAGCGCCGGCGCGATGTCCAGCGCCAGCGCCAGCGACGCGGCGGCCAGCGCGTTCATCAGGTTGTGGCGGCCGGGCAGCGGCAGCGTCGCCTCGACCTCGCCGTGCGGGGTGACCAGCACGAACTGCGAACGGTCCGCGCCCACCCGCAGCTGGGTGGCGGTGACCTCGGCGCTGGCCTGCAGCCCGAAGCGCAGCACGCGCGGGGTCAGCGGCGCCGGCAGGTGCTGTTCGAACCACGCGCCGAACGCGTCGTCGGCATTGATCACCGCGGTGCCGTCGGCCGGCAGCGCGGCGTAGATCGCGCCCTTGGTCCGGGCCACGCCGAGCAGGCTGCCCATGCGCTCCAGGTGCGCCGGGGCGATGTTGTTCACCAGCGCCGCGTGCGGGGCGACGATGTCGGTCAGGTAGGCGATGTCGCCCGGCTTGCCGGCGCCCATCTCGTAGATCGCGTAGTCGGCCGCGTCCGGCGCCTCGATCACCGCCAGCGGCAGGCCGATCTCGTTGTTGCGGTTGCCGGGGTTGGCGTAGACGCTGCCGCCGCCGACCCGGCAGGCGTGCTGCAGGATCGCCAGCAGCAGTGCCTTGACGCTGGTCTTGCCGTTGCTGCCGGTGATCGCGGCCACCCGCGTGGCGCGGCCGCGCTGCATGCCGGCGGCGATCCGCGCCAGCGCCAGCTGGGTGTCGGCGACCAGCAGCTGCGGCAGTTCGATCTGCGGCTGCAGCAGGTCCACCAGCAACGCGCTGGCGCCGCGCGTGGCGGCGTCGGCGGCGAAGTCGTGGCCGTCGAAACGCTCGCCGCGCAGCGCCACGTACAGGCTGCCCGGCGCCAGCGTGCGGGTGTCGTGGGCGATCGCGTCGATCGCCACGTCGTCGCCGTGCAGTTCGGCGCCGGCCCAGTGCGCGAGCATCGACAGCGGCAGGCGCTTCATCGCGCGCCCTCCATCGCCGGGGCGGCGCGCGCCTGCAGCGCCTGCGCGGCGATCTCGGTGTCGTCGAACGGATGCTGCACGCCGGCGATCTCCTGGTACGGCTCGTGGCCCTTGCCGGCGATCAGCACGATGTCCTCGCTGCCGGCCTCGGCCACGGCCTGGGCGATGGCCTGCGCGCGGTCGCGCTGCACGCGTACCGCCTGCAGGTCGCTGAAGCCGGCCAGGATGTCGGCGACGATGCGGTCGCCGTCCTCGCCGCGCGGGTTGTCGTCGGTGACGATCACCACGTCGGCCAGGCGCTGCGCGATCGCCGCCATCTGCGGGCGCTTGCCGGTGTCGCGCTCGCCGCCGCAGCCGAACACGCACAGCAGGCGGCCGTGCGCGTGGCCGCGCAGGCTGTCCAGCGCCTGCTCCAGCGCGTCCGGGGTGTGCGCGTAATCGACCACCAGCAGCGGCTGCGCCCCGGTGCCGCCGAGGCGGTTCATGCGCCCGCGGATCGGCTGCAGCTGCGACAGCGTCGCGGCGATGCGCGCCGGCGCCACGTCCAGCGCATGCAGCGCGCCGGCTACCGCCAGCAGGTTGTCGACGTTGAAACGGCCCAGCAGCGCCGACTGCACCGGATGCCGCGCCTCGCCGATCAGCAGGTCGAAACCGATGCCGCGCGCGTCCAGGCGCAGCGCCTCGGCGCGCAGCGCGGCGCCGGCCTGGCCGCGCGAGCTGACGCCGATGCGGCGCAGGTGCGGCTCCAGCGTCGCCAGCAACTCGCGGCCGAACGCGTCGTCGAGATTGACCACCGCCGCCTTCAGCCCCGGCGTGGCGAACAGGCGCGCCTTGGCCGCGCCGTAGCCGGCCATGTCGCCGTGGTAGTCCAGATGGTCGCGGGTGAGGTTGGTGAACACGGCCACGTCGAAGTGCACCGCATCCACGCGGCCCTGGTCCAGCGCATGCGAGCTCACTTCCATCGCCACCGCCTGCGCACCGGCGTCGCGCAGCTGCGCCAGCAGCGCGTGCGTCTGCAGCACCAGCGGCGTGGTGAACCCGGTCGGCACCACGTCGCCGTACAGGCCCACGCCGAGCGTGCCGATGCTGCCGCTGCGCGTGCCCAGGCACTGCCAGGCCTGCGCCAGCAGCTGCACGGTGGAGGTCTTGCCGTTGGTGCCGGTGACCCCGATCATGGTCATCGTCTGCGACGGATGGCCATGGAACTGGTCGGCCATCGCGCCCATGCGCGCGCGCAGGCCCGGCACCGCGATCGCGTCGGCCGGGGCCGGCAGCTCGGCCGGCGCCGGCGGTTCGAACAGGATCGCCGCGGCGCCGTTGGCGCGCGCCTGCGCGGCGAAGCCCAGCCCGTGCGCGCCGAACCCGGCGATCGCCACGAACGCATCGCCGGGGCGCACCGCGCGGCTGTCCATGACCAGCCCGGACACCTGCACGTCGCGCGCCAGCGCCAGGTCCGGCAGCAGCTTGGACAGCGGCAGCGCGCGGCTCACTGGCGGGTCTCCTGCAATGGCGTCGGCAACGCGGCCGGCGCCGGCGCGACGGCGTGCACGCTGGGCAGCGCGGCATCGACCTCGGCGGCCGCATCGGGCACGGTGGCCGGATCCGGCTCCACCGGCGCCGGCGGCGGCGCATGGCCGCTCTTGCCGGCGGCCTGCGCCGCCAGCCACGCCTGGATGTCGTCCGGCGGCACGTCCATCAGCCGCAGCGCGCCTTCCATCACGTTGTGGAACACCGGCGCGGAGACCAGGCCGCCGTAGTACTTGGCGCCCTGCGGATCGTTGATCACGATGACCGTGGCGAAGCGCGGATTGGTCGCCGGCACCAGGCCGGCGAACAGCGCGTTGTAGTGGCCGCGGATGTAGCCGCCCGGACCGTTGAGGCGCGCGGTGCCGGTCTTGCCGGCGACGTGGTAGCCGAGCACGGCCGCGCCCTTGGCGCCGCCCTGGGTGACCACGGTCTCCATCATCGCCACCACTTCCCGCGCCACTTGCGGGCTGATCACCTCGCGCGCTTCCTGGTGCTGGCCCTTGACGAAGGTCGGCTGCATCAGCTTGCCGTTGTTGCCCAGCGCGGTGTACGCGGTGGCGATCTGCAGCGGCGTCACCGACAGGCCGTAGCCGTAGGACATGGTGGTCTTGGTGGTGCCGTACCAGCTCGGGCTGCCCGGATGCGACACCACGCCGGCCGACTCGCCGGGGAAGCCGCTGTGCGGCGCGCTGCCGTAGCCGAACTTGCGCACCGACTGGTAGAACGCCTGGTCGTCCAGCTTGGCGACGATCTTGGCCGCGCCGATGTTGGAGCTGCGGGTGATCACGCCGGTGACGTTGAGCACGCCGTTGTTGCGCGGCACGTCGCGGATCGTGTACCGGCCCAGGGTCATGAAGCCCGGATTGGTGTCGATCACGGTATTCGGCGTGACCACGCCGGCCTGCAGCGCGGTGGCCACGGTCAGCGGCTTCATCGTCGAACCCGGCTCGACCAGATCGGTGACCGCGCGGTTGCGGCGCGCGTCGGAATTGACCCCGCTGACCGCGTTCGGGTTGTAGGTCGGCAGGTTGACCATGGCCAGCACTTCGCCGCTGTTCACGTCCACGATCACGATCGAGCCGGCCGCGGCCTTGTTCTCTTCCAGCGCCTTGCGCAGTTCCTTGTAGGCCAGGAACTGGATGCGGCGGTCGATGCTCAGGGTCAGGTCCTTGCCCGGCTGCGCCGGCTTGACCAGGTCGATGCTCTCCACGATCGCGCCCTTGCGGTCGCGGATCACGCGCTTGGAGCCGGGCTTGCCGCGCAGCCACTCGTCGAACGCCAGCTCCAGCCCTTCCTGGCCGCGGTCGTCGATGTTGGTGAAGCCGAGCACGTGCGCCATCGCTTCGCCCTGCGGGTAGAAGCGGCGGAACTCGCGCTGCGAGAACACGCCCGGGATGCCCAGCGCGACCACCGCATGCGCCTTGTCCGGATTGATCCGGCGCTTGAGGTACATGAACTCCTTGTCCGCCTTCTGCGACAGCTTGGCGGTCAGCTCGTCGCTGGGCAGCTCCAGCGCCTGCGCCAGCTGCGGGATGCGGTCGGGATTGCGCAGCAGCTCCTGCGGGTTGACCCAGATCGACTCGACCGGCGTGGACACCGCCAGCGGCTCGCCGTTGCGGTCGGTGATCATGCCGCGCGAGGTCGCGATCGGCAGCTCGCGCAGGTAGCGCGCCTCGCCCTGGCGCTGGTAGAAATCGCTGTTGATCAGCTGCACGTAGGCGGCGCGCCCGATCAGCGTGACCGAGCACAGGCTCAGCGCCGCGCCGACCAGGACCAGGCGGCCGCGGAGATTGAAGTTGCTGCGCGGGCGGTTGCGGCCGGTCTTGCTCATGGCCGCACCACCACGATGTCGCCGGTTTCCGGGAACTTCATGCCCAGCCGCTCGCGCGCGACCTGGTCGACGCGATTGCTCTCGGCCCAGGTCGCCTGCTCCAGCTGCAACCGGCCGAACTCGATGTTCAGCTCGTCGCGGTCGTGCTCCAGCCGCGACAGCTCCACGAACAGCTGCCGGTGGCGATGGCGCATGTACACCACCCCGATCGCCGAGGCGATGGTGCAGGCGAGCAGGACGATGAGCAGCAGCCGGCTCATCGGGCGCCTCCTGTCGGAGACGCCGGGATTGGAGATTGGGGATTGGGGATCGGGCGAGCGCTCTTCTCCAATCCCGAATTCCCAATCCCCAATCCCAGCTTCTCGGCCACCCGCAACACCGCGCTGCGCGCGCGCGGATTGACTGCCAGTTCGGCGCTGTCGGCCTTGATCGCGCCGCCATGCAGCCGCAACGTCGGCACGAACGGCTGCGCCTCGGGCAGGCGGCGGTTGCTCGGCGGGGCCTTGGCGTGGCGGTTCATGAACTGCTTGACGATGCGGTCTTCCAGCGAGTGGAAGCTGATCACCGCCAGCCGGCCGCCCGGCTTGAGCCTGGCCAGCGCCGCGTCCAGCCCGGCCTCGAGGTCGGCCAGCTCGCGGTTGATGTGGATGCGGATCGCCTGGAAGCTGCGCGTGGCCGGGTGGGTCTTGCTGTCGCCGCGCGGCATCACGCTGGCGATCAGTTCGGCCAGCTGCGCGGTGCGGGTCAGCGGCTGCTCGGCGCGGCGCGCCACGATCGCGCGGGCGATGCGCCGGCTCTGGCGCTCGTCGCCGTAGGTCCACAGCACGTCGGCGATGTCGCGCTCGTCGGCGCGCGCCAGCCACTGCGCCGCGCTCTCGCCGGCGTCCGGGTCCATGCGCATGTCCAGCGGGCCGTCCTTGCCGAACGAGAAGCCGCGCGCGGCCACGTCCAGCTGCGGCGAGGAGACGCCCAGGTCGAACAGCACCCCGTCCAGGTCGGCGGCGGCGTCCCACTGCCCCAGCTCGGCGAAGCTGCCGCGGCGGATGCGCACGCGCGCGTCGCCGCCGAACGCATGTTCGGCTTCGGCGATCGCCTCGGGATCCTTGTCCATCAACAGCAGCCGGCCTCCTGGGCCGAGTTTGTGCAGCACCCCGCGCGCGTGTCCGCCACGCCCGAACGTGCCATCCAGATAGATTCCGTCTTCGATCACCTGCAGCCCGTCCATGACCTGCGCGAACAACACCGGCACGTGCGCCGCCGGCGGTTGCGACACCGGAAGGTGACCGGCCTGCGCCTGTCCGCGCATCCGGACACCCCGGCTCACAACTTCAGATCGAGCAATCCATCGCCCAGATCCTCGTCAGACAAGGTCTGCTGGATCAATGCGCGATGAGCCTGCTCGCTCCACAATTCGAACTTGTCGCCCATGCCCAACAGCACGGCGCGCTTTTCAATGCCCACCGCGGCGCGATGGCTCGGCGGAATGGTGATGCGGCTGTTGGCGTCCAGTTCCAGCGCGGCCGAGGAACCCACCAGCTTCTGCTGCAGGATCCGCACCACGCGCTGGGTGTTGGGCTTGGCCATGACGTCGTCACGGACCCGCTCCCATTCCTTCTCCGCATACAGCCACAGGCATCCGGCTTCGAACGGGTTGTAGGTCAGCACCAGCCGATTGCCGCTCGCACGCGCGACGAGGTCGCGGTACGCGGTGGGAACCGCCATACGCCCCTTGTCGTCCACTGTGATTGCGGTCTCGCCTTGAAACACGACGCCTACACCTTTCCGAATCCGCCTGGGCGGTCATTGAACCACGAAAAACCACAAAAAACCCGGTTTCCCCTCAGGTGCCCACCTTAGCAGCGCGCAAAAGGTTGTCAACAACTTTGCGAGCGATAAATCGCTAGCCACATCAATGGCTTGCGCCATTCTTTAGAGACTTGTTCAAAGCTTATCCACAAGTTGCTGTTTCGTCTCATATTTTGAGATTGAGCGGAAATTCAGCCCTGTGCACGAGGCGTTAAGACAGCCGGCCGTCGCCGCCCCGGCGGCCGGCCGGCTCGCGCGCCACTGCGCAAGGCCGCACAATCGGCGGCCTATGTGCCTGGTCGCCCTCGCCCTGGAATCGCACCCGCGCTGGCGCCTGCTGCTGGTCGGCAACCGCGACGAATTCCACGCCCGTCCGACCGCCCCGCTGCAGCGCTGGGCGGCGCCGGCGCAGCGCGTGCTGGCCGGGCGCGACCTGCGTTCCGGCGGCAGCTGGGTCGGCCTGGACGACGCCGGCCGCTGCACCGTGGTGACCAACGTGCGCGACCCGCTGGCGTCGATGTCCGGCGCCTCGCGCGGCGCCCTGGTCGCCGACTACCTGGCCGGCGCCGCGCCGGCGGCCGCCTTCGCCGATGCCCTGGCGCTGCGCGCCGACGCCTACCCGCCGTTCAACCTGTTGCTGGCCGACGCCGACGGCGCCCAGTACCTGGGCAACCACCCGCTGGCCCGCCAGCACCTGGCGCCGGGCATCCATGGCATGTCCAACGGCGCGCTGGACGCACCGTGGCCGAAGACCGCGCGCCTGTGCGAGGCCGTGGCCGACTGGATCGCGGCCGGCGACGAGGATCCGGCGCCGCTGTGGCGGGCGCTGGTCGACGAGACCGTCGCCGACGACGCGCAACTGCCCGACACCGGCGTGGGCCTGGAACTGGAGCGGCGCCTGTCGCCGGCCTTCATCCGCGGCCACGACTACGGCACCCGCGCCAGCACCATCGTGGCGGTGGACGAGAGCGGACGCGGCTGGATCCACGAGCGCCGCTTCGGCGCGAACGGCGTGTTTCTGGGAGAGACGCGGCTTGAAGGGCTCAGGACCGGGGACTCGGGACCCGGCAAGAGCAACAGCAAAAGCGAGACGTAAGGCGGCAAGGCGCGGCGTAAACAGCGCCCACCGGCGGATCGGCCCTGCAATCGGGACTGAAGTCCCTCCCACAACAGCCGAGCCAGCTGGCAGCCACGGCAGCGGGAAGAACCAAAGCAGCAGCGCGGCTACATCTGAGCAGAGCGATCTGGGCAGAGTCCGCCGTGCATCTGGAGCAAAGCCCCCTTTGGTAAAGGGGGCGCAGCGAAGCCGCGGGGATTTGGGGGGCAAAGAGCCCGGAGCCCAAACTTTTGCTGCGCAAAAGTTTGGGGCTTTATTTGTGCGGCGCGCAAACAAAGTGGCGGAGCCGGCCGATAAGCCGGGTTCTGTCGTGGACAGTCATTCTTCTAGGCGCACCGTCACCGGTACGCTCGAGCAACCTACCCGGACCCGACGCGGGCAGCGCCATGAGGTCCCTATTTGGTCTTGCTCCAGGTGGGGTTTGCCGTGCCGGTCCGTTACCGGACTCGCGGTGCGCTCTTACCGCACCATTTCACCCTTACCGGCCTGCTTGCGCAGACGTAGGCGGTATCTTTCTGTTGCACTAGTCCGTCGGCTCGCGCCGCCCAGGCGTTACCTGGCACCTTGCCCTATGGAGCCCGGACTTTCCTCGGCATCCCGCCGCACCGAAATGCACCGGGATGACGCGACTGTCTGGCCGACTCCGCCGCGCGCATTGTCGCACGTGCGAGGGAACATTGTTCCCTGCCCGCCAGGCGCAACCACCGACCGCGCCTTTGCCGCCGCCTCAGCCCCCGTACAACGCCTTGCGCGGCGCGCCGGTGATTTCCGCGGCGAGCTTGGCGGCGGTGGACGGCGGCAGGTGTTCGTTGAGCTTGGCGTAGACGCGGCGGCCTTCGGCCAGCTGCGCGTCGGCGTCGTCGCCAGCGCCCTGCACGATCAGCACGAACTCGCCCTTGCGTTGGTTGTCGTCGGCTTCCACCCGCGCCTGCAGCTCGGCCAGGCTGCCGTCGAGCACGGTCTCGAACAGCTTGGTCAGTTCGCGCGCCAGCACCGCCGGGCGCGCGTCGCCGAACGCGGCGCGGCAATCGGCCAGGGACTCGACGATGCGGTGCGCCGATTCGTAGAACACCAGGGTGCGCGGCTCGCTGGCCAGGCGCAGCAGGCGCTCGCGGCGGGCGGAGGCCTTGGCTGGCAGGAAGCCTTCGAAGCTGAAGCGGTCGCTCGGCAGGCCGGCCACGCTGAGCGCGGCGATCGCCGCGCAGGCGCCGGGCACCGGGCTGACCCGCACCCCGGCCTCGCGCGCCGCGCGCACCAGCCGGTAGCCCGGGTCGCTGACCAGCGGGGTGCCGGCGTCGCTGACCAGGGCCAGCGAATCGCCGCCGAGCAGGCGCGCGACGATGCGCTGCGCCAGCGCCTCCTCGTTGTGCTCGTGCAGCGCCAGCAGCGGCCTGTCGATGCCGAAATGGCTCAGCAACTGGCCGCTGCGGCGGGTGTCCTCGGCGCAGATCGCCGCGACCGTACGCAGCACCTCCTGCGCGCGCGGCGTCAGGTCGGCGAGATTGCCGATCGGCGTGGCGACGACGTGCAGGGTTCCGGGCTGGGCGCTCATCTACGGCTTTCCATGGTCAAGGGTAGAATCGTAGCGGTTTTCCCCGGCGCGCCCGGCGTGCCCTGCCGAATGGACCAGAAATGAACAAGCGATTCGCAAGGATTTCCGCCCTGTCGCTGCTGGCGCTGCTGTTCGCCGGCTGCGCCACCACCAGCGTCACGCAGAGCGCGTCGCCGGCCCAGTCCGCGGCGCTGGCGCTGCTGGACCAGGGCAAGCCGCGGGAAGCGGCGCAGCAGCTCGAGGCGCAGGCCGCCGGCGCCACCGGCAGCGAGCGCAACCAGTTGCTGGCCGACGCCGCGTTCGCCTGGTACGAGGCCGGCGACGTCGCGCGCGCGCGCAGCCTGGTGGCGCAGGTGCAGCCGCGCCAGCTGTCGGGCCTGAGCAAGGTGCGGCTGGCCCTGGTCAACGCCGAGCTGGCGCTGGCCGACCGCCAGCCGGCGCAGGCGCTGCAGGCGCTGGGCAGCGATCCGCAGGCGGTGCCGCAGAACCTGCGCGCGCGCTGGCACCTGGCCCGCGCGCAGGCGCTGGAAGGCACCGGCGACGGCAACGCGGCGCTGGACGAGCGCGCCCGCGCCGACCTCGGCCTGAGCGGCCAGGCGCGCACCGACAACCAGCGCGCCATCGTGCGCCTGCTGGCGGCGTTGAACGACGCCACGCTGCAGGCGCGCGCCGCCGCGCTGCCGGCCGGCGACCCGCTGTACAACTTCGCCGGGCGCGCGCTGATCAGCCGCGGCCTGCCGCTGCCGCGGCCGTTCGACCGTGGCGCGCAGTGGGGCTTCGACACCAGCAAGCGGCCGCCGGCCGAGCGCGACGGCTACCGCCCGCCGGCCAAGCTGGCGGTGCTGCTGCCGCTGAGCGGCAGCCTGGCCACCGCGGCCGCGCCGGTGCGCGACGGCCTGCTCGCCGGCTACTACGGCGAGACCCGGCGCCGGCCGGAGATCAACTTCATCGACACCACCGGCACCGCGGCCGGCGCGCTGGCCGCCTACCAGAAGGCGATCGACGGCGGCGCCGACTTCGTGGTCGGCCCGCTCGGCCGCGACGAGGTCAGCGCGCTGTTCGCGCGCGATGCGCTGCCGGTGCCGCTGCTGGCGCTGAACCGCGGCACCGCCGCGCCGCCCGCCGGCAGCGCCGGCTTCTCGCTGGCGCCGGAAGACGACGGCATCGCCGCGGCCGAATACCTGCTGGCGCACGAGCGCCGCAACGCGCTGGTGATCGGCAGCAACGACGACAACGGCCGCCGCGCGGTGGCCGCGTTCCGCGAGCGCTTCAGCGAGCGCGGCGGCAAGGTCGTGGCCAGCGTCAGCGTGGCCGAGACGCCGGGCGACGTCGGCGCGCAGCTGCGCAACGCCGGCGCCGCCGACGCGGTGTTCCTGGCGGTCAAGGGCGGCACCGCGCGCGCGCTGGCGCCGCAGCTGGCGCTGGCCGGTTTCGCCGGCAAGAGCCGGGTCGCGACCTCGCAGCTGGTGCTGGGCACCGGCAAGGCGGAGGACGACCTGGTGCTGGACGGCATCGCCTACCCGAGCGAACTGTGGAACGTGCGCGGCGTCGGCGGCCTGCCGGCGGCGACCAGCGTGGCCGAGACCCTGCCGACCGCGCGCGGCCCGGCCGGGCGCCTGTTCGCGTTCGGCTACGACGCCTGGCAGATCAGCGCCTACCTGGAGAAGCTGGCCACCGGCGCCGAGGCCAACCTGCGCGGCGCCACCGGCGTGCTGCACCTGGACGGCTTCGGCAACATCCTGCGCACCCCGGCCTGGTCCACCTTCAGCGGCGGGCGCGCGACGCCGCTGCCCGATGGGCGTTGACCGCCGGCAACGCGGCAACGACATGGAAGCGGCGGCGCGCGCCGAACTGGAGCGCGCCGGGCTGCACCTGATCGCCGCGAACGTGCGCTATCGCGGCGGCGAACTGGACCTGGTGATGCAGCACGCGCAGTGCCTGGTGTTCGTCGAGGTGCGCTACCGGCGCACCGACGCGTTCGGCGGCGGCGCCGCCTCGGTCGACCTGCGCAAGCGCCGCCGCCTGGTGCTGGCCGCGCAGCTGTTCCTGGCCGCGCATCCGCACTACGCGAACCGGCCGTGCCGCTTCGACGTGGTCGAGGCCGAAGGCGAGCCGCCACGGCTGACCTGGCTGCGCGACGCGTTCCGCGCCGACGACTGCTGACGTGCCCAGCATCTTCACCCACGCCGCGGTGCCGCTGGCGCTGTGGGCCGCCGCCGAGCGCGGGCGCATCTCCGGGCGCCTGCTCGGCGCCGGCATCGCCGCGTCGATGCTGCCGGACCTGGACGTGGTCGCGTTCGCCCTGCACATTCCCTACGCCGATGCGTTCGGCCACCGCGGCGCCAGCCATTCGCTGCTGTTCGCCGCGCTGCTCGGCGTGTTCGGCGCGCTGCTGCACCGGCCGTTGCGTGCCGGCGCGCTGCAGGCGGCGACGTGGCTGTTCGTCTGCACCGTCTCGCATCCGCTGCTCGACGCGCTGACCTCCGGCGGCCTCGGCGTCGCCCTGGCGTGGCCGTGGAGCGAGCAGCGCTGGTTCGCGCCGTGGCGGCCGATCCGGGTGTCGCCGTTCGCCAACGGGTTCTTCGGCGCGCGCGGCGTCGCCACCCTGCTGTCCGAACTGCGCTGGGTGTGGCTGCCGCTGGCGCTGGCGGTCGGCACCTGGAAACTGCTGCAGCCGCCCTCCTCTCCCGCACCGCGTTCGCCATCATGATCACACCCTTGCCCGCCGCCCTGGCCGACACCCTCGCCGCACTGCTCGGCGCCGACGGCTGGCGCACCGACGCCGCCAGCCGCCGCAGCTACGGCGAGGACGATTCGCGGCGCTGGGCGCTGGCCGACGCGGTGGCGCTGCCGCAGACCCGCGAGCAGGTGCAGGCGATCGTGCGCGCCTGCCGGGCGCATCGCGTGCCGATCGTCGCGCGCGGCGCCGGCACCGGCACCGCCGGCGCCGCGGTGCCGTTCGGCGGCGGCGTGGTGCTGTCGTTCGCGCGCATGAACCGCATCGTGCAGCTGCGCCCGCAGGACCGCTGCGCGGTGGTCGAACCGGGTGTGCTCAACGGCGACCTGCAACAGGCGCTGGCGCCGCATGGCCTGTTCTGGCCGCCGGACCCGTCCAGCGCCGAGATCTGCAGCATCGGCGGCAACCTGTCGACCAATGCCGGCGGCCCGCGCGCGGTGAAGTACGGCGCCACCCGCGACAACGTGCTCGGCCTGGTCGCGGTGACCGGCGCCGGCGAGCTGATCCGCTGCGGCGGCGCCTACACCAAGGACGCCACCGGCTACGACCTGACCCACCTGCTGGTCGGCAGCGAAGGCACCCTGGCGCTGATCGTGGAGGCCACGCTGAAGCTGTCGCCGCGGCCGCTGGCGCAGGCCGGGCTGCGCGCGTTCTACCGCGATGCCGGCAGCGCCGCGGCGGCGGTGTCGCGGCTGATGGCGCAGCCGACCACGCCAGCGATGCTGGAATTCATGGACCGCAGCGCGATCGCGCTGCTGCGCCGCAACGGCAGCGACGTGCCCGAGGCCGGCGCGATGCTGCTGATCGAGGCCGACGGCGACCACGACACCCTGCCCTACGCCCTGCAGGCGCTGGGCGCGGCGGCCGAGGGCGAGGGCCTGCTGTCGCTGGACGTGGCCACCGACGGCGCCGCGCGCGACCGGCTGTGGGCCGCGCGCCGCGCGCTGTCGCCGGCGCTGCGCACGATCAAGCCGGGCAAGATCAACGAGGACGTGGTGGTGCCGGTGTCGCGCATCCCCGAGCTGGTCGCCGGGGTCGAGGCGCTGGCGGCGGAATTCGACCTGCCGATCGTCGCCTTCGGCCACGCCGGCAACGGCAACCTGCACGTCAACATCATGTACGCGCCCGACGACACCGCCGAGACCGCCCGCGCACACGCCGCGCTGCCGCGCCTGTTCGCGCTGGTGCTGGCGCTGGACGGCACGCTGTCGGGCGAACACGGCATCGGCGTGGCCAAGCGCGACTACATGGCCCAGGCCTTCGACGCGGCCACGCTCGACGCGATGCGCGCGGTGAAGCGCGCGCTGGACCCGGACGGCATCCTCAATCCGGGGAAGGTGTTGCCGGACAGATAGCGGGGACTCGGGAATCGGGAATCGGGAATCGGGAATCGGGAATCGGGAATCGCAAGCATCGGCCTGGCTCCGCTTGCAGGCAAGCTGCAATCGCTTTTGTAGGAGCGGCTTCAGCCGCGACGAACGAAGCGGACAAGGCTGACGACTCCGTAACCTGTCGGAGCTGAATCATCCTGCGGCACACGGGACCGGCCCACCCTGGCCACGTTTGCGGGAGATGCCCAGTCGTCAGCCGCGACTCGCGTCGTCGGTCGTGCCTGCGCGGCCGACGTCGCCTCGCCGGCATCGAGGCATGACCATCCGGCCATGCGGCCGAGGCATGAATGCACGATAGTGCCGCGATGCGAACGGGGACGTGCGGCGCATCCGTGCCGCGACCCGAGCGCCTGCACCAGGAACGACTCGGCATGACGATCAGATTCGGCCTCGCGGCCGCCTTCATATGGCTGGCCGTCAGCGGCGTCGCGGCGGCGCAGCCGATCGACGAGCGCTCGATCGAGACAGCGACGCTCTCTGCCACCCTGTACACCCCCCAGGACGCCGCAGCGCACCCGGCGGTGCTGGTATTGGGCGGCGCGGAGGGCGGACGCGCCTGGGCCAAGCGCATCGCCAGGCGCCTGGCCGAGCAGGGATATGTCGCGCTTGCGCAGAGTTACTTCAATGGACCTGGCCTGCCGTCGCAACTCAGTGCGATCCCGCTGGAACGGCTGCAGGCCGGCATCGACTACCTGGCGCAGCAAGGCCCGGCAGCGCCGCCGCGGATCGCCGTGCTGGGATTGTCCAAGGGCGCCGAAGCCGCGCTGGCGCTGGCTGCGCACGATACGCGCGTGGCTGCGGTGGTCGCCGCATCGCCATCGGACGTGGTGTGGCAGGGCATCGACCGCAGCGGCGGCGCAGCGGCCAGCTCGTGGACCTTGGCCGGCACGCCACTGGCCTACGTGCCCTTCGCGCCCTGTCCCGATTGCAAGGGCTTGCTCGATCTCTACACGCACAGCAGCAAGGCGGTCGCCGCCGACAGCCCTGCCAGGATCGCGGTCGAACGCATCCACGGCCCGGTGCTGCTGATCGCCAGCGCGCAGGACCGGGTGTGGCCGTCCGCACAGATGGCCGATGCGATCGCCGAGCGGCTGCGGCGGCGCCAGTTCGCCCACCGGGTCAGCGTGCTGCAATACCCGCAAGGCGGACATTTCGCCTTCGGCCTGGCGCCGACCGAGACCACGCTGCAGGAAGACATCGGCTTCGGCGGCGGCACGCCGTCGGGACTGACCGAAGCGCGCGCGGACAGCTGGACGCGGACGACGGCGTTCCTGGATGCCGCGCTGCGCGACACCGGCGATACGCGTCCGGCGGCATCCGCGCACTGACCCGGCAACCTGCACGTCAGCACCAGCACGCCCCGCGCCACCCGCGCAGATGCATAGCCGCAGCTGTTTCGCAGACAACTGGCTGCCGCTTTTTGTAGGAACGGCTTCAGCCGCGACGAACGAAGTGGACAAGGCTGACGGCTTCGGAACCAGTCGGGGCTGAAAGCCACCTACTGCGGACCCAGTCGGCATGGCTTCAGCTGGCCACGCGGCTCATGCGATGCGTTCGCTCACCCCGATGAAACGCAAGCCCACGCCCGGCTCGGTGGCGATGTAGCGCGGCGCCACCGCGCTGTCGCCGAGTTTCTGGCGCAGCTTGCCGACCAGGATGCGCAGGTAGTGGGTGTCTTCCTGGTGGGTCGGCCCCCACACTTCGCGCAGCAGTTGCGGCTGGGTGAGCACGCGGCCGCTGTGGCGCAGCAGCAATGCCAGCAACGCGTATTCCTTGCGGCTCAGCGGCAACGGTTCGCCGTCCAGGCGCACTTCGCGCAGGCCCAGGTGGATGTGCAGGTGGCCGTCGTCGAATACCGGCTCGGCTTCGCCGGCGGCCGGCTGCATGCGCAGCAGCACGCGGATGCGCGCCATCAGTTCCTGCACGCCGAACGGCTTGGTCACGTAGTCGTTGGCGCCGGCGTCCAGCGCCTGCACCTTCTCCGCTTCGCCGGCGCGCACGGTGAGCATGATCACCGGCACCGTGGACCACTGCCGCAGTTCGCGCAGCACACTGTGCCCGTCCTGGTCGGGCAGGCCGACGTCGAGCACCACCAGTTCGGCGCCGTGCGCGGCCAGTTGCGCCAGGCCGTCGCCGCCGCTGGCCGCCTGCAGCACGCGGTAGCCCTGCGCGCGCAGGCTGATGTCCAGGAAACGGCGGATCTGCGGCTCGTCGTCGATGACCAGCACGCGCGGCGGCGGAATCGGATCGGCGTGGGACTCAGTCGGCATCGGGGCGCGGCGGCGGGGCGGGAGGTTCGATCAATGGCAGGGTAATGCGGATCGTGGTGCCGCGGCCATCGGCGCCGGGCAGCGCCTCGACGCTGCCGCCGTGCGCGCCGATCATGCCCTGGCAGATGGTCAGGCCCAGGCCGGTGCCGTGGCGGCCGCGGTCGCCGCGCTCGACGCTGTAGAACATGTCGAAGATGCGCGCGCGCTCGTCCTCGGGGATGCCCGGGCCGCGGTCGCTGATGTCGATGCGCAGGCGCTCGTCGACCATCGCCGCGCGCACGTCGATCGCCTCGCCCGGCGGCGAGAACTTGGCCGCGTTCTCCAGCACGTTGAAGATCGCCTGTTCGACCAGCGCCGGGTGCACCCACAGCGTCGGCAGCCCGGCGGCCAGGGCGATGTCCAGGCGCACCTGCGGCTGGTAGCGCTGCAGCCGCCGCGCGGCCGAGCCGATCAGTTCGTCCACGTCGATCCAGTCGCGGTTCAAGGTCAGCCCGGTGTGGCCGAGCCGGGTCATGTCGAGCAGGTTCTGGATGTAGCGGTCCAGGCGCTCGCCTTCCAGTTGGATGGTCTCCAGCAGGCTGCGGCGGTCGTCGGCGTCCATCGCCTGGCCGTAGCTGGCCAGGCTGCTGGCCGCGCCGATCATCGCCGCCAGCGGCGAGCGCAGGTCGTGCGAGACCGAGGACAGCAGCGCCGAGCGCAGGCGTTCGGTCTCGCCGCTGACCCGCGCGCTCTCAAGATCGGCCACCAGGCGCGTGCGCAGCGCGGCCTGGCCGATATCCTCCACCATCGCCTCGGCCAGGCGCTGCTGCTCCAGCCCGGGGCGCTGCACACCGGCGGCGAACTTCAGCCCGACCACGCCGATCGCGCCGCGTTCGTGGCGCACCGGCAGGAACCACCAGCTGGCGCCGGCCAGGGTGTCGGTGAAGCGGCCGGTGGCCTGGCCGTGGCGCTGCGCCCAGTCGGCGGCGCTGCGGTCCACCGCGGCCATCGACGGCGCGTAATCGTGCGCGCCACCCTGCGCGGCGGCGTGCGCCGCTTCCAGCGGCTGCAACCTTACCCAGGCCTCGGCCTCGAGCGTGGCGGCCAGCGCGCGGCGACCGGCCTCCAGCACCTGCCCCAGGTCGGCGGCGCTGGTCAGTTCGCGGCCCAGCCGCTGCAGCGCGGTGGTCTGCGCGTTGGCCGCGCGCAGCGCCAGCACCTGCATGCGCAGCCGCGAGGCCAGGCGCCCGGCGACCAGCGCGGCGACCAGGAACAGCAGCACCGTGACCACGCCCTGGCGCGCGCCGATGTGCAGGGTGTAGCGCGGTTCGATGAAGAAGAAGTTGTAGGCGAGAAAGCTCAGCAGCGCCGACAGCACCGCCGCGGCCATGCGCGTCCTCGCCGCGACCATCACCACCGCGACGATGAACACCATCGACAGGTCGTCGATGCCGACCCAGCGTTCGGCGACCCAGCCCACCGCCACCGCCAGCAGCGAGGCCACCGTGGCGAACGCCAGGTCGTCGCGCGACAGCCAGTGGCCGGGGCTGCGCCAGCGCCTCCGCGCGCGTGCGCGCGCCTCCGGCGAACTGATGATGACCAGCTCGTAGTGCGCGCCACGCTGCAGCAATTGCTGGGTGAGCGTGCGGTTGATCATCCGCGCCAGCGGCCGCTCGCGGGTGCGCCCGAGCAGCAGCGTGGACACGCCGTTGTGCGCGGCGTGGTCGAGCAGCGCGTCGGCGACGCTGGCGCCGTGCAGCAGCGCGGCGTCGCCGCCGAGCCGACGCGCCAGCGCGAAGGCGCGGTCGATCTCCAGCAGCCAGGCTTCGTCGGGCTGCGCGCGGGTCTGCACGGTGACCACGCTCCACGGCGCGCCGCGGCGTTCGGCCACGCGCCGCGCCACCCGCACCAGGTAGTCGGACTGGCCGCAGCCGTCGATCGCCACCAGCACCCGCCGCCGCAGGGCCACCCCGGTGCGGCCCTGCGCGGCCTGCACGTCGCGCAGGTCGCTGTCGACGCGGTCGGCCGCGGTCTGCATCGCCAGTTCGCGCAGCGCGGCCAGGTTCGACGGCGAGAAGAACGCCTGCAGCGCCTGCCCGGCCTGCTCGGGCAGGTACACCTTGCCCTGCTGCAGGCGTTCGATCAGCTCGCGCGGCGGCAGGTCGACCAGCACGATGTCGCGCAGGCGGTCGAAGATCGCGTCGGGCACGGTCTCGGCCACGCGCACGCCGGTGATGCGATGGACCACGTCGTTGAGGCTTTCCAGATGCTGGATGTTGACCGTGCTGTAGACGTCGATGCCGGCGTCGAGCAGTTCCTGCACGTCCTGCCAGCGCCGCTCGTGGCGGCTGCCGGGCGCGTTGCGGTGCGCGAGTTCGTCGACCAGCACCAGCGGCGGGCGCCGCGCCAGCAGCGCGTCCAGGTCCATTTCCTCGAGCGTGCGGCCGCGGTACTCGATGCGCCGCCGCGGCTGCATCGCCAGCCCGTCGAGCAGCGCGGCGGTCTCGGCGCGGCCATGGGTCTCGACCACGCCGACCATCACCTCGCTGCCCTGCTGCTGCAGCTGCCGCGCGCGCGACAGCATCGCGTAGGTCTTGCCGACGCCCGGCGCCGCGCCCAGGAACACGGTCAGGCGCCCGCCGCGTTCGCGCTGGAGCGCGCCGATCAGGGCGTCGGCTTGTTGGGTGCGGGGGTCGGGCATCGGGTGGCCGGGATTGGGGATTCGGGAGTGGGGATTGGCAAGAGCGTACCGCGCGAGCCGTCGGCTTATTGCCTTTGCTTGTCCCCGGTCCCGCGTCCCGGGTCCCGGGTCCCGGCCTCATCCAACGCCAGGTTCAACGCCAGCACGTTCACCCGTGGCTGGCCGAGGACGCCGAACTGGCGGTCCCGGGTGTGCGTGGCGACCAGCGCCGCGACGCGGGCGTCGGGCAGCGCGCGCGCCTTGGCCACGCGTGCCACCTGCTGCTGGGCGGCGGCCACGCTGATGTCCGGATCCAGGCCGCTGCCGGATTGGGTGAGCAGGTCGTCCGGGACCTGCGCCGGGTCCACGCCGTCGCGTGCGGCCAGCGCCGCGCGCGCGTCGGCGATGCGCTGCTGCAGGTCGGGATTGCTTTGCGCCTGGTTGCTGCCGGCCGCGGCCATCGGGTCGAACTTGGCCGCCGACGGGCGCGGCTGGAAATAGCCGGGCGCGGCGAACGGCTGCGCGACCAGTGCCGAGCCGAGCACGCGCCCGTCGCGTACCAGCAGGCTGCCGTTGGCCTGCGCCGGGAACAGCGTGCCGGCCAGCAGGGTGGAGACCAGCGAATACAGCGCGGCGCAGGCCAGCACCAGCAGCGGCAGCAGCACCGCGCCGCGCCAGCGCAGCGGTTCGCGGCAGGAGGAAGAAGCCGGGGAAACGTTCATTGCGGGATGTCCGGAAGGAAGCGGAAGATCGGCGCTGGGGCTCAGCCCAGCGCCACCAGCAGCAGGTCGATCAGCTTGATCCCGACGAACGGCAGCAGCACGCCGCCGACGCCGTAGATCAGCATGTTCCGGCGCAGCAGCGAGGTCGCCGTGGCCGGGACGAAGCGCACGCCGCGCAGCGCCAGCGGGATCAGCGCCGGAATCACCAGCGCGTTGAAGATCAGCGCGGCCAGCACCGCATGCACGGGGCTGGACAGGCGCATCACGTTCAACGCCGCCATCTGCGGGATCGAGGCGGCGAACAGCGCCGGCAGGATCGCGAAGTACTTGGACACGTCGTTGGCCAGCGAGAAGGTGGTCAGCGCGCCGCGGGTGATCAGCTGCTGCTTGCCCACCTCCACCACCGCCAGCAGCTTGGCCGGATCCGAATCCAGGTCGACCATGTTGCCGGCTTCCTTGGCCGCCTGCGTGCCCGAGTTCATCGCCAGGCCGACGTCGGCCTGCGCGAGGGCCGGCGCGTCGTTGGTGCCGTCGCCGACCATCGCCACCAGCCGCCCGCCGGCCTGCTCGGCGCGGATGCGCGCGAGCTTGTCCTCCGGCGTGGCCTCGGCGATGTAGTCGTCCACACCGGCCTCGGCGGCGATCGCCGCGGCGGTGAGCGGGTTGTCGCCGGTGATCATCACCGTCTTGACGCCCATCGCGCGCAGCCGCGCGAACTTCTCGCGCACGCCGTGCTTGACCACGTCCGACAGTTCGACCACGCCGAGCACGTGCCGGCCCTCGGCCACCACCAGCGGCGTGGCGCCGCTGCGCGCGACCTGCTCCACGCGCCCCTTCAGTTCCGCCGGCACCTGCCCGCCGAGCGCGGCGACGTGGCGGATCAGCGCATCGGCCGCGCCCTTGCGGATCGAACGCGGCGGCTGCTGCCCCTGCGCGGGCAGGTCGACGCCGGACATGCGCGTCTGCGCGGTGAAGGCGACGAAGCTGGCGCCGTCCGGATCGGCCGGCGGCAGGCCCTGCTCGCGCGCCAGGCGCACGATCGACTTGCCTTCCGGGGTCGGGTCGGCCAGCGAGGACAGCATCGCCGCCTCGCGCAGCTGCGCCGCATCCACGCCGCTGAGCGCATGGAACGCGGTGGCCTGACGGTCGCCGTGGGTGATGGTGCCGGTCTTGTCGAGCAGCAGCACGTCGACGTCGCCGGCCACTTCCACCGCCTTGCCCGACTTGGCCAGCACGTTGGCCGACAGCGCGCGGTTCATGCCGGCGATGCCGATCGCCGGCAGCAGTCCGCCGATGGTGGTCGGGATCAGGCACACCAGCAGCGCGATCAGCAGCAGCGGATCGATCTGCACGCCGACGAAGCCGGCGATCACCGGCAAGGTCGCAACCACGATCAGGAAGGTCAGGGTCATCGCCGCCAGCAGCATGGTCAGCGCGATCTCGTTCGGAGTCTTCTGCCGGTTGGCGCCTTCGACCAGCGCGATCATCCGGTCCAGGAAACTGTGGCCCGGCTCGGCGGTGACCTTCACCACGATCTGGTCGGACAGCACCTTGGTGCCGCCGATCACGCCGGAGCGGTCGGTGCCGGCCTCGCGCAGCACCGGCGCCGATTCGCCGGTGACCGCGGCCTCGTTGATCGTGGCCACGCCGTGCAGGATCTCGCCATCGGCCGGAATGAGCTCTCCGGCGGCGATCACCACCAGGTCGCCCGGCTTGAGTTCGGCGGCGGGAATGCTGGTTTCGCCATCCAGTTGCGCGCTGCGCACCCGGCGCGCCACCAGGTCCTTGCGCGCGCGCCGCAGCGAGGCGGCCTGGCCGCGGCCGCGCGCCTCGGCCACCGCCTCGGCGAAATTGCCGAACAGCACGGTGAGCAGCAGGATCGCGGTCACCGCCCAGCCGAACGCGGGCGCGCCCTGCCCGGCTACGGTGATCAACGCCGACAGCAGGGTGCCGGCGAACACCACCGCCATCACCGGGCTACCGAGCAGGTGCCGCGGCGAGAGTTTCAGCACGCTGGCGCGCAGCGCCGCGCGCAACGTGGGGCCGTCGAGCAGGCCAGGCTTGTGGACCGAGGAAGAAGTGTGCGGAAGCGGGGTGCTCATGGTCGTGGTCTCAGTGCGCGGCAAGCGTCAGGTGATCGGCGATCGGGCCCAACACCAGTGCCGGCGTGAATTGCAGAACGGTCAGGACCGCGATCACCGCGATCAGGGTCAGCGCGAAGGTCGGGGTTTCCACCTGCAGGCTGCCGCCGGTTTCCGGCGCCACCCGCTTGCGCGCCATCTGCGCGGCCACGATCAGCGGCACGATCAGCGCCGGATAGCGGCCCAGGATCAGCACCAGCGTGCAGGTCAGGTTCCACCACGGAATGCCGTCGCCGAGGCCTTCGAACCCCGAGCCGTTGTTGGCGAACGCCGAGGTGTACTCGTAGAACACCTGGCTGATGCCGTGGAAGCCGGGATTGGAGGTGGCGGTGATCGCCGCCGGCATGGCCAGGGTCAGCGCGGTGAAGCCGAGCAGCACCAGCGGCTGCAGCAGCACCAGCAAGGCCAGCAGGCGCACTTCGCCGGCCTCGATCTTGCGGCCGAACAGTTCCGGCGTGCGCCCGGTCATCAGCCCGGCCAGGAACACGCTCAGCAGCAGGTACACCAGGAACTGCTGCAGCCCGCAGCCGATGCCGCCCCAGATCGCGTTGACCAGCATGTCGACCATGGCCACGCCGCCGGTCAGCGGCGCCAGCGAATCGTGCATCGCGTTGACCGAGCCGTTGGAGCTCTGCGTGGTCAGCGCCGCCCATGCCGCCGACGCATCGGCGCCGAAGCGCACCTCCTTGCCTTCCATCAGCGCCGCGCTCGCGGCGCCGGGCGCATGGCCTTCGGACCACACCGCCACCGCGGTGGAGGCCAGCGACATCGCCAGCATGCTGCCGAACACCAGCGCGGTGAACTTGTGGCGCCCGGTGAACGGCCCGACCATGAATGCGATCGCGACCGGGATCAGCACCAGCGCCAGCATTTCCAGCAGGTTGGAGAACGGCGTCGGGTTCTCCAGCGCCATCGCGCTGTTTGGGCCGTACCAGCCGCCGCCGTTGGTGCCGAGCTGCTTGATCGCCACCATCGCCGCGACCGGGCCGAGCGGGATCTTCTGCGTCGCCATGCCGGCGCTGGCGTCCAGCGGCGTCGCCACCGGGCCGGCCGCCAGCGTCGACGGCACGCCCTGCTGGGTCAGCAGCACGGTCCACAGCAGGCACAGCGGCAGCAGAAAGCGCAGCGTCGGCCGGATCACGTCGGCCCAGTAGTTGCCGACGTCGGCGTCGTCGGCGCCGAGCGTGGTGGGCTGCGCAGCCGTTGCGGCGAGCGCAGGTTGCCGTGCCTGGCGCATCGGCTCCGCATCGTGGGGCGCTGAGGCGGCCGCTGCCGGCAACGCCTCGACCGCTCGCCCACCGAACAGCGCGCGCAGCGTCGCCGCCACCAGCGCCAGGCCCATCATCGGGGTGATGAACTGCAGGCCGACCACGCCCACCGCCTGCGACAGGTACGACAGCTGCGCCTGGCCGGAGTAGTGCTGCTGGTTGGTGTTGGTCAGGAACGAGACCATGGTGTGCAGCGCGGTGTCCCAGCGCAGGTTCGGCACCGCATCGGGATTGAGCGGCAGCCACGCCTGGGTCACGAACAGGGCGAACACCAGCACGCCCAGCACCAAGTTGCTGGCCAGGAACGCGGCCGCGTAGCCGCGCCAGCTCATGCCGCGCGCCGGATCGGTGCCGAGCAGGCGGTACAGCGGCCGTTCGATCCAGCCGAACAGGGCGTCGCCGCGCATCGGCGCGCCGCGCATCACCTTGGCCAGGTACAGGCCGAGCGGCCAGCCGAGCAGCAGCGCCAGCGCATAGACAAGCAATGTATCGATCATGGAAGCGGTACTCGGCTCAGAAATCTTCGGGACGCAGGATCACGTACAGCAGGTAGCCGGCGGCGAGGATCACCGCCACGCCGCAGATCAGCGATAGCCAGGTCGGCATGTCATCTCTCCTAGGGAATCAGAACGTGGCTTGCAGCGCGGCTTCCACGCGCCCGCCGGCCATGCCGGGGAACAGCCGCTCGGCGGCGCGATCGCTGTCGTGCGCGGTCAGCCGCAGCTCCAGGCCGGGGCCGCCCGGGCGGCCGCCGGGCAGGGTGAACACCGCGCTGACCAGGCCGTGGCTGTAGCTGTCGGCGTAGCCGCGCGCGAGCCAGTAACGGCCCACTGCCGCCTCGACGCGCACGCGTTCGTTGAACGGGTAGCGCGCGCCGAGCTGCGCATAGGTGCCGGTACTGTCGCTGGCCAGCGCGTCGTCGGACCAGCCCAGCTGCGCCCAGACGCGCTGCTTCCAGGTCACGGTCGCGCCCAGCTCGGTCCAGTTCAGCGCGGCGGCCGAGGGGTACTGGTAGCGGGTCAGGTTCGCGTCCCAGGCCCAGTCCGGGCTCCACTGCCCGCGCCAGCCGAGCACGCCGTCGATTTCGGTGCTGGCCTGCGGCGTGCCGTCGAAGCGGATCGACGACGCCCACAGCGACGCGTACGCGCCGTTGTCGGCGGCCAGCGCCAGGCCGGCCTGGACGGCGGGATCGCCATCGCTCTGGGTGCTGCCGCGCCACACGTAATCGCTGGTGAGCGTGGCATTGCCGCTGACGCTGGCGGCGTGCGCGGAGGCGGCGCCGGCCAGCAGGGAAAGCGCGAGCGCGCCGCGCGACACGGGCCGGCGGGCGATGCGGGAAAGCGGGGAGAACATGACGGGAAGTCCAGGGCGGAACCGTTCCGCCGACCTGGTCATGTTCCGGCGCGGGGCCGTAAAGTCGCTATCGGCCGACGCCACCAGCGGCGTAAATTCCGCGTAATTTCTGCCGCCGCACGTCGACGGCGTGGTGCAGGGAAGGCCGGCGTTGCACCGGCCTCCCCCGTCGAACGCACCCTCAGTGCAGCGGCACGCTCAGGCGCGACGGCGCCGCCGCCGGCGAACCGAAGCTGACGCTGCCGCCGAAGCGGCTGGCCGAGGTGTAGCGCGGATCGGTGGTGTCCACCACCAGCACCAGGCGGTTGCCGGCCGGGATCTCGGCGGCGGTGGCCTGCAGCGGCAGATCGATCGTGGTCGCCACGCCCGGGGCAGCGTTGCGCAGCGTGTACGGCGCATGGCTGAGCAGTTTCCCCACGCCGAGGCCATCCACGCTGTAGAGGTAGGCGAACAGCGACACGTTGGCCTGGCTCGGGGTCACGGTCACGCGCAGCGACGGGCTGCCGACCAGGCGCTTGGCGCTGGCGTACGCCGGGCCGGCCCAGACCGCGGCGCCGCTGCGGGTCACCAGCGGGATCGAGGTGGTGACCGGCTGGCCGAAGCCCTGCAGCAGGCCGCTGACCAGCAGCACGCCCGAATCGGCCAGGGTCGGCACGCCGGTGGCGATGCGATGGCTCCAGCCGTTGCTGGCGCCGCTGCTCAGCGCGCCGGTCGCGACCAGGCCGCTCGGGCGGGTCAGGGCGTAGGTGGTCGCGCCGGCCTGCACGCTGTTCCAGTCGGCATAGCGCAGCCAGCTGCCGCCGAGGGTGGACAGCTGCACCGGCAGCTCGCTGTCCACGCCGTTGGCCTGGCCCTTGAGGTAATGGTCGAACCAGCGGGTGGTCTCGGTGTAGATCTCGTTGGGCAGACCGAGCGCGCCCGGCAGTTCGGCGGTGGCGTGGTCGCCCTGGCTGAACATCAGGTGCTTGGGCACGCTCAGGCGGTTGTACAGGTCGATGTACTGGTTCGGCGGGAACAGGCCGTCGTTGAACGCATTGGCCAGCAGCACCGCCGGGCCGTTGCGGTTGAGCGCCTGCAGCTCGTTGATCACGCCGCGCTCGGCGGCCTTGGGCAGGAAGCCCTGCACCGCGCCGTCGTAGTCGCCGACCGCCACGCGCGCGCTGATCTGCGCCAGGTCCGGGCCGGGCCGGCCGGTGATCGCGCCGGACGCGACCAGCAGGCCGACGCCCTGCTCGCTGACCGTCGTGTTCGCGTACAGCGAGGCCTGCAGGTCGGCCCAGCCGCTCAGCGCGGCGACCGCCTTGATCCGCGGATCGCGCGCGGCGGCGAGCAGGCTGGTGCCGGCGCCGTAGGAGATGCCGGACACGCCGATCGCCTTGGGATTGGCCGGCGTGTTGGCCAGCGCCCAGTCGATCACCGTGCTGACGTCCTCCACCGTCGCCGCGCCGGCGATGTCGATCTGCCCGGCCGAATCCCAGAACCCGCGCGAGGTGTAGCTGACCACCACGTAGCCGTTGCTGGCCAGTTCGCTGGCGCGGCCCACGTATTCCAGGTTGGGCAGCGACCAGCTGGCCGGCATCACCACCAGCGGAAAGGGTCCGGCGCCCTGCCCCTGCGGCACCAGCACCAGCGCGCCGAGCTTGGTGCCGTCCCAACTGGGGATGGTCTGGTACTGCTTGCTGAAGCCGCCGGCGAACGCAGCGGCGGAGAACAACAGCATCGCGCACAGGGCGATGCAGCGGGACAAGGACTTACGCATGAACTGCCTCCCAGACAGCGCCGGGCCGGAATGGCCCAGCTGCCAGAAACGGTTACGGGGCACGCGACGCGGGCATCGCGTCTGGCGCACCGTACCAGCGGGTACGGACCATTTCACGCCGCAGTGCGGCACAGTATGGTGGCGCCTTGTGGCCGTCCATGGACCTGCGGGTTCCTTAGTGGGAGAAGGGACAGCTGCGGCGCACATAGCCCCTCTCCCGTCGGAGAGGGTTGGGGTGACGGATGGCGCGAAAGCGCCTCGCTGATCTGGATGCGCGAGGCTTCGCCCGGACCCTCATCCGGCCCTGCGGCCACCTTCTCCCGACGGGAGAAGGAACAGCCGCGTGCGCTTTAGCCCCGCTCCCACCGGGAGGGGGTGGGGTGAGGGTCCGGCGCGAAGCGCCTCGCGGATCCCGCTACCCGGCGAAATGCTCGTAGCCGCGCCGCGGCGGCTGCCAGGGCTGGCCGTCGGCATCGCGGACCACGATGCCGGCGCCGGCCACGATGCGGCCGATGGGCGTGGCGTCCACGCCGATCGCCTGCAGCGCCTGCACGATGGCCGCGCGCTGCGCCGGGGCGGCGGTGAAGCACAGTTCGTAGTCGTCGCCGCCGCCCAGTTGCCACGCGTGCACCTGCGCGGCGCTGGCCTGCGCCGGGGCGGCGGCGGCCGGCAGCGCGGCCAGCCACAGTTCGGCGCCGACGCCACTGCGCACGCAGATGTGGTCCAGGTCGGCCAGCAGGCCGTCGGAGATGTCGACGCAGGCGTGCGCCAGCCCGCGCAGGCGCAGCCCGGCCTGCACCCGTGGGGTCGGCCGCAGCAGGCGCTGGCGCAGGTGCTCGTGGACCGGGTCGGCGGCGGCATGGGCCACGTCCAGGCGCCCGGCCTGCCACAGCGCCAGTGCCGCGGCGGCCTCGCCCGGATGTCCGGTCACCCAGACCTCGTCGCCCGGCTGCGCGCCGTCGCGGCGCAGGGCGACGCCGGGCGCCACGCTGCCGATCGCGGTGACCGACAGCGACAGCGGCCCGCGCGTGGTGTCGCCGCCGGCCAGCACGATGGCGTGCGCGTCGGCCAGCGCGAAGAAGCCGTCGGCGAAGGCGTCGGTCCAGCCCGCGTCCTCGTGCGACAACGACAGCGACAGCGTGCACCAGCGCGGCTGCGCGCCCATCGCGGCGAGGTCGGACAGGTTCACCGCCAATGTCTTCCAGCCCACGTCGGCAGGCGCCGTCTCGACCGGGAAGTGCACGCCGGCATTGAGCGTATCGGTGGTGATCGCCAACTGCTCGCCCGGCGGCGGCTGCAGCAGCGCCGCATCGTCGCCGATCCCCAACGGCACGTCGTCGCGCGCCCCGATCCGGGCACGCAGGCGATCGATCAGGTCGAATTCGGGCATTGGGGGGCCGGGATTGGGGATTCGGGATTCGGGATTCGCAACAGCCGGATGACCGGCCATTCGCGCAAAGAGCGTCGCGTTCGAGGTCGAGACTTACTGTTGGCAAGCATGGCCGCGAATGCCGTTGCCAGGAACCAGCATTCCTTCGCAATCAACGATGGTTGCCGGGATGCCGCCCTTGCGAATCCCCAATCCCGCGCCGTCAGGCGCCCGCGCCGCCCGACTCCACCGTGCGCCATTCCAGCGCGGCGCGGTCGAGCACGCCGTTGACGTAGGTGTGGCCGTGTTCGGAGCCGAAGCGCTTGGCGGTCTCGATCGCTTCGTTGATCACCACGCGGTACGGCACGTCCTGGCGGTGCAGCAGTTCGTAGGCGGCCAGGCGCAGCACGGCGCGCTCGATCGCGTCCACTTCCTCGACCGTGCGGTCCAGGTAGCCGACCAGCGCCGCATCCAGTTCGGTGCGGTGCTTGAGTACGCCTTCGACCAGGTTCTCGAAATAGATCAGGTCGGCGACTTCGTGCGCCTGCTCGTGGGCGAACTGCGCGATCACCTGCTGCGCGGTGCCGCCGGCGATCTGCCAGGCGTAGATCGCCTGCAGCGCGCGCCGGCGCGCGCGCGAGCGCAGCACCGGATCGACGCCATCGCGGCGGACGTGCTTGTGGCCAGCGGACTTGTTCACGGCAGCAGCTCCAGAAGATTGACCATTTCCAACGCGGTCAGCGCCGCTTCCTCGCCCTTGTTGCCGTGGCTGCCGCCGGCGCGCGCCTCGGCGTCCTCGACCCGCTCCACCGCCAGCACGCCGTTGAGCACCGGGATGCGGAAATCCAGCGACACCCGCAGCAGGCCCTCGGCGCAGCCGTCGGCCACGTGTTCGTAGTGGCGGGTGTCGCCGCGGATCACGCAGCCCAGCGCGATGATCGCCGCGTGCTTGCCGGCGGCGGCCAGGCGCGCGGCGGCCAGTGGCAGTTCCCAGGCGCCGGGCACGCGGATCACGTCCACCGCATCCTCGGCGATGCCGTTGCCGGCCAGGCTCTCGCGCGCACCGGCGACGAGCACGTCGGTGATGCGTGCGTTCCAGCGGCTGGCGATGATCGCGAACCGGGCCGCGTCGGGAGCGCGGAGGTCGCCTTCGTAGTGGGTCATGGCGGTGGTGGGTTCAGGGGGTTGGAGAGTTTAGCAGGCGGCCCGCCCGGGACTCGGGAGAGCTTAGAGCACGGCGCGCGCCTGCCAGCAAGGGCATCAGCCTTTTCCGAATCCCGAATCACGAATCCCGGATCCCGGCCCCACCTCCACATGCTCCACCACCTCCAGCCCGAACCCGGCCAGGCCGACCTGGCGGCGCGGGGTGCCCAGCACGCGCAGCTTGCCCAGGCCCAGGTCGGCCAGGATCTGGCTGCCGGCGCCGTTGCGCCGCCACTGCCCCACGTCCTTGCTGTTGGCGGCCACGTCCGGCTGCTTGCGCAGCCGCGCCAGCAGCGCCTGGCTGTCGCGCGGCGCCGACAGCACCACCATCACCCCGCTGCCGGCGGCGGCGATCGCGCGCAGCGCGTCGCTGGCGGCCACGCCGAAGTCGTCGCGGCGCCAGTGCAGCAGGTCGGCCAGCGGGTTCTCCACCTGCACCCGCACCAGGGTCGGCGTGGCCGCGTCGGGGGTGCCGCGGACCAGCGCGAAATGCAGGTCATGGGCGATGCGGTCGCGGTAGGTGACCAGGGTGAAGCCGCCGAACTCGGTCTCGATCGGGCGCTCGTCGATGCGCTCGACGGTGTGCTCGGTGGCCAGGCGGTAGGCGATCAGGTCGGCGATCGAGCCCATCTTCAGCCCGTGCAGGCGCGCGAATTCCTCTAGCTGCGGGCGCCGCGCCATGCTGCCGTCGGGGTTGAGCACCTCCACCAGCACCCCGGCCGGCTCCAGCCCGGCCAGCAGCGGCAGGTCGCCGGCGGCCTCGGTGTGGCCGGCGCGGGTCAGCACGCCGCCGGGCTGGGCGATCAGCGGGAAGATGTGGCCGGGCTGGCTCAGGTCGTGCGGCTTGGCGTCCGGCTTGACCGCGGTGCGCACGGTATGTGCGCGGTCGTAGGCCGAGATGCCGGTGGTGACGCCTTCGGCGGCCTCGATGCTGACGGTGAAATTGGTGTGGAACTGCGCGGTGTTGTGCTGGACCATCGGCGCCAGCCCGAGCTGCGCGCAGCGCTCGCGGGTCAGCGACAGGCACACCAGGCCGCGCGCGTGAGTGACCATGAAGTTGATGTCCGAGGGCTTGACCAGCTCGGCGGCCATGATCAGGTCGCCCTCGTTCTCGCGGTCCTCGTCGTCGACGATGACCACCATGCGGCCGGCGCGGATTTCCTCCAGCAGCTCGGGGATCGGGGCGAAGTTCAGGCTCGGGGTGGTGGACGGTGACATGGGGTCTCGCAGGATTCGCATGAGGTGGCGCCGCGGCGCCGGCAGCGCGGGCTGCGGCGGCGACACGGCCATCGGGAGCAGGACGGCGTTGGCGTCAGCCGTCGCGGCCGTGCAGCAGGCGTTCGACGTAGCGCGCGACCAGGTCGATCTCCAGGTTCACCGCCGCGCCGACCGCGGTCTGCGCGAACGCGGTGTTGGCCACCGTGTGCGGGATCAGCGCGACCTCGAAGCCGGCGTCGTCCACTTCGTTGACGGTCAGGCTGACCCCGTCCACGCAGATCGAGCCCTTCTTGGCGATGTAGCGCAGCAGCGCCGGCGGCGCGGCGAAACGCCAGCGCTGCGCACGCGCGTCCTCATGGATCGACAGCACCGTGCCGAGGCCGTCGACGTGGCCGCTGACCAGGTGCCCGCCGAGCCGGTCGCTCGGGCGCATCGCCCGTTCCAGGTTCAGCGCCGCGCCTTCGGCGAGCGCGCCGAGCGTGGTCAGCGACAGGGTCTCGGTGGACGCATCGGCCTGGAAACTGGCCGCGTCGAAGGCCACCACGGTCAGGCACGCGCCGTTGACCGCGATGCTCTCGCCGAGCTGCACGTCGGCGAACGGCAGGTTGCCGGTGGAGAAGGTGAAGCGGATGTCGCCGCCCTGCGGCTGGCGCGCGGCCAGGCGGCCGACGCCTTCGATGATTCCGGTGAACATAGACAACGTTTCTCGCAAGGAAGGTGAGCGAAAAACGCCACAAGGCAAACAGGCGCACGCACAGCCGCGAGGCTGCGCGAAGGCCGTCTTCTTTCATCCGGACTATACCGTCGGCTCCGGCATCGGACCGGATCTGCTGACCTTGGCCGCGGCACCGCACAGGCCGTGCCGGTTCCGTTGCCAAGCGCTCGCGGGCTCGTGCTTGCGCACCTACCGCCGGTGGGGAATCGCACCCCGCCCTGAAGACGTTTGTGGTTGCCGGCGAACCGGCGTGCGCATTCTAGCAGCGGCGCGCACCGCGGCGCGGCCGCCAGGCGCCACACCGGCAGGACGCTGCGTCGTGTCGGGAAATTCCCGATAGCCGGCGATGTGAAGAACAAGTTAAGGTTCGCGCCGCGACAGGAGACGTCGCTTTTTTCGCCTCGCAACGAGGCGAAGACACGGACATCAATTCGGAGAGAAGTACCCAATGCGCAACACCCTGATTCTGGCTGCCATGCTGGCGGCCGCACCGTTTGCCGCCCACGCCGAAGGCCTGAGCTACAGCTACGTCGAAGGCGGCTGGAACCGCACCGACATCAACGTCGACGCGGCTTCCGAGGACATCGACGGCGGCTACCTGCGTGGCTCCTGGCAGATCGCCGAGCCGGTGTATGTGTTCGCCGGCTATCAACGCGCCAGCGACGACTACACCATCGCCACGTTCTACTCCAGCAAGGTCACCGTGCAGCAGGGCAGCCTGGGCATCGGCTACCGCCAGGAAATGACCGAGCGCGTGGACTTCACCGCCGACGTCAGCGTGCTGCGGGTGAAGGCCGAGGCCGACCTGCGCGAAGACGGCCGCCGTCTGGCGCGTGCCTCCGACTCCAACACGCTGGGCACGATCAACGTCGGCCTGCGCGGCAAGCCCTCCCCGCGCACCGAAGCCTGGGTGAAGGCCGGCTACATCGACGGCAGCGACGTGGACCAGGGCGAGTTCGTCGGCACCCTCGGCGGCCAGGTCAACTTCACCCGTACCTGGGGCCTGGTCGGCGAAGTGGAATTCATCGACAACGCCAACCAGTACAAGGTCGGCGTGCGCGCCAGCTTCTGATCCGGCGCGTCGCGATGTGATCGCGAAGGGCACGCATGCGCATACCGCATGCGTGCCCTTCGTGTTTGCGGGCCCGCCGCGCAGCGCTCAGCGCGGCACGGGCGTGTAGCGCAAGCGAAGATCGTGCCCCAGTTGCGCCACATCGTGCAGCTGCAGTTCCTGGCGCTGCGCCATCGTGTCGATGCCCAGCCCGGCCAGCAGCGGGCGGGCGGCGTCGCCGAGCAGCACCGGCGCCAGGTACACCAGCAGTTCGTCGACCAGACCGGCGCGCAGCAGCGCGCCGCCCAGGGTCGCGCCGGCTTCCACCTGGACCTCGTTGACGCCACGCCCGGCGAGCAGGCGCAGCACCGCGTCGAGGTCGAGCCGGCCGGACGGCGCTGCGACCGCGGCGAACTCGGCGCCCGGCAGCGGCGGTGGCGCCAGTCCCGGCGCATGCAGGTACAGCGTCGGCGCGGCGCCATCGCGGACCTTGGCCTGCCGCAGCGTGCGCAGCTGCGCATCCAGCACCACGCGCAGCGGCGGCACGACCTCGATAGCGTCGTCCAGGCGCACGCTCAGCGACGGGTCGTCGGCCAGGACGGTGCCGGCACCGCTCAGGATCGCCCCGGCGCGCGCGCGCCAGCGCTGCACGTCCTGGCGCGCGGCCGCGCCGGTGATCCACTTCGATTCGCCGCTGGCCAGCGCGGTGCGCCCGTCCAGGCTGGCGCCGAGCTTGACCCGCAGCCACGGCCGGCCGCGCTCCACCCGCGACAGGAAGCCGCGATTGAGCGCGCGCGCCTGCGCCTGCATCAATCCCGAACGCACCTCGATGCCCGCCGCGCGCAGCAGCGCGAAGCCGCCGCCGTTGACCTGCGGAAACGGATCGGCCATCGCCGCCACCACGCGCGCCACCCCGGCCTCGATCAGGGCCAGCGCGCACGGCGGCGTGCGCCCGTGGTGCGCGCACGGTTCCAGGGTCACGTAGGCGGTGGCGCCGCGCGCGCGCGCGCCGGCGGCGCGCAGCGCGAACACTTCGGCATGCGGACCGCCGGCACGCTGGTGGAAGCCCTCGCCCACCACCTCGCCGTCGCGCACCAGCACGCAGCCGACCATCGGGTTGGGCCGCGTGGTGTAGGCGCCGCGCTCGGCCAGGCGCAGCGCCTGCGCCATGTGCGCATGGTCGGCGGTGGAGAACTCGCCCATGTCGCCGGCACGCATCTCGCCCATGCTCATGCCGCCAGCGCGCCGGCGTCGATGCGCATCACCGTCACCTGCAGCGGCCCCAGCGGCAGTTCCACGTGCCGATGCCAGCCCAGGCGCTGGTAGAACGGCACCAGCTGCGGCTGGCAATACAGGTACAGATAGCCGACCTGCAGCCGCGCCGCGGCCTGCACGCAATGCGCGACCAGTTGCGCGCCGAGCCCGCCGCCGCGCGCCTGCGGGCGCACGTACAGCGTCGCCAGCCACGGCGAGAACTGGCGGATGCGCGCGTCGTCGTTCTGCAGCAGGCTGACCGAACCGAGCCAGTCGTCGCCGTCGAGCGCGATCCAGGTGGTCGGGATGCGGCTGTCGCAGCGGTGGCTGCGCAGGTCGGCCTCGGCCTCGTCCACCGCCCATTCCGGCAGCATCGGGCCGAACGCCTGCAGGTGTTCGCTGGCCAGCGCCGGGATGTGCTGCGGCGCCTCGGCCACGCAGACGATGCGCATCGCCGTCAGCGCTTGCCGGACCTGTCGCCCGGCTTGTCGGCGCGGACCAGGTCCAGCAGCGGCAACTGCTCGCTGCCCACCGGCAGCTCGCGCTCGAGCTTCTCGATCTCCTCGCGGAAATCGGCCACGTCCTGGAAGCTGCGGTACACCGAGGCGAAGCGCACGTAGCCGACGTGGTCGAGCTTGCGCAGCTCGGCCATCACGTATTCGCCGACCCGGATCGACGGCAGCTCGCGCTCGCCGGACATGCGCAGCTGGTGCACCACCGCGCGCACCGCCGCCTCGATCTGCTCCTCGGCCACCGGCCGCTTCTGCAGCGCGCGGTCGAAGCTGGTGCGCAGCTTGCGCGCATCGAAGGCCTCGCGGCCGCCGTCGCTCTTGATCACCGTCGGCAGCTTCAGCTCGATCGTCTCCAGCGTGCTGAACCGCTCGCCGCACGCCTCGCACTCGCGCCGCCGACGGATCGTCGCGCCGTCCTCGGACACGCGCGAATCGATCACGCGGGTATCGGTGTGCTGGCAGAAGGGGCAGTGCATTCAGAGCGCCGGGATTGGGGAATGGGGATTGGGGATTCGGAAACGCAGGGCGCCGCGGGAATGGCCGTTCGCCAATCCCGAATCCCCCATCCCGAATCCCCGCCGCTCAGCCATACACCGGATACTTCCTGCACTGCGCCGTCACCGCCTCGCGCACGCGGGCGATGACCGCGTCGTCGGCCGGGGCGTCGAGGACGTCGGCGATCCAGTTGGCCAGGTCGATGCTGTCCTGCTCCAGGTAGCCGCGGGTGGTGATGGCCGGGGTGCCCAGGCGCAGGCCCGAGGTCACGAACGGCGAGCGCGGGTCGTTGGGCACCGAGTTCTTGTTGACGGTGATGTGCGCCTTGCCCAGCGCGGCCTCCGCGTCCTTGCCGGACACGTCCCTGCCGATCATGTCCACCAGCATCAGGTGGTTCTCGGTGCCGCCGGAAACGATCTTGTAGCCGCGCGCGATCAGGGTCTTGGCCATCGCCTGCGCGTTCTTCACCACCTGCTGCTGGTAGTCCTTGAACTCCGGCTCCAGCGCTTCCTTGAACGCCACCGCCTTGGCCGCGATCACGTGCATCAGCGGGCCGCCCTGGATGCCGGGGAACACGATCGACTGCAGCTTCTTGACCAGCTCCTCGCTGGCGCCCTTGGCCAGGATGATGCCGCCGCGCGGGCCGCGCAGGGTCTTGTGGGTGGTCGAGGTGACCACGTGCGCGTGCTCCAGCGGGCTCGGGTACACGCCGGCGGCGACCAGCCCGGCCACGTGCGCCATGTCCACGAACAGCACCGCGCCGACCTTGTCGGCGATGGCGCGGAAGCGCGCCCAGTCGATCTTCTGCGAGTACGCCGAGAACCCGGCCACCACCATCTTCGGCTTGTGCTCCAGCGCCAGCCGCTCGACCTCGTCGTAGTCGATCAGGCCCTGCTCGTCGACGCCGTACTGCACCGCGTTGAACAGCTTGCCGGAGGCGTTGACCTTGGCGCCGTGGGTCAGGTGGCCGCCATGGGCCAGCGACATGCCCAGGATGGTGTCGCCCGGCTGCAGCAGCGCGAAGTACACCGCCTGGTTGGCCTGCGAGCCCGAATGCGGCTGCACGTTGGCGTAGTCCGCGCCGAACAGTTGCTTGACCCGGTCGATCGCCAGCTGCTCGGCGATGTCGACGAATTCGCAGCCGCCGTAGTAGCGCTTGCCCGGGTAGCCCTCGGCGTACTTGTTGGTCAGCTGGCTGCCCTGGGCCTCCATCACCCGCGGGCTGCAGTAGTTCTCGCTGGCGATCAGCTCGACATGGTCTTCCTGGCGGCCGGCTTCGGCGGCGATGGCCTGGGCCAGTTCGGGATCGTAGGTTTCGATGCGGGCGTCGCGCGGGAACATCGGGTCTCCGGGGGGCATGGACAGAAGGCAGACCGCTAGTTTAAGCCCCGCGCAGCGCCGGCGGCGAACCAAACGACGACGGCCTCCCGCAGGAGGCCGTCGAAACGTGCGGTGCGGCCCGATCAGCGGCCGTTGAGCACCAGGTCGGCGATGATGCCGCTGGCGATGGCGACCATCAGCAGGTTGCCGCGGTCGTCGCGGACCCAGCGGTAGCCGTACGGCGGGCGCCGCACCTGGTAGCGGTCGTAGTCGTAGACCACGTAGTTGGGGCCGTAGTAGCGCTGGCCGCGCGCCCACGGCGGCGGGCCCGGGTGGCCGTAGTAGACGACGTCCGGGCGGCGCCGGTAGCCGTCGCGATAGCCCTGGCTGTAATAGCGGCGGTCGTCGCGGCGCTCGCGCTCGCGCCAGTAACGGGCACGATCGCGATCGCGGTCGTGCCAGTCGCGGTCGCGGCCGCGGTCGTGGTCGTTCCAACCGTGACGGTCGCGGTCGCGATCGCCCCAGCCGTCGCGGGCGAAGGCCGGCGGCGCCATGAAACCCAGCGCCAGCAGGGACGAAAGGGCAAGGGTGGCAATGCGTTTGGTGTTCATGGCAACTCCGTCACTTTTGGTGTCACGACTGCATTAATGCGCTTGCCGTCTGAACCGCTTCCTGCTGGAAACGGTTACGTATTCAGCTTTCCGGAAACGAGTAAGCGGGCATTACTTTTCGGCAGGTTCCCGTGCACGCCGGCGTACCGGCGCGAGCGTTGCAGTCAGTGGCGCTGCGCCGCTTCGCCGCGGACCGGCGCGGCAGCGTCGGACGACTGCGCGTGCAGCCGCAACAGCGCCATCCGCGCCGTCTCGTCGGCCGGCAGGTAGACCACCAGCCGGTTGCCGTTGCGCGGCGCCGACCACCAGTTGACCTGCTGCAGGTGCAGTTCGCCCGCCTGCGGATGGTGGAAGCGCTTGAGCTGGTTCTCCACCCCGCGCACCTCGCGCCGTTGCCGCCACAAGGCGTCGAACTCGGGCGAGGCGCTGCGGTAGCGCGCCAGCAGGCGCTCCCACGTCGGCTCGCCCAGGTGCTCGCCCATCGCGGCGCGCAACAGCGCCACCATGTGCTGCAGCACGGCGTCCCGATCGCCCAGGCGCGCGCGCCAGCGCGGGTTGGTGAACGCCTGGTAGACGCAGTTGCGATCGGCCTCGGGCAGATCCACCAGGGTCACCCCCATCAGCCGCTCGAAGGCCGGGTTGGCGCCGAGGATGTCGAAGCGCGGGCTCTGCAGCATCGCCGGCCACGGACCGAGCTGGTCGAGCAGCATGCGCCCCGTGTCGGTCAGGCGCTCGCACGGCTGCAGCCGCGGCGTGGCATCGCCCAAACCGGCCAGCGCCAGCACGTGGCCGGTTTCCACCTCCGAGCACTGCAAGGCGCCGGCGATGGCGGTCAGCACGCGCGCGGAGGCACGCACCGGGCGCCCTTGTTCGAGCCAGGTGTACCAGGTGACGCCGACGTCGGCGAGCGCGGCCACCTCCTCGCGGCGCAGGCCCGGGGTGCGGCGCCTGCCCGCACGCGGCAGGCCCAGCCGCGCCGGGTCCAGGCTCTCGCGGCGCGCGCGCAGGAACGCGCCCAGCGCGCGGGCACGTTCGACCGCCAGCGCAGGGCCGGGCGCGGCGACGCCGCCTCCGCCGGGCGCAGCGCCGGTGGGATGCAACCGGTCATTCAGCATGCTCGTTCTCCTCGCTCATCCGCTGCGCCGCGACGCAGGCGGGAAGCGCCAGTACCAGGATAAATCACTCCTTGTACCAGTTTAGACAGTTCGCATACTGCGCGCCATGAACACTTCACCCTCCTCCCCCACCTGCCCTGCCGCGCCCACGCCTCGCGATCGCCTCGACCGGCACCCGCCGCCGGGCGCCCATCCCAGTGCGGCGCCGACGCTGGGCGCCCGCGGGCTGGCGATCCTGCTGATCGGGCAGATGCTGCCGCTGATCGACTTTTCCATCATCAACGTCGCCCTCGGGTCCATCGCCGACACCCTGCACGCCTCGGCGATGGCGCTGGAACTGATCGTGGCGGTGTACGGCGTGGCCTTCGCGGTCGGCCTGGCCGCGGGCGGGCGGCTGGGCGACAACCTGGGCCGGCGCCGGGTGTTCGCCGCCGGGGTGCTGCTGTTCGGCCTGGCCTCGCTGCTGTGCGGGGCGGCCGGCTCGGTGGCGGCGCTGCTGGCCGGGCGCGTGCTGCAGGGCCTGGGCGCGGCGCTGGCGGTGCCGCAGATCCTCGCCACCATCCACGTCAGCCTGCGCGGCGAGGCGCATGCGCGCGCGCTGGCGCTGTACGGCTCGCTGGGCGGGATCGCGTTCGTCATCGGCCAGGTGCTGGGCGGCAGCCTGGTCAGCGCCGACATCGCCGGGTCCGGCTGGCGCGCCATCTTCCTGATCAACCTGCCGTTCTGCCTGCTGGCGCTGGTGGGACTGCGCACCGTGCCGGAGACGCGCGCGGCGCGGCGCACTCCGCCCGACCTGGCCGGCGCCGGCCTGCTGGGGCTGTTCCTGGCCTGCCTGCTGCTGCCGCTGGCGCTGGGTCCCACGCTGCACTGGTCCGCACCGTGCCTGGCGGTGCTGGCCGCGACGGTGCCGTTGCTGGCGGCGCTGGCCCGCACCGAGGCATGGCAGGAACGCCGCGGGCGCCAGCCGCTGTTGCCGCCGGCGCTGCTGCGCCTGCCCAGCGTGCGCTTCGCGCTGCTGGTGGGCGCGCTGTTCTTCACCTGCTGGAGCGGCTTCATGTTCGCGCTCGCGCTGACCTTGCAGGCGGGCGCGGGGCTGCCGCCGCTGCAGTCGGGCAATGCCTTCATCGTGCTCGGCGCGGCGTACTTCTGCTCGGCGCTGCTCAGCGCGCGCGCGGTGGCCCGGTTCGGGCTGCTGCCCACGTTGCTGCTGGGCTGCGCGGTGCAGATGCTGGGCCTGCTGGCGCTGGCCTGGACGTTGCACGCGGTCTGGCCGCATCCCGGCTGGACGAACCTGGCCGCGCCGACCGCGCTGATCGGCGCCGGGCAGGCGTGGATCGTGGCCTGCTTCTACCGCATCGGCCTGTCGCAGGTGCCGACCGAGCACGCCGGCGCCGGCAGCGCCATGCTCTCCACCATCCTGCAGGCGGCGATGGGCCTGGGGCCGGCGGCGCTGGGCGCGGTCTACGCGCATGCGCGCGGCGGCGGCAGCCTGGCGGCGATGCAGGCGGCGCTGGCCAGCGAATGGCTGGCGATGGCGCTGCTGGTGGCCTGCACGCTGCTGTACTGGCAGCGCCAGCGCCGCGCGGGCCAGGCGCCGGCCGCGCGACGCTAGTCCGCCGCGGCCGCGCCGGCACGCGGCGCGCGCGGGCCGGCAGGGACGCGCCAACCCGGTACCGCTATAATCGAGGGCATCCCTTTCGCCGCCTTCCGGCCCCGGCCGGCGGGCGTCCTGCGCCTACGGAGACCCCATGTCGCAATACATCTACACCATGAACGGCGTCAGCAAGACGGTGCCGCCGAAGCGCCAGATCATCAAGGACATCTCGCTGTCGTTCTTCCCCGGCGCCAAGATCGGCCTGCTCGGCCTCAACGGCGCCGGCAAGTCGACGGTGCTGAAGATCATGGCCGGCGTGGACACCGACTTCAGCGGCGAAGCGCGCCCGCAGCCGGGCATCAAGGTCGGCTACCTGGCCCAGGAGCCGGAGCTGGACCCGACCAAGACCGTGCGCGAAGCCGTCGAGGAAGGCGTCGGCGAAGTGCTGCAGGCGCAGGCCGCGCTGGACAAGATCTACGAGGCCTACGCCGAGGAAGGCGCCGACTTCGACAAGCTCGCCGCCGAGCAGCAGCGGCTGGAGGCGATCCTCGCCGCCGGCGACGCGCACATGGTCGAGCAGCAGCTGGAAGTGGCCGCCGACGCGCTGCGCCTGCCGCCGTGGGACGCCCTGATCGGGCCGCTGTCCGGCGGCGAGAAGCGCCGCGTGGCGCTGTGCCGGCTGCTGCTGCAGAAGCCGGACATGCTGCTGCTCGACGAACCGACCAACCACCTCGACGCCGAGTCGGTGGAATGGCTGGAGCAGTTCCTGGCGCGCTACACCGGCACCGTGGTGGCGGTGACCCACGATCGCTACTTCCTCGACAACGCCGCCGAGTGGATCCTGGAACTGGACCGCGGCCGCGGCATCCCGTGGAAGGGCAACTACACCGACTGGCTGATGCAGAAGGAAGAGCGCCTGAAGCAGGAAGACAACCAGGAGAAGTCGCGGCAGAAGGCGATCCAGAAGGAACTGGAGTGGTCGCGGCAGAACGCCAAGGGCGGCCGCACCAAGGGCAAGGCGCGCCTGGCGCGGCTGGAAGAGCTGCAGTCGGTGGACTACCAGCGCCGCAACGAGACCAACGAGATCTTCATTCCGCCGGGCGAGCGCCTGGGCAATGCGGTGCTCGAGTTCAAGCACGTCACCAAGAAGTTCGGCGACCGCCTGCTGATCGACGACCTCAGCTTCCTGGTGCCGTCCGGCGCCATCGTCGGCATCATCGGCCCCAACGGCGCCGGCAAGTCGACGCTGTTCAAGATGATCACCGGCAAGGAGAAGCCCGATTCGGGCGAGATCGTGCTCGGGCCGACGGTGAAGCTGGCCTACGTGGACCAGAGCCGCGACAAGCTGGAAGGCAACCACAACGTGTTCCAGGAAGTCTCCGGCGGCCTGGACATCCTCAACATCAACGGCGTGGAGATCCAGTCGCGCGCCTATATCGGCCGCTTCAACTTCAAGGGCCAGGACCAGCAGAAGCTGGTCGGCACGCTGTCCGGCGGCGAGCGCGGGCGCCTGCACATGGCCAAGACCCTGCTGCAGGGCGGCAACGTGCTGCTGCTCGACGAACCGTCCAACGACCTGGACATCGAGACCCTGCGCGCGCTGGAAGACGCGCTGCTGGAGTTCCCCGGCAACACCTTCGTGATCTCGCACGACCGCTGGTTCCTGGATCGCATCGCGACCCACATCCTGGCCTTCGAGGGCGATTCGCACGTGGAGTTCTTCCAGGGCAACTACCGCGAGTACGAAGCCGACAAGCGCCGCCGCATGGGCGACGACGCCGGCCCGAAGCGGTTGCGCTTCAAGGCGCTGAAGTAAGCGGCGCGCCTGCTGCGCAAACGGCCGCGCCCTGCGCGGCCGTTTGCGTTCTGGGGTTCGGCGTGACGCGTGGCGTTGCGGCATCGGCAACGGGCATAACGACTGCGCAGGCACGCGGTGCGCCGGACGGCGCCATGCTCCCCCACAAGCGCGACGCCCAGTTGCGAAACATGTCCGCTGCAGCCGCATGCACATCCGTGCGCGCCGAACCACTGGCGGCGAACCGCATCGGCAGCATGACCGGCGGCCTGCCCGCGCGCGCCGCGCGACGCGATCTTTCGCGGCGATGGTGTAGAAACATGGCTGGACCTCGCCGCCCGCGGATGCAATGAACGACGCTCGCCCCGGATCCCGCCCCTTCTCACTCAGCCGGCGCGACCTGCTGCGGCTGGCCGTGCTCGCGCCCGCCGCGGTCGGCGTGAGCATGCTGCCGGGCTGCGCCAACCCGCCGCGTTTCGATGGCGGCTTCATCCAGCCGTGGCGCAGCCACCTGGAACTGGGCGCGCAGGACTGGCAACGGCACATGGCGCTGGCCCAGCGCATGGGCTGCCGCCAGATCGTGGTGCAGTGGGCCGGGCTGTACGGCGGCGGCGGCGATGCGGACTGGGACGTGCCCGACAGCGTGATGCAGCTGATCTTCTCCACCGCCGCCGCCGCGGGCCTGCGGGTGCGCGTCGGCCTGCCCTACCACAGCGGCTGGTGGAAGGCGCTGCAGGCGCCGGAGCCGGCCACGCTGGAGGCGTTCCTGGCGCTGACCCTGGACAACGCCCGCGCCTACCTGCAGCGCGCGCCGTGGAGCGCGCAGGGCAACTTCGACGGCTGGTACCTGCCCTACGAACTTGAGCAGTTCCATTGGGCGCAGGACGCGCGGCAGCAGCGCCTGTGCGCGTGGCTGGCCGCGCTGTGCGCGGCGGCGGGCGCCGGCACCGCGCAGCCGACCGCGATCTCCACCTATTTCAGCCGGCTGCAGACCGACGGCTCGCTGGCGCAGCTGTGGACCCGCATCCTCGACCAGGCGCCGCTGCGGCCGATGGTGCAGGACGGCGTCGGCGTGGCCGGGCTGGACAACCTGGACGGCGTGAATCCGCTGCTGGCGCTGCTGCGCGCGCGCAAGGTCGATTTCGACGTGGTGGTCGAACTGTTCGAGCAATTGCCGAGCTCGGCCGCCGACGGCAGCAACTTCCAGGCGCAGACCGCCGACGCCGCGCGCATCGCCAAGCAGCTGGCATGGGCGCGCGGCAGCGGCGCCGCCGGCATCTTCGCCTTCGCGCTGGATCCGTGGCTGTCGCAGGACACGCCGCGCGCGCAGGCGCTGCGCCGGCAGTGGCGCGCCGGGCGCCAGTAGGCGCCTGTCGGCAAACCCGTCGGCGCGCCTACAGCGCGCGGCCGATGATCTCGCGCAGGATCTCGCTGCTGCCGCCGAAGATGCGCAGCGCGCGCGCGTCGGCCCAGGCGCGGCCGATGCCGTATTCGCTGCTGTAGCCGTAGCCGCCGTGCAACTGCAGCAGCGCATCCAGCACCTGGCCCTGGGTCTCGGTGGCGTTGAGCTTGGCCATCGCCGCGGCGGTGGCCTGCAGCCGGCCCTGCATCTGCTCGCCCAGGCACTGGTCGAGGAAGCTGCGCAGCATCGCCAGCCGCGAGGCCGCGTCGGCGAGCACGAAGCGGGTGTTCTGGTGGTCGATCAGGTGGCGGCCGAACGCCTTGCGCTGGCGCACGTAGGCGATGGTCTGCTCGAGCATGCCTTCGGCCGAGGCCGCCGCGCGCAGCGCGATCGCCAGGCGCTCGGCGGCCAGTTGCTCGCCGAGGTAGTCGAAGCCGCGCTGTTCCTCGCCGAGCAGGTGCGACACCGGCACCGCCACGTCCTGGAAGAACAGCTCGCTGGTGTCCTGCGCGTGCTGGCCGATCTTGGCCATCGGCGCGCCGCGGGTGACGCCGGGCAGCGCGGTGTCCACGCAGAACAGGCTCAATCCGCGCGCGCCCAGTTCCGGCGCCACGGTGGCCACCACCACCGCCACGTCGGCGTTGCTGCCGTTGGTGATCCAGGTCTTCTGGCCGTTGAGCAGGTAGTGTTCGCCTTGCCGTACGGCGCGGGTGCGGATCGCCTTGAGGTCGCTGCCGGCGCCGGGCTCGGTCATCGCGATCGCGCCGATCGCCTCGCCACGCGCCATCTTCGGCAGCCACGCCTCGCGCACCGCGTCGCTGCCGTAGCGCATCAGGTACGGCGCGACCATGTCCGAATGGATCGAGAAGCCGATGCCGAGGAAATTGGCCCGCGCCAGTTCCTCGATCACGCAGGCGGCATGCCCGTCGTCGCCGCCGAGGCCGTAGGGTTCGGGCAGCTGGCAGTTGAGCAGGCCGGCCGCGCCGGCCGCGCGCCACAGCGAGCGCGGGGTGATGCCGTCGCGCTCCCATTGCGCGTAGTGCGGGGCGATCTGCGCCTCGATGAAGCGCCGCACCTGGTCGCGGAACAGGGCGTGATCTTCGCGGAAGACGGGGCGCTCGCGCACGCTCAGCGGCCGACCGGATCGGTGCCACTGAGCTGGCCCTGCAGCACCGGCGCGGCGGCGCTGCCGCTCAGGAACAGGCTGTAGTGGTCGCCGGGCTGCAACGGCGGCAGCGCCAGCGGCGCGCTGTCCTTGCCGCCGCATCCGGCGACCAGCTGCGCCTTGACCGGGTTGATCGCACGCGCGCTGCTGGCGCCGGCGGCGACCGCCGGGAACACCACCGGGCCGTTGCCGGCCATCGCCAGCCGCGCCTGGCCGCAGCCGCTGGCCAGGTTGTAGAAACGGATCTCGGCCTTGAGCGCATCGCTGCTGCCGCCGCCGTCGGCCAGCACCGCCAGCGGCCGCGACGGTGCGGCCGGGTCCAGCACCAGCGTAGTGAAGCTGCCGGCGGCGACCTGCGCCTGCTGGCGCGCCTTGCCGGCCACGTGCACCGCGAATGGCTTGCCGCCTTCGACGATGGCGTAGCGAGTGGCGCGGATGGCCGGGCCGATGCGCTGCTCGGCACCGTTGCCGACGCCGACCGTGAGCGCGACGCTGCCCGGGTTGAGCACGCGCACGAACGCCGAGCCGGCCGGCGGGCGGGCGGCGTACAGCTGCGCGAGGCGGCCTTCCGAAGCGCCCTGCTGGGCGCTGGCGGCCAGCGGCGCGAGCGCCAGCACGGCAGTGGCGAGCAGGGTCATGATCGGTCTCATCATCGTTTCGGTTCCTGGCTGCGGAGCGTGCGCGCCAGTGCGTAGCGCTGCTCCAGTTGTTTGCGATCGACCTTGTGGGTGGCGCCGGTGGGCAACGCGTCCACGGCGATCAGTTCGGAGGGAATCATGTACGGCGGCACGCGCTGGCCGAGCTGCCGCTTCCAGTCGTGCAGCGCGTCGGGCAGCGGCTGCACCGCGCCGGCGCCCGGCGCGGCCGGTTCGACGAAGCCGATCATCCGCGCCAGGCTGCCGTCGGGCCGGCGCAGCACCACCGCCGCGCCGGCGACCACGCCATCCAGGGTGGACAGCGCCGCGTCCACTTCGGCCAGTTCGATGCGGTAGCCGTTGAGCTTGATCTGGTCGTCCTTGCGGCCGCGGAAGTAGATGCGGCCCTGCGCATCGACGTCGCCGAGGTCGCCGCTGCGGTAGGCGCGCTTGCCGTCGTGCTCGAACAGCACGCCCTGGTCCAGGTCCGGGCGTTCCAGGTAGCCGCGCATCACGTGGTCGCCGGCCATGCAGATCTCGCCGTCGTCGATGAACACCTGCGCATAGGGCTTGGCCACGCCGATCGGGAACGGGTTGGGCGCGGCCGCGCGCAACGCCGGATCGATCTCCACCCAGGTGGTGGAACAGGTCGCCTCGGTCGGGCCGTAGGAGTTGACGATGCGCGCGCGCGGGAAGCGCGCCCACAGTTCCTCGGCCACGCGCGGGGTCAGCGACTCGGCGCCGAACACGAACACCTGCAGCGTGGGCAGGTGCTCGGCGCCGAAGCGCGGGTTGAGCAGCTGCTGGCGCACGAACGAGGGCGTGGACGCCCACACCGCCACGTCGGCATCGCGCAGGTGTTCGACGAAACGCGCGCTGTCGGCGATCACCTCGCGCGGGCACAGCACGCAGCAGCCGCCCAGGCCGAGCGCGCCGCACAGGTCGAACAGCGAGAAATCGAAGCTGAACAGCATCTGGTTGAGGAACGCCGGCGCCGGCCCCAGCGCCAGGCAGTCGCGGATCCAGCCGGCGAACAGCGCCACGCTGTCGCGACCGATCTGCACGCCCTTCGGGTCGCCGGTGCTGCCGGAGGTGAACATGATGTAGGCCAGGTCCGGTACCGCCAGCGCGCGCGCCTCGTCGGCGCCGGGGCCGAACGCATCGGCCGCCGCGTCGTAGACCGCGGCGGCATGCACCAGCGCGGTGATGCGCTGCAGCCGCGCCGGCGGATTGATGGTGTCCACCGGCACGTAGGTCACGCCCAGCTGCAGGCAGCCGAGCATGGCCACCACGAACGCGGACTGCTTGTGGCCCCAGATCACCAGCGCATGGCCCGGCCGCACGCCGGCCTGCTGCGCGCGCGCGATCCAGTCCTGCGTGGCCTGGTACAGCCCGGCCCAGTCCAGCACCCCGGCGGCATCGTGCAACGCGGGCGCATGCGGCGCGCGGTCGCGTTCGACGAAGCGGCACTGGTCGAAATCAAAGCGCATGGAGGCGGCTCCGGCCGTGGTCCAGGATCAACGCCGGTGCGCGGCGACGTACTCGGCCAGCACCTGCACCGATTCGACCAGCGTGTCGATCTCGTCGATCGGCAGGGTCACGCCGAGGCGGTCCTTGACCTCGACCATCAGCTGCACCTTGGACATCGAATCGAACAGCGATTCCATGTACTCGTCGGGCTGCACGCGGGTGCCGATCACGCTCTCGACGATGTCGGTCAGCTGGGTCTGGAGGGTCTGCATGTCCATGGGATTCACCTTGTCAGAACTGGAAATAGAGGAAACGCGATTCTTTGTGCAGGCTCGCCAGGCACAGCGCGAGCAGCGACAGCATCGCCAGCAGCCACGGCAGGTTCGGCTGCCAGCGCATCCACGCGCGCGGCGCCGGGCTCGGCTTGGCCAGCGCCGGCGAGTACACGCCCATGATCTGGTGCGCGTTGGGCGCCAGCCACACCACCGCCAGCAAGGCCGCGATGTACAGCAGCTGCAGGTGGTGGCCGGCGAGCAGGCGCCAGCCGTCGGCCACGCCCATCCCGGCGACGTGGCCGAGGTTGTCCAGGCGTTCCCAGCCGCGCAGGCCGGCCATGCCCTGCACAAGTTGCCATGCCGCATGCACGCCGTCGGCGCGGAAGAACGCCTGCGCGAACAGCACCGCGACGAAGGTCAGCAGCAGGTAGCCGGCATGCTGCAGCGGGTTGAGCGTGCGCAACGCCGCCGGCTTGCGCCCGCCGACGAAGATGCGCCAGGCGTGGTTGATCGCCAGGTAGGCGGCGTGCAGCAGGCCGAAGATCAGGAACTGCAGGCCGGCGCCGTGCCAGATCCCGGCCAGGCCCATCGCCCACACCGTGGGCAGCACGATCATCGAGGCGAAGCCGCCGGCCGAGGCCACCGCGGCCGGGCCGGTGGCGCGCCCGTGGCGGGTGCGCCAGCGCGTCACCGCCATCGCCACCGGGTAGTACAGGTAGGCGGTGATGTAGCGGGTCAGGGTCATGTGCCAGCGCGCCCAGAAGTCGATCACGCTGGTCGCCTTGTACGGCGAGTTGAAGTTGAGCGGGAAGCGGATGCCGAACATCCGCGCCAGGCCCAGCGCCATGTCCGAATAGCCGGAGAAATCGAAGTACAGCTGCAGCGCGTAGCTCAGCGCGGTGGCCCACGCGCCCCAGAACTGCACCTCGCCGGTACTGGCGAAACCGGCGTCGGCGTACGGCGCGATGCTGTCGGCCAGCAGCACCTTCTTGGCCAGGCCGATCACGAACAGCATGCCGCCGACCGACAGGTTGTCGGCGTGGAAGCGGTAGGTCTCGCGCCTGCTGAACTGCGGCATCATCTCCTTGTGGTGGAGGATGGGGCCGGCGATCAGGTGCGGGAAGAAGGTCACGAACAGCACGTAGCTGAGCGGGCTGCGGTCATTGACCACGCCGGCGCGGCAATCGAGCAGGTAGCCGATCTGGGTGAAGGTGAAGAAAGAGATGCCCAGCGGCAGGATCAGCGCGTCCATCGGGCCGACGTTGAAGCCCACCTCGTGCGCGAAGGTGAGCATCGCCGCGAAGTACTTGTAGTGCACCAGCAGCGCCAGGTCGGCGGCCACGCCCAGCGCGGTGGCCAGCAGTTGCAGCCGCGGCCGCCCGGCCAGCGACAGGATCGCCAGGCTGACCAGGTAGTTGAACACGATCGAGCCGCCCAGCAGCACCACGAACTGCGGGTTCCACCAGCCGTAGAACACGATCGAGGCCACGCACAGCCACAGCGCGGCCAGGCGCGGCTGCAGCGCGCCCAGCAGGTAGTGCACGCCCAGCGCGACCGGCAGGAAGATCAGCAGGAACAGGAAGGAGTTGAACAGCATCGTCGTCGGCGCTCAGTCGGTCTCGGCCAGCGCCGCGCGTTCGCCGTCGGTCAGCGGCAGGGACAGGGCCATTTCCGAGAATTCCCAGACCACCAGCTTCAGGCTCGGCGGCCATTGCGCGCGCTGCGGCCAGGCCGCCAGCAGCGCGCCGGAGAACTGGCCGCCGTCCAGGCTCTGGTTCCACACCTCGCGGCCGAGCGCATGGCCCAGGCGCTCGGCGAACAGGCTGCGGCGCCCGTTGGAACTGCCCAGCAGCAGTACTTCCACCGGCGGCGTGTCGTCCAGCAGGCCGCCGCTGCGCAGCGGCGCGATGGCCTGCTCCGGTTCGCGGTCCAGCGCCGGGCGCCAGGCCGGCGGCGCGTGCTCCAGCCCGGCCAGCACGATCAGGTCGCCCATCCGCGGTTTCGGCGCGCCGGGCGCACCGACCTCGAACGCCTGCCCGCCACGCCCGCCGAGCAGCGGCAGTGCCGACGCGGCCACCGCGTCGGCGGCGCGCTGCGCGCCAATGCGGTTCATGTGCACGTCGGTGCGGAAGAACACCGGTTCCTGCCCGGCCTGCAGCACCGGCAGCAGGTCGGTCGAGGCCACGCCGGCGGCGGCCAGCGCCTGCTGCCACTGCTCCAGCCGCGCGCGCATCGGCGCCGAATGGCGCAGGCCGCAGGTGTGCGCCTGCTCGATCCGCGCCTTGTCCGGCACCGCCACCACCAGCAGCTGCACGCCCTGCGCCTGCAGCTGCCGCGCCCAGTGCCGCATCAGGCGCACGCGCTGGGCGAACACCGCCTCGCCCACGCCCGCGGGCGGGCGCAGCCCGTCGCGGTAGAACAACCAGCCCGGGCAACCCAGCGCGACCTGCGGCCCGGCATCGCCGAGCAGCCGGTAGCGCAGCGCCGCGCCGGCCAGATCGGCCTGCGCCTGCAGCGGCAGCTTCAGCGCCTGGTTGATCGCGCGGCCGGCCTCGCCGTCGGCCCAGCGCGCCGGCGCCAGCGACGCCGCCGGCAGCTGCGCGCGGCCCAGCATCCAGCCGCCGGACAGCAGCCCGGCGACCAGCAGCACCACCACCACCACGGCGGTGGCCACGTGCGCGCGCGCAGGCGCTGCCGCAGGCAGGGGCGCAGGCGCGCCGGGACGTGCGCTCATCGGCTTACTTTCCCAGGGCCTTGTGCAGGCGCGCCTGCCACTGCGGCGCGCTCATGATCGAGGCGTTGTCCCATTGGCCGCGCGCATCCGGGCCCTGCACATAGGACGGCTCGAACATCTGCCACACCAGCACCTGCGGCTTGGTCTTCTGGAACTCGGGCGATTCCAGGTATTCCAGCAGCATCACCCACGGGCCGACGTTGCCGGGCTTCCAGTTCACCGACACCGGGCGATCGAGCAGGTTGGACAGCTTCTGCGGGAAACCGAAATACGGCTGCACCATGCTGTGCCCGGTGACATGCACCGGCGCCGGCGCGTCGTCCAGCAGCGCTTGCTGCTCGGACTGGCGACGCACGGTGAAGGTGTCGCGGCCCACCGCCTTGCGCTGCGCGTCGGTCAGGAACAGCTCGGCCAGGTCGCCGAAGCGGCGCTCCTTGATCTCGCTGCCCAGGGCCATGCCGGTGCCGTCCTGGCCCTGCAGCCGCGGCACCTGCTGGCGGACCTGCGCGGCCACGGCCACGGCCACCGCGTCGGCGGCCGGCTGGGTCCAGTGCTGGTCGCTGCGGTAGAACACCTCCTGCCCGCCCTGCTTGACCTGGCGCAGCACCTGCAGCGCGTCCACCGCCGGCACCTGCGCCTTGCCCAGGCTGTCGTGGATCAGCGCGTAGCGGCCGCGCACGGCATCGCTCATGCGCTTGCCGTCGGGCAGCTTGTCCTCGTAGAACAGGGCCTTGTCCGGCAGCACCAGCACTTCCAGCCTGACTCCGGCCGCCGCCAGCGCCGCGCGCGCCTCGGCGATCAGCGCGGTGTTGCGGGCGATCGCGGCGCCGTCGACGTCGGTCAGGCTGCCCCATCCGGGGAACAGCCAGCCGTCCTTGCCGACCATCACGATCGAGGAGTCCTGCGCAGCGCCGGCGGCGGCAGGCGGCGCCTGGGCCAGCGCCGGCGCGACGGCGAAGGCGAACAGCAGGCCCAGCCACAGGGCGCGGGCCTGCGCACGCGGGGGCGGGAAGACAGCAGCGGTCATGGCGGTTCCTTGCATGATCAGTAGTAGAAGGTGGCGGTGGCGAACAGGCCCTTGGCGCGCTGGGTATCCCCGCCGCCGAGCGCGAAGCGGTACTGCACGCTCAGGTCCAGCGAGGAGCGCGCCGCGTTGTAGTGGTCCTCGCGGAACCAGTAGCGCACGCCGAGCCCGGGGCCGGCGCCCAGCGACCAGCTGCGGTCGGTGTCGGACAACGCGAACGCCTGCTCGCCGATCAGCGGATAGGCGATGCCGCTGACCCGCGAGCGCTGGTCGAGCCAGTCCGCGCCCACCACCACCGACGGCGTCAGCACCCAGCGGGTCTGGTCGGCGCCGAACCGGTAGCTGCGCCCCAGGCGCAGCTCGGCGGCGGCGAACCATTGCGAGCGGTGCAGGCGGCCGTCGGAGTCGAGCAGGCTTTCGACCGGGGCGCCGGTGGCGTCCAGCCGGTCCACGCTGAAGCGCGCGCGGTTGTCGTCCCAGCTGTAGCCGGCCTGGGCATAGCCGCTCAGCGTCCACCACTGGTTCACGTCGGTACGCACGCCGGTGCCGTGGTAGAAACCATAGGTCAGGTACGACATCCAGCCGCCGGCGTCGCTGTCCAGGCGGTAGCGCGCCAGCGTGTTGACCTGCAGCGGCTGGTTCGAGTCGCGCTGGATGCGGCACTGGACCGCGGCCGCGTCCGGATAGACGCCGCCGTTGCGGGTGGCGGTGCCGAGGAACTGGCGGCGCTCGATGCCCGCGCTCAGGCCGGTGCGGCCGAACGCGTAGCGCACGCCGAACGATCCGATCGTGGAAGGCCAGCCGGCGATCGAGCGCGAACGGCTCAGGCGCTCGGCGCGGGCGCGCGCGTCCTCGGTGGCTTCGCCGGTGCACGGATCCACCGCGCGCACCGATTCGAACGTGCCGCCTTCGTCGTACAGCGTGTTGGCCACGCGGGCGTAGGCTTCCAGCGTGCCATGTCGGTCGTTGAGCGCCTGCGGCCGCCAGAACGCCTCCAGGGTGCCGAAGGCCGAGTCGCCCGGGGTGCTGATCGCCGATCCGCCCAGGTTGGTCGCGGCCTGGCGCGCGCCGCGGTAGCCGGCCGAGGCGATCAGGCCCCACTCGCGCGAGAGGTTGGCGATCGAACTGCGGGTGTTGTAGCGCTGCGCCTTGTCCAGCGGCAGCCGGCCCTGGTCGGCGCGATCGATCGCGCTGCGCAGCAGCGCCACGGCCTGCGGGTTGTCGCCATTGGCTGCGCTGGCATAGGCCTGGTCGAGCACCACGCTGGGCGGTGCTTTGCCGGTGGCGTCGGCGGCGCGGAAATCGTCGAGCGCCTGCGCCGGTTCGCCGGCGCGCAGCTGCAGATACCCGCGCTGCATCAGCAGTCCGGCGTCGGCGGGGCGCTGGCCCAGCGCGCTGTCCAGGCGTTGCCGCGCCTGCGCCTGCTGGGCGCGGTCGCCGGCGGCCAGCGCGGTGGTGAGCAGGTTCTGCAGGCTGGCGTTGTCCGGGCTCTCCTGCAGCGCGCGCTGCGCTTCGCGGATGGCCTCCTGGTAATCCTGTCGCCCGTACGCGGCGTAGGCGCGTTGCGCGGCGCTGCCGCTGCCCTGCAGGTCGGCCGGGGTCAGTTCGCACTGGGTGCCGTAGGGCGTGTCGCGGCACTGCTGGAACGGCGCCGGGTACGACGCCAGGGTCAGCGCCGGTGCCGGGCGCGCCTTGCGCAGCGCCTTCTCGCGCTGGGCGATGGCCTGGCCGATCTGCTTGCGCGCGGTCTCGTCCGCATCGGCCAGCGGGTCGGCCTGCAGCGGCTGCAGCAGGCGCGCGGCACGCTCGCGATCGCCGGCGGCGATCGCCGCATCCACCGCCAGCAGGCGCACGTTGCGCTGCTGTTGCGCATCCAGCCAGTCCTGGCGCAGGGCGGCGTCGAAATCGGCGTTGGCCTCGGCGCTGCGCAACTGGCGCTGGCGCAGATACCCGCGCATGACCAGCGCCACGGTGTCTTCGCTGTCGTTGGCCAGCGCCTGGTCGGCGGTGGCCTCGGCGGCGGGCAGTTGCCCGTCCAGCAACTGCACGGTCATCAGCAGCAGGCGATGCGACGCCACGTCCGGCGCATACGCCACCGCTTGCCGGGCGAACCCGGCGGCGGCGCCGAAGTCCTGCTCGATCAGCGCCTGGTAGCCCTCCTGCGCCGGCTTGACCGCGCGCTGGCGGCCCAGCGCCACGCGCTTGGCCTGCAAATCGGCGACATTCGGCGCGCCCAGCTGGATCGCCGTGGCGGCCGCGGCTTCGGCCTGTTCGAACTGTTGCTGGACCTCCAGCGCCGACACCCACAGGATCGCCCATGCGCCCTGCTGCGGCTGCTGCCGGAACGCCTGTTCGGCCTGCTCGGCGGCCTGCGCCATGCGGTCGTTGTTGTAGGCCTCGTAGGCCTGGGTGGCCAGCGCGAAGGCGCGCTGGTAGGCCTGTTCGGCCGCGCTCGGACGCGCGGTCGCGCGCGGCGCGGGGGCGCCGCCGGCGCGCGCGGAGGCCGACGCCGGCGCCGCCGCGGCCAGCCCCGGCAGCGCCGGATCGCGCAGCCCTTCGGCCAGCGCGCGGCGGGCCTGCGCGCGCGCTTCGTCGCCGCGGCCCAGTTTCTGCAGCGCGTAGATCTGCAACAGGCGCAGGCGCACCACGTCCGGGCGCAGCCGCGCCGCTTCGGCCGCCTGGCGGCTGGCCTGCTGGTAGTCGCCGCGCGCGTAGGAGGCGTAGGCATCCTCGGCGATGCGGTAGGCGGCGCCGGCCAGCGGCAGTTGCTGCGCGTGCGCGGTGGCGCTGCCCAGGCCGAGCAGGCCCAGGACGATGACGCCCGAAAGCAAGGTGGTTCTCATGCCTGCAGTTCTCCGCCGGCGCTGTATCGGGGTAGGCCGGCACGGCGATGCTGCTCGCGCACGGCGGTGGCGATCGCCGCCTGGGTGGCGACGCCCTGCTTGACCAGGTGGTCGCCGATGCGGCCGTCGCGCTGCGGCCTATATTCGTCCAGCACGCGCTCGAACTGATCGCGCGCGATCAGGCGCATTTCCACCAGCAGGTCGCCCAGCAGCGGCACCGCGTCGATGCGGTAGCTTTCGCCGCTGATCAGGCGCAGGCCGGCATTGATTTCGCTTTCGCGCGCGATCGACTGCCTGAGCACGCTGGCGTGCGCGTCCTGCAGCAGCCGCGCCTGCTCGGCCTCGGACAGCGCGTTGGACACCGCGACCGCCAGCTCGCCGGGCGCGCCCGGCGGCAGCGGCAGCAGGCGCCACTGCACGCAGGCCTCCACCGACAGCGGGAACTGCCCGGCCTGCAGGTAGTCCACGTCGATCGCCGCGCGCGGCAGGTCACCCTGGAAGGCGATCGCTTCGGCCAGGGTTTCATCGTCCAGCCAGCCCTGCGCGACCAGGATCCGCCCCAGCGGCTGCTGGCGCCCGCCCTGCTGTTGCTGCAGCGCCTGCTGCAGGCGCTCGGGCTCGACCGCTTCCCAGATGGACAGCAGTTCGCCCAGGCGCCGGCGCGTGTGCACCAGCTGCGCGGCGGAGGGGAAATCGTGCATGGTCTTGTCCCACACCATGCGCTTGCCGAACAGCAGGTACAGCAGGAACATGCGCCAGGCGCGCGCGGTGGCCATGAAGTTGATCATGTTGCCGACCACCATGCGCGGGATCGACATCAGCGCATGTTCCCAGCCGTACAGGCGGTTGACGAAGTAGAAGCGCTGCGCCACGCGCGTGGCCAGCGCCGCGGTGGTCAGCAGCGCCACGTTCATCTGCCAGGTACCGCTCTGGAAGATGGTCGGGAACTGGGTGCTCCACGCGCCGGTCACCTTGAGCACCCAGAACAGCATCAGCTGCAGGAAGATCAGGTAGGCGAAGACGCTGATGAACGAGGTGACGATGCCCTTGCGGTCGCGCGCGAGCAGGTACTTGGTCGCCAGCGAGCCGCGCCAGCCCAGCGTCTCCCAGCTCTGCAGGCCGATGCCCAGCACCCAGCGCGCCTTCTGCCGGTACGAGGCGCGGAAGTTGTCCGGGAAGTATTCGCGCACGCACAGCGCCATGCGCAGGGTGCGCTCGCGCACCGGGCCCCAGCCGAACCACGACGGGCGGCGCACGCGGAACTGCACCGGGAAGCGCGCGAAGATCGAGTGCATGCCCATCGCCGCCAGCCGCGCGCCGACGTCGTAGTCCTCAGTCAGGCTGTCGGTGTTGAACGGCTGGTTGCCGGTGGCCTCGCTCAGCGCCACCAGCGCCTTGCGCGAGAAGCAGGTGCCCACGCCGGCCGAGGGCACCATGCCGGACACGCTTTCGCGCACCACCAGGTCCTTGGCGTGCCATTCGGCGAACTCGTCCATGTACACGCCGGCGACCAGTTCGTACCACTCGCGGTCCAGCGAGGTCACCGGCAGCTGGATCATGTCCTTGCGCGGCAACAGGTAGTTGAAGAACCGCAGTTCCATCGGGTGCAGCACGTCCTCGCTGTCGTGCAGGACCACGCCGGCGAATTCGATGCCGTGGCGCTTCTCGTAGTCGAAGATCGCCAGGACCAGCCAGTTCAGGCAGTCGGCCTTGCTGGTCGGGCCGTCGTGCGGCACCTCGACGCGGCGCATGCGCTTGTAGCGCCGGCACATGCGCTCCACTTCGGCGATGGTCTGCGCGTCGTTGGGATAGGTGCCGACGAAGACCACGTAGTCGTGGTAGTCGAGCACGTCGATCATGTTCTCGACCATCTGCCCGATCACGTCGTACTCGGCCCAGGCCGGCACCATGATCGCCAGCGTCTGCTCGGGCCGCTGCAGCAGGTCCTGCTGGGTCAGCGGCCGGTACTGGCTGCGCTGCTTGAGGATCAGGGTGCGCCAGATCTCGCGCACCCAGTACCAGGCATCGATGAACAGGTCGTCGATGCTGGAGATCAGGATCACCACCGCCACCACCACTGCCGCCGTCTCCAGGAAGGCGTAGTAGTTGGCGAGGTGGATGTTCCAGTACAGGCCGTCCACAGGCGGTCAGTGCCCGGACTGGGCGGACTTGCGGCGACGGCGGACCTGGGTCACGCGCGCGGCCAGCAGCATGAACACGATCACCCCGACCAGCACCAGCAGCCACACCATATGCTGCTGCCACACCGGCTGCGGGTCGGCCTGCTCGGCCAGCTGCGCGCCGGTCGGGTCCTGGCCGTCGAAGTCCTGCACCACGCCGCGCGCATCCAGCAGCGCCAGGTTGCCGCGGATCAGCCGGAACGGCGCGTCGAGCTGCGGGCCCTGCGCGCCCAGCTCGCGGTAGATCACCCCGGTCCTGGCGCCGCTGCCGACCACTTCGACCAGCGCGGCGCGGTCGAGCCCGGCCACGTCCAGCAGCACCTGGTTGCCCGGGCCGGACACCACCAGCTTGCCGCCGCGCAGCGCGCCGGTCTGCTCCAGGCCCTGCGGGGCCAGCATGAAGCTCAGGTAGGCGCCGTTCGGCGCGATCGCGGTCTTCGGGTCGCCGAGCTTGAGCGTGGCGGCCATCGGCGAGGCGCCGGTCGCGCTGGCGAGGTGGATCACCTTGGCCAGCGTCGCCGGCGCATCCTGCAGCCAGCTCGACGGCACGAACACCTCGTGCGCACCGGCCAGCTGCGAGGCGGCGCCGACGAAATCGCCGCCGAGGCTGCGCTCGCTCAGGCGGATGTGGCTGCTGGGCAGCACCGACACCGGGTAGCCGGTGGCCGGATCGTGGCAGTACGGGCGCGCCGGCTGGCGCAGGAAGCTGATCCGCACCTGGTTGCGCGCGGCCAGCGCGTAGCCCGGCACCTTGGCGACCAGGCGCTGCGGCTTGCCGTCGCTGTTGAGGACCTTGGCGCCCACCAGGTAGTCGTTGAAGAAGATCGAGGCGACCGCGCCCTGCCCGGCCGGATTCGGCGCGGCGGAGACGTCGACCACCACTTCGCTGGGCAGGCGCCCGTCGCTGGACAGCGCGCCCAGGTCGAAGCTGGCGGTGCGGTCGCCGCGCGCGACGATGTCCAGGGTCCCGGCCATGTTGCCCAGGCGGTTGAGCAGCACCACGCCCTTGTCGGCCGGCGGCTGCAGCGCCGTGCCGACCAGCAGCGAGCGGCCCAGCGCGTAGGCGCGCCACTGCTCGGTCAGCAGGCCGGCGACCTTGGCGCCGGCGCCGGTGGCGACCAGCAGGGTCGGACGCCCGCCGACCAGCGCCACCTGCACCGAGGCCTTGGCGGCCGGCTGTTCGAACCCGGCCATGTCGGCCTTGCGCCACGCGGCGAACGCGCTGGCCGCGTCCGGCGACGCCGCGCCGACCTCGCCGGCCAGCGCATCCAGCGCGGCGCGCACGCCGGCGCGCAGCGGATCGCTCAGCACCGCCACGTCCACCGCGAGCGGGCCGGCATCGCCCAGCGACAGCAGCGCGCCGACCTCGGCCAGGCTGCCGATGCGGTGGCTGGCGCTGCCGTCGGCCAACGCCGCATAGGCGGGAATGCCGGCCAGGCTGGCCGGGATGCTCAGCCCGCGCAGGTCCACGCTGCCGCCCACCGCCGGCAGCGCGACCACCTCCACGCGCTTGCCGCCGTTCTCCAGCGCCGCGCCCACGCGCCATGCGGCGTCGTAGCTCTCCACGCTGGTGGCACGGCCATCCACCAGCAGCCGCACCTTGGCCGGCAACGCGCCCCAGGCCTTGGCCACGGTGTCGATCGCGCGGCCGTCGAAGCGGTAGCTGAAACGCGACTCCGGCGACAGCCGCAGCACGTTGGCCGGCGCGCTCTGGTCGGCGCACTCGTATTCGGACACCACCGACCACCAGCCCACGCCGAAGCGCACGAAGCCGTTGGCGCGGGCGAACCCGTCGATGCCGATCAGCTGGCTGGCATCGCCCTGCGCGTCGGTGATCGAGCGCGCCGCCACCGGGTCGCCGTCGATCGACAGCAGGCTGGAGGTGCGCCCGGTGTGTCCGCGCATGTAGCGCGCATCGACCTGCAGTTTCGCATCGTGGGTCGGCACGCCGGCCGGCACCGGCAGGTAGATCTCGCGCTGGCTTTCCTGGCCGCTGAGCACCAGCGGCTGGGCGAAGCCCAGGTCGCGCAGGGTCATCGAGCGCTGCACCGTGGTCTGGCCGGCCCATTCGCCGAACTGGCCGGCGACGGAGTCGGCGGCGGCGGCGGGCGCCAGTGGGGCCAGCAGGACCAGGGCCAGCGGCCATCCCTTGGGGAAGCGTGCGGTACGACGTCGGGTCTGGGTCATGGCATCAGGTCTGAAGAGAGGGAATGGGAAACCGCCGCGGCACGGCCGGGGACGAACGGGTCGAATGGCAGGCCGCGCAAGGCGGCCACGATCCGCGCCGAGGCGCGGCCATCGCCGTAGGGGCTGGCGTCGGGCAGGAACTGCGCCGGTCGCGCCGGCTGGTCGCAGGCGGCATGCACCGCGGCCACGATCCGCGCCGGATCGGTGCCGACCAGCTTGACCACCCCGGCCTGGACCGCTTCGGGGCGCTCGGTGACCGCGCGCATCACCAGCACCGGCCGGCCCAGCGCCGGCGCTTCTTCCTGCACCCCGCCCGAATCGGTCAGCACCACGTGCGCGCGCTGCATCAGGCGCACGAAGGCGAGGTAGTCCTGCGGCGCGATCAGGTGCACGTTGTCCAGCCCGCCCAGCTGCGCGCGGACCGGGCCCTGCACGTTCGGATTCAGGTGCACCGGGTAGACGATCTGCAGGTCCGGGCGCTGCGCCAGTTCGGCCAGCGCCCGGCAGATGTTGGCGAAGCCGTCGCCGAAGCTCTCGCGGCGGTGCCCGGTGACCAGCAGCAGCTTGCGCTCCGGCAGCAGGAACGGGAACTGCGCATCGACCGCGCCGCGCAGCGCGGCATCGCGCTGCAGCCGCTCCACGGTCTGTTCCAGCGCATCGATCACGGTGTTGCCGGTGACGCTGATGCGGCCGGACAGGTGTTCCTGCTCCAGGTTGCGGCCCGAGCTGTCGGTGGGCGCGAACAGATGGTCGGCGACCACATCGATCACCCGCCGGTTCATTTCCTCCGGCCAGGGCTGCTCCAGGTTGCCGGTGCGCAGGCCCGCCTCGACGTGGCCGACCGGGATGCGCCGATGGAAGGCGGCCAGCGCCGCGGTCATCGCGGTGGTGGTGTCGCCGTGCACCAGCACGCGGTCCGGCTGCACCTGCTCGTACAGGGCGTCGAGCCTGGCGAACAGCCGCGAACACAAACCGTTCAGGGTCTGGTTGGCTACCATGACGTCCAGGTCGTGGTCGGGCTGGATCTCGAACAGCGACAGCACCTGGTCCAGCATCGCCCGATGCTGGCCGGTGATGCAGACCAGGGAGTCGATGTCCGGCGCGGCGTGCAGCGCGCGCACCAGCGGCCCCATCTTGATGGCTTCAGGGCGCGTGCCAAAAACGGAAAGAACCTTCACCAACCCGCTCCATGTGGTCTGAATAGCGTGATGCTCGTCACACTATAGTACCCCAAACGGGCAGGTGCCACCCGGCGCGGCGGGCGGGAGCTTCCTTGGGCGCTCGCTGCGGGCAGTCCCGGCGCCAGCCTTTCAGCGGAGTTTTGCGGGTTTTCCCGGATGAAAACCGCCAGTTGCCTACCGGACCGGCAGGGCCGGCGCCGTTGTAGACAGATGCTTGCCCAGCGCATCGCCAGCCTGGCAGCGGCCGGCGGTCTGCGTCCCGGGCACGATTCCCCTGCTGGCATCGCGCTGCCGCAGCCGACTCCCACGACCATCTGGCGCCTGTCCTGGCCGCTGCGCTGGAGCGCGCGACGTGGGCATCGCCCATGCAATCCGGTTCCGGGTCATGCTGGGCATCGCGCCGCTGCAGCCAACCTGCGACCACGGCCATCTGGCCCGTCCTGGCGCTGCGCTGCGGAGCGCGCGCGACGTGGGCATCGCGCAGGCGATGTGGCGTGCGCCGCCGGTCCGACGCCGCGGCGCGCCGAGACGCCGGAAATGCGCCAGGCAATCACTGCCCGGCTCCTCGCATCGTCGGAACGCTGCCGCTGCGTGCGCCATCGTCAGGGGGATAGCCGGGACCGTGGTCGATCGCCGCGGGCAGATCATCCATGCCCCAGCACCCGCCCGCCAAGCGGACTTGGCTGTGGGCCGCGCTACAGCTCGTAGGACAGCACGTCCTCGAAGCCGAACTTGCCGAAGTCGCGGATCCGCGACGGGTACAGCCGGCCGATCAGGTGGTCGTGCTCGTGCTGCACCACCCGCGCATGGAAGCCTTCGGCCTCGCGCACCACCGCGGCGCCATCCGGGTCCACGCCGCGGTAGCGGATATGGCGGTAGCGCGGGATCACCGCACGCAGCCCGGGAATGGACAGGCAGCCTTCCCAGCCGTCCTCCAGTTCGTCGGACAGCGGCTCGATCTGCACGTTGGCCAGCGCGGTGCGCGGCACCGGCGGCGCGTCCGGATAGCGCGCGTTGCTGTCGAAGCCGAACACCATCAGCTGCAGGTCCACCGCGATCTGCGGCGCGGCCAGGCCGACCCCGCGCGCGGCATCCATGGTCTGGAACATGTCGGCCACCAGGGCATGCAGCGCTTCGCTGCCGAAGTCGTCGACCGGCTGCGCGATGCGCAGCAGGCGCTGGTCGCCCATACGGATGATGTCGCGGATCATGGCCCTGCTCCTGTCGCCGGATGCGGCCCGATTATCCGCCGACCGGGGCCGACCTGCAGCCGCGGCCGCACAGCGCGGGCGCTCCATGGCCGCTGCAGTCGGGGCTGAAGCCCCTCCCACAGCGCATCCAGCCAACCATCCGCAAGCCCACTGTAGGAGCGACTTCAGTCGCGACGAACGAAGCCGCAGACCTGGCCGCGCCGGATGGTGTCGAGGCCGAAACCCCTCCCCACAGTGCCCCAGCCCCCAAGCGCAAGCGCCTGCACAGCCCCGCCCTACTCCCCCGCGTACGGCGAGGCCAGCACCTGCGGGCGGCGGCCGAGGCCGGCGCCGAGGCGGTCGAGCACGAAGCGCACGTAGACGTTGGTGCTGAACTGGTTGTAGTCGCGGGCATTGTTGAAGATCAGCCGCCCGCCCAGGAACAGTTGCGGCGCCAGCTGCCATTCGGCTGCGCCGGCGATGTTGTAGGACACGCCGGTCTTGCTCTGCCCGGCGTAGACCGGCGCGGTGTAGGTGTCGACCAGGCCGAGCAGCGCGGCCAGCGAGGCGGCGTCGTAGGCGGCCTGCTGCATCTGCGCGCTGGTCGGGAAGTAGGGGCTGTCGTCGCTGCGGAAATGCTGCACGCCGACGCTGGCGTCCACGCTCCAGTTGACCTTGCGCCCGGACGAACGCCCGCTCCAGTGCACCGGGAAGCCGAGGTCGACGTAGTCCTGCGGGCTGAAGTAGCCGCCCTGGCCGTAGGTGTAGCCGCTGAGGTTCTTGTCGTACTGCATCGCGGTCAGGTTGAGGCCGGCGGTCAGCGACTGGTTCTCGGTCTCCAGCGCGTGCACGTACACACCCAGGTCCACCTGGCGGTGGTCGTTGTCGGCGACGTTGCGCCCGACCAGGCGGTCGGCGGTGAGGTTGGCGTAACCGCCGAGCAGGCCGTTGTCGAGCGTGGCCGACAGGCGCACGCCGTTGCTGGTCACGCCGCCCCAGCCGAGCCCGGCGCGGCCGTCGTCGACGCCGGCGAAGGACAGCAGGCTGTCGCTGACCGCGCGCCGGAACACCTGCCCCGAATAGGTCAGGGTGTCGCCGATCTGGCCGCGGTAGCCGGCGCCGCCGACGATGCGCTGTTCGGGGAAACCGACCGGGGTGCTGCCGAGGTCGGCGGCGAAACCGCCGTTCCGGTACTTCACCGCGACGCCGACGCCGCTGGCGTCCTGGTCCAGGCGCCGCGCGCCGGCGCCGTTGGCGGCCATCGTGTACAGCGCCTGGCTGAAGCCGGCCGGGGTCAGGCTGGCCGCGGTGGTGTTGGCGGCCAGCGCGCGGAAGCGCGCCACGTCGGCCGCGCTCAGGTCGGCGCTGCGCGAGGCGTCGCCGAGGATGGCGCTGGCCAGGGTACCGATCGACACGTCCGCGGCGACGTTGCCGAGCAGGAACGCCGACAGCGGTTCGGCATACAGCGCCTGCAGCGCCGCGGCCTCGCGCTGCGCGTTGGTCAAGGTGGCGTCGGTGTCGTTGTACAACGCGTTGTACAGGCCGGTGTTCACCGCGTAGGCGCGCAATGCGTTGCGGGTGGCGTTGCTGTCGCCTTCGGTGAGCAGCAGCTGGTACAGGTCGCTGCCGATCAACGCGTCGATCGGCGTGCGGTCGGCGGCCAGCGCATCGCCCAGCGCCGCGTTCGAGCCGGCGCCGAAGCGGCTGGCGGTGGAATAGGCGGTGTCGAGCGTGCCGGCGTCGAGCAGGGTCGGGGTGACGTCGACGCTGAGCTTGCCCTCGCCGACCGCGAACTCGCCGTGCAGCGGCACTTCCAGGTCGTTCAACTTGCCCAGCCCGGCCTCGCCGTCGCGCGCGCGGTACAGGGCGCCGGCGGCCAGGCTGTCGCTGTTCTCCGCCTGCACTTCGCGCAGTTCGTCGAGCACGCTGCCGCTGCGCGCCGGCGCGGCCTGCGCCTGGCGCGCGGCGCCGGTCGCCACAACGCGGTCGTCGGGAGCGTAGGCCGGGGCCAGGCGCGCGGCCGGTGCGCGCTGGCCCGGCACCGGCAGCGCCGCCAACTGCACGGCCGCGGCGCTGGCGCTGGCCGGCGGCGGCAGGTCGTCGCCGGGATAGGCGGATGCGGAGGCGCTACCGCCCGCCGCCAGCGCGGCCGGCGACGCGGCGCGTGCGTCGGTGGCGTAGGACGGCGCGGAATAGGCGCCGCCGAGACTGTCGGAGACCACCGCCGCGCTGCGCGGCATGCGTCCGCTCATGCCGGCGAACGGATTCAGCGGACGCCCGGCGCCGGCGGAGGACGCCGGACCGTTGGCGGCCGGCAGGCCGTTGTCGTACTGCCCGGCCTCGCGCGCCTGCGCCGCCAGCGCGGCGCGGAAATAGGTTTCGGCCTTGCGGTTCTTGCCGGCGCTGCGGTACACGCGGCCGGCCGCGCTCAGCACCGCCGGCGAATCCGGCGCCTGCGCCAGCGCGCGCTGCAGGTAGTCCTCGGCGCTGTCCAGGTCGCGCAGCGCGGCGGCGGTGTTGGCCGCGGCGATCAGCGTGTCCAGGTCGTTGGGCGATTGCTGCAGCTGCTGCTGGTACAGCACCAGCGCCTGGCGCTGGTCGCCGGCGCCGGCGTACAGCCGCGCCAGTGCGGCCACCGCCTTCGGGTCCTGGGTCTGTTGCGCCAGCAGCGGCGCCAGCGCGTCGTACGCCGCTTCCAGGTTGCCCAGCTCGCGCAGCGCGTCCACTTGGCGCAGCGTGTAGCCGCTGCGCAGCGCCTGGTAGCGGCGCTGCTGCTCGGCGCTCATGTCGGTGTCGCGCAACTGGCGCAGGGTGGCGGCCAGTTCGGCATCCTGCTGCGCGCGCAGCAGCACGCTGGCGTACTGCAGCCGCGCCTCGGTGTTGGGATTCTGCGCGACCAGGCGCTGCGCCAGGGTCAGCGCGCGCGGGTTGCTGCCGATGTCGGCATAGGCGCCGGCCATCGACGCCAGCAGCGCCGGCTGCTCCAGCGCGCCGCCGAGCGCGGCCTCGGTGCGCGCCAGCAGCAACTGCGCTTCGCCGGCGCGGCCCTGCTGTTGCAGCAGCCGCGCCTGCGCGGCCTGCTGCTCGACCCAGGCGGTGTTGCGCAGCGCACTCATCTCTGCGGTGCGCGCCGCGGTCGGGATGCGTTCCAGGCTGGCGTAGGCGCTGGCCCAGTCGCCGCGCTCCTGTGCCAGCAGCGCGTTGGCGTACAGCGCCTCGGGCATGTCGCCGTGCACCGCGAGCAGGCCGTCCATCACGCTGCGCGCCTGGTCCGGGCGCCCGGCCTGCTGGTACAGCCGGGCCAGGTCCAGCCGCACCCACGGATCGCCGGGGCGCTCGACCATCGCCGCTTCCAGTTCGCTCTGCGCGGTGACGGTGTCGCCGGCCTCCAGCGCCTGCTTGGCGCGGGCGCGCTGCACGTTGGAACGCAGCGCGGCTTCGCCGCCGGCCTTCTCGCGCTGCGCCGGGCTGAGCCGGGCGAACAGCGCACTGGCCTCCTCGGCGCGGCCCTGGCGGCTGTACAGGCCGATCAGGCCCTGCAGCGCGCCGGCGTCGTCGGCGCTCAGCGCCAGCGCCTGGCGGTAGCTGCGTTCGGCCGCGGCGGCGTCGCTGGCCGCCTGCAGGTCGCCGAGCAGCACGTGGCCGGCGGCTTCGCCGGGTTGCAGCTTCAGCGCCTGCTGGGCCAGGCGCAGCGCGTCGTCGCTGTCGCCGCGGCCGCGTGCGGCCTGCGCCTGTTGCAGCTGCAGCCAGTAGCGCGCGCTGTCCAGCGCCGACCGCCACTTGCCGTTGCCGGCCGCGGCCGGGCGCAGCAGCTCCTGCGCCTCGCCGAAGCGCTGCTGGCGCAGGCGGATCGAGCCCAGGCCGCCGAGCGCGTCGGCATCGCGCGGACGCGCGCGCAGCACCTGGGTGAAGCGCTGCTCGGCCACGGCGAGGTTGCCGGCGTTGAGCGCCTTGAACGCCTCGCCGAGCTGCTCGCCGGCCGGGTCGGCGGCCTGCGCGGCGCGCTGCTGGCGCAGTTGCGCGGCCTTGTTGGCCACTTCGGCATCGTTCGGGTTGGCCGCCAGGAACGCCTGGTACAGCGGCGCATCGGCGCTGCCGGCATTGAGCCACAGCAGCGCCTGGCGCCAGGCCGCGCGCGCCGGACCGCCGACGTCGGCACGCTTGCTCATCGCGCCGAGCTGGGCGATGCCTTCGCGCCGCGACGGTTCGCGGTAGGTCAGCACCTGCGCCAGCGCCAGCGCCGCGGCGCTGTTGCTGGGCTGCGCGGCGGCCAGCCGGCGCAGGCCGTCGCGCGCGCCTTCCCAGCCCTGCGGGGTGCCGGCCAGGGCCTGGTAGTACTCCAGCGCCAGGTGCTCCGGCGGCGCCTTGCCGGCGAACAGCGCCTGGTATTCGCGCACGGCGTCCACGTAGCGTCCGGCCGCGGCGGCGCGGCGCGCGTTGCGCAGGTTGAGGCTCTCGCCGGTGCCGCCGATCGCCTGGCTCAGGCGCTGGGTCTGCGGCGCCTGCGGATGCGCCTTCTGCAACTGCTGCAGGCGCTTGCGCGCCTCGCCCTGGCGGCCTTGCGCCAGGTCGATCTGGGCCAGGCCGAGCAGCGCGTCGGGCTGGTTCGGGTCGGCCCGCAGCAGCTTGCGCCAGGTGTCGGCGGCGAGGTCGTCGCGGCCCTGGTCGTGCCAGTAGTTGCCCTGGCTGACCAGTTGCTGGGTGGCGTTGCCGGACTGCGCGTGCGCGGTGCCGGCGAGCAGGCACAGGTCGATCATGCCGGCCAGGTACAGGGGCTTGAGGGTCATGCGGAACATTGGGTTCTCCAGGCGGGCTGCAGCAGGCCGTCTGCGGAAAAGCGATAGCGGTTGTCGAGCCAGCCGCGGCCGAACAGGATCAGCACCCGATCGTAATAGGGAAGCCTGGCCGCGGCGGCGTCGCCGGGCGCGGGAATCTGTTGCGCCTGCGCCTTCAGCAGCGCCGGCTCGCGCAGCGCGCTCAGGTACGGCAGCAGCGCGGCGGCGAAGCCGGCCGGCGCGGTGCCGCTGCCCACGCCCAGGCGGGTGTCGACCTTCTCGCTGAACTGGCCTTGCGCCTGCAGTTGCCGCAACGGCCCGGACAGGTCGGCGAGCAACGCCTTGCGCAGCGGCTCGCCGGCGTCGAGCATGCCGGCCCACAGGTACACGCGGATCGCGTCGTAGCTGCCCAGCGCGCCCTTGTCCGGATCGGCGACGAACGCGCGGCCGTCCCAGGCGATCCAGTCCGGGGCGAAGCCGACCGGCGCGCTGTCGCGCAGCAGGCGCGCGCTGCGCTGCGCCAGCCCGGCCCACGGGCCCTTCGGATCGGCGGCGGCGAAACGGCGCAGCAACTGGATCGGCAGGTAGCTGGGATTGAGCGTCCAGCGCTGCGGCTTGACGAAGCCCTGCAGCGCCGGCAGCAGCATGCCGCCGAAGCCGGGCAGCTCGGCCAGTTCGTGGCGCCGCACCAGCGCCAGCATCTGCATGCCGGCCTGGGTGTAGCCGGGGCGCTTCCACAGGCGCCCGGCTTCCAGCAGGGTGTAGGCGATCCACAGGTCGGCATCGCTGGCGGTGTTGGCGTCGAGCACGCGCCAGCTGGCGTCGCCGGCGCGGCCCCACAGCCAGGCCGGCAGCACCTGCTGCGGGCGGCCGCCGCTGAGGTTGTGCCGGGTCCAGCCGAGCAGCCGTTCGAACAGCACCTGGTCGTTGGCCACCAGCGCGAAGAACAGCGCATAGGACTGGCCTTCGGAGGTGCTGCGCTGGTCGGCGTTGCTGAAATCGATCACCCGCCCGCCGTCGTCGATGTGCTTGTCGACGAAGCTCGCCCACTCGCGCCACGGCGCGCACGCCGCCGCGGCGACGGCCTGCGCCGGCGGCAGCAGCGCGGCCGCGCCCGCGGCGAGCGCGCCGCCGAGCAGACGGCGGCGCTGTCGCGCGTGCGGGGTCATTGCCCTTCCCGCAACCGTTGCGCCGAGTGCCGGCGCAGCACCACGCGCGCGGCCAGCGCCAGCAGCAGGCTCAGCAGCACCACCGCCAGGCCCAGCAGCAGCGGATGCTGCGAGAAGTACCAGCGCGCCCAGGTCGGCAGCGGCAGGTGGCCGACGTAGTAGGTCTGGTTGCCGGCCAGGCTGCGGATCTTGCCCTGCTGCAACAGCACCACGCTGCCCTGGAAATCCTTCAGCGTGGCCGGCTCGAACCAGGCCTCGAACAGCTCGCCGACGCTGGCCGGGTCCTCGGCCAGCAGCGCGACCACGCTGCGCCCTTGCTTGAGCGGCGATTCGAAGCCCATCAGCACCACGTCGCCCGGGGCCGGCTTCACCGCCACCTCGGCGGTGGTCGGCAGGTCGGTGCGGCGCGCGTCGAAGGACAGGAAGCCGGGCAGCTTGTCCATCACCCAGTCGCTCATCGAGAAGCGCCGGCCGCTGGCGCCGTCGCCGATCGGCAGGTGCTCGCTCCAGCGCTGGAACAGCGGCTGCGAGCGCGAGGACCCGAACACCAGCAGGTCGCTGTCGGCGTGCTGGTCCACCTCGCCGGCATGGATCAGCGTGGCGCGCAGCGCCGGGTAGCCGGTGGACGCGCCGAGCTTGCCGAGCAGGGTCAGCAGGTTGGCCACGTCCTGGTCGCTGGCCTCGTCGGGCACCACGATGGTGGATTCGGACAGGTCGGCCAGGCGCGTGAACGGGTAGCCGGCATTGCCGAACGCGGCCAGGTTCGGCATCGCCATGTAGTGGTGGAACGAACTCAGGTCCACGCTCGAATCGGCGTCGATCGCGCCGGACACGTCGGGGAAGGTGTTCTTGCACGCCTCGGCCTGCGGCCGGTCGAAGAAGAAGTGGAAGCGCAGCTGGCTGTTGGCCGAGAACGGGCCGGTCGGCAGCAGCAGCTTCTGCTCCACCGGCATCGCGCCCTTGGCCTTGAGGTCGTGCCACCACTGCAGCGGCAGCGATTCGGCGTACGCGCGCCCGCTCAGCGGCAGCGTGGTGACGAAGGCGTCGTTGATGCTGACGTTGAGCGCGGACTTGTTCTGCGCGTCCGGCACCGTGTAGCGGTAGCGCAGGTTGACCGGGATGCCGTCGCGCTGCCACACGAACAGGTCCGGCGGCAGCTGCAGGCCGACCCGGATCAGGTCCGGGTGGTAGCCGCTGACGTTGAGCTGCGCGGTCTGCGCGACCAGCTCGGCGAAGCGCACCGGGCCGTCGCTGGAGATCCAGTTCGGCGCGTCGTAGGGCTTGCGCGGCTGCGCCTGCTTCAGCTCGCCGATCCTGGCCACGGCGCCGTTGAACGGCGTGCCCAGCGCCAGCGCGGTGGCCGCCTGCTGCAGGTCGGCGTCGTTGCGGCCGAGCACCAGCAGCAGCTTGCCGGCCGGATCGCGCGGATTGGTCAGCACCGCCAGGGTCGGGCCGGCGATCTCGCCCAGGCCGTTCTCGGCGGTGACCAGCTCCGCCGGCAGCGTGTTCGCGGTGGCGAACAGCACCGCGTTGCCGGTGGCCGGCAGCTCACCGACGGAGACGTTGAACAGCGCGCCGCGGTAACCGGCCTGCGCGCCGAACCACGAGGACACGATGCCGGCGCTGCGCAGCGTGGCCAGGCCAGGACGCTGCAGGAACACGAACGGCAACTCCAGCCGGCGCGTGTCGCGCTTGTCGTAGAACGGCACCGGCAGCAGCGCCAGGTCGTTGGCCAGCACCAGCGGCGTGGTGCTCAGCGACAGCCGCGTGGCCGGGTCGATGTTCGCCCACAGGCTGGTGTGGTCGGGGTCCTCGCATTCGCGGGTGTAGTGCCCGATCAGCTGCAGGTTGAGCTGGTTGTAGTCGCTGACCAGGCGCGGATCGATCGGCACCTCGGTCTGCTGCAGCTTGCCGGCGTTCTCGCGGCTCACCGGCAGGGTCGCCACGGTGACGCCGTTGACGGTGACCTTCAGGTGCGACAGTTCCGGCAGCAGCGCCGGCGAGTAGCTGTAGCGCAGGTGCAGCGTCGCCGCCTCCACCACTTCGTCGGTGCGCGTGCTGAAGGCCACGCCGGCGTTGCCCTGGATGCCGCGCAGGGTGACTTCGTAGTCCATGCCGAGCTGTTTCAGCGTCGCCGACCGCTCCTGCACGCCCAGCGTCGGCGCGGCCGGCGCCGGCGCGCCGGTGTCGGCGGGCGCTGCCGGCGCAGCGGCCGGCAACGTCGGCGCCTGCGCCAGCGCCAGGCCGGACAGGAAGGTGAGGCAGCACGCGGCCAGGGCAGGTAGACGCATCGAGGGCAACCGGGGAAAAGAGGAAAGAAGAGACGGGCGGCTCACGGCGCGGATTCCTCGCCGGCCGGGCGCGCCGGGCGGAAGCCGCCGCGCACGCTGTCGCCGATGTGCTGGCCCAGGCGCTTGAAGCCGCGCATGCTCGCCGCGAACACCTGGCCCATCGACTTCCAGAAGTGGTCGCGGTCGTGGCGGCCCCACTGCGACACCCAGATGTCGGCGCGGGCGAACGTGCAGGCGACCAGCCAGCGCTCCTGCTCGATCGACATGGCACGGAACTGCACGCTGACATGCCCGTCGCGGTCGTGGCGCACGATCGCCGGCAGGCGCTTTTCGACATTGCGGTGCGACAGGCCCACGTCGACCAGCGTCTCCGGTTCCACCGGCGCGGTTTCGACCAGCTTCAAGGCCATGCCGCCGGTGGAGAAGTTGGCGGTGCGGCAGGCCAGCTGCTGGCCGTCGGGCAGGTACAGCGTGGCCGGGATGTCCAGCGGCACGCGGTGCGAGCGGCGCACCTGGCGCATCTCGCTGGCGGTGGCGATGGTGGCGCCGAGCAGCAGCACGTTGTAGACGGTCCACACCAGGTTGAACCAGATCGTCTGCGCCTCGCCGGTGGCGTCGGTGTAGATCAGGCGCATCGCCCCGGCGGCCAGGCCGGCCAGGTTCAGCACCAGCAGGAACAGGTAGGGCTTAGCGATCTGCCGGTCGAAATAGCTGCGCGTGACCAGGCCGCCCTTGGGGGTGACGTTGAACTTGCCGAGCTTGGGATTGAACAGCGCCACCAGCGTCGGGCGCAGGATGTACCAGGCCAGCGTGGTCTCGTAGACCTCGTTCCACAGCAGGTGGCGGAACTTGCCCTGGGTGCGCAGGTTGGTCAGGTTGGCCTGCAGGATGTGCGGCAGCGCGTAGGCCAGAATCATCAGCGCCGAGGCGTGGATCACGTGCGCGCCGAAGAACAGGAACGCCAGCGGCGCGGTCAGGTAGATGATGCGCGGCAGCCCGTAGAAGAAATGCAGCATCGCGTTGGCGTAGCACAGCCGCTGCGACAGGCGCAGGCCCTTGCCGAACAGCGGGTTGTCCAGCCGCGCGATCTGCGCCATGCCGCGCGCCCAGCGGATGCGCTGGGCGACGTGGCCGGACAGGCTCTCGGTGGCCAGGCCGGCGGCCTGCGGCACGGTGATGTAGGCGCTGCGGTAGCCGCGCCGGTGCAGCTTCAGCGCGGTGTGCGCGTCCTCGGTGACCGTCTCCACCGCCACCCCGCCCACCTCCTCCAGCGGCTTGCGCTTGATCACCGCGCACGAGCCGCAGAAGAACGTGGCGTCCCACTGGTCGTTGCCGTCCTGCAGCAGGCCGTAGAACAGCTCGCCCTCGTTGGGCACCTTGCCGTGGTTGCCGAGGTTGCGCTCGAACGGATCGGCCGAGAAGAAGTAGTGCGGCATCTGCACCACCGCCAGCATGCGGTCGCGCAGGAACCAGCCCATCGCCACCTGCAGGAACGAGCGGGTCGGGATGTGGTCGCAATCGAAGATCGCCACGTATTCGCCGCTGGACTTCTTCAGCGCGGCGTTGATGTTGCCGGCCTTGGCGTGGAAGTTGTTGGTGCGGGTGAGGTAGTGGATGCCGGCCTGCGCGCAGAACGCGCGGAACTCCTCGCGGCGGCCGTCGTCGAGCAGGTAGATGTTGAGCTTGTCCGCCGGCCAGTCCATCACGCTGGCGGCCAGGATGGTGGAGCGCACCACCGACAGCGGCTCGTTGTAGGTGGGAATGAACAGGTCCACCGTCGGCCATTCGGCCTGGTCGGCGGGCAACGGCACCGGGCGCCGGTTCAGCGGCCACAGCACCTGGAAATAGCCCAGCACCAGGATGGTGAAGGCATACACCTCGGCCAGCAGCAGGCCCAGGCCCAGGCTGAGATCGACCGCGCTGCTCACCCCCACGGTCTGGGTGATGCGCCACCAGATGTAGCGCGAGGACACCGCCAGCGACAGCGCCATCATGACCAGCACGGCGAGCCGGCTGCCGCTGCGGCGCAGCAGCATCGCCGCGGCGAACACCACCAGCGAGAACAGCAGTTGTTGCGGCACGTCCATCGGGATGGCGACCACGAACACCAACAACAAGGCGCCCAGCGCCCACAGCGACCAGGTGGCCAGCGTGTGCATGGGTTGACCGGTACGCGATGCGGGCGCAGCGCTCATCAGCGATTCCTAGCGAGGGAGGCGACGCGCCGCGCGCTTTCCCCTTCGCGCGACGCCAGGACTAACGATACGCGGCGCCAGCGGCGCGCGCACGCGTCAGCGGATCTGGAACCGCTTGAGCGGGCTGTCGGGCGTCGGCACGCGATCGCGGCCGGTGTCGAGCAGGCGCTGGAACAGATGCGTGAGCGGCGTGGCCACGCTGGCCGACGCTGGCGGCGCGACTTCCTGCACCGCCGCGGTGGCCGGCTCGGCCGCCGGCCTGGCCGCGGACAGCGCCACCACCGGGTTGGACTCGGCCGGCGCACGCACCACCGACAGCGTCGGCACGGAGGCCGGCGCAAGCTGCGGCAGCGGTTCGGCGAGAGGCGGCGCCTCGGCGGCCACCGGCTCCGGCGCGCTCAGCCGCGCCCCGGAAAAATCCTGGTAGGCGCTGGCGCCCTGGCTGCCGAGCTTGGCGAACAGGCTGGAAATGTCGTCGGCCGCATCGGCGACGGCGTGGTCGGTCTGCTTGGACATCGATCACCCCCTAAGATGATTTTTGCAACTGGTGAAATCGAGTACCCACGTCAGGCCACCCGGCACAGCACGAAACGGCGCACGTCCTCGTCGGCCACCGGCACCGCGCGGATCCCCAGACCCGCCAACATGCCGGCCTGCTCGAACCAGGCGTGGTACACCCCTTCCAGGAACCCATCGGCCCCGGCCGTCTCCCCGGCCAGGGCGATCTGCAACGGCGAGCCGACGTGGTGCAGGTCGACCCGGTCGGCCTGCTCCTCGAAACGCACGTAGCCCCACTCGGCCCGCTCCCAGACCCGGTTGGCCGCGGCCTGGAGCTCCTCCAGCGTCGCGCAGGCGCCGAGCGGGTGTTCGGCGGCGAACCGGCGGCCGATCCGCGCCATCAGCAGCGCCATGTCCTCGGCCGCCAGCTCCGCCGCGAACTCCTGCGCCAACGCACGCAGGAAGCCGCGCCACTGCCGCGAGCAGGCCTGGGTACGGAAATGCGTCTGGGGCTCGGAAGAGCTCATCGGATGCGGCCTGCGTTGGAAAAATGGCACGGCGGATGCCGCACGAGGGTACTCAGCAAGCTTGATGCCAATATGGCCGACCCTGCCACCAACGCGACACGTATCTCACTTTCCCAGCCCATCATAGCCAAATGCTGCACCACAGCAAAGTGGCTGCCGGCGCGACTCGCGTCCTCGTTTCGCGGTCCCAGGCCCGACAGCGGCCGTCCACGTCTCAGTCCTGACGATCGGCCGCCACGTCAAAGACTTGGCGCAGATAGGCCAGGTAGGCCGGGTCGTCGCACAGGGTCTTGCCCGGCGAATCGCTGAGCTTGGCCACCGGCTGGCCGTTGCAGCGGACCATCTTGATCACGATCTGCAGCGGCGCCGGCCCCAGGTCGTTGGTCAGGTGCGTGCCGACGCCGAAGGCGAGCATGCAGCGATCGCGGAAATGCGCGTACAGCCGCATCACCTTGTCGATGTCCAGGCCGTCGCTGAACACCAGGGTCTTGCTGCGCGGGTCCACCCGGTGCTGCTGCAGGTGCGCCAGCACGCGCTCGCCCCATTCGAACGGGTCGCCGGAATCGTGGCGCATGCCGTCGAACAGCTTGCAGAAATACAGGTCGAAGTCGCGCAGGAACGCCTCCAGCCCGACCACGTCGGACAGGGCGATGCCCAGGTCGCCGCGGTACTCGCGCGCCCACGACTCCAGCGCGGCCGCCTGCGAATCGCGCAGCCGCGGGCCCAGCGCCTGGAACGCCTGCAGGTATTCGTGGGCCATCGTGCCCAGCGGGGTCAGCCCGTAGCGCCAGGCGAAGTACACGTTGCTGGTGCCGACGAACTGCGCGCCCAGGGTCTGCTGCAGCACCGGCAGCAGCTCGCCGTGCCAGGCCCGCGAATAGCGGCGGCGGGTGCCGTAGTCGGCGATCGCGCAACCGCCGTAGCCGCCGCTGTCGCGCAGCAGCGCGATCTTGGCCTGCAGCCGGCGCAGGCCCTCGGCATGGTCGTCGCCGCCGGTGTTGCGGAACCAGACCTCGTTGATGATCGCCAGCAGCGGCACCTCGAACAGGATGGTGTGCAGCCACGGCCCGCGGATGCGCAGCTCGATCTCGCCCGGCACCGTGGCCGAGGCGTGCAGCTGCAGGTACTTGCGGTCCAGGTGGAACAGCGCCAGGAAATCGGCGAAGTCGGGCTTGATGAAACGCAGGCCGCGCAGGTAGTCCAGCTCCTCGGCGCGGAAGCGCAGCGCGCACAGCGCGTCGATCTCGGCCGAGATCTGCTCCAGGAACTGCGCCAGGTCGATGCCCGGTGTGCGGCACTTGAAGCGGTATTCCACCTGCGCGCCGGGATGCTGGTGCAGCACCGCCTGCATCATCGTGAACTTGTACAGGTCGGTGTCGAGCAGCGAATCGATGATCATCGCGGCATTATGCGCCACCGCGTCAGCGGCTCGCCCTCGTAGGAGCGGCTTCAGCCGCGACGGGCGCCACGGCGATGCCTGTCGTGGCTGAAGCGGCTCCCGCAGGAAGCGTCAGCGCGCGGCGCCACGCGCCAGCACCGCCTGCGCCGGCTTGTGCTGCACGGTGAAATCGCTGTCGTGCGCGCCGCCCGCGTCCGGATCGGTGTACCAGCACCACAGCGCGATGCCGGCGATGCGCCGTTCGCCGAGCACGCGCCGCCAGTCCTGCAGCACCTGCGCCTGCAAGGCGGTGTCCACCGCGGCGCTGCGCTGCTCGGGACTTTCCCAGGGCGCGGCCAGGCTGCCGCGCGCCGAGCGCAGCCCCAGTTCCGCCACCCACACCGGACGCCCGCTGCGCGCGCCTAGCGCCTGCACCCGCTCGGCCGCCGCGCGCATCTGCGCCAGCCGCTGCGCCGGCGACGACGACAGCGCCGGGTACAGGCTGGTGCCGACGAAGTCGAAGCGGTCCCAGTAGCCGAAGCGCTCGGCCTGTTCCAGGCCGTCGGCCACGTAGCCGAGCGGGCCGCGGTAGGCCTCGCGTACCGCCGCCACCAGCGCCGGCCACTGCGGCGCGTCCTGCAGGCCGCGCAATTCGGTGCCGACGATCAAGGCCTCTGCCCGCTCTTCGGCGGCGACCTGCGCCAGCTGCAGCAGCGCGCGCCGGTAGGCGGCGAACCAGGCCGCGCGATCGGCCGGCGCGGCGTCGCCGGCCCAATGGCCCGGGATCCACAGGTGCACCTTCAGCACCGGCTGCAGGCCGGCCGCGCGCATCTGCCGCAGCCCGGCGCGCACCTGTTCCACGCTGCTGTCGCTGCCCAGCACCGGATCGTCGGACTGCGGCGTGGCCTGCCAGACGAAGGCGACCAGCAGCGCGCGTTCGGCGCCGGCGGCAGCCAGCTGCCGCAGCGAGCGCTGCGCCGCGGCGCTACCCCACGGCGCCTGCGCCGACACCTTGACGTTGGCGCCCATCCACGGCGTAGATGCCGGCGCGGGCGTGGCCGCGCCGCAGCCGCACGCGCTCATCGCGAACAGCAGGCCGGCCAGCCATCTCACGGCAATCGACGCCATACCCGGTAGGTCCCTTGTCGGTAGACCAGACTGTAGCCCGGCAGGCCCTGCTGCCACAGCTGCGGCAGGCGCCGGTTGACGCCGTCCAGGGCACCGGCCCGGCTCGCCGGGTCGGCCACCACCACCTGCGCCGGCATCTGCCGCGGGTCGTCCAGCGCGCGCTTGTAGCGCGGGTCGAACGGCAGGACGAGGCCTTGCGCGTCGCCACGCGCCACGATCACCGCGTAGCCGGCGCGATCGTCGAGCAGGGTCGGCAGCCGCGCTTCGGCCAGCCAGGCGCCCAGCCGCGCTTCGTCCGGATGCCGCGGCGCCACCGGCGCGCGCAGCGCCGCGGCCCAGTCGCGGGTGGTCGAGGCCGCGGTTCGGGCGATGACCCAGCCGCTGGCGATCGCGCCGAGCAGCAGCAGCGCCAATGCCAGCCAACGCAGCTCGCGGCGCACGTCGCCCAGCACCAGCGCCGTCGGCACCACCATCAGCGCCAGGAAATCCAGCGGCTGCGCGCTGAAGCGCGCCCACGCCGCCAGCGTGCCGGCGCCGATCACGGTGACGGTCGCCACCAGCACGCAGCGCCAGGTGCTGGTCAGGCGCGTGCGCCGCACCAGCAACAGCAGCGGCGTGGTGACCAGGCCGGCCAACGCCAGGTACAGCGGCGGCCACCACGGCCGCGCCAGCGCCTGCTGCAGCCACGGCTGCAGCGCGGCCTGCGCATAGCTGCCGCGGAACGCCGAATGTTGATCGCGCACGAACAGCAGCGCGTCGCCGAAGAACAGGTAGTTCAGGTACATCCAGGTCGCGACCGCGAACAGGAACGGCAGGTAGCAGACCAGGTAGAACGACAGCGGCGCGCGCCGCAGCATGCCCTGCGGCGCGATCAGGCCCAGCCACGGCGCCATCGCCACGGCCAGGAAGCAGGCGCGCTCGTCGACGAAGAACAGCAGGCACAGGCCCAGCGCCAGGCGCAGGTAGGCGAAGGCTTCCGGATCGCCGCGCAGATGGCGCAGCGCGCGGCAGGTCAGGTAGAACACCAGCAGGCCCAGGCCCTGGTTGTTGCCCGACAGCGTCGGCCACAGGAAGAACGGCTGCAGCACCAGCGCCGCGCACAGGCCCCAGGCCCAGGCGCGGCCCAGGCCGGCGGCGAGATCGCGCCACAGCAGCGTCACCAGCGCCGCGCCGGCAAGCACGTCCGCCAGGTACGGCAGCAACGGCGTGGACAGCCCCGGCACGCTGCCGATCAACAGGCCCAGGTACAGCGAGGCCTGCGCGTAGAGGAAACCGAGATACTCGGTGCGGAAGCCGGCCGCGTCGCGCAACAGCAACAGCTTGGCGTACTGCGCCATCGCGTCGTCGCTCATGTAGCCGTGCGCGAGCAGCCGGTGGCACAGCAGCGCCAGCAGCGCGGCGGTGGCCACGAACACCGGCACGCCGCGGTAGCGGCGCGGCGTCTCAATCGTCGAGTGCGGCGCGGCGCTCTTCGGCCATGTGCTTGCTGATGCCATGGGTGGTCTTTTCCCAGTAGAACGGATTGCGGATGAGCTGCCAAAGCCCCTTGTAGGCGGCGATCGATTGCAGCAGCCAGTACAGCGGCACGGTCAGCGCGTACGGCGCAAGCCGGAAGTAGTCGCGCTTGAACGCGGCCACCAGTGTCATGTAGATCAGGAAGCCGTTGCCCAGCAGCAGGTTGAGCAGGCTCAGGTACAGCAGCGCGGGCGGGAACACCGGATCGAACGCGCGCGTGCCGGTCAGCGCCCAGACGCCGTAGACCAGCCACATCGGCGGCGCGATCAAGGCGGTGAAGAAGGTGCCGCCGACGAAGAACTGGAAGCCCCAGAAGCCGCGGAAACCGACCGAGCGGTACAGCTGCAGCGGATCGCGCATGTGCACCAGCCAGGTCTGCATGTAGCCCTTGAGCCAGCGCGAGCGCTGCCGGATCCAGTTGGGGACGCTGACGTTGGCTTCCTCGAACGTGGTCGAGTTGACCACGCTGACCCGGTAGCCCTGCTGGGTCAGGCGCACCCCCAGGTCGGCGTCCTCGGTGACGTTGTACGGGTCCCAGGCGTGGACCTTGCGCAGGATGTCCAGGCGGAAATGGTTGGAGGTGCCGCCCAGCGGGATCGGGATGCGCAGGGTTTCCAGCGCCGGCAGGTAGAAGTCGAACCACAGCGTGTATTCCAGCGTGAACATGCGCGTGAGCCAGTTCTCGTCGGCGTTGTAGTAGTTCAGCCGCGCCTGGATGCAGGCCACGTCGGCCGGCGACTTGCGGAACGCGGCGACCGCACGCTTGAGCTGGTCCGGCTCCGGCTTGTCCTCGGCGTCGTAGATGGTGAGCATCTGCCCGCGCGCGAACTGCAGCGCGTAGTTGCACGCCTTCGGCTTGGTCTTGGGCTGCGACGGCGGCACCCGGATGATCTCGAAGAACGCCTCCAGGCCCAGCGCCTTGGCCGCCTCGATGGTCTCGATGTCGTCGGCCTCCAGCACCAGCTTCACGTCCAGCTTGGAGGTCGGGTAGTCGAGCCGGCGCAAGGCGTTGGCAAGGATCGGCAGCACGTCCGGTTCCTTGTACATCGGCACCAGCACGGTGTAGACCGGCAGGTCCTCGTCGTCGAGCGCGGCCACTTCCGCATCGGTGACCTTGATGTCGATGCGGCGGCGCGCGCCCAGCCAGGCCAGCGTGAACTTGAGCAGGAACGTCGCCATGAAGGCGATACCGATCACGCCGTTGATCGCGACCAGCGTCGGCACCGGCCAGATCGCCAGCGCCAGCAGCAACAGCGCCGCCAGCGTGCACAGCGACCCCACCTGCCTGCGCGTGACCACCTGCTTGGCCGAATGCTCAGGCGCATGCTCGGCGAGCAGGTTCAGCGCGTCGTGGGTGAGCTGCGCATCGGCCTGCTGCTGCAGGCCCCACACGATGTCGAACTTGGAGGTGCCGACGAAGCGCACGTCCGCGCCGTACAGGTTGCGCGCCCAGGCGAAGGTCTCCGGGCCGGGGTCGGCCACCGCCAGCACCAGCCGGCCCTCTTCGCGGCGCCATGGCAGCACCAGGCGCTGCGCGTACTCGGCCAGCCGCTGCGGCTCGAACAGCGCCGGGTCGATCGGCTGCTGCATCAGGTTGACGAAGTTCAATCCGAAATGCGCGGACAGCACCGTATAGAAACGCAGCGCGGTGACCCCGCGCTGCGCCAGCACCACGTCGCCCAGGCGCGAACGCCAACGCGCCTGCAGCGCCAGCGCGTCCTGCAGCTGCGCCGCGTCGATGACCCCGGCCTCGACCAGCGCGGTGCCGATCGGGGTCTGCCAGCCGCGCGGCTCGGGCACGCTGCCGAGCGGGCCGATCGCGTCGCCAGTGGCGCTTGCCGCAGCGCCGTTCACCGCCGCCACCGCTAGAACCGCCACCAGGCGGCCACGAACGGGCCGCCGGCGCCGCCGGTGTTGCGCCCGGCCACCGGCTGCTGGTAGCCGAGCTGCACCTGGGTGCCGCCGGGCAGCGTGTGCAGCAGCGAGGCCTGCAGCTTGGTCAGGTCGTAGTTGTTGCCGCGGATCGGGGTGCCGGGCGCATAGACCGGATTGGGCCCGTTGCCGTTGCCCAGGCCCTGGATCACGTTGAGTTCGCCGATCAGCATCCAGCGCGGCGCCAATGCCAGGCCGCTGCTGATGTCCAGCCGCGCCTCGTCGGCGGAATCGCCGCCGCGCAGGCGCACCGCCGCGCCGAGGTCCACGTAGCCGTCGCGGCTGCCGGCCCGGTAGCCGCGGCCGACGCTGTAGCGCAGCTCGGCGCCGTAGTCGCCCTGCCCCAGCGCCGGGCGGTCGCGGTCGTCGGCGCCCTGCCGGCCGTAGCCGGGGAGCAGCGCCAGCACCTGCACCGCGCCCTGCCAGGGGCCGTCGCGGCCATCCGGGTCCAGGCGGTAGCGCAGGCCGATTTCCTGGTCGGCCCAGCCGGTCGTGTGCTGGTTGCCGTAGCCGCTGTCGTTGCGATAGCCGACCTTGCTGAAATAGAAGTTGCCGACCATGGTCAGGTCGGCGCTCAGCCCGTACTCGGCATAGAGGTTCAGCTGGTCCTGGCGGCTGCGCCCGGCATCGGGGAAATTCTGGCTCTGGCCGTGGCTGTTGTAGACCGCGCCGCCGTCGCTGTGGCTGGCCTTGAGGATCGCCAGCGCGGCGCCCTCGTCCTGTACCCAGGCGCCGGCGAAGCACGGTCCGGCCGTTACCGCGGCCAGGCCCAGGGCCAGTGCCGACAGCGCGCGTGCGCGCCGGCCCGGCCGCGGCCGCACGCAACCAGCATTCGCCATGGAAAGGGATGCCGCACATGCGTGCGACCACGAGCGCGCACGCTCGCCGTAGGGCTGGTTCATCGCTGTTGTTTCCTGGTGGGGGCCCCTGGAACAGGGAGCAGGAAACGATCCCGGTTCCGGAATCGCGACTGGAACGTAGCACCTTTTCTGCGTGCTTCACATCACGCAATAAATGAACTGCTCATCACGCATACAGCCTGAGGCGGCGCATGCACCAGCCTGGTGCTGCGTTCAGCCGGGACGGCGCCAGCACAGCCTGGCGAAGGTCACCCAGGCATGCAGCCAGATCACCGCCCACACCGCCGCGCGCACCGGCGCGCTGCGCGCGGGCGCCTCGAACTTGCGGAAATAGCGCCACAGCCCGCGGTGCTTGTGCCACTCCACGAACCATGGCCGCTTGCGGCTGGACACCCCGCGCACGTGCAGCACGCGCAGGCCGTTGGCCACCGCCACCGTGGCCCCGGCCTGGCGCGCGCGGCGGCACAGGTCCAGGTCCTCGGCATGCAGCCGGTAGCCGGCGTCCCAGCCGCCGATGCGGTCGAACAGCGCGCGCGGCAACAGCATCAGCGCGCCGGAGATCGCGTCCACGCGCTGCAGCGGCTGCGCCGGATCGGCCGCAACCGCCAGCCGCGAGCCGGCCAGCGGATGCCGCAGCATCGCCGCGAAGTCCGGATCGCGGCGGCGCACCGCCGCGTCGGCGCGGCCGTGCTCGTCCACCTGCTCCACGCCGAGCAGCGCATCGCCGAGCGCGGCGACCTGCGCGCGCAGCAGCGCCAGCGTGTCGGCCTCCACCAGCAGGTCCGGATTGACGAAGGCCAGCCACGGCGCATCGCTGGCCGCCGCGCCCTGGTTGCAGGCGGTGGCGAAGCCGGGATTGTCGGGATTGGCGATGAAGCGCACCCGCCGGTCCTCCAGCGCGTGGCGCTGCACGATCGCCAGGGTGTCGTCGCGCGAGGCGTTGTCGACCACGCGGATCTGCGCGACCTGCGCCGCCGCGCGCAGCCGCTGCAGGCAGGCGTCGATGGTGCTGCCGCTCTCGTAGGTCACCACCACCACGGCCATCTGCTGTTCGCTCATGCGCCGATTATCCGGGCAAAGCGCTGTGCGCAGAAGGCGCCGTGCCTGCGCGGCCGGCGAACGCGGCGCGCCTGCGCCGCCGGCAGCGCGCGCGAACGCGGTAGAATCGCCCGTCCCACGTCCTTCGCGGTGTAGATGACGGCTAGCGCCCACTACGGCGCGCTGCCGCCAGGATCGCTACGCATCGGCCGCCCCCTGCGGTGGCCGTGCATGCAGACGCCCCGGCAGCGCCGCCCTGCGACCGACCTCGCCGTCGGCCGCCGCCGCAGGACCCCGCGACACTGGTCTAGACCAACTCCCGAACGCGCCTCGACGGTCGCGCATCGCCACACCGTCGCTGCGGACCTGCGCCCAGGGCAGGCGCGATGAGCGCGCACCAGATCCACGGCATGAGCCTGGCCCCGGCCACGGCGGACTGGCCGCCCCTGCGTGGCGACGAGGTGGACGCGCTGTTGCGGCGCATGGGCCTGCCCGACGCGGTCCGCGCCCTGCGCTGGCACAGCCCGCGCCCGTTCTCCGCCGCGGCCGAGGTCGACAGCGCGGCCGGCCGCCTGTTCGTCAAGCGCCATCACCACAGCGTGCGCGATGCGCGCACCCTGGGCGAGGAACACCGCTTCATCGACCACCTGCGCGCGCGCGGGATGCCGGTGCCGGTGCTGCTGCGCGCGCCCGACGGCGCCAGCGCGGTGGCGATCGGCGACTGGACCTACGAGGTGCAGCGCGCCGCCGCGGGCGAGGACCTGTACCGCGACACCGCCTCCTGGCAGCCCTTCGCCGGCACCGCCCACGCACGCGCCGCCGGGCACGCGCTCGCGCTGCTGCACCGCGCCGCCGCCGGCTACGTGGCGGCGCCGCGCAGCACCGCGCTGCTGGTCGCCAACCTGCGCCTGTTCGGCCGCGCCGATCCGCTGCAGGCGCTGCAGCGCGACCTGCGCGGACGGCCGGCGCTGGCGGCGTGGCTGCAACGGCACGACTGGCACGGCGACCTGCACCGGCACCTGCTGCCCTGGCACGCGCGCGCCTGGCCGCTGCTGCAATCGCCTCCGCCGCCGATGTGGACGCATGGCGACTGGCACGCCTCCAACCTGCTGTGGCGCGACCGGGGCACGGCGAGCGAGGTCAGCGCAGTGTTCGATTTCGGCCTGGCCGACCGCAGCTTCGCGCTGTTCGACCTGGCCACCGCGATCGAGCGCAACCTGGTGCCGTGGCTGGAGCTGGACGTCGGCGGCCGCGCCGCGGCCGACCTCGACCAGCTCGATGCGTTGCTGCACGGCTACGCGCAGGTGTTGCCGTTGGGCGCGGCGCAGTTGCGCCTGCTGGCCGCGCTGCTGCCGATCGCGCATGCCGACTTCGCGCTCAGCGAGATCGACTATTTCGCCGGCATCACCGGTTCCGACGCCAATGCCGACATCGCCTATCGCCGCTACCTGCTCGGCCATGCCGACTGGTTCGGCGGCGAGGAGGGCCAGCGCCTGCTGCGGCGATTGCAATGGCACGCGGAGGCGGCGCGATGAGCGCGCTGCGTCCGCCCCGCGCAGTGTCCGCACGCGCCGTGCGGCGATGCCGATGCGGCGTCGCCCCCGCTCCCCGATCCCGCCGCTGCCCATGCACAGCGGCGTCCGTCCTTTCCGTCCCGATTCCCGCCTAGAGGTCATCATGTCCCATACCTTCCCCGCGCTCGCGCCGCTCGCCCTGGCGCTGGCGCTGGCCGCCACCGCCGCACCAGCGCGCGCCACCGATGCGGACACGCGCACGCCGGTCGACCTGGACGCGGTCAACGTGCAGGCCGAGCGGGCGCGCAACCGCTCCGAGCTCGGCGGCTACGGCGATGCCGCGCTGCTGGACACGCCCGCGGCGATCGGGACGATCGACCGCGCGCAACTGGACGACCGCCAGGTGCGCGTGCTCAGCGAAGTGCTGCGCGCCGACGCCTCGGTCGGCGACAGCTACGCGCCGATCGGCTACTACGAGAACTTCGTGGTGCGCGGCTATTCGCTCAATGCCGCCAACAGCTACCGCATCAACGGCCTGACCATCGCCGGCGAGCAGAACGTGGCGCTGGAGAACAAGCAGCAGGTGCAGGTGCTCAAGGGCCTGTCCGGGCTGCAATCCGGCCTCAACGAACCAGCCGGCGTCGTCGACTACCAGACCAAGCGCCCGCAGCAGGTGCGCACGCTGGTGCTCGGCAGCGACGACGAGGGCGGCCGTTATGCCGCGGCGGACCTGGGCGGCTGGTTCGGCCGCGACCGCCGGTTCGGCCTGCGCGTCAACGCCGCGCACGAGGACATCCGCAGCTACGTCGAGCATGCCGACGGCCACCGCAATTTCCTGTCGCTGGCCGCGGACTGGAACATCGACCCGCGATCGACGCTGCAGCTGGACGTGGAGTACCAGGACCGGCAGCAACGCTCGGTGCCCGGCTACCAGCTGCTCGGCGGCGAGCGCCTGCCCGGCGACGTGTCGGTGCACCGGCTGCTGGCGTACCAGCCGTGGTCCCGGCCGGTCGGCATCGATTCGCTCAATGCGCAGCTGCGCTATCGCTACCGCTTCAACGACGCCTGGAGCGCGCAGCTGGCGGCCGCCCACAGCCGCGCGGTGATCGACGACTATTCCAGCTTCGCCTGGGGCTGCTACGGCGCGGCCAGCTGCGCCGGCGACGCGATCCCCAACTACTTCGGCCGCGAAGGCGACTACGACGTCTACGACTACCGCAGCCCCGACGACACCCGCCGCAACGATCAGGTGCAGGCGACCCTCTCCGGCAGCTTCGCCACCGGCCCGCTGCAGCACCAGCTCAACGTCGGCGTGGACTATCTGCAGCGCAGCATCGACCGCCACGGCTCGATCAACGAATGGATCGGCACCGGCAACATCGGCGCCGATCCGCCGGTCTTCGCCCAGACCGACGTCCAACTGGATCCCAAGCGGCGGCGCCTGGACAGCGCGCAGACCGCGCTGCTGGCCAGCGACCGCATCGGCATCGGCGAGGCCTGGCAGCTGCTGCTGGGCGCGCGCCAGGTGCGCTACGACGAGCGCGCCTGGGACCGCGACGGCGCGCTGACCCGCCACACCCGCCGCTCGGAACTGCTGCCGCAGGCGGCGCTGCTGTTCAAGCCGCAGGACACGCTGTCGCTGTACGCCAGCTTCGCCAAGGGCCTGGCGCCGGGCGGCACCGCGGCATGGTTCGCCAGCAACGCCGACGCGATCCTCGCGCCGACCAGCGCCTACCAGACCGAGGCCGGCGTGAAATACGAGCGCGACGGCCTGGCGCTGGGCGCGGCGCTGTTCGACATGCGCCAGGCCTACCAGTACGCGCAGCCGCAGGCCGACGGCAGCTTCCTGTACCTGCAGCAGGGCCGCCTGCACAACCGCGGCATCGAACTGTCGGCCGACGGCGCGATCGGCGAACGGCTGCACCTGCAGGCCAGCGTCGCCGGCATTCGCGCGCGCGCAGAGGACACCGGCACGCCGGCCTACGAAGGCCACCAGGCATTGAACGTGCCCAGGCTGCGCGCCAGCGCCCAGGCCAGCTGGGACGTGCCCGGCGTGGCCGGCCTGGCACTGCTGGGCGGCGCGCAATACAGCGGCGCCAAGTACGCCGACCGGATCGGCCGCACCGCCGTCGGCGGCTACACCGTCTACAACGCCGGCGCGCGCTACGCGACGCGGCTGGGCGCAGTGCCGACCACGCTGCGGCTGAGCGTGGACAACCTGGCCAACAAGCGCTACTGGCGCGACGTCGGCGACTACCAGGGCGACGACTACCTGTTCCTGGGCGCGCCGCGCACGGCGCGGCTGGCGGTGCAGTTCGATTTCTGAGGGCCGGGATTGGAGAGACGGGATTGGGGATTCGCAAAAGCAGGATGTCGGCGCCGAAAGCACGACCTTGTAGGAGCGGCTTCAGCCGCGACGCGTTACCGCTCCCGTGTCGCGGCTGAAGCTGCTCCCGAGAAAAGCGCCACGCCATGCATTCACAGAGTGTCCTGATCGCTGATTCGACATTGACCGATTACCCAGCCTAGCCTTTCAACCGTCTCGCCATGCTTTCCGCCGATGTGGGAGCGGCTTCAGCCGCGACGCTTTGACGGTAAAGCGTCGCGGCTGAAGCCGCTCCTACAGAAGAGCGCAATGCGGCGAATTCGCGAACCGCTCCCAATCCCGAATCTCCACTCCCCAATCCCGGCCTTCCAACAATGTCCCCCCTCGAACTCCTCGCCGTGCTGGTCAACGTGCTCGGCGTGTGGCTGACCGCGCGCCGCGTGCGCTGGTGCTGGCCGGTCAACGTCGTCGCGGTGCTGCTCTATGCGTGGCTGTTCTACCAATGGAAGCTGTACTCGGACATGTTGCTGCAGGGCGTGTACGTGTTCCTGCAGGGCTACGGCTGGTGGCGCTGGAGCCAGGGCCGGCTGGACCACGGCAAGGTCCATGTCGGTCCGCTGCCGCGGCGCGAAGGCGCGCTGTCGCTGCTGGCCGGCGCCGCCGGCGCGGCGCTGCTGGGCTGGCTGATGCATCGCCATACCGACGCCGCGTTGCCGTGGCTGGACGCGGCGCTGTCCGCCTTCAGCGTGGTCGCCAGTTTCTGGGCGGCGCGCAAGCGCATCGCCAACTGGGGCCTGTGGATCGTGCTCGACTGCGTCTACGTCGGCGTGTTCGTCTACAAGGGGCTGTATCCCACCGCGGCGCTGTATGCCGGCTTCGTGGTGCTGGCCGTGTACGGGCTGCGGCTGTGGCAGGCCGACCTGCGGCGCGCCACCGCGCCGCCGTTGTCGTGAACCGGCGCATCCGCGTGCGCTGCAACCGATGCGGCATGCGCCGCTGGCGCGCCAGCCGGCGCACCCGCGGCGCCACGGGCACAACCGGTATCGCGATGCTCGAGCATGCTCGACCCTGGCATTGGCAGTGAGCGCAGCGCCGTGGGAGTGGCCTCGGTTGCGGCCGGATTTACAGGCGGGGCCTGGCGCGACCGATGGCCCGCGACCAGCCAACGCGCCCTTCCCTTGCGTTGTCTGCAACCATAGGCAGGCAAATCGCCGCGCCGCGATGGAGAACGCATGCCCACGCCATTGAATCCCGCCGCCGGTTTCGGCCAACGCATCGTCGATGCGCTGCTGGCGCGCATCGCCGCCGGCGAATGGGCCGCGGACCAGCGCCTGCCGGTGGAGCGCGAACTGGCCACGCTGTTCGGCTGCACCCGCATCACCCTGCGCGAGGCGTTGCAGCAGCTGGAATCGGAAGGGCACGTCTATCGCGAGAACCGCCGCGGCTGGTTCGTCAGCGCGCCACGCGTGCGCCACGACCCCACCAGCATCGCCGGCTTCATGCAGTACGTGGCCGCGCAGGGCGGCGTGCCGCGGACCGAGCTGCTTGGCGCGCGCCGCCAGCCGGCCGGCGCGACGCTGGCGCGGCACCTGGAACTGGACGACGCCGCGGCGGAGGTGTTCGTGCTGCAGCGCCGGCGCTGGATCGGCCGCCGCGCGGTGCTGCTGGAGACCAACGCGATCCTGGCCGCCTGGGCGCCGACCCTGCTCGACTACGACCTGGCCGCATCGCTCAGCGCGGTGCTCGGGCAGCGGCTCGGCCTGCACCAGGCGCGCAGCCGGCTGTCGATGTATCCGGCCACGCTGGGCGCCGAGCAGGCCGCGCTGCTGCAGTCCACCGCCGGCACGCCGTGCTTCCGGCTGCAGCGGGTGAGCTACGCCGCCGACGGCCGCGCGGTGGAATTCGACATCGAGTCCTGGCGCCACGACGTGCTGGAGGTGACGGTGGAGGTGCAGGCGCCGGCTGAGTGAGGCCGGGGCGATCGCACTGGCGCGCATGGGATGCCGACGACGCTTGTCGTTCCGCTCTTTGCATGCAGGCGCGCGGCATCGGGATGCGCCGGGCTGGTTGGAAGCATCGAGGCTCGGCACGGATAGCGTGCGGAACCTGGGGCCAGCGCTTCGTTCGTCGCGGCTGAAGCCGCTCCTACAGGGATTTGCGACAAGTTGGACGGCGGTTCTGTGGGAAACTTGAGTGGCCGTGGGCCATCGCTTCTCGACGGTGTCCGACATCGGCAGGCTCCCTGCTTCGTTCGTCGCGACTGAAGTCGCTCCTACAGGGGCTTGCGGTAAGCCACTGCGGTTCTGTTGAAGGTTAGGTGGCCTTTGGCCGTCGGTCCTCGACGGCGTCCGACATCGGCAGGCTCCCTGCTTCGCTCGTCGCGACCGAAGTCGCTCCTGCGGGAGCGCGGGGAATGGGCTGGTGCGGCTGCGGGCTAGGCGTCGAACAGCGCGCGTTGCGGGTCCGGCGGCGGCAGGTCGGCGTACAGGCGCTGCAGCTCTTCGCGGCAGGCGCGCAAGGGATCGTGCATCAGGAACCCGGCCAGGCGCGCGTGCCAGGCCGGCCAGCGCGTAGCCAGCGCGTCCATGTCGCCGTCGGCGGCGCGGCCCTCGCCGCTGCGCGCCACGTAGGCGGTTTCGCACAGCACGTTGCGCCAGCCGAGCCCGGCCATGCGCAGCGACAGGTCGGTCAGCGCCGCGTACCAGGAGCCGTAGCTGCTCGCGTCCAGGCCGCCGGCGCGCTGCCGCGCCGCGCCGCGCAGGGCCACCGCGTGGCACACCGCCGCCGGCAGTTCCGGATGCAGCGGCGGCAGCGCCGCGCACGCGCGGGCCAGGCGCTCGCCGTCCTCGGGCACGGGATTGATCTCGCCCAGCCGCGGCCAGGCGCAGGCTTCGCCGGCGTTGCTCCACGGCGTGGCGCTGGCGATGGCGGCATCGCGCGCCAGGCAGGCGGCCAGTTGCGGCAGCCAGCCGGGCAGCGGCTGCGCGTCGGCGGCCAGCACCACCACGTCGGCATCGGCGCAGGCGCGCAGCATCTCGTCCAGGTGCGCGACCTCGCCGAGCATGCGCGGGCGTCGGGTGTAGTCGGCCTGCAGCCGGGTGCGCGCCAGCCAGGCCTCGACCACGCGCTGGCCGCGCGGCCCGGCCTGGGCGTCGTCGGCCAGCCACACGCGGGTGCCGGCCGGGGTGTGCGCCTCCAGCGCGCCCAGGCACGCGTCCAGCGCCGCGTCGTCGACGCCGACCGGCAGCAGCACGATGGGCAGCGCCATCCGCGCCTACTTCTTGCCCGACGCCGGCAGCGGCTCCATCGCCTTGAACTTCTGCCCGTACTCGTCGGTGAGATTGCGCGCTTCCTGCGGGTTGCGCACGATGGTCGGGGTCAGCAGCACGATCACTTCGTTGCGGCGCTTTTCCTGAGATTTCTGTCCGAACAGCGCGCCGACCACCGGCAGCTTGCTCAGCAACGGCACCCCGGAGCTGCCATCGCTGGTGCTGTCGTTGATCAGGCCGGCCAGCATGATGGTGTCGCCGCTCTGCACCGCCGCCTCGGTCTTGATCCGGCGCGTGTTGATGTCCACGTTGCAGGCGGAGCTGTTGACCACGGTGGTGCCGGAGGTGCACGCGGTCGGACGCGAACCGGGCGTGCTGACTTCCTGCACGATGTCCAGGAACACCATGCCGTCCTTGGTCACCCGCGGGCGCACCTTCAGGATCACGCCGGTGTCGATGTACTGCACCGACGAATAGCTGGTGTCGGTGCCGATGCCGGTGTTGATCGACGTGGAGTTGATCGGGATGCGCGTGCCGACGTTGAGCGTGGCCTCGGCGTTGTTGCGCACGAACACCGACGGGGTCTGCAGCAGCTTGAGGTTGGTGACCTTGTCCAGCGCGCTGATCACCGCCGCGGCGTTCTTGCCGAGGAAGGTCCAGCCCAGTCCGGTGCTGCCGGTGACCTTGCCGGCGATGTCGCCCCAGATGTCGCGCCCCGCGGCGCTGGGCAGGTTGGCGCCGCCGCCGATGCCGATGTTGGTCGCGTCGGCGGCGGCGCTCACCGCGTTCTCGAAGAACCAGTTGACGCCGTACTGCAGGTCGCCGGTCAGGCTGACCTCGGCCACCTGCGCCTCGATGTGCACCTGCATCGGCATCACGTCGAGCTTCTCGACCACGTCGCGGATCGAGCGCCACGACTGCGGCGTGGCGCGCACCAGCAGGGTGTTGGTCTCCTCCACCGCCGACACGCCGACCTTGTCGCCCTGCACTTCCAGGGTCACGCTGCCGTTGCCGGAAGTGCGCGGCGACAGCTGCAGGCTGCCGTTGCCCAGGCCGCCACTGCTGCCGGACGAAGAACTGCTGCTGCCCGAGGAGAAGCTGTCGCTGCCGCTGCTGCCGCCCAGCCCGCTGCTCCCGCCCAGGCCGCCGTCGCCGCTGCCGTTGAAGCCGCCGCTGCCCATCTGGCTCAGCTGCGTGCCCGGCATCAGCGAGGCGCTGGAATCGCCGCGGTTGCCGCCGGCGCCGAACACCTCGGCCAGGCGGTCGGCCAGGTCCTTGGCCTTGATGTATTTCAGCTCGTAGGAGAACAGCCGGCTGCCGCCGCCGGCGCTGTCGATGCGGTCCAGCCATTCCTGGATCTGGTCCAGGTAGCGCGCCTGCGGGGTGATCACCAGCACCGCGTTGGCGTTCTCCAGCGGCATGAAGCGGAACATGCCGGCGCTGGGGGTCTTGCTGTTCTCGCCGAACACCTTTTCCAGGTCGGCGGCGACCTGCTCGGCCTTGCCCGACTGGATCGGGAACACGCCCACCGACATGCCCGACAGCCAGTCCACGTCGAAGATCTGCACCGTGCGCAGGTAGTTCTCCAGCTCGGCGCGGGTGCCGCCGAGGGTGATGACGTTGCGCGAGCCGTCGATGCCGACGATCGCGTTCGGCCGCGCGTACGGTTCCAGCACCTTCTTCATCTCGCTGGCGGAGATGAACTTCAGCGGCACCACCCGCACCTCGAAGCCGCGCGCGCTGGCCGGCGAGGCGGTGCTCGGCGCGACCGTGCCGGCCAGGGCCTGGTCGGCGGGCACGATGTTGTAGCGGCCGCCGTTGTAGACCATGCGCGCGTTGTTCCAGCCCAGCACCATCTCCAGTAGGTTCAGCGCCTGCGCCGGCGACACCGGCTTGGGCGTGGCCAGGGTCACCGTGCCCTGCACGCCCGGCGCGATCACGTAGTTCTGCCCGAGCATGTCGCCGAGGATCGCCTTGACCACCGCATGCACCGACTCGCCTTCGAAGTTGAAGGTGGCGCTGCCGCTGCTGGCGTTGCCCAGCGACGGCGCCGGCGCGGCCGCGGCGCCGGAGTTGATCATGGTGCCGCTGCCGCGGCGGATCACCGGGGCCACGCGGTCCGGCGCGCCGTCGGGATCGGCGTTGCCGGCCGGCGCGCCGGCCGTGCCGCTGGTGCTGCCGGCGGCGCCGACGTTGGGATTGATCGCGGCGCCGCGGCGGACGTCCGGCGAGGGCGTGGTGGCGCAGCCGGCCACCAGGCCGATCGCGAGGAACAGGGAAAACAAGCGCGGCGTCATGCGATCACTCTAAGGGTTCTGGCCGGGGGGAGTGCCGTTCTGGCGTTGCTGCTGCAACTGCCGGCGGCGGGCTTCGATACGTTCGCGGATGGCCTGCAACTGCTCCGACGACGGCGCCGGCGCGGCCGCCGGTTCGCTCGGCGTCGGCGCGACGGTCGCGGCGGACGCGGCCGGTGGGCGCGGCGCGACGGCGTTGGCGTTGGCGGGCGCATTGACCGCAGGCGCAGGCGGCGGCCCCAGCAACGGCGGCACGCCCTGCGCACGCGCGCCCTGGCCGAGCACCGTCGGCGGCTGCCCGCCCTTGCCGTCGAACACCTGCAGCTCCAGGGTCTGCGGGCCGCCGCTGCCGCTGACCACCGCCCGCCGCGGTTCCAGCGACACCAGCCGCCAACCCTTCACCGGGTCGCCGCCCTGCTGCAGGCGCAGCGATTCACCCTGCTCGGTGGTCAGCGTGGCCATCTTGAAGCTGTCGGTGAGCAGCACGCCGGTCAGACGCACGCTGGGCGCGGCGGCCTGGCCGTTGTCGGCGCTGAGGAAGAACGGGTGCGGCCGGCGGTCTTCGGCGAACACCGGGCGCGCGGCGATCTCGGCGTAGCGCGAAAACGCGCCCAGGCGCTCGCCGGCCGCCGCCGGCAACGCCGGCAGGCGCTGGGTCATGGCCGGGTCGTCGGGCAGCGGCTCGATGCGCTGGCCGAGGCCGGCCAGGCCCAGCACCCAGATCAGCAGGCCCCACAGCGCCAACGTCGCCAGCCACACGCTGCGCAGGCCGATCGCTTCAATGCGCATTCGTGCCCTCCCCTTGCTGCGGCGGCGTGGGCATGGCGGCATCGCCCACCGCCGGCGGCGCTGGCGCCGCCGGTTCGCTCGGCCCGGGGCCGGCGGAGGTGCCGGCCTGCAGCACCGGCGCGCCCGGCGGCGGCGCAGCGTTGCCCGGCGGCGCCATGCCCGGCGCCGCGGACGGCGCCGGCATCGCGTTCGGGCGCAGATAGCCGGCCAGTTCGAAGGCCACGTCCAGGCCGTTGCCGCTCTCGCCCGGCGACAGCTGGTAGCGCTGCGCCATCACGTTGAGATTGTCGACGAACAGCGCCGGGGTGCCGCTCTCCAGCGCGTGCAGCACCGCCGCCAGTTCCGGGGTGCCGCAGCGCAGCCGCACCTGCACCGCGACGCGGGTGAAGCGGTCGCGGCGGTTGTCGGCGGCCAGCGGCGAACGGTTGCTGATCGCGCAGCTGCGGTTGCCGGGGCTGGCGGTGGCCACCGCGCTTTCCAGGCGCTGCACCAGCCCGGCCGAGGCCAGCTCGGCCGAGCTCTCGCGCAGGAAGCCAGGGCGCGTGGCCAGCTCGCGTTGCGCCTGCTGCAGCCGCTGCGCCACCTGCGGCGCCTGCTGCAGCTGCATGCGCACGCGCAGGTCGCGCTGGCGCAGTTCCTGGATCTGCGTCTCGACCTCGCGCATCGGCAGCGTCCACCACGGATGCACCAGCACCAGGTAGCCCAGCCCCAGCGCGGCCAGCAGCAGGCCCAGCGCCAGCCAGCGGTCGCGCTTATCGACCTGCACCGGCATCGGCGGCCTCCTTGCGCTTGGTCCCAGCCAGTTCGGCGGTCAGGGTGAAACGGTCGCGGTGGCTGCCCGGGTCGGCCTGCAGCACGCCGGTCAGCGACGGCGTGCGCCACAGCGGCGAGCCTTCCAGCCGCCCGACCAGCGAGGACGCTTCGCTGCTGAGCCCGATCAGCTGCAGCTGGTCGCCCTCGATCGAGAATTTTTCCAGGTAGGTGCCCTCGGGCAGGCGCTTGCTCAGCTCGTTCCAGATCTCCAGCGCGGTCGGGCGCTCGGCGCGCAGCTGGTCGAAGAACGCCGCGCCTTCGACCAGGTCGAGCAGTTGCTGGCGTTGCGCGGCCACGCCGCGCGCGCGCTGCGCGCCGCTGTCCACCTGCGCGCGCAGCTGTTCGAGCGCGTCGCGGCGGTTGTCCAGCAGCTGCCAGCCGGCGGCGAACAGCGCCAGCAGCGCGGTCGCGGCGAGGATCGCGTTCCAGCGCCGCATCGGATCGGCGCGGCGATGGCGCTGCTCCGGCGGCAGCAGGTTGACGCCCAGCGGCGTGCCGTCGGCGCCGACGACGTCGACCCCGGCCAGGGTCGGGCGCAGCGCGCCGGCGCTGGCGTGCAGTTCGTCCAGCACCCGGCGCGGCGCCACCACCAGCTCGGCGTCGAGGTGCGCCGCGTCGCGGCGCGCGCCGACGCGCACGTCGTAGACCACCTGGTCGGCCTGGAACGGCGTCTGCCGGTCGATCTCGAACCTGACCACGTCGCGCAGGTGCTCGGCGGCGGCGGCAGGCAGGCGCAGGGTGCGCTGCAGCGCCGACTGCGCCGGCAGCAGCCACGCCCGCGGCAACGCCGCCAGCCGCGGGCCGAGCACGGCGTCCAGGTCGGCCGGCGGCAGCGGCCACGGCAACGCCAGCGGCGCGCCCAGCTCGGCGCCGAGCTGGCGCGCGACGAGCAGCTGCTCGCCTTCGCGCCACAGCAGCAGCCGCGCCTGCGACCAGCCCAACTGCAGTTGCCAGCGCGGCGGCAGCCACGCCATCAGCGAACGCTGCCACCAGGCCAGCAGGCCGCCGGCCCCGGGCGCCGTGCGCACGCCGAACTTCTCCATTGTGTCGCGCCACGCAGTCATCGAACGGTCGATCCTTCTTCCCATCGCAGCACAGTGTAGGCGGAGCCCGGCAGTGCCGACGAGCCTGGGCGCACCACCGCGCGCAGCACCCCTTCGCGCCCGGCCGCCAGCCGCGCGCGGCTCTCGATGCTGTAGGTGCCGCCGCCCCCGCCGATGGGCGCGGCCTGCGCCGGGTCGTCGCGCTCGCGTTGCGCCAGCACCTGCTGCGCGTCCAGGCCGAGCGCGGTCAGCACCGGCGCCGGCGCGAACTCCGGCGCCGGGCGCGAGATGCCGCTGTACAGGGTGAGGTTCGGCAGCAGCTTGGCGTACAGCTCCGGATCGATGCCCAGCACCAGCTGCAGTTCGGCCAGGCTCTCGAACGGCGCGTCCTTGGCGCCGTACGGGCGGCCTTCGGCGGCGTAGTCCGGATCCTCGGCGCCGCCGTTGGGCTGGCTGAGGTTGTCCGGATCGCGCCAGTCCACGATCGCCGCGGCGATGCGCTCGGCGCGCTGCGGATCGCCGCCGACCGCGCGCACCAGCGCCGCCAGCAGCGGCGCGTCGGCCAGGTTCAGGTCGACCTTGCCGCTCTCGTCGGTGACCCGCAGGTCGATCGTGGCGTCTTCGTACTGCCAGCGGTAGCGGCGCCCGTCGGCGCGCCAGCCCGGCTGGGTCGGCGTGCCGGCGAGGCGGGTCAGCGCGTATTCCAGCCCGGCGCGGGCGCGCTCCTGCGCCGCCGCGCCGTCGCCCAGCACCTTGCCCTGCAGGCCTTCGGTGCGCGCGGTCAGCGCGAACGCGCCGATCAGCGCGGTCAGCAGCGCGATCAGCCACAGCACCAGCACCAGCGCCGCGCCGCGCGCCCGTCCCGGCGCCGCGCTCATTGCCGCGCCTCCACGCCGCCGGCCTGGCGCAGCGCCACCACCAGCGGCGGCCACACCGTGCCGTCGTCGCTGCGCAGCTCGATCGACACCAGCAGCGGCAACTGGTCGGTCTTCTCCCAGCGCTCCTGCCAGGGGCCGATGCTGCCGCGCTCCGGATCGATGCCGCGGTAGCGGAAGCGCACCTCGCGCAGGCCGTCGGCCAACGGTTCGGGCGGACGCGGTTTTTCTTCGGTGATCTGCTTGCCGGCCTGCACCTGCACCAGCGCGATCGCCAGGCGCTGCTGGCCGCCGTCGCCGCTGACGCCGAGGTCGTGCAGATAGGGACCGCCGCGGCCCAGGTAGTCGGGCAGGTCGGCCACGAACTGCATGCGCTGCGGCTCGCCGACGAAGCGCACCGGCTGCAGGGTGCGGCTGTCGATCTCCAGCGCCATCGCCTGCGCGCCGCTCAGGCGCCGGCGCAGGAAGCCCTCGACCGCGCGCATGCGCTCGCTGCGCCCGGCGATCGCCTCGCCGCGGCCGCTGATCGCGGTGGCCGAGCGCAGCGTGGCGAAGGCCAGGGTCAGGCCGCCGACCAGCAGCACGGTGGCCAGCAGCACCTCGATCAGGGTGAAGCCGCGCGCGGCGGCGCGGCCCGGCGCACGGCTCATGGCGGCACCCCGTTGTCCTGCGCGCTGACCAGGCGCAGCGTCTTCCACTGCAGCGCCTGCGCCGGCGCCTCGCCCCAGCGCACCTGCAGGTTCAGTTGCAGCAGGGTCGGCGCGCCGGGGGTCATGGTCGCGTCCGGCGGCCGCCGCGCATCGACGTACGGCGCCACGTCCAGGGTCCAGCGATAGCGGCCCTGCTCGAAGCTGCCCTGCTCGCGGCCGGGCTGCAGCGGCTGCTCCACGCCCTGCGCGGCCAGCAGCGATTGCGCGTACAGCGTGGCGCGGCTGAGCTGGTCGGCGCGCTGGACCTGGCGCGCGGCGCCGGACAGCGAACCGAGCAGCAGGGTCAGCGCCAGCGCCAGCAGCGCGAACGCCACGATCACCTCGATCAGCGTGTAGCCGCGCTGCGTCTTCATGGCGCGGCCTGCTGCGGCGGCCGCCCGACCCTGACCTCGCCGGTCAGCCAGGCCACGTCGATGCGCCAGCTGGCCTTGCGCGCCTGCAGCTCGATGCGCCCGCCGGTGGCGGCGCCGTCCTCGAAGAACTGGATCGCGCCTTCGTCCTGCCGCCGCTGCGCCTGCCGCGCGCCGCTGAAGCGGATCGCCAGCGACGGCGGGATCTCGCCGTGGCGGCCGTTGGGCGCCTGCCAGCGGTGCGCCTGCGGATCGATCAGGAAGCGCTGCGGCTGGCCGGTGGCGATCGCCTGCGCCCGCGTGTAGCGCAGTTGCGAGGCGATCTCCTTGGCCGACGAACGCAGGCGCATGCCGTCGATGCCGCCGGTCAGCACCGATGCGGCCAGCACCGCGGCGATCGCGATCAGCCCCACCACCAGCAGCATCTCCAGCAGCGACACGCCGCCCATGCGCGCACGCGCTGCGCCGGCGCGCGCGGGCGCACCGCAGCCGAGCGCGCGGGCGTGGACGTGGATCACGGCGCCGGGATCACTCGTACTTGATGTCGGCGTCGTAGCTGCTGCCGCCGGGCTGGCCGTCCTTGCCCAGGCTGATCAGGTCGAACGGCTTGCCGTCGCCGGGCACCTTGTACTCGATCGGGTGGCCCCACGGATCGTTCAGTTCGCTGGCCTTGGCGTACGGCCCCAGCCAGCCGCTGACCCCGCCCGGCGCGGTGACCAAATCGTCGAGCTTGGACGGCAGCTTGCCGGTGTCGAGCTGGTAGTTGTCGACCTTGCCGGCCATGGTCTGGATCTGCGACTTGGCCAGGTTGGCCTTGCCGCGATCGGCGCCGCCGAGCACGCGGCTGCCGACCAGGGTCAGCACCGCGCCGATCAGCACGATGACGATGATGATCTCCAGCAGGCTCATGCCCGACTGGCGCGCGGCGGAGGGGGAACGGGTCAGGGAGCGGATAGTGCGCATTGCATCGGATCCTTGCGGTGAAAAACCTTATGTAGCCGAACGCGGCGACGCTGGCGGTCGGCGCGTGCGGGTCGTGCAGCTGCGCTTCATGCGCGGAAAGCTCGGCGTGGCACAGGCCATGGTGCGGGCTGGGGATGCCACTGTCATGTCAGCAGCCGCGGCCCTGCGTGGCCGGGCGTTCGGCGCCACATGCGCCATGGCGCGGTGCGTGGATACCGCCGGCATGGCCGTTGCCGTCCATGGCGCGACAGGGCTGCACCCGGACAGACCGGCCCGGCCATCCATGGCCGGGCGTTCGGCCATGCGCGAACCAGTGGTTCGCAAACGCATGGCCTCCTTCAATCCGGCAATTCGCTGCGCCTTGGGCTCATGCCGCCATCCCTGGCGCGGCACCACGTGCGCCGGAACCACCTGCCCGGCCATCCGTGGCCGGGCGTTCGGCGCCACATGCGCCATGGCGCGGTGCGTGGATACTGCCGGCATGGCCGTTGCCGTCCATGGCGCGACAGGGCTGCACCCAGACAGACCGGCCCGGCCATCCATGGCCGGGCGTTCGGCCATGCGCGAACCAGTGGTTCGCAAACGCATGGCCTCCTTCAATCCGGCAATTCGCTGCGCCTTGGGTTCATGCCGCCATCCCTGGCGCGGCACCACGTGCGCCGGAACCACCTGCCCGGCCATCCGTGGCCGGGCGTTCGGCGCCACATGCGCCATGGCGCATGAGCGTGGCGCCTCACCCAATCGCATTGGTGAGGTCGTACAGGGGGACGAGGACGGAGATGATCACCAGGCCGACCACCGAGGCCAGCACCAGGGTGATCAGCGGGACCAGCGCGGCGAGCAGGCGGTCGATCGCCTGCGCGGTTTCCTGCTCGAAGGTATCGGCGGTCTTCAGCAGCATCGTGTCCAGCGCGCCGGATTCCTCGCCGACCTGGATCATCTGCAACGCCAGGCGCGGGAAGCGCTTGCCCTTGGACAGCGACGCCGACAGGCCGTGGCCGTTCTTGACGTCGTCGGCGGCGGCGCCGACGTCGGCGGTCAGCGCCAGGTTCGACAGCACGTTGCGCGAGATGCCCAGCGCCGCCAGCAGCGGCACGCCGTTGCGCAGCAGGGTGCCCAGGGTGCGGGTCAGCCGCGCGGTTTCCAGCCGCGCGATCAGCACGCCGATGAAGCGCTGCCTGAGCAGCCAGGCGTCGAAACCGGCGCGAAACGCCGGGTCGCGGCGCTTGCGGTCCAGCGCCAGCAGCGCCAGCCCGGGCACCACCAGCAGCAGGATCCACCAGTCGCGCACGAACAGGCCCACGCTCAGCACCGCCTGGGTGAACCACGGCAGCTGCACGTCCAGGCTCTCGTACATCTGCGCGAACTGCGGCACCACGTAGCCGAGCAGGAACAGCAGCGCGCAACCGACCACGCTGACCAGGATCGCCGGATAGATCAGCGCGTTGATCACCCGGCCCTTCAGTTCGCGGCTGCGCTCCAGGTAGTCGGCCAGGCGCTGCAGCGTGTCGTGCAGGCTGCCGCCGGCCTCGCCGGCGCGGACCATGTTGATGTACAGGCGCGAGAACAGCCCGTGCTGGCGCTCCAGCGCGACCGACAGCGGCGCGCCGCCGCGCACCGCGTCGCGGATGTCGCCGACGGTGCGCTTGGAGCGCTCGTCCTCGGGCAACTCGAGCAGGATCGACAGCGCGCGGTCCAGCGGCTGGCCGGCGCCGAGCAGGGTCGCCAGCTGCTGGGTGAACTGCACCAGCGCCGCGCCGTCGAACGGCTTGGGCCGGAACAGGCCGCGCAGCGAGGTGCCGCCGCCCTGCGCGGCGAGCCTGGCCTCCATCGGCATGTGCCCCTGCTCCTGCAGGCGCAGCGCCACCTCGGCGTCGCTGGCGGCCTCCATCTGGCCTTCCAGGATCTCGCCGTGCGGGTCGAGGGCCTTGTAGCGGTACAGGGGCATCAGGGCCGGGAATCGGGAATGGGGAATGGGGAATCGGAAAGCGGGTTCCGCGCATGCCGGCGCGCTTGCCGCAGCGCCGCAGAGCCGCTGCGCATTGCCGCGCTTACGCTGCGTGCCGCGCGCATCAGGTTTCCTCCGTCACGCGCAGCACTTCCTCGATCGTGGTCTGGCCGCTGAGCGCCTTGCCCAGGCCGTCCTCGTACATCGTGCGCATGCCGGCCTCGCGCGCCAGCTGTTCGATCTCGCCCATGCCGGCGTGGCGCATCACCGCGCGGCGCAGCGCGTCGTTCATCACCAGGAATTCCATGATCGTGGTGCGGCCCAGGTAGCCGGTGGGCGCGATCGCCGAGGGCCGCGGGCGGAACAGGAAGATCTCGCCCTCGGGTTGCAGTCGGCGCAGTTCGAACTTCTCGATCTCCTCCGGCGAGGCGGCATAGCGCTCGGCATGCGTCGGCTCCAGCCGCCGCACCAGGCGCTGGGCGAGGATGCCGTTGATGGTGGAGGTCAGCAGGTAGTCCTCCACGCCCATGTCGAGCAGGCGGGTGATGCCGCCGGCGGCGTTGTTGGTGTGCAGCGTGGACAGCACCAGGTGGCCGGTCAGCGCCGACTGGATCGCGATGCGCGCGGTTTCCAGGTCGCGCATTTCGCCGATCATGATTATGTCCGGGTCCTGGCGCACGATGCTGCGCAGCGCGTGCGAGAAATCCAGCCCGATCTGCGGCTTGGCCTGGATCTGGTTGATGCCCTCGATCTGGTATTCGACCGGGTCCTCGACGGTGATGATCTTGACGTCGGCGGTGTTGAGCTGGCTCAGCGCGGTGTACAGCGTGGTGGTCTTGCCCGAGCCGGTGGGACCGGTGACCAGCAGGATGCCGTGCGGCTGCTCCAGCACCTTGCGGAACTGCGGCAGGAACGCATCGGTGAAGCCGAGCCGGTGGAAGTCGAACACCACCGTCTCGCGGTCGAGCAGGCGCATCACCACGCTCTCGCCGTGCGCGGTGGGCACGGTGCTCACGCGCAGGTCCAGTTCCTTGCCCTGCACGCGCAGCATGATGCGCCCGTCCTGCGGCAGGCGGCGTTCGGCGATGTTGAGCTTGGCCATGATCTTGACCCGGCTGATCACCGCCGCGGTCAGGTTCGCCGGCGGGCTCTCGCCGTCGATCAGCACGCCGTCGACGCGGTAGCGCACCTTCAGCCGGTTCTCGAACGGTTCGATGTGGATGTCCGAGGCGCGCAGTTCCACCGCGCGCTGGATCACCAGATTCACCAGCCGGATCACAGGCGCCTCGGAGGCCAGGTCGCGCAGGTGCTCGATGTCGTCGGTGGCCGTGCTGTCGCCGTCGGCGGTCTCCACGATCGCGCCCATCGCGCTGCGGCCCTGGCCGAACCAGCGCTCGATCAGGTCGTCGATCTCCGAGCGCAGGCCGACCCGCGGCAGCACCTGCAGGCCGGTGGCCAGGCGCACCGCGTCGGCGGCGTAAGCCTCGTGCGGATCGGACATCCACAGTTCCAGCGTGCCGTCGCGCTCGCTCAGCGGGCACACGTGGAACTGCTTGAGGAAGCGCAGCGACAGCGGCTGCGCCTCGGGCAGGCTCTCCGGCGCGGTGGCCGGCAGTTGCTTGGCGTCGAGCAACGGCAGGCCCAGCACGTCGGCGCTGACCTCGGCATGGTCGCGTTCGGAGACCAGGCCCAGGCGCGCCAGCAGCGACAGCAGGCCGCCGCCGGATTCGCGCTGCAGCTGGCGCGCGCGCAGCAGGTCGCCTTCCTTGAGCCGGCCCTTGGCCAGCAACGCAGCGACGATCCGCGCCTCGGGCGTATCGGCGGCGGCAGCAGTGTCCTTGACGAGCGCGTTCACACAATCCCTCCAGAGCGTGCGGCGACTTTAGCAGTTCGGCGCGACCTGCCGCCCGCCTGCGCGGCGCCGGCCGGCGCGACTGTCTACGAGGCCGTGGCAGCACTGCGTGCGGTCATCGGCATGACATGGGTGGCGCGCAGCATGGCCGGCTGCCGCGGCATCCGCACGTCGGCGTGCGCCCCGCGCTGCGTCGCGCCGGCATCGCGCGCGCCGCCGCACCGGCCGATCGGCCGCTGGCGTGCCTGCGCAGTGCGGCGATGCGTTTGCGCCGCCGTAACGCAGGAAACCCGGCCGAAGCCGGGTTTCCTGGTTGCCTCAGGCGCCGTTTCCGGCGCCGTCCGTCGCACCCTTACTGGCGTGCGACCAGGCTGACGCCGCTGTACGCCGAGGTGCCGACCAGCTTGACGTAGTAGGTGCCGGCCTTGGGCGCGGTGAAGCGCACCGTCTCGTTGTTGCCGGGACGGGCCGACTTGGCGTCGTAGCTGCTGCTGGTGGGCTCCTTGTCGAAGCTCACGTACAGCGACACGTTGCCGCTGCCGCCGTAGGTGAGGAAGCTCAGCACCGCGCCGGCCTCGGCCTCGAAGCTGTACAGCGCCTCGTTGCCCGCCGCACCGGCCAGGCCGGCCACCGCGACCTTGTTGGTCAGGGGCGTGGCCGGCGGCGCGCACTCTTCGGTCTGCGGGTCGCACGGCACTTCCAGCGCCTTGTCCAATGCGGCCTTGGCGTCGACGATGCCGGTGCCGATCGGGGTGCTGGCCGGGATCGACACCGGGAACGGACGCGCGGTCTGCTTGAGCAGGGTTTCCAGCGCGGCCGGGGTCAGCGGCGCGTTGCCGGCGGCGATCACCGCGCTCTGCACCAGTGCCGCCACCGCCGCCACGTGCGGCGAGGCCATCGAGGTGCCGCCCTTGCCCAGGTAGGTGTAGGTGCCCGAGCTCGGCGTGGTCGCGCCGGACGAGCCGGCCTGCCAGATGTAGCCGCCCGGGTTGCCGTCGACGCTGCCGCCGCCGCCCGGGCCGGACAGGTCCACCGCCGCGCCGTAGTTGGAGTAGTAGGCGATGCCGCCGGTGATGCGGGTGGCGCCCACCGCGACCACGTTGGCGCAGTTGGCCGGACGGAAGTTGGCCGCATTCGAGGCCTCGTTGCCGGCCGCCACCACCACCGTGGTGCCGCGCGCCACCGCGCCGTTGATCGCTTCCTGGTACAGGGCGTCGCAGGCGCCGCCGCCGCCCAGGCTCATGTTGATGATCTCGGCCGGGTTGGCGTTGGCCGGGATGCCGGCGACGGTCCCGCCGGAGGCCCAGGTGATCGCGTCGGCGATGTCGGACAGGTAGCCGCCGCACTTGCCGAGCACGCGCACCGGCAGCACCGTGGCGTTGGGCGCGACGCCGGCCATGCCGATGCCGTTGTTGGTGGCCTCGGCGATGGTGCCGGCGACATGGCTGCCGTGCCAGGAACTGTCGTCGGCGACCGAGCCGGCATAGCACTCGTTGTCGTTCTCGACCCAGTCGCCGTAGTCCAGCGCGCCGGGCACGCGCGCGTCGGTCGGGCGCCGCGAGGTCTCCGCATCGGAGATGAAGTCGTAGCCTTCCAACAGGTTCACCGCCACGTCCGGATGGTCCGGCAGGATGCCGGTATCGAGCACCGCGACGACCACGCCGTCGCCCTTGGACACGTCCAGCGCGGCCGGCGCGTTGACGCCGCCGGTGGGGTTGCTCAGGTGCCACTGGTACTGCGCGTACAGCGGATCGTTGGGCACCAGCTGCGGCTGCTCCAGCTTCGCCCTGGGCAGGTCGACGGCCTGCAGCTTGACGTCCACCTGCGCGTACTTGACCGCCGGATCGGCGGCGATTTCCGCGACCACCTTGTCCACGTCGGCCTTGCTCAGCTTGCCCGACAGGCGGATCAGGTCGGCGCCCACGCCCAGGCTGCGCACGTAGTCGGCGCGCACGCTGGCCGCGGCCGCGCGCGAGATGCCGTTGCTGCCGCCGAGGCTGGCGCGGGTCACCGCCGACTGCACCGCCGACAGCTTGGCGCTGCGGTCGCTGGCCGCGGCGCTGCCGGTCTTGTAGCGCACCACGATGCGGTTGGAAGTCAGCGCGTCGGCCGGCGCGGACTTGCTCGGCTGCTTCACCGGCAGCGGCGACGCGGCACCGCCCGCGAACGCGCTGGAGGCGCCCAGCGACATCATCAGCATGGCGGCGGCGATGGCATTGATACGGAGATTTTGCTTGTCGATCACGTTGACGTCCTCTTCAAAGTTTCGTGGATCAGGCGACAGTTGCGGCCGTAAAAAACTCCTTTTTCCCGAATCCGTTGGCCGGCCCAGCCAAGGTCCTTTGGTCTGCCCCCTCAGGCCATGTCTTGGCGGGCGGCGGCACCTGCCGCCGCCCGCGATGGCTCACCAGCCGAAGCCGGCGCCGATGCCGACCGAGCTGTCGTCGCCGCTGAACGCGCCGCCGATGGTCACCGTGGCGCGATCGCTGAAGGCGCGCTGGTAGCCCACCGACAGCGCCGATTCGCCGTTCTGGAAACCGACGCCGGCGCCGACCCGGTTCTGGGTGCGGATGCCCGCGGCGCTGGTGGCCATGTTGAGCATCGCCGCGCTCATCGCGCCCTGCCGGTCGATGCGGCGGTCCTGGTCGCGCAACCGCGCATCGACGTCGCCGCGCAGCACGTCGAAGCTGTCGGCCATCGTGTTGAAGCGCGTGTCGGTGTAGGACTTGGCCGTGGCCACGCCGCTGTCGAGCTGGCTCTTGTTGACCGCGTCGGTGGCCTGGGTGCCGGCGGCGACGTTGGCGACCTGGCGCTCGTTGCCGGCGCTGCCCACCGACACCGTGTTGGCGCGGTCGGCGACCGAGCCCTGGCCCAGCGCGACCGCCCCCTGCGCCGTGGCGCTGGCGCCCTGGCCCAGCGCGGTGCCCGAGGCCGCGCTGACGCTGGCGCCCTCGCCCATCGCCACCGCATTGGTCGCCACCGCGGCGATGTGGCTGTTGGCGCCCACCGCGGTGCTGCCGTCGGCGTTGACCTTGGCGTTGCTGCCGATCGCGGTGTCGTTGGGGCCGTGCGCATAGGCGCTGCCGCCGATCGCGGTACCGGTGACGTCGTTGGCGCGCGCCGCGGTGCCGACCGCGGTGGAACCGCCCGCCTCGACCGCGACCGCCTCGCCGACCTGCGCGGTGGACGCGGTACCGGACACGGTGGCCGACTCGGGCACCGCCTGCGCGGTACTCGCCGTCGCTGCCGGTTCGGCGACCGAGGCCACGCTGGCGATACGCGCATTGCGCGACACGGCAGCGGTGCCGCCGCGCGCATCCAGCTCGCTGACCTTGCCGTCCAGCGCCGCCAGCGCATCGCCGACGTTGCTGTAGCTGGCGCCCTGGATCACGTAGGTCGGCGCCACGAACAGGCCTTGCGCACCCAGGCCGGCACCGCCGCCCAGGAACGTGGCCATGTTGCTCAGCGACTGGTACAGCTGGCTGCCGTTGATCGCCTCGGTGCTGCCGGCGGCGACGCTGCCCGCGGTCAGGTTGACGATGCGCCGCGTGGCCGGGCCGCCGCGGCCGTTGCCGCTGCCCAGCGACACCGTGTCGGCCTCGTAGACGCGCGAACCGGCGCCGAGCGCGACCGCGTTGTCGGCCGACACACCGGCATTGGCGCCGATCGCCACGCCGTTGCTGCCGCTGTTGCGGACGAAGCTGTTGTAGCCCAGCGCCACGCCGTTGTCGCCGATCGCATTGGTCTGCAGGCCGACCGCGGTGCTGCGCGCGCCGCTCGCCGAACTGCCGGCGCCCGATGCGGTCGCGCCGGCGCCGCTGGCCACGCTGGCCACGCCCAGCGCCGTGCTGCGCAGGCCGCTGGCGGTGGCCCCGGCGCCGGCGGCGGTGCTGTCCGCGCCGCTGGCGCTGGCCACCCCGGTGCCCGAGCTCTGGAAGCTGGCGCTGGTTTCGCCGGCAGCCGCGGCCACCGCGTCGAGCTGGGTCTTGTTCACCGCATCGGTGCCGTTGAGCCCCGCGCCGACGTTGGTGATGCGGCGCGTGGCCGGAGCGCTGACGCCGTTGCCGCCGCCGACCGACACCACGTTGGCCTCGCTGGCGCGCGCACCTGCGCCCAGCGCGACGCTGTTGGCGCCGTTGGCCCAGGCGCTGGTGCCGAGCGCGGTGGCGTTGATGCCGCTGTAGGCGTAGGCGTCCTGGCCGATCGCGGTGCCGCCCTGCACGGTGGCCCAGGCGAACTGGCCGACCGCGGTGGTCTGCGCCGCCGTGGCCCAGGCCGAGGCGCCGAGCGCGGTGGCGTCCTCGCCGGTGGCGCGCGCGCTGTGGCCCAGCGCCGAGGCGTAGGCGCCGGACGCGATGCTGCCCCAGCCCAGTGCCGAGGCGTTGCCGCCCGACGCCTCCGCGCCGTAGCCGAACGCGCTGGTACGGGAGCCGCTGGCGCTGCTGAACGCGCCGACCGCGGTGCTGTAGTCGGTCGCCGCCTCGCTCTTGTAGCCGTTGGCGGTGGACTGCAGGCCGCCGGCCGTGGCGCCGGCGCCGCTGGCGCTGCTGAACGCGGCGGTGGCCTGGGCCCCCGCGCCGAGCGCGGTGGCGCCGACCTCGCTGGCGGTGGTGGTGCCGTCGAGCAGCACGTTGCCGGCGTCGTCGGTGTAGTACAGCGAGCCGCCGATCGCGGTGCTGGACTCGCCGGTGGCGGTGGCGTTGTAGCCGGACGCGGTGGCGTACTGCGCGCCGGCCAGCGCGCCGCTGCCGAACGCCGAGGCGCCGGTGCCGTAGGCGTTGGACGCCTCGCCGGCGGCGGTGGCGTAGTTGCCCTCGACGTAGCTGCCGACGTCGTCGGCCGGATCCTCGCCGCCGCTGGCCTTGAACTGCTTGCCGGTGGCATCGGCCGACTGCTTGACCTCGTCCAGCTGCGCGACATTGACCGCATCGGTGGCCTCGGTCCCGGCGGCGACGTTGGTGATCTGCCGCTCGTTGCCGGCGCTGCCCACCGACACGGTGTTGGCGCGGTCGGCCTCGGACAGCGCGCCCAGCGCCACGCTGTTGCTGGCCGAGGCATAGGCGCCGTAGCCGAAGGCGCTCGCGTCCTCGGCACTGGCGTAGGCCAGGCTGCCGATGGCGGTGCTGAAGTCGGCGGTGGCGCCGGCACCGGCGCCGAACGCGGAGGAATTGGCGCCCGAGGCTTCGGCCGGAATCAGCCCGAAGAACGAGGTGCCGCCGACGGCGACGCTTTCCTCGCCGGATGCCACGCTGGACTCGCCCAGCGCCACGCTGCCGGTGCCCGAGGCGGCCGCGCCGACGCCGACCGCGGTGCCGTAGTCGCCGCTGGCCAGCGCGCCGTAGCCCAGCGCCGAGGACAGGTAGCCGGTGGCTTCGCTGTAGCCGCCGAGCGCGGTGGCACCGACGTTCGAGGCGCTGCTGCGGAAACCGGTGGCGGTGGCCTGGTTGTCCGAGGCGACCGCTTCGCTGCCGCTGGCGGTGGAGTAGGTGCCGCTGGCCTGCGCGCCGGCGCCGCTGGCGGTGGCGCCGATCTCCCCGGCCAACGCGCCGTTGCCGATGGCGATGCTGTCCTGGCCCAGCGCCTGGCTGTCGCTGCCGAGCGCGACCGCGTCGCTGCCGCTGGACACCGCGTTGAAGCCGATCGCGGTGGCGCCGGCGGCCAGCGCATTGGCGCCGCCGCCCAGCGCGGTGCTGCCGTCGCCGATCGCATTGGCCGCCTCGCCCGCGGCCAGCGCGTTGTCGCCTTCCACCAGCGCGCCGGCATCGCTGGCGTCGCTGCCGCTGGCCTGGAAGTACTTGCTGGTGGCTTCCGCCGCCTGCTTGACCTCGTCCAGCTGCGCGACGTTGACCGCGTCGGTGGCCTCGGTGCCGGCGGCGACGTTGGTGATCTGGCGCTCGTTGCCGGCGCTGCCCACCGACACGCTGTAGGCGCGATCGGCCACGGCGCCCGCGCCCAGCGCCACCGTGTTGGAGGCGGTCGCCTCGCTGCCGGCGCCGATCGCCACCGCGCTTTCCGCATCGGCCAGGGTGTTGGTGCCCAGGGCGATGGTGTTGACCTGGTTGCCCAGCGCCTGGAAGCCCATCGCCACGCTGTAGTTGCCGTAGCCGAACGCGCCGCGGCCCACCGCGGTGGCGCTCAGGCCCGGCGCCCAGCTGTTGAAGCCGATCGAGGTGGCGCCGCTGCCGCTGGCCCACGCGCCGGTGCCGAACGCCGAGGCGTTGGTGCCGGTCGCCCACGCCGAGGCGCCGAACGCCGAGGCGCCGTCGGCGGTGGCCCAGGCATAGGCGCCGCTGGCGGTGGCGTCGTCACCGCTGGCCCAGGCGTTGTCGCCCTGCGCCAGGCTGTAGTCGCCGGTCGCGCGCGCCTTGTAGCCGCCGGCGGTGCTGTGGTCGCCGGTGGCCTGCGCGCCGTAGCCGGTGGCGGTGGCCTGCGCGCCGGTGGCCTGCGCGCCGGCGCCGAGCGCGGTGGCGCTCTCGCCGGCGTTGGCGCCGATCATCTGCGCATTGCCGTCGGCATCGGTGATCGGCTGGTTGTACTGGTCGAACGCCTGGCCCTGGCCGCCGATCGCGGTGCTGCCAACGCCGCCGGCGGTGCTGCCGTTGCCGAGCGCGACCGCATCGCTGCCGATCGCCGCGGCGCCGCTGCCGTAGGCGGCCGCGCCGTTGCCGTAGGCGTTGGCCGCATCGCCGGCGGCCACCGCGCCCTCGCCGTCGGCGTAGGCGCCGACGGTGCCGCCGCCGCTGCTGGTGAAGAATTTGGCGGTGGTGTCGGCGGTCGTGCGCACCGCATCCAGTTGCGCCACGTTGACCGCGTCGGTGGCTTCGCTGCCGGCGGCGACGTTGGCGATCTGCCGCTCGCTGCCGGCGTCGCCGACCGAGACCGTGTTGGCGCGGCGCGCGACCGAATTGGCGCCCAGCGCCACGCTGTCGGCGGCCAGCGCCGTGCTGTAGTAGCCAATCGCGGTGCTGTTGGCGCCGCTGGCCCAGGACTCGGCGCCGAGCGCGCTGGCGAAGGCGCCCGGCGCGTAGGCGAAGTAGCCCAGCGCGGTGCTCTCCAGGCCGGAGGCCTCGCTGAGGCTGCCGTTGGCGACGCTGAAATCGCCCGAAGCGATCGCGCCGGCGCCGAATGCCGCCGCGCTCTCGCCGCTGGCCTGGGTCTGCACGAACAGGCCCAGCCCCGGAATCAGGTCGGCCGGGCCGCCGACGGCGACGCTGCTGGTGCCGGTCGCCGCGCTCTGCGTGCCGACCGCGGTGGCGTAGTCGCCGGTGGCATTGGCCACCGCGCCGAACGCCGACGCCTGCGCGCCGCTCGCATAGGCGCCCACGCCCACCGCCGAGGCGGCGAAGCCGCCCGCGTCGGCGCTGGCGCCCAGCGCGGTGCCGCCGACCCCGGCGCTGGTCGCGCCGGTGTCCACCGCCACCCCGCCGTTGGTGATCAGCGGGTCGCCGTTCTCGTCCACCGCCACGCCGCCCACGGCCACCGCCGCCGGCCCGGTGGCCTGCGCGTTGGTGCCGAACGCGGCGCTGTTCTGCCCCGACGCCAGCGCGCCGCTGCCCACCGCGGTGGCGCCGCTGCTCAATGCGTCGGCGCCGCCGCCGAGCGCGGTGCTGCCGTCGCCGATGGCATTGGCGGCCTCGCCCGCGGCCAGCGCGTTGGCGCCTTCGACATAGGCGCCGGCATCGCTGTCGGCGCTGCCGCTGGCCTGGAAATGCTTGGCGGTGGCGTCGGCGACGCCGGCGACCGCGTCGAGCTGGTCCAGGTTCACCGCATCGGTGCCCTCGGTGCCGGCGGCGACGTTGGCGATCTGGCGTTCGTTGCCGGCGCTGCCGACCGACACCGTGTCGGCGCGATCGGCGGTGGAACCCTGGCCGAGCGCGACGCTGCCGGTCGCCGACGCCTTGGCGCCGTAGCCCAGCGCGGTGGCGTCGTCGGCCTGCGCCCAAGAGGCGCCGCCGAGTGCGGTGCTGGAGTCGCCGTCGGCCGAACTCAGCCAGCCGATCGAGGTCGAGAACGCCCCGTTGGCCCAGGCGCCGGCGCCGAACGCCGAACCGCCCTCGCCCTGCGCCTCGGTGGCGAACAGGCCGAGCACGCTGCCGCCGACCGCAGTGCTGGATTCGCCGCTGGCCAGGCTCGATTCGCCGAGCGCCACGGCGCTGCCGCCGCTGGCGTTGGCGCCATAGCCGAACGCGGCGCCGAAATCGCCGCCGGCCTGGCTGAAGCCGCCGTTGGCGGTGCTGGCCAGGCCGCTCGCCTCGGCGGAGAAACCGGTGGCCGTGCTCTGCAGGCCGTCGGCGCGCGCGGCGCTGCCCAGCGCGGTGGAGAACGCGCCATTGCCCTGCGCGCCGGCGCCGAACGCGCTGGCGCCCTGCGCCGCGGCGCTGGTGGTGCCTTCCAGCAGCACCGTGCCGTCTTCGTCGACGATGGACAGCGCGCCGCCGACCGCGGTCGCCGAGGCGCCGGTCGCGGTCGCGTTGCTGCCCACCGCGGTGGCGTTGCCGCCGATGCCGGTGGCGCCGCTGCCGAGCGCGCTGCTGCCGTTGCCGATCGCGTTGGCGCCTTCGCCGGCGGCCAGCGCGTTGTCGCCTTCGACGTAGGCGCCGGCGTCGCTGTCGGCGCTGCCGCTGGACTGGAAATACTTGGCGGTGGTGTCGGCGGTCTGCTTGACCGCGTCCAGCTGCGCCACGTTGACCGCATCGGTGGCGTCGGTGCCGGCGGCGACGTTGGTGATCTGGCGCTCGCTGCCGGCGCTGCCGACCGAAACGCTGTTGTCGCGATCGGCGAGCGCGTCGGCGCCCAGCGCCACGCTGTTCTCGCCCTGCGCCACGGCGGCATTGCCCAGCGCGGTGCTGTTGCGGCCGCTCGCGGTGGCGAAGCCGCCGATGGCGGTGGCGTAGTCGGCATCGGCGCTGGCGGCCAGGCCGACCGCCGCGGTGGCCAGGCCGTCGGCGACGCTCTCGGCGCCCAGCGCGGTCGCGCCGATGCCGCTGGCGGTGCTGTAGTAGCCCAGGGCGGTGGATTCCAAGCCGGTCGCTTCGCTGAGCACGCCGCTGGCCACGCTGCCGTCGCCGCTGGCGTTGCTGGCCGCGCCGGTGGCGGTGCTCTGCTCGCCGCTGGCGTTGCTTTCGGCGCCGACCGCGGTGGCGTAGTCGCCGCTGGCGCTGGCGCCGTCGCCGATCTGCAGCGCCTGCGCCTGCGCGGCCGAGGGCAGCATCGCGCCGCCGGCGCCCAGCGCCATGGCGATCGCGGCCGACAGCGCCAGGCCCTGCGCGCGCCCCGACCTGCCTTCGCGGACCAGCTGTCCGCGGGAATCGCCGCTGGCCAGTTCCGAGGCCACGGTCCACATTCCCAATGCCTTGTTCCAGACCTTGCGATAAATCCGATTCATCGACTGCTGCTCCTCAAGTAGGCTGGTTTTTGGTCAAAAAGCCACCCTCGCCCGGCATTCCAGCCGGCCGACCCCCTGTCGGTATTTGGCGCCGCATGCCCCCTGGAACGTCAGGGCGCGAAAGGCTTGCGCCTGTCGCCGCTCGTGTTGCGTTGATGAACCGAGACGAAATGCGGAACTGTCTCGAGTGTTAACCCCGTATCTTGAGTACGTCAAGTTTTTGACTTGAAACGGCACGAACAGGGATGGAAATCCCATATTTGAAACTTAATTGTTAATTTTTAGACAAAATTCAATCAAAACAAGACATTCCGCCAATTTCCCGGCACGCCACTTGCCATGTGTTGACGCATGGTTGTAACGCTACCTGCTGCTGCGCCAAGGGTTTGACGTGCAGCGTCCGCTTGGCCGGCAGCGACCAGACGAAGGCGCTTCCGCCCCAGGGGAGCCGCTTGCGTGCCGCCGTGCACAAGCGCAATTGCGCAGGCCGCGGCCGTTGACCGGCAACGGAAGGCGTCGGCCAGGCGGCCTTCGGCAGGACCGAATCGGATTCTTCGAACGTTTGCAGGCTGCGGCAGCGGCGTGGGCGGCCCCTGGCGACCAGGGGCGTTGGCAGCCCTGTGGCTTCGCCCGTAGCGCTGACAGTGCTCTGGCTGGAAGAGCGCGGCCGGCTTGCCGGGGGTACCGCAGGAACGCCTCCGGCTCCGACAGCTCGCCGAGGCGTTGCCCGATCCCCTTCATCCGCCCCTGCGGGGCACCTTCTCCCGATCCGAGAAAGGAACAACCGCGGCGGCTTTAGCCCCTCTTCCACCGGGAGAGGGGTCAGGGTGAGGATCCGGCGCGAAGCGACTCGCTGGGGTGTGAGTGCACGAACTTTCGCCCGTGCCCACACCCGCTCCTGCGAGGCCCTTTCTCCCGACGGGAGAAGGGAACAGCCGAGGTTGCCTTAGCCCCTCTCCCGCCGGGAGAGGGCTTGGGGTGAGGGTCCGGCGCGCAGCGTCTCGTGGCGTTGATGCGCGACGCCACAGCGGTTCCCGACCCCGATCCGTCGCGACCGAAGTCGCTCGCACAAGGACTGGGATCAAGCGCCGACCGACACGACCCAGCGCGCACGGCAACGGACCTTGCGCCGGACCGGCGCAAGGCGTGCTCGCCTGCAGGATGCCGCCGCGCCCGCCAGCGGCGGACGCGGCAGGCGCGCGCTCAGCCCACCCACACCCGCGCGTTGCGGAACATGCGCAGCCACGGCGAGGCGTCGGCCCAGCCTTCCGGGTGCCAGCTGAGGTTGAGCGAGCGCGGGGTGCGCTCGGGATGCGGCATCAGGATCGTGACCCGGCCATCGTCGCTGGTCAGGCCGGTGATGCCGTCGGGCGAGCCGTTCGGATTGAGCGGGTAGCGCTGCGCGACCTCGCCGTTGCCGTCGACGAAGCGCAGCGCCACGCGCGCGGCGGCCTGGTCCACGGCGCTGTCGAACTCGGCGCGGCCTTCGCCGTGCGCCACCGCCACCGGGATCCGCGAGCCGGCCATGCCGCGCAGGAAGATCGACGGCGATTCCACCACCTCCAGCAGGCTGGTGCGCGCCTCGAACTGTTCGCTGCGGTTGCGCAGGAAGCGCGGCCAGTGCTCGGCGCCGGGAATGATGTCCTTGAGCTGGCTGAGCATCTGGCAACCGTTGCACACGCCCAGCGCGAAGGTGTCCGGGCGCGCGAAAAACGCCGCGAACGCATCGCGCAGCGCAGGCCGCTCCAGGATCGAGGTGGCCCAGCCGCGGCCGGCGCCGAGCACGTCGCCGTAGCTGAAGCCGCCGCAGGCGGCCAGGCCGACGAACCCGGCCAGGTCCACGCGCCCGGCGATCAGGTCGCTCATGTGCACGTCGAAGGCGCGGAAGCCGGCGCGCTCGAACGCATTGGCCATCTCGATCTGGCCGTTGACGCCCTGCTCGCGCAGGATCGCCACCTTCGGCCGCTGGCCGCTGGCCACGAACGGCGCGGCCACGTCCTCGGCCGGGTCGAAGGCCAGCTTCGGCCTCAGCCCCGGCGCGGCGAAATCGCGCGCCACGGCGCGCTCCTCGTCGGCGCTGTCGGGGTTGTCGCGCAGCTTCTGCATGGCGTGGCTGACCGACCACCACGCGTCGAACAGCTCCTCCCAACGCCACTCGACCAGGGTCTTGCCGGCCAGCCCCACGCGCACCACCGCGGCGGTGCTGGGCCGGGCGATGCGCTGCGCGCATTCGGTCAGCGCATGGCGCTCGACCAGGTCGGCGAACGCGGCGCGGTCTTCCTTGGCGATCTGCACCACCGCGCCCAGTTCCTCGTTGAACAGGCTGCGGAACGGATCGTCGCCCCAGGCGTCGAGGTTGATCTCCAGGCCCTGGCGCGAGGCGAACGCCATCTCGCACAGGGTGGCGAAGGCGCCGCCGTCGCTGCGGTCGTGGTAGGCCAGCAGCAGCCCGGCCTCGCGCGCATCACGGATCAGCTCGAAGAACGCGCGCAAGCGCTGCGCATCGTCCAGGTCCGGCACCGGCCCGCCGAACGCCGGCAGGCCGCCCTCGGCATGCACCTGCGCCAGCACCGACCCGCCCAGGCGCTGCTTGCCGCCGCCCAGCCCGATCAGCCACAACTCGCTGTCGGCCTCGCGCGCCAGCAACGGCGTCAGCTGCGCGCGCGCGTCGGCCACGGGGGCGAACGCGGAGACGATCAGGGAGACGGGGGAGACGCTTTTATGCGTGGCAGTGGAGCCGGGATTGGGGAGTGGAGATTCGGGATTGGCAACGGCACTGTCCGTTTCCCTCGACCCGCTTCCACCAATCCCGAATCCCGAATCCCGAATCCCGGCCACATTCCACTGCGCCTGCATCGACAACGAATCCTTGCCGACCGGAATGCTCAGGTCCAGCTGCGGGCACAGTTCCATGCCCACCGCCTTGACCGCGGCGTACAGCCGCGCGTCCTCGCCGGCGTGGTTGGCCGCGGCCATCCAGTTCGCCGACAGCTTGACCTGGGCCAGCGCCTCGACCGGCGCCGCGCACAGGTTGGTGATCGCCTCGCCGACCGCCATGCGCGCGGCGGCGGCGGCATCGAGCAGCGCCAGCGGGGTGCGCTCGCCGATCGCCATCGCTTCGCCGGCGTGGGTGTCGAACCCGGCCAGGGTGATCGCGCAGTCGGCCAGCGGCAGCTGCCACGGACCGATCATCTGCTCGCGCGCGGTCAAGCCGCCGACGCTGCGGTCGCCGATCGTGACCAGGAAGCTCTTGGCCGCCACCGCCGGATGCGCCAGCACGCGCAACCCCGCCTCGCGCAGGTCCAGCGTGTCGGTGTCCAGCTCCGGCCAGCGCGGCGCCGGCGGCTGCCGCGCGTCGCGATGCATCTTCGGCGGCTTGCCGAAGAGCACGTCCATCGGCAGGTCGATGGGGTGCCGGGATTCGGGATTCGGGATTCGGGATTCGTTGGAGGCGGCCGGCGCAGCGCCGTTGCCAATCTCCACTCCCGAATCCCCAATCCCGGCCCCTAGGACGCCGTAGCCCACCACCAGCCGTTCCTCGGCGGTCGCCACGCCCACCGCGGCGAACGGGCAGCGCTCGCGTTCGCAGATCGCGGCGAATTCGGCCAGGCGCGCCTGCGGCACGCCGAGCACGTAGCGTTCCTGCGATTCGTTGCACCACAGCTGCATCGGCGACAGCGACGGGTCGTCGCTGGGCACGCGCTCCAGGTCGACGATGCCGCCCACGCCCGAGTCGTGCAGCAGTTCGGGGATCGCGTTGGACAGGCCGCCGGCGCCGACGTCGTGGAACCAGCGGATCGGGTTGTCCGCGCCCAGCGCCACGCAGCGGTCGATGACCTCCTGCACGCGCCGCTCCATCTCCGGGTTGTCGCGCTGCACGCTGGCGAAATCCAGGTCCTCGGCGCTGTCGCCGGAGGCCACCGAACTGGCCGCGCCGCCGCCCAGGCCGATCAGCATCGCCGGGCCGCCGAGCACGATCACCGCGTCGCCCGGCTGCAGGCGGATCTTCTCGACCTGGATGCGGTCGATCGCGCCGAGGCCGCCGGCCAGCATGATCGGCTTGTCGTAGGCGCGGGTCAGGTCCTGCGCCTCGGGCAGCTCGAAACTGCGGAAATAGCCGAGCAGGTTGGGCCGGCCGAATTCGTTGTTGAACGCGGCGCCGCCGAGCGGGGCCTCGAGCATGATCTCCAGCGCCGGGGCCATGCGCGGGTTCAACGGACGCTCGCCCTCCCACGGCTGCGGCAGCGTCGGGATGCGCAGGTGCGAGACGCTGAAACCGGTCAGCCCGGCCTTGGGCTTGCCGCCGCGGCCGGTGGCGCCCTCGTCGCGGATCTCGCCGCCGGCGCCGGTGGAGGCGCCCGGGAACGGCGCGATCGCGGTCGGGTGGTTGTGGGTCTCGACCTTGATGCAGAACGCCGACGGCGTCACCGCCTCGCTGCGGTACTCGCCGCTGGCCGGGTCCGGGCGGTAGCGGGCGGCCGGATGCCCTTCCACCACCGCCGCGTTGTCGCTGTACGCGCTGAGCGTGTGCTGCGGGGTCTGCTGGTGGGTGTGCTTGATCATCCGGAACAGCGAGCGTTCCTGCGCCTTGCCGTCGATGCTCCAGCTGGCGTTGAAGATCTTGTGCCGGCAGTGCTCGGAGTTGGCCTGCGCGAACATCATCAGTTCCACGTCGGCCGGATCGCGGCCGAGTTCGCCGAAGCGCTGGCGCAGGTAGTCGATCTCGTCCTGGGCCAGGGCCAGGCCCAGCCGCGCATTGGCCGCTTCCAGCTGGTCCAGCGCGATGCGCTCGACCTCGCCGCGCGCCGGCGCCTGGAACAGCGCCTGCGCCTGCGCCGCGCTGTCCAGCAGCGACTGGGTCATCGGGTCGTGCAGCAGCTTGGCCAGCGCGGCCTGCGCGATGGCGGCGTCCGGCCAGCCGGCCAGGTCCAAACGAGTGCCGCGCTCCACGCGGCGGATCGCCAGGCCGGCGCCGCGCACCAGTTCGGTGGCCTTGCTCGACCACGGCGAGCGCGTGCCCAGCCGCGGCACCACGTAGCGCGAGAGCGCCCCCGCGGCGGCCGCGGCCGGCGCGTCCTGCGCCTGCAGGATGCGCTGCGCGGCGGCGAGGTCCACCGCGCCGTCGGCAGCGCTGTCGATGAAGTAGACGTGCCAGGCGTCAACGATGCGCAGACCGGGAACGACGGATTGCAGGCGGGTTTCGAGCCGAGCGCGACGGAACGGCGAAAGGGCGGAAGCGCCCTCGAGGACGATCATGTCCGGGGAACCGTGTGAGGAAACGGGCCGGCTATTGTAGCTGGAGAGCCGGGATTGGGGATGGTCAGCCTGCGGCTGCCGAAGAGCGAGCGGGATTGGGGAATTCGCAAAAGCCGGCGCCACGGCCGGGGAATCCGCGGCCTCTCGTGGCGCTATCGCGCAGCGATCTCGGGAGACCCGGCGGCCCCGGACCGCCGTTCCGCCGGAGCCTGGCTACCGCCAGGGCCAACTGCGCGGACGAAGCCCTCCAGTCGGGAAACGGCCATGCTTCCCATCGACAGCGCAGCCGCCCTGCCAATCCCCAATCCCGACTCCCGACTCCCGGCCGCTCAGCGGCTCCCGCCCGCCCGGCCCGCCTCGGCCGCGCGCTTGTCCAGGGCCTGGCGCAGCTGCGCCGGCGGCAGGTAGCCGCCGAGCTGGGTGCCGTCCGGGGCGAAGATCGCCGGGGTGCCGTTGACGCCCAGGCGCTGGCCCAGGTTGTACTGCATGGTCACCGGGTTCTTGCAGCTGGCCGCGCCCGGCACCTTGCCGTTGGCCTTGGCGTCGGTCAGCGCCTTCTTCTTGTCGGCCGCGCACCACACCGCGACCATGTCCTTGTAGTCCTGGCTGCCCAGGCCCATGCGCGGGAACGCCAGGTATTCCACCGCGATGCCCTGCTTGTTGAGCTCGGCGATCTCGCTGTGCAGCTTGCGGCAGTAGCCGCATTCGATGTCGGTGAACACGCTGATGGTGTACTTCGGGTTGGCCGGCGCGAACACGATGCGATCGGTGCGCGGCGCCGATTCCAGCAGCTTGCGGCGGTAGCTCAGCAGGCCCTCGCTGGAGGCGAACTGCTTTTCCTGGATGTCGAACGGCTGCGCCTGGAACAGGTAGCGGCCGTCGTCGGACACGTACAGCACCTGGCCGCCGACCACCACTTCGCGGAAGCCCGGGAACGGCGCGCTGCCGATGTAGTCGGGCTTGAAGTTCGGGTCCAGCTGCAGCAGCGCCGCGCGCACCCGCTGCTCGCCCGGGGCGCCGGCAGGCGCGGCGGTGGGCTTGGCCGGCGTTGCGGCGGTGCCGGCGGGCGAGGCCGGCTGCGCGCAGGCAGAAAGGGAAGCGGCGCCCAGCAGCGCGAAAAGAGCAAAACGGAGCATTGGCGATCCATGAGGGCTGCGAATCGGCCGGATTGTCGCATACCCCCCGGCCTGCTCCATGTAGACAGCCTGAGCGGGCCGCCGCGCGGGCCGGTGCCGGCGCGCAGCGCGCCGCGCCAGGCGCCCGCGGCGGCCACGCCTCAACCGCGCGGATGGTGCTTGCTGTGCAGCTTCTGCAGGTGTTCGCGCGCCACCAGGGTGTAGATCTGGGTGGTGGACAGCGAGCTGTGGCCGAGCAGCATCTGCAGCGCGCGCAGGTCGGCGCCGCGGTTGAGCAGGTGGGTGGCGAAGCTGTGGCGCAGGCCGTGAGGGCTGACCGAGGCCGGGTCGATGCCGGCCAGCGCCGCGTAGCGCTTGACCAGGCCCCAGAACTGCTGCCGGCTCAGCGGGCGCCGCGCCGCGTCGATGAACATCGGCACGATGCCATCGCTGGCCGGCACCGCCTGCCCGGCCGCCAGCGCCGGCCGCGCGGTGTCCAGGTAGCGCTGCAGCCAGTGCTGCGATTCCTCGCCCAGCGGCACCAGGCGTTCCTTGCTGCCCTTGCCGGTGACCCGCAACACGCCCTGGCGCAGGTTCACCGCGTTCGCCGGCAGGTTCACCAGCTCGCTGACGCGCAACCCGGCCGCGTACATCAGTTCGAGCATGGCGCGGTCGCGCAGGCCGGCCGGGTCGGCGTCGTCCGGCGCCGCCAGCAGCGCCTCGATCTGGCTCTCGGCCAGCGCCTTGGGCAGCGAGCGTGGCAGCTTGGGCGGGTCCAGCAGCGCGGTCGGATCGTCGCTGCGCTCGCCGCGGCGCAGGCGCAGCGCGAAGAACGCGCGCAGCGACGACAGCCAGCGCGCGTTGCTGCGCTGCGAGTAGCCCATGCGGGCGCGCCAGGCCAGGTAGTCGAACAAGGCCTGGCGGTCGGCGCCGGGCAGCCCGCCGCCGGCGCCGTCGCGCCAGCGCGCGAAGCCCTCCAGGTCGCGCCGATAGCTGTCCAGGCTCTGCCGCGCCAGGCCCTGCTCGGCCCAGGCCACGTCCAGGAACTGCTGGATCGCGGCGGCATCGGCATCGCGCAGCGGGGCCAGGTGCTGCGCCTGCTGGCGGCGTTCGGCGGGAGTGTGGAGGTCGGGCATGCGGGGAGCTTACGGGACTCGGGACTCGGGACTCGGGACTCGGGATTGGGGATTGGGGATTGGGGATTGGGGATTGGGCATTGGGGAAGCCTAGTGCCTGCGCGAGGTGGCGCAAGGCGGCGGCGCCGGTGGCGGGCGGCCGGTGACGTGCCGGTGGCGCTGCCGCTAAGCTGTGGCGATGTCCGCCTCGTCGCCCACCGCCGTCGCTTCCCGTCCGCGCGCGCTGCTGCCGTGGCGGCTGCTGGCGCTGTTCTACGACGCCTGGCCGGTGCTGGCGCTGTGGTTCGTGATCTCGGCGCTGTTCACCCTGGGCTATACGCTCGAAGGCCATGCGCCGCGCGAGAACATCGCCCCGTTCAGCGCGCTGCAGTGGCTGCTGTGGCTGTGCTGCTGGCTGGTGGCCGGGCTGTACGCGACGCTGAGCTGGCGCCGCGGCGGCCAGACCCTGGGCATGCGCCCGTGGCGGCTGCGCCTGCACGGCGCCGATGGCGGCACGCCGACATGGGGCGCGCTGTGGCGGCGTTATCTAATTGGCACCCTGTCGCTGCTGCTGGGCGGGCTGGGGTTCTGGTGGGCCTTGTTCGACCGGGAACGGCTGACCTGGCACGACCGTGCCAGCGGCACGCGGCTGGTCCGGCTTCCGAAGCGACGGCCCTGACCTTGGCGCCCGAAACGCGCGGCGAATCCTATTCCGTGCCAATGCCACTGCGGCACAAGGCGCTCCGCTCAATCCGGACGCGCAAGGCGTACCGCGGCGCGGCGCAGCATCGCCTCCAGTCCATGGCCCGACGCATACAGCAATAGCAACAACGGCGGCACCAGCAACGAATAGCTGGCAATCCAGGACATGCCGCGCAACCAGGCGTCGGCCCCGAGCGCGTCCAGCAACAGCAACTGGGGGGTCAACGGCAGTTGCAGCAGCACGAAATGCCCTTTGTCGTCGGCACCTTGCGCGCCCCACACGCACAACGCGGTCGGCACTGCATACGACAGGCACAAGCCCACGCCGAGCAGGCTCAACCGGCGCACCGGCTCAACCGCTGCGTTTGCGGAACAGCAGCCAGGACACGGTCAGCATCACCAGCGGCGGCAATGCGTAGGCGATGCGGTAGTCGAACTTCAGCGCGCCGGCCATGCGCCCGAAGAACAGCTGCAGCAGCCAGAACACCAGCGCGAACAGGATGCCCAGGAACAGGCGCTTGCCCATGCCGCCGCTGCGCAGCGCGCCGAACGCGAACGGGATCGCGGCAAAGCACAGCGCCAGCACGTTGAGCGGGTAGAACCAGCGGCTCCAGTACTGGTCCTCGTAGTCGCGCGCGTCCAGGCCGTTGCGGCGCCGGTACTCGATGCTGGTGCGCAGCTCGTGCGCCGACAGGTTGCGCGGCTTGGCCAGGCCCGAGGCCAGCGCGGCCGCGTCCAGCTGCGACGTCCATGGCAGGCTGTCGAACGTCTCGCGCTGCACCGCGCGCTCGGCGAAGGTGTCGCGGTAGACCTGCTTCAGGGTCCAGCCGCGGTCGCGGTGCTCGGCGGTCGCGGCATGGGTCAGCGACGCCAGCCGCCCGGTCTGGTCGAGCGTGTACAGGCGTACGTCGCGCAGTTCCAGCCAGGTGCCGCCGGCGCCTTCCAGATGCTCTTCGCCGCTTTGCGCATTGAGGAAGGTGTCGCCCTCGCGCGCCCACAGCCCGGAATAGCGGGCCATGCTCATGTTGCCGTTGTACTTGGCGTTGGCCTTGATCGCGTCGGCCTGGTTCTGCGCCCACGGCGCCAGGGTCTCGCCGCTGAACACCATCGCCACGGTCAGCACCGCCATCGTCGACGCGGCCGCCACGCTCAGCCGCCGCCGCGACAGGCCCAGCGCGCGCAGCGCGGTCAGCTCGGAGGTCGCCGCCAGTTGTCCCAGGCCCATCAGCACGCCGATCACCGCGCCGGTCGGGAACAGGGTGTAGGCGCGCCGCGGCACGGTGTAGGCGACGTAGGCCACGGCGTGGCCGAGGCTGTAGCTGCCCTTGCCGATGTCCTTGAATTCGTTGGACAAGGCCATGATCACGTCCAGGCCCAGCAGCACCGCCCAGGTCAGCAGGACGGTGCCGAGCACGGCGCGGCCGACGTACAGGTCGTGCAGGTTCGGGCGCAGCTTCATGCGGCCTGCCTCCGCGGCCGCGCCAGGTGCCCGTCGCGCAGGTAGCTCCACACCGCCAGCGCCAGCAGCGGCAGGGTCAGCCACCACAGGCCCAGCGCGCGCGGCAGCTTGTCGGTGCTCAGCCACTGGGTGCCGATGAACATCAGGTTGGTGCCGACCAGGTAGGCCAGGAACGCCAGCATGATCCGGCCGTAGCGCTGCTGCCGCGGCGAACTGCGCGACAGCGGCAGGGTCAGCAGCGCGAACGCCAGCGCCAGCAGCGGTGGGGCGATGCGCGCGTGCAGCTGCGCGTTGGCCTGCGGCCGCGGGTCGCCGATCAGCCTGGTGGTGGGCAGCAGCTCCGGATCGTCGTCCTTGCGCGCCTCGTCGCGGTCCGGCAGGGCCACGTCGTTGCTGGCGTAGCGCATCAGCCGGTAGTCCATGTCGGCGCCGGCCAGCGGGCCTTCGATGCGGTAGCCGTCCTCCAGGCGCAGGTAGCGGTCGGCCCGGCCCTCGAAGAACATCGCGCCGCGCTGCGCGGTGACCACGTCCAGGCGGCCGTCCTTCTGCCGCTGCATGAACACCTTGCCCAGCTTGGTGCCGTCGCCGGACAGGGTGCTGATGTAGACGATGCCGCCGTCGGACAGCGTGGTGAAGCGCCCGGCCTCCAGCCCCGCCATCAGCAGGCTGCGGTTGGCCTCGTCGATCAGCCGGTCGGAGGTGCGGTCGGCCCAGGGGCCCAGCCACAGCGAACACAGCCCGACCAGGGTCACCACCGGCACCACCAGCATCAGGATCGGCCGCAGCATCCGCCGCGGGCCGACGCCGATGGCGGTGATCACCGCCATCTCCGAATCGCGGTACAGCCGCGCCAGCGCCAGCAGCAGGCCCAGCATCAGCGCCAGCGGCAGGATCAGCGGCAGGTACACCACGAACTGCAGGCCGAGCTGGGAGAACAACAGCTTGGCCGGGATGCGGCCGTCGGCGATGTTGCCCAGGACGTCGACCAGCACCCCGCCGACGCTGACCACCAGCAACACGATGAGGGTGGCAGAGAAGCTCTGGACGAAATCGCGCAGCAGGTATCGATCGAGCTTCGGCATGGGGGTGGGTTGATTTAAACTCTCGGATTCGTTCGCGGCGGAGCCAGCCTAACCCGGCTGGACGTAAACAGCCCGCGATTGTACGGATTTGCCAACGGAATCTGATCAATGGCCCTGGAATTCACCCTGAACCACGACGCCCCGGCCACCGCGGCGTTCGATTGCATCGTCGTCGGCATGTTCGCCGACAAGCGCCTGTCGCCCGCCGCCCAGGCCCTGGATGCGGCCAGCGGCGGACGCCTGGCGGCCCTGGCCGGCCGCGGCGACGTCAGCGGCAAGACCGGCGCCACCGCGCTGCTGCACGACCTGCCCGGGGTGGCCGCACCGCGCGTGCTGGTGGTCGGCCTGGGCGAGGCCGCCAAGTTCGGCGTGCCGCAGTACCTGAAGGCGGTCGGCGACGCGGCGCGCGCGCTGAAGAGCGGGCCGGCGGCCAAGGCGCTGTTCACCCTGTCCGAACTGGAGGTCAAGGGCCGCGACCAGGCCTGGGCGATCCGCCAGGCGGTGATCGCCAGCGACCACGCCTGCTACCGCTACACCGCCACGCTGGGCAAGAAGAAGCCCGACGACGGCGGCCTGGCCAGCCTGGCCGTGCTGGGCGAAGACGCCACCGCGCTGGCCCAGGGCCAGGCCATCGCCGCCGGCGTGAAGTTCGCCCGCGAGCTGGGCAACCTGCCGCCGAACCTGTGCACCCCGGCCTACCTGGCCGAGACCGCGGCGGCGTTCGCCGAAGGCGTGGACGGCGCCGAGGCCGAGATCCTCGACGAGACGCAGATGCAGGAACTGGGCATGGGCTCGCTGCTGGCGGTGGCGCGCGGCTCGGCCAACCGCCCGCGGCTGCTGGTGCTGAAGTGGAACGGCGGCGACGAGGCCAAGCCCTACGTGCTGGTCGGCAAGGGCATCACCTTCGACACCGGCGGCGTCAACCTGAAGACCCAGGGCGGCATCGAGGAGATGAAGTACGACATGTGCGGCGGCGCCAACGTCATCGGCACCTTCGTCGCCGCCGCGACCGCGCGCCTGCCGCTTAACCTGGTGGTGGTGGTGCCGGCGGTGGAGAACGCGATCGACGGCAACGCCTACCGCCCCTCCGACGTGATCACCAGCATGTCCGGCAAGACCATCGAGGTCGGCAACACCGACGCCGAAGGCCGCCTGATCCTGTGCGACGCGCTGACCTACGCCGAGCGCTTCAACCCCGAGGCGCTGATCGACGTGGCCACCCTCACCGGCGCCTGCATGGTCGCGCTCGGCCACCAGACCGCCGGCCTGATGAGCAAGCACGACGACCTGGCCAACGAACTGCTGGCCGCCGGCGAGCACGTGTTCGACCGCGCCTGGCGCCTGCCGCTGTGGGACGAGTACCAGGGCCTGCTCGATTCCAGCTTCGCCGACGTCTACAACATCGGCGGCCGCTGGGCCGGCGCCATCACCGCCGGCTGCTTCCTGTCGCGCTTCACCGAAGGCCAGCGCTGGGCGCACCTGGACATCGCCGGCGTGGCCAGCGACGAAGGCAAGCGCGGCATGGCCACGGGGCGGCCGGTGGGGCTGCTTTCGCAGTGGTTGCTGGACCGCGCCGCGGCTGGCGGCGCGGCGTGATTGGGGCGTCGGGATTGGGGATTCGTGAAAAGCGCCTCCACTTTCCCGTCCCACCTCTTCGGCAGACGATCCTGATGCGCGTTTGCCAATCCCGAATCTCGAACAACGAATCCCTGCCCTGATGCCCCGCGCCGATTTCTACCTGATCGCCAAGCCGCGCTTCCTCACCGAACCGCTGCGGCTGGTCTGCGAGCTGGCGCGCAAGGCCAACGACGCCAACCTGTGGACGCTGGTGCTGGCGCGCGACGAAGCGCAGGCCGAGGAGCTGGACGAGCTGCTGTGGGCGTTCGACGACGACGCCTACATCCCGCACCAGATCGCCGGCGCCGATGTCGACGAGGAAGAGGCGCAGGTGCTGATCGCCCCGCCCGGGGTGGAAGCGCCGTCGCGCCCGCTGGTGATCAACCTGCGCGACGACGCCTACCTCGGCGCCTGCGACCGCGTGCTGGAAGTGGTGCCGGCCGACCCGGCCGCGCGCGACCCGCTGCGCGAGCGCTGGAAACAGTACAAGGCGCTGGGCTTCGAGGTCAGCAAGTACGACATGTGATGGAGCCGGGATTGGGGAGTGGGGATTCGGGATGGGTTCCCACGCCTCCTCCACCGGCACCATCCCTGCACCCCATCCCCAATCCCGAATAACGAATCCCGGCTTTCCAATGACCACCCTCGCCCCCAGCTACGACCCCAAATCCTTCGAAGCGCGCCTGTATGCGGCGTGGGAGCAGGCCGGCTACTTCAAGCCGTCCGGGCAGGGCGAGCCGTACACGGTGCTGCTGCCGCCGCCGAACGTGACCGGCACGCTGCACATGGGCCACGCCTTCCAGCAGACGCTGATGGACGCGCTGGTGCGCTACCACCGCATGCGCGGCTTCGACACGCTGTGGCAGGTCGGCAGCGACCACGCCGGTATCGCCACCGAGATGGTGGTGTCGCGCAACCTGGCGCTGGAGGGCAAGGGCGAGACCCGCGACTCGCTGGGGCGCGAGGGCTTCATCGCCAAGGTCTGGGAATGGAAGGCGCAGTCGGGCGACACCATCGAGCGGCAGATGCGCCGGCTGGGCACTTCCAGCGACTGGTCGCGCAGCACCTTCACCATGGACCCGCAGCCGTCGGCGGCGGTGGTCGAGGCGTTCGTGCGCTGGCACGAACAGGGCCTGATCTACCGCGGCCAGCGCCTGGTCAACTGGGACCCGGTGCTGAAGACCGCGATCTCCGACCTGGAAGTGGAGAACGTGGAGGAAGACGGCTTCCTGTGGTCGATCGCCTACGCGCTCGAGGACGGCGCCAGCTACGAGCACGTCGAGCGCGATGCCGACGGCAACGAAACCCTGCGCGAGACCCGCGACTACCTGGTGGTGGCCACCACGCGCCCGGAAACGATGCTCGGCGACACCGCGGTGATGGTGCATCCGCAGGACGAACGCTACGCGCACCTGATCGGCAGGACGGTGACGCTGCCGCTGACCGGGCGCCAGGTGCCGGTGATCGGCGACGATTACGTGGACCGCGCGTTCGGCACCGGCGTGGTCAAGGTCACGCCGGCGCACGATTTCAACGATTACCAGGTCGGCGTGCGCCACGGCCTGCCGATGATCAACCTGTTCACCCCGACCGCGGCGATCAACGACAACGCGCCGGAACGCTACCGCGGCCTGGACCGCTACGACGCGCGCAAGGCGGTGCTGGCCGAACTGGAAGACCTCGGCATCCTGGTGGAAACCAGGCCGCACAAGCTGCAGGTGCCGCGCGGCGACCGCACCGGCCAGGTGATCGAGCCCTACCTCACCGACCAGTGGTTCGTGAAGATGGACGCGCTGGCCAAGCGCGGCCTGGAGCTGGTCGAATCCGGGCAGATCCAGTTCGTGCCGCCGAACTGGATCAACACCTATCGCCACTGGATGGAGAACATCCAGGACTGGTGCATCAGCCGCCAGCTGTGGTGGGGGCATCGCATTCCGGCGTGGTTCGACGACGCCGGCAACTGCTACGTCGGCCGCGACGAGGCCGACGCGCGCGCGAAGGGCGGCCTGCCCGCCGACGTCGCCCTGCACCAGGACAGCGACGTGCTGGAGACCTGGTTCTCCTCGCAGCTGTGGCCGTTCTCGACGATGGGCTGGCCGGACGCGCAGGCGATGGCCGAGCGCGGCTTCGACCGCTACCTGCCGTCGAGCGTGCTGGTCACCGGCTTCGACATCATCTTCTTCTGGGTGGCGCGGATGATCATGGCCACCGACAGCTTCACCGGCCAGGTGCCGTTCCGCGACGTGTACATCACCGGCCTGATCCGCGACGCGCAGGGCCAGAAGATGTCCAAGTCCAAGGGCAACGTGCTCGATCCGCTGGACATCATCGACGGCATCGGCATCGAGGACCTGGTCGCCAAGCGCACCACCGGCCTGATGAAGCCCACCGACGCGCCGAAGATCGAGAAGGCCACGCGCAAGGAATTCCCCGGCGGCATCATCGCCCACGGCGCCGACGCGCTGCGCTTCACCATCGCCGCGCTGGCCGGCCACGGCCGCGACATCAAGTTCGACCTGGGGCGCGCCGAGGGCTACAAGAATTTCTGCAACAAGCTGTGGAATGCCAGCCGGTTCGTGCTGATGAATACGCGCTCCGAGGATTCCGCGGACGCGACAGTGGCAAACGCGTCGCCACGCGCCCAGATGGCGAACCATGCGGACACCGCCTTGCATCTGAACGCGCGCCAGCACGTGCCCGTCACCGATGCCGAAAAGTGGATCCTGGTGCGGCTGGACAAGGTCGCCGCCGAGGCGCAGGCGCATTTCGCCGCCTACCGCTTCGACCTGCTGGCGCAGTCGCTGTACGAGTTCGCCTGGAACGAGTTCTGCGACTGGTTCCTGGAACTGGCAAAGCCGGCCTTGAACGGCGACGACGCCGCAGCCGCCGACAGCACCCGCCACACCCTGCTGCAGGTGCTGGAGACGCTGCTGCGCCTGCTGCACCCGCTGATCCCGTTCGTCACCGAGGAGCTGTGGCAGCAGGTGGCGCCGCGCCTGGGCATCGCCGCGCCGACCATCTCGCTGCAGCCGTATCCGCATGCCGGCGAGCTGGACGTGACCGCCTATGCCGGCGCGGAAGCCGACATCGAATGGCTCAAGGCGATGGTCTCGGCGCTGCGCCGGGTCCGCAGCGAGCTCAACGTGCCGCCGTCCAAGCTGGTGCCGCTGCTGCTGCAGGGCGGCCAGGCCGACGACCGCACGCGGGTGGAGCGCTTCGCCTCGCAACTGACGTTCCTGCTGCGGCTGGAGGCGATCCAGTGGCTGGACACCACGCAGGACACGCCGCCGGCGGCCGCGGCGATCGTCGGCGAGCTGCGCCTGCTGGTGCCGCTGCAGGGGCTGGTCGACCTGGACGCCGAGCGCACGCGCCTGGACAAGGAGATCGCCCGGGTCGGCGCCGAGCAGGACAAGAGCGCGGCCAAGCTGGAGAAGTTCACCGACAAGGTGCCGGCGGCGGTGGTCGAGCAGGAGCGGCAGCGCCTGGCCGACTGGACCGCGCAGCTCACCGGCCTGCGCGAGCAGCGCGCCAAGCTGTAGCGCCCAGGCGGCGCGCTGCAGGCGATCGCGGCGGGCGCGGTGATGCGCGCCGGCCAGCGTTCTCATCGACAACTGTAGGAGCGGCTTCAGCCGCGACAGGCACCACCGGTCATGCCCGTCGCGGCTGATGGCCCAAGGCCACCCGGAGTCGCCCACAATGGCCTGACATGCCGCCGCCGCAAACTGGCGGCGGCACATTTCCCTCAGAGCTTGCCGGCCCCGGCCTTGGCCTTGACGTCGTTCGCCACCTGGTTCGCCGGCAGCAGCGCGTAGGTGTACGGCGGCGTCCAGCCGATGCTGTTGTTCCACGCGCAGGTCAGCGCCTGGCCGTTGAGCAGCGAGCCGAAGTCGCGGTACACGCTGCCGCCGTAATCGGCGGCGATCTTGTCGCAGCCGCTGACGCCGGCGATGTCGAAGGCGTTGTTCTCGGAGAAGATCTTCGACTCCTTGCCGACGCCGTGCGCGTAGGAGAACGGATACACCGCGTGGCCGGTGCTGCCCACGTGGTAGTTGTTGTACAGGTGCACCTGGCCGTAGCGCACCCGCGGCGCGCGCGCGGAGATGTTCTCGAACAGCGTGTTGTGGATGGTCACCTTCAGCTTGCCGCTGTCGGTGCTGGAGGCGCTGTCGCTGGAGCCGATCAGGTTGTTCTTCTCGTGCGACTTGAACGCCGAGTAGGACACGGTCACGTAGTTGGCGCCCTTCTTGATGTCCAGCGCGCCGTCGTGGTGCTGCTTGGGGCGGCCGTTGGCGGTGCCGTTCTGGTCGTCGGTGCGGCGTCCGTCGGTGAAGGTGACGTGGTCCACCCACACGTTGCTGGCGCCCTCGATGGTCAGGCCGTCGTATTCGGCGTTCCAGTTGCCGGCGCTGCCGTCGTCCGGGTCCCACACCGGCTGCGGATCCCACGGGTTCTCGATGGTGAGGTTGCGGATGATCACGTCGTTGGCCTTGACGTACAGATAGCCCTCGCGGATCTCGGCGTTGCTGCCGATGCCGATCAGCGTGGTCTTGGTCGGGATGTCCAGGCGCGCGCGGCTCTTCATGTCCGCGGTGGTGCTGTACGGCGTGCCTTCGCTGACGTCGATGATGCCGCTGACCTTGATGATGCGGCCGTTGCTGCCGACGCTGGCCTTCAGCGCGGCCTTCAGCTGCGCGGCGGTGCTGACGCTGTAGACGTTGGCGGCCGCGGCCTTGGAGCCGCCCTTGGTGCCGCCGTTCTGCGTCGCCCAGCCGGTGCTGGCGACGTCCAGGCTGGCGTCGGCGCAGGCGCTGCCGGCCGCGCCCGCCAGACAGACCGCAAGCGCAATCGCGTGGGCGCGCGTGCGCGGGGATGCAATGAGTGACTGTGTCTTCATCCTGGAACCTCGTAGGCATGGGTGGAGCGGTCGCACGCAGCGCGGAAAACGCAAGCGGCGCGAGCGCATTCGCTGTCCCTTCGGACAATTGCGCACCAGTCCATCGAACGGGGCAGCGCCGAAGAGGCGCGCACTGTAGGCAGCGCGTTCGGCTTGGGAAGAGACAAATGCAGCGCGCGGGGATCCAACGCTGCGATATGTGGAAGGCATCTAGCAAAAACGCGGGTGCGACGCGGCGCGCTCACCCGCTCCCGCTGCGGGACAACAACGCTGTCCCGGCGACACGTGGCGACATTGCGCAGAACCCGCGATGCGTTGCGGAGCGACGGAAAAAGTGCAATGACCGGGAGCGGCACCTGGGCGGGTTCTGCGCCCGGATTGTCGATCGCAGCGGGCGACACCGGTACAGCGCGTCGCGACTGAAGTCGCTCCCACAACATTTCGGAGTCGGCAACATCTGCGTCGAAATGCTTTGGCGATCGGGAAAAAAGGCCGGAGGCGGACGCGGCACGCAACGCACTTGCGATACGCCCAACGGCGCCGGCAGCGGCACGCCGTCGCGCGTTACGACATGCCTTCGAAGAACAGCTCGATGGCCATCACCAGCGCGTCCTCGCGCCCGTTCGCCGCCGGGTAGTAGCGCGGACGGCGGCCGATCTCGTTGAAACCTTCGCTGTGGTACAGCGCGATCGCGTTGGGATTGGACGGGCGCACTTCCAGGAACACGCGGCGCGCGCCCAGGTCCGCGCCGTACTTGATCAGCGCGCGCAGCAGCAGGCGCCCGTAGCCGCGCGACTGCCGTTCCGGCGCGACGCAGACGTTGAGGATGTGCGCCTCGTCGGCCGCCACGCTGATCACCCCGTAGCCGACAATCTGGCCCTGCTCCAGCAGCACCCAGCCCGGGTAGCCGGCCTGCAGGCAGTCGCGGAAGATGCCGCGCGTCCACGGGAACGGATAGGCGCGGCGCTCGATCTCCATCACCGTGTCGAGATCGGTCTCGCGCAACGCGCGCAGCGTCGCCCCTGGCGCGGATGCCGTGCCCAGCGCGCTCATCGCGGCGCCTGCCTGCGCAGCGCGCGCAGCTGCGGCCACAGCGCGCGCTTGGCGGCGGCGTTGCCGCGCAACTCGGCCAGCGGCCAGGTCGCCATCAGCGTCTGCGTGGCCGGATCGTTGGGGTTGCGCCCGGAAGCGCGCAGCAAGGCGATCTGCAGCCGGTCGGGCAGGCGCAGGCCGGCGCGCCGCGCAGCCGGCACGGGCGCGCCGCGATGCGGTTCGGCAACGTCGGCCGGCGCGGCCGGCGCGCGCGCCCGCGGCGGCGGCGACACCGGCGCGGGCGTCGGTGATGGCGCGGATGCGCGCGCATGGACCGGCGCCGCGCGCTCGGCCGGCGCCGGCGCCATGCCGGCGGCGTCATCGCGCGCCTCGGGCACTGGCGCCTGCGCGACCACCGCATCGGCATCCACGCCCACGTAGAGCGTATGTCCCAACGCCTGCAGCCAACCGTGCTGCTCGGCCGACCACAATGGCGCGTCGTTGGCCATCGCCTCGCTCACGTCGCGTCCGGCAGCTTGCGCCAGCGCCGCCACAGCCAGTAGCAGGGGCCGGACAGGGCGTACAGCACGCCGATCGCCAGCAGCGCGCGCGCCAGGTCGATGACCAGCACCGCGATCACGATGGGCGCCAGCACCAGCATCAGGAACGGCACCCGGTCGGCGCGCGGGCCCTTCTCGCCGCCCTTGAAGCTCCAGAAGCGGATGCGGCTGACCATCAGCAGCGCCGCGGCCACGGTCAGGCCCAGCGCCACGTAGCGCAGCTGCTCGCCGTCCCAGCCGAGGTTGCCGTCGGCAAACGCCCACACGAAGGCCATCATCAACCCGGCCGCGGCCGGGCTGGCCAGGCCGACGAACCAGCGCTTGTCGACGGTGCCGACCTGGGTGTTGAAGCGCGCCAGGCGCAGCGCGGCGCAGGCCGCGTACAGGAACGCCACCGACCAGCCGACCCGGCCCATCACGCTGCCGTCGAACTTCAGCGCCGACAGCGACCAGTGGTACATCACCAGCGCCGGCGCCATGCCGAAGCTGACCAGGTCGGCCAGCGAGTCGTACTGCACGCCGAATTCGCTGCTGGTGCCGGTCAGCCGCGCCACCCGCCCGTCCAGCCCGTCCATCACCGCGGCGACGAACACCGCCACGCTGGCGTGCACGAACTGGCCGTTGGCCGCGGCGATGATGGCGTAGAAGCCGGAGAACAGGCCGGCGGTGGTGAACAGGTTCGGCAGCAGGTAGATGGTGCGCGAACGGGGGGGCGGGCGGGATGGGTCCATCCGGGCAGTTTAATCGACTTGCCAGGCCCGTCGGCGGGTGCTGCAATCGGCGCTCGCCCCGCCCCGGAGAACGTGATGCGCGCCCTGCCCCGGCTTTGCTGCCTGTTCCTGCTCGCCGCCAGCGGCGTGGCCGGCGCCGCCACCCTGTACCAATGGAAGGATGCGCAGGGCGTCACCCACTATTCGCAGAGCCCGCCGCCGGGCGGCAAGTACCAGGCGCGGCGGGTCGACAGCCACGGCGGCGCCCCGGCCGAGGCCACCGAGGTCGCCGCGCCGGCCGAGAACGCCAACTGCCTCAGCGCGCGCAGGAACCTGGACATCCTCGGCAAGCCGGGCAAGGTGATGACCGACCGCGACGGCGACGGCAAGCCCGATGCCGAACTGGACGATGCCCAGCGCGAGGCGCAGAAGGGCCTGGCCGAGGCCGCGATCAAGGCCTATTGCGCAGCGCCCGCCGCCGCCGAGTGAGCGCGCGCGGCCGGCGCGGACGCGGCGCCGGCCGCCGCGCATCCCCGCAGCGCCGGCAATGACTGGCAAAATGGGCGCCCGCCGTCCACGAAGCCCCTCGATGCGCCTTTCCCAGTTCCACCTGCACACCACCAAGGAAACCCCGGCCGACGCCGAACTGGTCAGCCATCGGCTGATGCTGCGCGCCGGCATGATCCGCAAGCTCGCCTCCGGCCTGTACACCTGGTCGCCGCTGGGCCTGCGCGTGCTGCGCAAGGTGGAGGCGGTGGTGCGCGAGGAAATGAACCGCGCCGGCGCGGTGGAAGTGTTGTTCCCGACCATCCAGCCGCGCGAGCTGTGGGAAGCCACCGGGCGCTGGAAGAAGTTCGGCGGCCTGATGCTGCGGATGAAGGACCGCAAGGACCAGGAATACTGCTACAGCCCCACCGCCGAGGAGGCCGCCGCCGATTTCGCGCGCCAGGAGCTGAGCAGCTACAAGCAGCTGCCGGTCAACTTCTACCAGATCCAGACCAAGTTCCGCGACGAGATCCGCCCGCGCTTCGGGGTGATGCGCGCGCGCGAGTTCCTGATGAAGGACGCCTATTCGTTCCACGTCAGCGACGAGGACCTGGCCCGCGAATACGAGAACATGAAGGCCGCCTACAGCCGGATCTTCACCCGCCTGGGCCTGCAGTTCCGCGCGGTGCAGGCCGATTCCGGCGACATCGGCGGCGACGCCTCGCAGGAATTCCACGTGCTGGCCGAGTCCGGCGAGGATTCGCTGGCGTTCTCCACCGGCTCGGACTACGCGGCCAACGTCGAGACCGCGGTCGCCGCCGACCCGGCGCCGCGTGCGGCTGCGCAGGAAGAGCTGCGCAAGGTCGCCACGCCGACCCAGAAGACCTGCGAGGCCGTGGCGCAGCTGCTCGGCATCGCGCTGCAGCGCACGGTCAAGTCGGTCGCGGTGATGGCCGGCGAGACGTTCGTGCTGGCGCTGGTGCGCGGCGACCACGCGGTGAACGAGATCAAGCTGGGCAAGGTCGCCGGCCTGGCCGGCTACCGCATGGCCAACGAAGCCGAGATCCGTGCCCACCTCGGCAGCGAACCGGGCTTCCTCGGACCGCTCGGTCCGCGCCAGCCGATCCGCGTGGTCGCCGACCGGGACGTGGCGGCGATGGCCGATTTCGTGGTCGGCGCCAACGAGGCCGGCTTCCACCTGGCCGGGGTCAACTGGGGCCGCGACCTGCCCGAGCCGGACGCCGTCGCCGACCTGCGCAACGTGGTCGAAGGCGAACGCGCGCACGACGGCGGCGAAATCCGCCTGGCGCGCGGCATCGAGGTCGGCCACGTGTTCCAGCTCGGGCGCCAGTATGCGCAGGCGCTGGACGCCACCGTGCTGGACGAGCACGGCAAGACCGTGGCGATGGCGATGGGCTGCTACGGCATCGGCATTTCGCGCATCGTCGCCGCGGCGATCGAGCAGAACCACGACGAGGCCGGCATCCGCTGGCCGCAGCCGATGGCGCCGTGGTCGGTGGCGGTGTGCGTGATCAATCCCAAGCGCGACCCGGCGATCGACGCGGCCGGCGAGGCGCTGCTGGCCGAGCTGCAGCAGGCCGGCCTGGACGCGGTGCTCGACGATCGCGGCCTGCGCGCCGGCGCGATGTTCGCCGATATCGAACTGATCGGCATTCCGCACCGCGTGGTGGTCTCCGAGCGCGGGTTGGCGGCCGGCACCTTCGAGTACCGCGCGCGCAGCGGCGGCGAGGCCGAAAGCCTGGACCGCGCCGCATTGCTGGCGCGCCTGCAGGGTTAATCGGAAAGGCCGGGAATATATCCCGGCCTTTTTTTTTGCGCGGCCTTCGTTACGACACCGCTTGCACATTTGCCGCGGCAATATGCCCTGGCGGAACGCGACGGCATGCCGGTTTTATTTGACAAGCGGAATCCGGCGCGTATAAGTGTCCCGCACGCCGATCCTGCGGCGGCCGCATATCGAAATAAGCGGAATATTTGTCAATCCGATAAAGCGATATTATGATTCCGCTCGAGCCAGGGAATGGCTGTATGCCCATCATCCATTTTCCGGAGTACAGATGACCATCGATCTCAGCGGCCTGTCGGCCAAGCAGTTGGGCGCTCTTATCAAGACTGCCAAGAAACAACAGACCATCGTCGCCAAGCGCACGCCCATCGCGAAGGTCCGCACCCAGCTGGCACGCCTGGCCAAGACCCACGGCTACAGCCTCGATGAAGTCCTCGGTGGCGCCGCTCCGGCCAAGCGCGGCCGCAAGGCCGCCGGCAAGCCGGGCCCGAAGCCGGGCCGCAAGCTGGGCAAGGTCCCGCCGAAATACCGCAATCCGGCCAATGCGGCGGAAACCTGGACCGGCCGCGGCAAGCAGCCGCGCTGGCTGGCCGAGCAGGTGAGCAAGGGCAAGAAGGTCGAAGACTTCCTGATCGCGGCACCGGCCAAGTCCGCGGCCCCGGCCCCGGCAAAGAAGACCGCCAAGAAGGCGGCCAAGAAAGTCGCCAAGAAAGCCAGCAAGTCCGCCGCATCGAAAAACTGATCCGTCGATTGGCGGATATTCGAAAGACGCCGGCGCGAGCCGGCGTTTTTCATGCGCGCCGCGGCGGCCGCTAGAGATTCTTCCGCGCCGGCACCAGCAGGTTGCCGAACAGCAGGCCGGCGACCAGCGCCATCACGATATTGGTCACCGCCAGCAGCGCCGACTGCCCGCCGGGCACGTCGTGCTGCTGCACCAGGGTCAGCAGGCCGCGCAGGCTGGCGCTGCCCGGCACCAGCATGATGATGCCGGGCAATCGGATCAACGCGCCCGGGCGGTGCACCAGCCGGCCGAACAGGTTGCCGGCCGCGGTCAGCGACATCGCCGACAGGAAGATGCCGACCGGGCTGCCCCAGGCCTCGCCGGCCACGCGCGCGATCACGTAGCCGGCCACCGAGGCCGCCATCACCCACGGATAATCGCGGCCGCTGGCCTTGAACAGCAGCGCGAAGGCATACGCGGCGACCGGCAGCGAGGCCCATTCCACCCAGTCCGCCTGCGGCCGCGACGCGTGCACCATCGGCTCCAGGCCCAGCAGCTGCGCCAGGGTCACCGCGATCACCGCGCCCACGGTCAGCTTCAGGATCGTGGTCACCGCGCCGGCGAAGCGCGCCGTGCCGGAGACCCAGTGCTGGCTGGTCAGTTCGTTGACCGCGTTGGTCAGCGCCATACCCGGCAGCAGCACCACCAGCGAGGCGATGATCACCGAATTGAGGTTCAGCGGCGCCACGCTGGTCGCCACCAGCGCGGCGACCACGCCGGCCAGCAGCGCCGCCAGCGCCTCGTTGGCCTCCTTGGCCGCCGGACGCTTGTCGGTGAACTGGGTCAGCGCGCCGATCAGCAGGCCGATCGCGGTGGCGGTGGCGATATCCAGCCACGGCAACCGCCACAGCCCGGCCACGCCGGTCGCGGCCAGGCCGAAGCCGAGGATCTGCATCGCCTTCCAGCGCCGCCCCGGCGGGCGGTCCAGCTGGCGCAGCGCGGTGTGTCCCTGGGCCACGCTCATGCGCCCGCTGGCGACGTCGTCGGCGATGCGATCGGCGACGCTGAGCTTGTGCAGGTCGTTGTCGCCCGGCGCCAGCCGCACCACGCGGGTGATGTCGCTGGAGCCGATCGCCTTGGTCGGGTCGCTGAAACTGAGGATCAGCCCGGTCGGGTTGGACCAGGGCTCGCAGTCCAGGTCCAGTTGCTGCGACAGCGCCACCACCGCCGCTTCCAGGCGCTGCGCGGTGGTGCCGTAGGTGTGCAGGCGGCCGGCGATCTCGGAGACGAAGGCGATCCGCTGCGCATAGGTGGCGGCGGTGGACGGGCTGGCGGTAGGCGCGGCGGGCATGTCGGCTAGTATGGCGCGAACGCCGCGCGCAGCCACCTCCGTGGCGCGCGACGACGTTGCAATGCGGGCGAAACGGGTATGCTCGCGCCCGGACGCCCCGGACGCCCCATGATCGAACCGCAACCGCCCACCCTCAGCCAGGACGACCGAGACCCCTCGCGGGTGCGGCTGTCCGGCAGTTGGACGCTGGCCACTGCGCTGGCCTCGTCGGACGTGCTGCGCACGATGCCGTCGGGCACCACCGGCATCGACGCCAGCGGCATCGGCCAGCTGGATTCGGCCGGCGTGCTGCAGCTGATGCGCCATGCCACCCGCAACGGCATCGCCCACGAAGCGCTGCAGTTCCGCCACGACCACCAGGCGCTGGTCAGCACCATCGAGGACGTCGCCGACGACCGCCCCAAGCGCAAGCGCGACTACGGTTTCGCCGCGGCGCTGGAGCGGCTGGGCTACGCGGTGCACCGCAACGGCAAGGAGATCGTCGCGCTGGTCGGCTTCCTCGGCGAGACCCTGGTCAAGGTGCTGCGCCTGGTGCACGAACCGCGGCGCTTCCGCCTGACCTCGACCGTGCACCACATGGAGCAGGTCGGGCTGGACGCGGTGCCGCTGGTGGCGCTGCTGTCCTACCTGGTCGGCGCGGTGATCGCGTTCCTGGGCTCGACCATCCTGCGCGACTTCGGCGCCGAGATCTACGTGGTGGAACTGGTCAGCATCGCCTTCCTGCGCGAATTCGCAGTGCTGCTGACCGCGATCGTGCTGGCCGGGCGCACCGCCAGCGCGTTCACCGCGCAGATCGGCGCGATGAAGGCGCGCGAGGAAGTGGACGCGATCCAGACCCTGGGCCTGGACCCGATGGACCTGCTGGTGATCCCGCGGCTGGTGGCGCTGCTGGTGATGCTGCCGCTGCTGACCTTCGTGGCGATGATCGCCGGCCTGGCCGGCGGCGTCACCGTCGGCGCCTTCGACCTGGGCATCCCGCCGCAGATGTACCTGGCGCGCATGCACGAGACCATCCAGCTGCGGCACATGCTGGTAGGCCTGTCGAAGGCGCCGATCTTCGCGATCGTGATCGGCCTGATCGGCTGCCTGGAAGGCCTGCGCGTGGAAGGCACCGCGCAGTCGGTCGGCGAGCGCACCACCTCCAGCGTGGTGCAGACGATCTCGCTGGTGATCATCATCGACGCGGTCGCCGCGCTGTGGTTCATGAACGTGGGGTGGTGATGGAGCCGGGATTGGAGAGTGGGAATTGGGGATTCGTCGACGCCGGGCGCCTTGCGCTGCCTGGTCGGGAGCCATTGCCTTGACCAATCCCGAATCCCCGATCCCGAATCCCGAAGAAGACCTGGCCATCTCGGTGCGCGGCCTGCTCAACCGCTTCGGCAGCCAGACCGTGCACGAGGATCTGGACCTGGACGTACGCCGCGGCGAGATCCTCGGCGTGGTCGGCGGCTCGGGCACCGGCAAGTCGGTGCTGATGCGCAGCATCCTGGGCCTGCGCGATCCCGATGCCGGCCACATCCGCGTGCTCGGCGTGGACACCGACTCCAAGCGCCGCGAAGACCGCCTGCACGTGGAGCGCAATACCGGCGTGCTGTTCCAGGACGGCGCGCTGTTCTCCTCGCTGAGCGTGGGCGAGAACGTGCAGGTGCCGCTGAAGGAGCACTTCGGCGAACTGCCCGACAGCTGGCACTACGAACTGGCGCTGCTGAAGGTGAAGCTGGCCGGGTTGCCGGCCGACGCGATCAACAAGCTGCCCTCGCAGCTGTCCGGCGGCATGCGCAAGCGCGCCGGGCTGGCGCGCGCGCTGGCACTGGACCCGCCGCTGCTGTTCCTGGACGAACCCACCGCCGGGCTGGACCCGATCGGCGCGGCCGCCTTCGACCGGCTGATCCGCACCCTGCAGGAAGCGCTGGGGCTGACCGTGTTCCTCATCACCCACGACCTGGACACCCTGTACGCTATCTGCGACCGCGTGGCGGTGCTGGCCGACCGCAAGGTCATCGCCACCGCGCCGCTGGCGCAGATCGAGCAAGTCGACCACCCCTGGATCCAGGAATACTTCCACGGCCCGCGCGCGCGCGCGGCCCGCGACGCCAAGACCGCCTGGACCGAGAAAGCCTGAGCCATGGAAACCAAAGCCAACTACGTCCTGATCGGCGCCTTCACCATCGTGGCCGGGCTCGCCTTGCTGCTGTTCGGGCTGTGGGCCGCCAAGTATTCGTCCGACCGCACCTGGCAGGAATACCGGGTGGTGTTCCGCGAGGCGGTCACCGGCCTGTCGGTGGGCAGCCCGGTGCAGTACAACGGCATCGCGGTCGGCTCGATCACCGAGCTGACCCTGGCGCCGAACGATCCGCGCCAGGTGGTGGCGCGGGTGCGGCTGAACTCGACGACCCCGATCAAGAGCGACACCCGCGCCAAGCTGGGCATCACCAGCCTGACCGGACCGTCGATCATCCAGCTCTCCGGCGGCACCCCGGAGGCGCCGTCGCTGACCTCGGTCGACACCAGCGACGCGCCGATCATCCAGACCACGCCGTCGGCGCTGCAGAACATCACCGACACCGCCAACCGCATCGTTGAGCGCCTGGACGAGGTGCTCAGCGACCGCAACGTGGCCAGCATCACCGCCACCCTGCACAACCTGGAGACGATCAGCGGCTCGCTGGCCAACCGCGACGAAGGCATGCAGTCGCTGATCCTCAGCGCGCGCGACGCCGCGCGCAACCTCGACGTGACCCTGAAGACCACCAACGGCACCATCCAGCGCCTGGACCAGAACCTGGTGCAGCAGCTGCCGCCGATCCTGGACAAGCTGGAAAGCACGCTGAGCAAGCTGGATTCGGCCAGCGGCAACGCCGACAAGATCCTTGGCGAGAACCGCGCGGCGATCAACAGCTTCGCCAACGACGGCCTGGGCCAGCTCGGCCCGACCCTGACCGAGCTGCGCGGGCTGATCCGCGACCTGCGCCGGGTCAGCGACCGCCTGGACAACAACCCCGCGCGCTACCTGCTCGGCCGCGACGCCCCGAAGGAGTTCGAACCCAAATGAAGCCGACGCGCGCCCTCCTGCTGCTCGCCATCCCGGCCCTGCTGCTCGCCGGTTGCTCGGCGCTGACCGGCGGCAGCAAGGACCCGGTCACGATCTACGCGCCCGACGTGCGGGTGACGCCGGACCCGTCCTGGCCGCAGGTGACCTGGCAGCTGGCGATCGCCAAGCCCAGCGCCGCGCGCGTGGTCGACAGTGCGCGCATCGCGGTGCGCCCCACCCCGGGCGAACTGCAGGTCTACAGCGGCGTCGGCTGGGCGCAGCCGGCCACCGACATGCTCGAGGACACGCTGGTGCGCGCGTTCGAGGATTCCGGGCGCATCCCCGGCGTGGCCCGGCTCGGCACCGGCATCCGCGCCGACTACAAGCTGCTGCTGGACCTGCGCCGCTTCGAATCCGACTACGCCGGCCGCGACCTGCCCTCGGCCACGATCGAGCTCAACGCCAAGCTGCTGTACACCCCCGACCAGCGCGTGGTCGCCTCGCGCACCTTCCTCGCCGCGCAGCCGGCCGCCAGCACCGACAAGGCGCAGGTCGCCGACGCCTTCGGCCAGGCGCTGTCGCAGCTGAGCGGCGAGGTGGTCGGCTGGACCCTGCAGCAAGGCCAGGCGGATGCAGCGACCGCACTGGCGCCAGCGCCGACGATCGCCCCAACCCCACGCCGCTGAGATTTAGCCCTGCTCCCACCGGAAGGGTTGGGTGAGGGTACGACCGCCAGGAATGCGCACCATCAGGCTTCGCTCGCCCCCTCATCCGCTCCGAGGCACTTCCCCTAGAAGGGGCCATGGTCCCGATGGGAGAAGGGACCGCGGCTACTCCGTGGCAACCCTGCGAAACGTCAGATTGATCCGCTCGCCGACCGGCTTGGCGGTCCGCGGCAAGGCGTGCCGGTACAGCCGCTGGGTCTCGCCTCCCATCAGCAGCAGCCCGCCCGTGCTCAGTTCCAGCGCCTGGCGCAGCGCCGGTTCGCTGCGATGGCGCAGCACGAAGCGGCGCGTCGCGCCCAGGCTCAGCGAGGCGATCAGCGGGCGCGGTCCCAACTCCTTCTCGTCGTCGCTGTGCCAGCCCATCGCGTCGCGGCCGTCGCGGTAGCGGTTGGCCAGCACGCTGTTGAACGGCACCCCGGTTTCCGCGGCCAGCCGATCGCGCAACGGCCGTAGCGCCGGCGGCCACGGGTGCGGCGCGAAGCGGGTGCCGGAGTAGCGGTAGCTCGCCTCCGGGTCGCCGATCCAGCAACTCAGCCGCGGCGAATCGACCAGCCGCCCGAACAGGCGGATGCGGTGCACTTCCCAGGCCACCTCGCCCAGCAACTGCGCGAACAACGCCGCCGCCTCCGCCGGCGCCAGCCAGCCGGGCAGCCAGCGGACGTCGGCGCCGGGCAGATCCAGTTGCATCGCGCCACGCTAGCACGCCCTGGCCCACCATACGCCAGCGTGCGGAATTTGCCCCGCCACGCACAAAGCCTGAAAATGCAGACAGCCAGAACGAGCCAACGGGAGCGGACCAGATGACGGGATTGGAGGGCGGCGCCAGCGCGCCGGAGCCAGTGGAACGCGACGTCATGGAATACGACGTGGTCACCGTCGGCGCGGGTCCGGCCGGGCTGGCGTTCGCGATCCGGCTCAAGCAGCTCAACCCCGACATCTCGGTCTGCGTGATCGAGAAGGCCAGCACCGTCGGCGCGCAGATCCTGTCCGGCGCGGTGATCGAACCGGCGCCGCTGGACGCGCTGCTGCCCGGCTGGCGCGACAACCCGCCGCCGATCTGCGTGCCCGCCGGCGAGGACGAGTTCTGGCACCTGAGCAAGGACGGCGGACGCAAGTTCCCGATCGTGCCGCCGGGCATGCGCAACCACGGCAACTTCATCGTCAGCCTCGGCGCGCTGTGCGCGTGGCTGGCGCCGCAGGCCGAGGCGCTGGGCGTGGAGATCTACCCCGGCTTCGCCGCCGCCGAGACCCTGCACGCCGACGACGGCACCGTGCTCGGCGTGCGCATCGGCGACATGGGCGTGGCCAAGGACGGCTCGCACAAGCCCGGCTACACCCCCGGCATCGACATCCGCGCCAAGGTCACGGTGCTGGCCGAAGGCGCGCGCGGGCACCTGACCAAGCGCCTAGTCAAGCGCTTCGCGCTGGACGCCGGCAGCGACCCGCAGGCCTATTCGATCGGCATCAAGGAACTGTGGCAGCTGCCGGAAGGCCGCGTGGTGCCCGGCAAGATCGTGCACACCCTGGGCTGGCCGGCCGACAGCGCCACCTATGCCGGCAGCTTCCTGTACCACCTGGAGAACAACCAGGTGGCGCTGGGCTACGTCAGCGGCCTGGACTACCACGACCCCGAATACCGGCCGTGGGAAGCGTTCCAGCAGTGGAAGAACCACCCGCTGATGAAGCCGCTGCTGGAAGGCGGCACCATCCTGTCGGCCGGCGCCCGCGCCATCGCCAGCGGCGGCTGGCAGTCGCTGCCGAAGGTGGAGATGCCCGGCGCGCTGCTGATCGGCGACACCGCCGGCCTGCTCAACGTGCCCAAGATCAAGGGCACCCACCAGGCGATCCGCAGCGGCATGCTCGCCGCCGAGCACCTGGCCGCCGGCGCGGCGCTGGACCCGGCCGGCTTCGACGCCAAGCTGCGCGGCTCGGAGGTGATGGCCGAACTGCGCCAGGTGCGCAACATCAAGCCCGGCTTCAAGAAGGGCCTGTGGTTCGGCATGCTCAACGCCGCCTGGGAAACCCTGGTCAAGGGCGCCTCGCCGTGGACGCTGAAGGTGACGGCGGACTGGTCGTCGCTAGACCGGCTCGGCGAACACGAACAGCCCAAGCGCGACTACGTGCAACGCGACCTGGCGCCGCGCGACCGCCTGCAGGCCGTGTACTTCGCCGCCACCGAACACGACGAGGACCAGCCCGTGCACCTGCACGTGCTGGACCCGCAAATCTGCGTGACCCGCTGCACCGAGGAGTACGGCAACCCCTGCACCCGCTTCTGCCCCGCCGCGGTCTACGAGATCGTCGACGACGCGGCCGGCAAGCGCCTGCAGATCAACGCCGCCAACTGCGTGCACTGCAAGACCTGCGACATCAAGGATCCCTACGAGATCATCAACTGGGTCACGCCGGAAGGCGGCTCCGGCCCGAATTACCAGAACCTGTGAGCCGATCGGCACGGGCCGACCGGCTTTGATGAGGTGCAAGATGCCAAGGTGCCGCCCCGACGGCCCCTTGGCGCCAATGGCTAGGCGCGCCGGAACGGCACCCCGGTCTTGCTGCGCAGTTCGTCCTCGCCCACGCCATCGGCGCTCTCGACCAGCACCAATCCGTCCGCGGTCACGTCGAACACCGCCAGGTCGGTGATGATGCGGTCGACCACCCCGACGCCGGTCAGCGGCAGGTCGCAGTCGGGCAGGAGCTTGTGGCTGCCGTCCTTGGCCACGTGCTCCATCAGCACCACCACGCGCTTGACCCCGGCCACCAGGTCCATCGCCCCGCCCATGCCCTTTACCATCTTGCCGGGCACCATCCAGTTGGCCAGGTCGCCGCGCGCGCTGACCTGCATCGCGCCGAGGATCGCCAGATCGATGTGGCCGCCGCGGATCATCGCGAAGGAATCGTGGCTGCCGAAATAGCTGGCGCCGGCGCGGGCGGTGACGGTCTGCTTGCCGGCGTTGATCAGGTCGGCGTCGACCTCGTCCTCGTCCGGGAACGGGCCGATGCCGAGCAGGCCGTTCTCCGACTGCAGCCACACGTCCACGCCTTCGGGAATGTGGTTGGCGACCAGGGTCGGCAGGCCGATGCCCAGGTTCACGTAGGCGCCGTCGGTGAGTTCGCGGGCGGCGCGCTGCGCCATTTCGTCGCGGGTCCAGGCCATGTCAGGCGTCCTTCTGGCGCAGGGTGCGCTGTTCGATGCGTTTTTCCGGATGCGGATTGTGCACGATGCGGTCGACGTAGATGCCGGGCAGATGCACCTGGTCCGGATCGATGCTGCCGGTGTCGACGATCTGCTCGACCTCGGCGATGCAGACCCTGCCGGCCATCGCGCAGGCCGGATTGAAGTTGCGCGCGGTCTTGCGGAACACCAGGTTGCCGGCGGCGTCGGCCTTCCATGCCTTGACCAGGGCCACGTCGGCCTGCAGCGCGGTCTCCAGCACGTAGTGCTTGCCGTCGAACTCGCGCGTCTCCTTGCCCTCGGCGACGACGGTGCCGTAGCCGGTGGCGGTGAAGAACGCGGGAATGCCGGCGCCGCCGGCGCGCAGCCGCTCGGCCAGGGTGCCCTGCGGATTGAACTCCAGCTCCAGTTCGCCGGCCAGGTACTGGCGCTCGAACTCCTTGTTCTCGCCGACATAGGACGAGATCATCTTGCGGATCTGCCGGGTCGCCAGCAGCTGGCCCAGGCCGAAGCCGTCGACGCCGGCGTTGTTGGAGATCACCGTGAGCCCGGTCACGGCGCTGTCGCGCAGCGCCGCGATCAGCGCCTCGGGGATGCCGCACAGGCCGAACCCGCCGACCGCCAGGGTCTGGCCGTTGGCCACCACGTCGGCCAGCGCCGTGCGCGCGTCGGGGAAAAGCTTGCCGCGTCGCCCGGTCGCCCGGGTAGAGGTGTCGCCCATTGGCCAGCATCCGCGTTGGAAGTAGACAAGTAGTTTAGCCGCTCCCCGCCCCGGGCCTACGTCGCACTGCCGCAACGACCGATTAAGGGCTGGAACGTTACACTCCGGTTTCCCCCAAGCCAGGACCCTCCCCTATGCCGCTTCCCGCATTCAAGGCCTACGACATCCGCGGCCGCGTTCCCGACGAACTGAACGAGGACCTGGCCCGCCGCATCGGCGTGGCCTTGGCGGGGCAGCTGCAAAGCGGCCCGGTGGTGGTGGGCCACGACGTGCGCCTGGCCAGCCAGGGGCTGCAGGACGCCCTCTCTGCCGGCCTGCGCGCCAGCGGCCGCGAGGTCATCGACATCGGCCTGTGCGGCACCGAGGAAGTGTATTTCCAGACCGACCACCTGCAGGCGGCCGGCGGGGTGATGGTGACCGCCAGCCACAACCCGATGGACTACAACGGCATGAAGCTGGTGCGCGAGAACGCGCGCCCGATCAGCTCCGACACCGGCCTGTTCGCGATCCGCGACACCGTGGCCGCCGACACCGCGCCCGCCGGCACCCCGACCGCGGCCGAGCACAGCCGCCCGGACAAGAGCGCCTACATCGCGCACCTGCTCAGCTACGTCGACATCGGCACGCTCAAGCCGCTGAAGCTGGTGGTCAACGCCGGCAACGGCGGCGCCGGCGCCATCGTCGACCTGCTGGCGCCGCACCTGCCGTTCGAGTTCGTGCGCGTGTTCCACGAGCCGGACGGCCATTTCCCCAACGGCATCCCCAACCCGCTGCTGCCCGAGAACCGCGAAGCCACCGCCAAGGCGGTGAAGGAACACGGCGCGGACTTCGGCATCGCCTGGGATGGCGATTTCGACCGCTGCTTCTTCTTCGACGAGAACGGCCGCTTCATCGAAGGCTACTACCTGGTCGGCCTGCTGGCGCAGGCGATCCTGGCCAAGCAGCCGGGCGGCAAGGTGGTGCACGATCCCCGCCTGACCTGGAACACGATCGAGATGGTCGAGGACGCTGGCGGCGTACCGGTGCTGTGCAAGAGCGGGCACGCCTTCATCAAGGAGAAGATGCGCAGCGAAAACGCCGTGTACGGCGGCGAGATGAGCGCGCACCACTACTTCCGCGAGTTCGCCTACGCCGACTCGGGCATGATCCCGTGGCTGCTGATCGCCGAACTGGTGTCGCAGTCGGGCCGCTCGCTGGCCGACCTGGTCGAGGCGCGCATGCAGAAGTTCCCGTGCAGCGGCGAGATCAACTTCAAGGTCGCCGACGCCAAGGCTTCGGTGGCGCGGGTGATGGAACACTTCGCCTCGCACGCGCCGACGCTGGACTATACCGACGGCGTCAGCGCCGAGTTCGCCGACTGGCGCTTCAACCTGCGCAGCTCCAATACCGAACCGCTGTTGCGCCTGAACGTGGAAACGCGTGGCGATGCGGCACTGCTGGAACAGCGCACCGCTGAAATCTCCGATCTATTGAAAGCATGATCCTCTCCATTCCCCCGCACCTTCCTTTCAACGCATTTGTGGAGTCCCCCCGCCCATGAGCGAAGTCCTTCCCATCATCCTGTCCGGCGGCTCCGGCACGCGCCTGTGGCCGCTGTCGCGCGAAACCTATCCCAAGCAGTTCCTGCCATTGGTCGGCGAGCACAGCATGCTGCAAGCCACCTGGCTGCGTGCCGCCCCCGTCGCCGGGCAGGCGCCCATCGTGGTCGCCAACGAAGAACATCGCTTCATCGCGGCCGAGCAGTTGCAGCAGCTCGGGGTCAAGCCGGCCTCCATCCTGCTCGAACCGAAGGGCCGCAACACCGCCCCGGCCATCGCGGTGGCCGCATTGGAAGCCACGCACGACGGTGCCGACCCGTTGTTGCTAGTGCTACCTTCCGACCACGTGATCCTCGATGAGAACGCCTTCCAAGCAGCGGTCAAAGTCGCCGCCGCGGCCGCGGAGCAAGGCAAGCTGGTCACGTTCGGAATCCGTCCGACCAGCCCGGAAACCGGCTACGGCTATATCAAGGCGAGCGGCGGCGATCAGGTGCGGCCGGTCGAGCGTTTCGTCGAGAAACCCGACCTAGCGACGGCGCAGGGCTACCTGTCATCCGGCGAGTACTTCTGGAACAGCGGCATGTTCCTGTTCCGCGCCTCGCGCTATCTTGCCGAACTGCGCAAGTTTCAGCCGGCCATCGCCGAAGCCTGCACCCAGGCCTGGACCGCGGCCAAGCGCGATGCCGACTTCATCCGTCTGGACAAGGACGCGTTCGCGGCCAGCCCGTCGGATTCCATCGACTACGCGGTAATGGAGAAGACCGCCGATGCGGTGGTGGTGCCGCTGGATGCCGGCTGGAGCGACGTCGGCTCCTGGTCCGCGCTGCTGGAGGTCTCGCCGCAGGACGCGCGCGGCAATGCCCATCACGGTGACGTGATCGAAATCGACTGCAGCAACACCTACGCTTACGGCTCGCGGCTGATCGCAATGGTCGGACTGGAAAACGTAGTCGTGGTGGAAACCGACGACGCGGTGCTGGTCGGACACCGCGACCGCATCCAGGAAGTCAAGGATATCGTGGCCAAGATCAAGTCCAGCGGCCGGTCGGAAGCCACCTGGCACCGCAAGGTCTACCGTCCCTGGGGCGCCTACGACTCGATCGACAACGGCCAGCGCTTCCAGGTCAAGCGCATCACCGTCAAGCCGGGCGCCACGCTGAGCCTGCAGATGCACCACCATCGTGCCGAACACTGGATCGTGGTCAGCGGCACGGCCGAAGTCACCCGCGGCGAAGAAGTGCTGCTGCTCACCGAGAACCAGAGCACCTACATCCCGCTGGGCGTGACCCATCGACTGCGCAATCCGGGCAAGCTGCCGCTGGAACTGATCGAGGTGCAGTCGGGCAGCTACCTGGGCGAGGACGATATCGTGCGCTTCGAGGATACCTACGGGCGCGCGTAGCGCCATCTCGTTCATCGGCGTCGCGGCGGCCAGGCTCCCCTGGCCGTTTCACCCGCCGGCGCATCCTTGCGATTTGCCGGCGTGACGCACCGCCCTGCGCCGGCGCAACGGGTTCGACCATCGCCGCCGCTCCTCGGGCGATTCGCCGTCGCCCGAAGGCAGGGACTTCATCGCTGCGCGGGGGGAAGAGCGTCCATCACCTCGGCGAGCCCTTCGCGCCAATCCGGCAACCGCACGCCGAACGTTCGCGCCAGTTCGCCCGGATCCAGGCAGGAATAGGCCGGCCGCCGTGCCACGGTGGGAAAGTCCACGCTGGCGATCGCCTGCACCCGCGGCATGCGCGCAAGCAAGCCGCGCTCGACCGCCCGCGCAAGAAGCTGTTCGGCGAAACCGTGCCAGGTGGTCTGGCCAGCTGCGGTCAGGTGCCAGATGCCGCTGGCCGCCACTCCATCCAGCGCACGCGCGGTGACCGCCGCGATCAGCGCTGCCGGCGTCGGCGTGCCGATCTGGTCGGCCACTACCCGCAGCTCGTCGCGTTCCGCCGCCAGCTTCAGCATCGTGCGCAGGAAGTTGTTTCCGTACGCGGCATATACCCATGCGGTGCGGAAGATCAGATGCCGCCCGCCCGCCTCCTGGATCGCGCGCTCGCCCGCCAACTTGCTCTCGCCATAGACGCTCAACGGCGCCACTGGATCGTCGACCCGGTATGGCCTGTGGCCGCGGCCGTCGAACACGTAATCGGTCGAGTAGTGCACCAGCGGAACATCATGCGACGCGCACCATTGCGCAATCAGCGCGGGCGTGTGGGCGTTGACGCGAAACGCAGCATCGCGTTCGCCTTCGGCCCTGTCCACCGCGGTGTATGCCGCCGCGTTCACCACCTGGCTCGGACGCTCGGCGTCGAGCAGCGCGCGGATCTCGGCAGGCCGGTCGAAATCCGCTTGCAGGCAGGCGCGTCCGTCGCCCGAGCGCCCGCTGCGCGTCGCCGCGAGCACGGGCATGCGCCCGTCCAGGGCACGCACCACTGCCCGCCCCACCTGCCCGTTGCTGCCGAAGACCAGTACGCTCACGACGGGAAGATCGGCAGGCGCTCGGCGGGAATCTCCTCCAGGAACGGCGCCGCGCTGTCCTTGGGCGACAGCAACGGCGCCTGGATCGGCCAGTCGATGGCGATGGCAGCGTCGTTCCAACGGATGCAGGCGTCCGCTTCCTGCACGTAAACGTCCGTGCACAGGTAGTTGAACACTACCTGCTCGGACAGCGCCACAAAGCCATGCGCGAAGCCTTCCGGAATCCAGAGCTGGCGCTTGTTGGCCTCGCTCAGAATCACCGCCTCCCAGCGGCCGAAATGCGGCGACCCGCGGCGTATGTCGACGATCACGTCGTAGACCTCTCCCCTCAGCACCGTCACCAGCTTGCCTTGGGGCCGCGGCCACTGGTAGTGCAGCCCGCGCAGCACGCCGTGGGTCGAGGTGGATACATTGCTCTGCACGAACCGCGTTGGCAACCCGCTGCCGCCAAACCGCTCCGCGTTCCACGCTTCGAAGAACTCGCCGCGGGCGTCGCCGAACACCTTCGGTTCGATCACGATGCCCCCTGGCAGCGCGGTGTGCACCAACTTCATGGCACGCGCCCCCGCTTGATCAGGTCGAGCAGGTAGTGGCCGTAATGGCTCTTGGAAAGAGGCACCGCCAAGCGCTCCAGCTGTTGTTCGTCGATCCAGCGCTGGCCATAGGCGATCTCTTCCGGACAGCAGACCTGCAGGCCCTGCCGCGCCTGGATGGTCTCGATGAAGTTGGAAGCCTCGTGCAGCGATTGATGCGTCCCCGTATCCAGCCAGGCATAGCCGCGGCCGAGCGGCTGCAGTTGCAGTGATCCTTCCTGCAGGTAGCGGCGATTGAGATCGGTGATCTCCAGTTCCCCGCGCGCCGAAGGGCGCAACTCCGCAGCGAACTCGGCGGCACGCCCATCGTAGAAATACAGGCCAGTGACCGCATAGTTGGAGCGGGGTGCCGCCGGCTTCTCTTCGATGTTGACGACCCGCCCATCAGCGTCGAACTCCGCGACGCCGTAACGCTCGGGATCGCTCACCCAGTAGCCGAACACCGTCGCGCCGACGGTGTGCGCGCTGGCGCGCCTGAGCAGGCCGGTCAAGCCATGCCCGTAGAAGATGTTGTCGCCCAGCACCAGGCAGCTGGGCTGTCCGGCAACGAAATCGCGGCCGATGAGGTACGCCTGCGCCAGCCCGTCGGGACTCGGCTGCACGGCGTACTGGATGTCCATGCCCCATTGCGACCCGTCTCCCAGCAGCGCCTGGAACAGCGCCTGCTCATGCGGGGTATTGATGATCAGCACTTCGCGGATGCCCGACAGCATCAGCACGCTCAGCGGGTAGTAGATCATCGGCTTGTCGTAGACCGGCAGCAGCTGCTTGCTGACGCCCTTGGTCAGCGGATAGAGCCGTGTACCGGAGCCGCCGGCCAAGATGATGCCTTTGCGTTGCGTCATGTTCTTACCTGGGGGAGCGACCGCGCAGGATGCGCAGCTGCGGGTACGGATTCAGGGTCACGCTGCGGTACCGATGCGCTCGAGCCGGTAGCTGCCGTCGAGCACGCTTCGCACCCATTCCTGGTGGGTGAGGTACCAGTCCACCGTTTTGGCGATGCCCTGCTCGAACGTGTGTTTCGGCTCCCAGCCCAACTCGTTCTTGAGCTTGGACGCATCGATAGCATAACGGCGGTCGTGGCCGGGGCGATCGGCCACGTAGCTGATCTGGCAGGCACGCGGCCGGCCGTCTTCGCGCGGGCGCCGCGCGTCGAGCAGTACGCAGATCGCCTGCACCACTTCGATGTTCTGGCGCTCGGAGTTCCCGCCCACGTTGTAGGTCTGGCCCACGGCGCCCTTGTCCAGCACCGTACGGATCGCCTCGCAGTGGTCGCTTACGAACAGCCAGTCGCGCACCTGCTTGCCGTCGCCATAGACCGGCAACGAATCGCCGGCCAACGCCCTGGCTATCACCAGCGGGATGAGTTTCTCGGGGAAATGGTATGGGCCGTAGTTGTTCGAGCAGTTGGTGGTCAACACCGGCAACCCGTAGGTGTGGTGGAACGCACGCACCAGATGGTCGGAGGCCGCCTTGGAGGCCGAATACGGCGAGTTCGGCGCATAGGGCGTCGATTCGGTGAACTTGCCGGTCGCGCCGAGCGAGCCGTACACCTCGTCGGTAGAGATGTGCAGAAAACGGAAGGCCTCGCTGCGCTCGGGTGCCAAGGCCTTCCAGTAGTCGCGCACCTCTTCCAGCAGGGCCAGCGTGCCGACGACGTTGGTCTGGACGAACGCGCCTGGCCCGTCGATCGAGCGGTCCACATGGCTTTCGGCAGCGAAGTTCACGACCGCGTCCGGCGCATGCTCCCGCAATATCCGCCGCACCAGGCCGCGGTCGCCGATGTCGCCATGGACGAAGACATGGTCCGGGTTGCCGGCCAGGGAGGACAGCGTGTTCAGGTTTCCCGCATAGGTCAGGGCATCGAGATTGACCACGCGGATGCCGAGTGCGACCGCCTCCAGGACAAAATTGCCGCCAATGAACCCTGCCCCACCGGTGACGAGCCAAGTCGGCACGTTATCTCTCCTGTTCGTGCGGCGCCCGACTGCGCCGAATCCAAGCCCCCAAGGATAGCGATTTTGGCCGCAACGGCGGGATCGGCACTGAACGGCAGGACTCGGCAGCCAAGTTCCGTACGCAATCGCATGGAATCGTGCCAGCGGCTAGAATTACCCCCTCCCCCGTGCCGGCCGCCGCGGCCGGGCCTTCCCGCATTGCTGAAGGATCTCGTACAAGATGAAAATCCTCGTCGCCTACAAGCGCGTGGTGGACTACAACGTCCGCATCCAGGTCAAGCCGGATGGCTCCGGCGTCGTGACCGAGGGCGTCAAGCTTTCCCCCAATCCGTTCGACGAAATCGCCCTGGAAGAGGCGCTGCGCCTGCGCGACGCCGGCATCGCCAGCGAGGTCGTGGTGGTTACCCTGGCCCCGGCCGATGCCGCCGCGCACCTGCGCAACGGCCTGGCGATGGGTGCCAACCGCGCCATCCACGTGGTCACCGACGCCGCGATCCAGCCGCTGACCGCCGCCCGCACGCTGCTCAAGCTGGTCGAGCAGGAACAGCCGGACCTGGTGATCCTGGGCAAGCAGGCGATCGACGACGACGCCAACCAGACCGGGCAGATGCTGGCCACGCTGTGGGGCCGCCCACAGGCGACCTTCGCCGGCAAGCTGGTCGTCGCCGACGGCAAGGCCACCGTGACCCGCGAGGTCGATGCCGGCCTGGAAACGCTGGAAGTGGACCTGCCGGCCGTGGTCACCACCGATCTGCGCCTGAACGAGCCGCGCTTCATCAAACTGCCGGACATCATGAAGGCCAAGAGCAAGCCGCTGCAGACCCTGGCGTTCGCCGACCTGGGCGTGGAATCCAACGACAGCCTGACCACCACCCACTACGCCCCGCCGCCCAAGCGCAGCCGCGGCGTGATGGTCAAGGACGCCGCCGAACTGGTGGCCGCACTCAAGCAGAAGGGGTTGCTGTAATGGCCAAGATCCTCGTCGTCGCCGAACACCTGAACGGCCAGCTCAACGCGGCCACCGCCAAGACCGTCAGCGCCGCGCAGGCGCTGTCGCCGGAAGCCATCGACATCGTGGTGCTGGCGGCCGATCCTGGCGCCGTCGCCGCCCAGGCCGCGCAGATCGCCGGCGTGAACCGTGTGCTCACCGTCGCCGATCCGGCCAACGAACACGCCATCGCGCAGGTGCTGGGGCCGCAGATCGCGCAGTTGGCGCAGGGCTACAGCCACGTGTTCGGCCCCTCCACCACCTTCGGCAAGGACCTGATGCCGGTGGTCGCCGCGCTGCTTGGCGTCAACCAGATCTCCGACCTGATGGCGGTGGATGGCGACTACGCGTTCAAGCGCCCGATCTACGCGGGCAACGCGATCATCAGCGTGCAGGCGCCCGCCGACCAGACCGTCGTCGCCACCGTGCGCAGCGCCTCGTGGCCGGAAGCGGCCAAGGGCGGCAGCGCCGCGATCGAGGCGGCCAGCGTCAGCGCAACGCTGCCCACCCATACCCGCTTCGTCGGCCTGGCCGCGGGCAAGTCCGACCGCCCCGACCTGCAGAGCGCCAAGCGCGTGGTCTCCGGCGGCCGCGGCGTGGGCTCGGCGGACAACTTCAAGCACATCTACAGCCTGGCCGACAAGCTCGGCGCCGCGGTGGGCGCCTCGCGCGCGGCGGTGGATGCCGGCTACGTGCCCAATGAGCTGCAGGTCGGCCAGACCGGCAAGATCATCGCCCCGGACCTGTACCTGGCCATCGGCATCTCCGGCGCGATCCAGCATCTGACCGGGATCAAGGACGCCGGCACCATCGTGGCGATCAACAAGGACCCGGAATCGCCGATCTTCGAGATCGCGGATATCGGGTTGGTGGGTGATCTGTTCGCGCTGCTGCCGGAACTCGAACGCCAATTGGGCTAATCGCTGCGGGTGCGGTATCTTCGTCGGCTGGCAGCAGCGGACGCGTTCATGCACGAAAAGCTATTCACCGGACGATGCCATGACTGAGGAAGTCATTGGCAGTGGCATGCTCGCGCGTTCCTTCGATGCCGAGCGCCTGCGCGACCTCGATGCCAGGATATTCGCCTCGGGCGTCTCCAATTCTTCGGAGACCCGGGGCGAAGCCTTCCTGCGCGAAGAGCAACTGTTGAAGCAGCACTTGGCCAGCACGGGCTGCCGCTTCGTCTATTTCAGCACCTGCAGCGTTTCAGATCCGGACCGTGCGACCAGCGACTACGTCCTGCACAAGCTGCGGATGGAGGATCTTGTGCGCGAACGCTTGCCGCATCTCATCCTCCGTCTGCCCCAAGTCGTTGGGCACACGTCCAACCCGCATACCCTCACCAATTTCCTGGCTCGCAACCTCGTGAGCGGCGCGCCGTTCCAGGTGTGGACCCATGCACTGCGCTGCCTGGTCGACGTGGACCACGTCGCCGCGATCACGATGGAACTGCTCAAGGAACAGGGCGCGCCTTCGCAAACGCTGGAGATCGCACCGCCGGAGACGATCAGCATGCGCGATCTCGTCCCCGCCATGGAAGAAGCGCTGGGCCGGAAGGCCGTGTGCACGTTCATCGAGCGCGGCGGCGGCGCGGTGCCCGATTCCAGCGTCATGCAAGCGTATTCGGAAAAAATTGGAATAGACGTCTCGCCAGGCTACGCCCGCCGGGTGATCAGGAAATACTATGTCGACCGCCACCCCTGAACTTTCGATCGTAATACCCGTGTACCGGAGTGCTACGATCCTGCCCGTTCTGGCCGACAGGATCGAACAGGCCCTGGGTACGGCATTCCATGACAACTTCGAAGTCATCCTGGTGAATGACTGCAGCCCGGACGATTCGTGGGAGGTGCTGCTACGGCTGGCCGCCGACCGTCCTTGGTGGAAAGTGGTCAATCTGCGCAAGAATGCCGGCCAGCACAACGCCATCCTGGTGGGCTTGCGCCTCTCCAGCGGCCGGCGCGTCGTCACCATGGACGACGATCTGCAGCATTCGCCGGAAGACATTCCCCTACTGCTAGGCGCGCTGAACCAAAAGGTGGACGTCTGCTACGCCAAGTTCCGCAGCAAACAACACCCGCTGTGGAAACGCGCGGGCAGTGCATTCAACGACGCTGTTGCAAACCGGCTGCTAGGCAAGCCCCCCGGCCTGTACCTATCCCCGTTCAAGGCGATGGTGGGCGGCATCCGCGACGAAGTCATCAAGTTCACCGGGCCGCATGTCTACCTGGACGGACTCATCCTGTCGGCGACCAATCGGCTGACCACCATCACGCTGGACCATCATCAGCGGGCCGATGGCCAATCGGGCTACAGCTTGCGAAAATCGATATCGCTATGGCTGAAGATGGCGACCAGCTTCTCGCTTCTGCCGCTGCGGCTCGCCTCGATGTCGGGGCTCATGTTCGCCGCGCTGGGATTCCTCCTGGCGCTGGCGTTCGTGATTCAGCGCTTCACCCTGAACGCCATGCCCGTGGGCTGGTCGTCTTTGATCGTATCGGCGCTGATCATGGGGGGAATCCAACTGATGGCGCTGGGGATCATCGGCGAGTACTTGGGCCGAGTACTTCTCCATGTCAATGGAAATCCGCAGGCGGTGGTGGAATCCACGCGCAACTTCGACCAGCGAAAATCATCGTGAACGCTCCGCAGCCAATGAAAGAAAGAAACGCTCGCATCCGCCAGTTCGTCGTTTACGCACTATGCGGTGGAACCGGCGTGTGCAGCGACCTGGCCATCTACGCCGCGCTGGTCGCCTTCGGAGTGAACTACCAATTGGCGAACGCGGCGGGCTACGCCGTGGGCACGCTGGTAAGCTTCGCGCTGAACCGGCATTTCACCTTCCAATCCTACGACCGGACATTGCTCAGGCTTGCGCTGTTTTTTGGCACGGCGCTGATAGGCTATCTGGTCTCCACGCTGTTGCTCTGGGTCATGGTTTCCAGGCTGGACATGAACGTATTCCTGGCAAAGCTGGCCACACTGGCGGTTGTCCTGGTCATCCAGTTCTCGCTCAACCGCGCTGTGACTTTTCGCCCGACTACGGACATTGCTCGATGAACCCTATGCAGCGCTATCACACCGCCGTGGTCGGCGGCGGATTCTCCGGACTGGCCAGCGCGTACGCCCTCGCGCGCGCAGGCAAATCGGTGATCGTATTGGAACGTGACGCGGAGCTGGGCGGACTGGCCGGCGGCTTCACCGTGGGCAACGAGGTGCTGGAGAAGTTCTACCACCACTGGTTCAACAACGATCGCGAAATATTCCAGCTGATAGACGAGTTGGGAGCCCGCGACAACGTATTGCTGCGTCCGACGCGCACCGGCATGTACTATGCGCGGCAGTTTTTCCGCCTCAGCACGCCCCTGGATCTGTTGCGCTTCAAAGCGCTGCCGTTCTTCGACAGGGTGCGGCTGGGAATAGCGGTGTTGCGCGCGCGCAGGATCAAGGACTGGCGCCAGTTGGAAGGCCTTAGCGCCAAGGAATGGCTGATCGATCTTTGCGGACAGCGGGCCTACGACGTGGTATGGGATCCGTTGCTGGTGGGCAAGTTCGGCGCGGTGGCGGACGACATCTCGGCCGTGTGGTTCTGGAAGAAACTGGTGCTGCGCGGCGGCAGCAGAAGCAGCGCGGGAGACGAGGTGCTGGCGTACTACCGCGGCGGTTTCGCCGCGCTGGCGAACAAACTGGCGGACGAGATCAGGGAGCTCGGCGGCGAGATCAGGGTCCGCTGCAAGGTCACCTCGGTCGTTGCGGAGGGCACCACGGCAACCCACCTGCAGGCGGGCGACGAGCAGATCGCGGCGGACAACTTTGTCTTGTCTACGCCTTTTCCCATTTCCGCCGACCTGCTCGAAGGGATGGTTCCGCCGGACTATGTGCGATCCCTTCGGCGCATACGCTATCTTTCCAACGTCTGCATGGTGCTGTCTTTGGATCGCAGCCTATCGGAGACGTACTGGCTGAACGTCAACGACCCGGGCTTTCCCTATGTCGGCGTGATTGAGCACACCAACTTCGAACCGCCGAGCTCCTATGGCGGCCGTCATATCGTATACCTGTCGAAATATCTCCCGCCCGAACACCCGATGTATACGATGAGCGACGACGAACTCGTCGAATTTTCGATACCGCATCTGCAGAAGATGTTCCCGGCGTTTTCGCGCAGCTGGATCAAGGACGTGCACGTATGGCGCGCCGACTACGCGCAGCCGATCGCGGAGAAGCACTATTCCAAACTCGTCCCGGGACGGGCCACGCCGCTTGAGAACGTATTCGTGACCAGCATGGCGCAGGTCTATCCAGAAGATCGTGGAACCAATTACGCCGTGCGCGAGGGCAAGGGCCTTGCCGCCGAGATCCTTTCCAAGGCAAAGCCTGGCGCGTGAATACCGAACACATCACGGAAGGCACCGACGACCTCCAGCGCGCGGTGTCGCCGGGCCAGCGCCGCATGCGCGTGGCCGCAGCGTATGGCATCACCGCGCTGATACTGATCGCAGCGCTGTACAACCTCCTCTGCGCCTTTCCAGCGACCAGGGTCGGCGACGGAGCGGAGTACTACGTGATGGAGCGCGCCGTCCTGCTGAGCCATAGGCCCTACGCGGACGAAGCTGCATGGCGAGCCTACGAAAAGCTGCACGCGACCGAACAGATCGCCGATCTGCTTCCGGCTGCCAGGCTGAAGAAGGTCTATGAGCAGCTGACGCTGGGACCAGGGACCGATTTCAACCATTTCTGGTTTTACCCAGCGGCCGCGGCCGGCGCCGGCTGGGTAGCCAGCCAGATCGGCATGCAGGCCGGCAGCCATGCGCACTTCATGCTCCTGCATGCGGTGCTGATCGCCGGCTTGCTGCTCCTTTGTTTCCGGCTGCATGGTTTCAAGGGAGCGCTGGCCGCGCTACTGATCATCGCCCTGTCTCCCACGCTGTGGTTCACCAACAAGGTTCACACCGAACTCTTCACCATCGTTTTCAGCACTGCGGCGGTTGCGTACGCGCTCAGGAGAGCGTGGGCCTGGGCCGGGCTGGCACTCGCGATCGCCGCTACCCAGAACATCAGCTTCGCGATTCCGGCACTCTACGCCTGCGCGGCCGCGCTGGTTCAGATGCGCGATCCGAATCGAGGCGGCATCGGTGCTCCGGTTTCGGCAGTGGTGCTTTCGCTGGCGGCATTGGTCGCCGCACTCCACCCCGCCTACTACTTCTTTCGTTACGGCGGACTTTCGCCTCAGCTTTTCCTCAGGGGCGCAGACACCACGGCGTTGAATCCGCTCTCGTCGATTCAGTACCTCCTGGACCCGGATATCGGTCTGCTTCCGAACTGGCTGCTCGGAGCGCTGCTTGTCGTCGCCGCGTGCTTCGGCTTGGCCAGGCGAAAAGATCTTCTGGCGCGCGGGTCTTTGCTCGCCTTCTTCGCCGTGTATATCGCAGCGGCGATGGCAGCCCAAGCCGCGACCGTGAACATCAATTCCGGCGCCACGCCCGGGCCGGCCCGCTATGGGCTCTGGTATCTGTGCCTGTTCTATCCATGCTTTCTTATCGCAGCACGGTACTTGGATTTTCGTGGGCGGCGCGCCTGGCTGGCCTGGCTGTTAGGCAGCCTGGCGCTGTTCATGGGCGTGACGGCGGTACGCGACTACTGGCCCACGAAGAAAGAGTCGTATGTCACCCCGAGTTCCGCCGCCGTGACCGTATACACCTACGCTCCCTGGGCGTGGGATCCGGCAATCGAAGTCTTCGCTGAGCGCAACGCCCAGATCGGCGAAATGACCCCGATCAGACCTGCTGTCGTACTAGGGCCGGGTTGCCGGAAGCTGCTCTATCTCCCTGGCCGCGGCGCCAACAGCATCGGCGTGTATCCGGCAATAAATTGCGGAGTGGGCACTCACGAAGCGGAACACCTGTTGAAGCGCAAGCTAGGGTCGCTCCCCTCGAAGCCGACCTATCTCTCGCTCACGCAGGCGGACCTCGACTCCACGCTCCCAGCCCTGCGCACGGGACAGATCGTCAAGCCCGACCAACTGTCCCGCTATCTGAAAAGCGGCTGGTCGAACCAGGAGCCGTGGGGTGTCTGGTCGCTCGGCAGCACCTCCATCGTGAAGTTTCGCGTCACGGAAACCATCCGCAACCGCGAGCTCGTATTGACCGCAAACGGGTTCTGGGCAGGGAAGCGCCAATCGATGATGGTCAACACACGCATCAATGGGGTCGCCATCCAGCCCCAGTCCTTCTCTGCGACCGCTCCACAACCGGTGCGCATCGTTGCCAGACTTCCGGAAATCAGCGCCGGCTCGGCGGTCACCGTTGAACTGCAATACGACAGCACAATCTCTCCGGCCGCCGCAGGGGTGTCAGTGGACGACCGCGAATTGGCGATCGGCTTGACCAACCTGGAGCTTCGCAACGTCCGATGATCACGCATTGGCGCCTCCTTCCTGGGACCCCGGCGATTCGACATCGACCGTTGGCGAGGCGCGCGGCTTGGATACGAGATTGCAACGCGCCTTCTTAGGCTGCGCGTTCTTGCGATTGCTCCCAGCGATCTGTAACTTCACCACCCATGGCGCAGAAGTGCCCGCCGCTTTTCACCTAGAGGAACCTATGCAGAAGATTTCCGAAGATGCTGTGAGATGGGCGTATCGGTTGTTGTTGGATCGAGAGGTCGAGAGCGATCAGGTGATTGCTCAGAACTTAGGGACCTTTTCCACCGTAAGCGAGCTCAAGCGGGACATCGTCAACTCTGCGGAGTACCGCACCACCCAGGGTGCACCCGCGCGCGATGCGCAGAGCCCGTTCTTCCACTATGCATCCACGTTCGACCCCATCGAGACCATGTATCGTCACGCCGCGTCGGGGCTTACCGCCAAGCCAGGCATGGTGGTCAACTTCCTCGGCGTAGTGATCGATCCCAAGTTCTTTCCGGCGATCCTGTCAGCCAAAGGCGGCGAGATTGAAGCCATTCCGATTCCGGCCAACTGGCACGCGGATATCGCCGAATGGGGGGCGGCCCTTCGCGCGGTCGACCTGTCGAGCAACGACTTCGTCATGATCGAGCTTGGGTGCGGCTGGGGATGCTGGATGAACAATAGCGGCGTTGCCGCGCGCGCTCAGGGGCGCAACGTAAAGGTGATCGGCATCGAAGCCGACGAAGACCATGTGGGGTTCGCCCGCGAATCGCTCGCCACCAATGGATTTCGTCCGGATCAGATCGAGCTGCACCGCGGAATCGCGTCCTTCAAGACTGGCGTAGCGCTGTTTCCGAAACAGGATATTCCCGGATCGACCTGGGGAAGCGAGCCGTTGTTCGATCCTACGCCGGAGCAGCGGGACGAAGCGATCGCCAGCGGCCACTTCGACGAGGTGGCGATGGTGCCGCTTGCCGATGTCATTGGGTCCAATCCCCGCATCGATCTGCTGCACATCGATATTCAAGGCGGGGAAGCGGATCTCGTGGCACAGAACCTCGCCTTGTTGGGCGAGCGAGTGGCTTACATGCTGATTGGCACTCACTCCAAGCAGATCGAAGGTAGACTCTATTCCACGCTGCTCGAAGCGGGTTGGCTGCTAGAAATGGAACGTGCCGCGATCTTCGATCTTCCCGAAGGACAGCCCCGGATTCGGGTTGACGGCGTGCAAGGATGGCGCAACCCGGCACTTCTTCCGCTCTGAACCGCGAGGAATATCCATGCCGGGCGCCAACGCTCGTGGCGCAACCCGCACCTGCAAGCCACCTGCCCGCCTTGACTGCGCACAGGTGGTCGCATCCGCCAAGCGACGAGAAAAAGCGCTTGCCCGGAGGCGCCATGTCGGCACATGAAAGATGCCAGAGCGAAGATCGCTCAGGTCCACCCAGCTCCAGCGGCGCTGACCGCCCCCGCCGCGCTGCCCAGGTCGTCAAGAAAAGTCAACCTGGATCCATTGTTGGCACATACATCATTCGCTCGCGTGCGCATCGATAATAGACGTCGCTCTTCCAGAACGACAGGCCCATCGTCGGCGCCTGCACCCGCAGTCCCTGCCGCATGTCTTCGCATGCCGGCCCGGACCACAGCGAGGCACCGATGATTTCGGATCGCCCCGCCACGTAAGGTACGGCGACATAGTAGGCCGACCAACCCAGCACAGGCAGGCAGAGCAGCGAAACCCAAATGGGCGGCAGCGTACGGAGCCGCTCCAGGTTCGGCCTCAGGCAAACCAACATGGCGACCAGGAGCGCAAGCATGGGCTGGACCATCAGCCGATTGCCCCAGCCATCCCAACCAAACGGTGCCCACCAGCACGAGAACGCCACGCAGGAAAGCAAGGCAGCGATGGCGGCCAGCCACACGGCATGCCCGCGGGGAGCCAGTCCGAGCAAGCGCCAGCCCGATACGGCCAGGAAGATCGGCAGGAGCCAGAACACGAACACACCGCCATTTGGAGAAAGCAACGAACCCAACAGGAATTCGGCGCTTCGCTCGACGCTGGGACTGGTGGCCTTGCCTTCGGCGACATAGGCAATCGACCAAGGCACTCCGTACTTGAAGACGTTGTACGCCGAGGAAAGCATCAAGCCGATCGCGACAGGCAGGCCACCGAAGAGCAGGAACGACCGAATCGCCTTCCACCTCGGCAGCCGGGAGCGGCTTTCCTTGCGCAAGCAGCCGATCGCGAATGCCACGGCCGCGCTGGCCGCCAGCAGAACCGCGATGGTGTCCTTGAAAAGCGGCAGCAACAATCCCGAAAGGAAAAGCACCCATGGTGCCGCTCCTGCGCGCCGGGTCGTGCCGTCGTCTTCCAACAGGACAGCCAGCGTGCCGATATAGATTCCGCAGACCGCGCCCGCCTGCACTTCCAGAGCTCCGGAATAGATATAGAACGCGGGCAACGGACTCAGCAATAGCGCAACCGCATACACGCCGCTTGCGCCCAACGACATTCGCCATCCGCGCAGCAGCCCCAGACATAGCAAGGGCAAACCCAGGGCCAGCAGATTGGCCAACGCAAGCAATACGGTGCCATGCCCGACCAGCATCGCATTGAAGAGATACGCCAACGGAAACTTGCTCAGGCTGCCACAGTGGGTCGCCCCGGCATGGAAGCAGGACAACGCCAGCGCCCAGTCATTCTGCCATGCGGCAAGGTCGGTCGGATTGAAGAAGCCGCTGGCCAAACCTGCCAGGACAATGAAAATGATCAACGCACCTAGCGCGCTGAACCACATCTGCGTCGGCGAGAACGTCCTGGCGTGCTTGATCATTTTCTTGGCTCGCAAATCCAGAATGCCGGCCCGGTCTGCGGTTCCGCCGGCCGCTCGGAGCAACTGAACCCGCTGGCGAAGTCCGGCCGGTACTGGGCATACAGCTTGCCCGACAACAAGTAGATCGCGTGCGGGTCGAGTCTCGCAAGCCGTTGCGGGTAGTTGCAGTGATATTCGGACTGATCTGCAGTTGTGCGCGCCGCGTAGAAATTGTTGGTGGGTAGGTGCCTGCCCAGAGCGAAGTAGCCGACCAGCTCATAGTTGCGCAACCCGCCCGGGGTACTTTCGTGATCGCACTGCCAAGCCGGGAACACCAGGACAGCGTGCGCTTGGCCAGCATTCACCCCTTCGAGCTTCAATGCGCTCGCATTGGAGATATTGCCGCGGGTATTGGCGGCCAACGGCAAGATGTCCACCAGCTGCACGGCAAGTATGGCGCTCAGCAAGAGCGCAGCGCGCTTGGCTCCGAACCGGCGCGCGGCAGCCGCGGCCAGGATCAGCACCAGCCAGAAGCCCGCCATCCAGAAGAATCTTCCGCTACCGCGAAAGCGCGACAGCAGGAAACGCACGGAGTCGGGGATCGGTAGCTCGAGCTGGTATCCAGCCAGCGTAATGCTCGCCGACAACGCCAGCACATAACAGCACAGAACTGCCAGCATCGCACCGAGGAAAGGAAAGCGCTGGGCGGTGACCTGGCGCCTGGAAACCAGGAACGGTCCAAGCGCACAGAGGATCGCCATGCCAAGGCCGATGTAGGTGTAGCCCTCAAAGGACTGACCGCCGGTCGCATCCACCACGTCCAGATGCAACAGTTTAGCGCCGCCGTTGGAATCCAGCGGCCCAAGCATGTTCATCGAGTAGACGCCATAACCGCCGGTGGCCGCGGACGAAGCGCTCATGAAACCGAATATCGTCAGTCCCAGGGCAGCGATGGCGACCAACATCACCAACCGGATCATAAGTTCCAGCCGCTCACCCTTTCGGTAGAGCATCGAACAAACAATCACGGCATTGCTCGCAGCTACCATGAGCGCCAGGTAGGGATTCAGACCGGTGGCCAGCAACAGGACCGCGCCGTTGAGCGCGAGCCAACGCAACCTGCCCGACTCCAACGTGGCCAGGGTTGCCCACAGCGACAGCACCAACACCCACTGGGAAGACAATGCGGCGTGGCCCTGGAAGCGAAAGAACGTATACGGCATCGACGCCAGCAACACCCCGCCAATCAGCGCGATGCAGCGTCCCCATACCGGATCGTCGACACCGGCCAGGCGCAACGCTCGCTGGGCTGCGAAGTATCCGAAGACCCCCTGCATGGCGAGGCAGGCCGTGAAGTAGTATCCGAAATACTGCCGCCCCTCGCCCAGCACACCGGCAAACGGACGCGATAGCAGCAACAACAATGGCATGGGATCGAACAGCGAGACGCTGATCGGCAGCGGATAGCTCAGTCGGGTGGTGTTCAACCAGATGGCATCGGGATCGGAGAGATACTGCGACCACGCTACGTAGACCTGGGCAAGGTCACCCCACAGCCATTTGACGCTGGCAGGATCTATCCCCGTACGCCCCAATGCCAGATGCGCCCACGTCGCCCCGAAGGCAGCTGCCAACAAAGGACAAACTATAGCGACCGCTCTGCCGAAGTTCATATGCATATCGCCTGTTCGGATATTTCGACTACCGACATTGATAGGTCACATCAGCGGTACTGTGTCGGAACGGGTCGGTCAGGTCATCGGTGTACTGACCCATGATCAACCGCCGCTTCGGCAGCAAATGCGTCCTGTAGAAACGGCTGAAATTGGCGAAGCGTTGCCCCTTGGAGGTCAAGCGAACGCACCCGCCGCTGATGACGATCGTTCCCGACTCCAACTGTTCGGTGAGCCGGATATCGACCAATCGATGTTCGGGCATGTACTCCTTGACAAACACTTCGTGCATGCGATCGCGACGAATGCCCCCACCCCGCTGCTGCAACTTTTCCAGGATGTAGAACGAAAGCGATCGGTCGATGACCGTGGGGACGCTCAACGCAAAGGCATAGCCAGCCAGCATCCATATCGCCAGGAGTTGCACCCGCTCCAGACCTGTGAACGGCTTCAGCATGCCCGCTACCCACATCAGCGCAAAGGCCAGCCCTGCGGCGATGACCACGTCGAGCAGACTCGAGTACAACACCACGTTGACTTGGAAATAGCGCACATGCAGAAAATAGACGGCGAAGAGCGCCCCAACGTAAAGCGCGCACGACAGTAGCGCGACCAGATAACGATTCATCGAAACACCATGAATTTGTTGGCCACGAAGCTACCCGCCATCTGCATCCCTGTGGCGAGGATGAATCCAATGGTGTAGTCGAGCCCGTAACGATCGGTCCACAGATATAGAAATGAGCCATGCAGCAGCGCGATGACGCCATAAACCAACAGGAAAAGCACGCCCTGGCGGGCCACTCGGCCCTGGGCGGCGCGAAACACGAAATATCGGCTGCCAATGAAGGATGTGCCGATGCCGAACACGGCCGCAACGGCGTTGGCCACTCCCACCGAGGGAAAGTCCAGCACCTCGATGTTGAAGCGCAGCACGCTGTAGTGGACCAGCGTCGCCACTACCCCATTGAGGCCGTAGCGCAGAACCTCGCTAGCCAGCGCGCGTTCAACCGGGCCTCGCATGTAGGACCTCTGCGACGAACTCGCGATAACCGCCGGAAAGCAACACGCCGCCGCCGCGTACGATGCCCGACAGCATCAGAATGATCAGCGTCAGCGCGCCGGTCTGCAGGAACACCAAGAGCAAGATTCCGGAGACGATCGAGAACCAGCCCGGGGTGGCGAAACCGATCGCCTTCAGAATAAGCGCGAGCATGGCGCCACAGACGGTCAGCGCTGCCACCAGAGTGCACGCGATCCCGACCCGGACGAGTACGTCCTCGGCGAAGACCATCAACGCCCTGAACCCATGCAGCGCCAAGCCGACAAAGTTCATCTTGCTGCGGCCCGCGTAGCGCGGTCCTCTATCCAGGGCACAGGTACTGACGCGCAGCTTGGAGTTGAGCACGCAGGCCGCGACGTGGGTCCACAGCTCCTGCATCGCCGCAAGTCGCTGTACCGCCGACATCTTGGCGGCCATGAAGTTGCCGAAGCTGATCTTTCGACCGCTGAGCAACGAGAATAGCCACTTGTACACGACGTAAAAAGCCCGGAATCGCAACGTCTCGACTCTGCTCTTGCGCGTGGCCACAACGACATCGACCTCGGGATCGTCGAGCCGCTTGATCAATTCGCTAATGCTCTGCGGCGTATCCTCCCCATCCGAATCCATTACGACGACGTACTGATCGCCGGTGAAATTTTCCGCCACGTAGCCGAGGCCGATGGCGATCGCGCGTTGGTGGCCGACGTTCCGACGCAGCTTGATGACCACACCTTCGAGCCCGGCTGCGGCGATCGCACCGGGACTGAGTGGCTGCCGAACCGAACCATCATCCACGGCGACGACGTACACACCGGAACCCTGGCTGCTCTTGAGCTCATGAAATAGCCGCGAGGATGCTTCAAGGTCCTCGAACACCGGCATCACGACCACCAGCGATGGCGAAAGCGGACTCATTGCTGAAGCCGCCTGCGGAAGTACGCGATTGTCTCCTTCAGGCCATCTTCGAGAGCGACCTTCGGCTGCCAGCCCAACTCGGATTTCGCCAAGGCTATGTCTGGCTGGCGCTGCTTCGGATCGTCCGCGGGGAGGGGCTGGAACACGATCCTGGAAGTTCCGCCCACCAGCTTGAGCACGGTTTCAGCCAATTGCAACATCGTGAACTCGCCCGGATTGCCGATATTCACCGGACCAGTGAAATCGGCGCGACTTTCCATCAACTTGAGCATGCCATCGATCAGGTCGTCGACATAGCAAAAGCTGCGCGTCTGAGTACCGTCGCCATAGATGGTAATCGGCTCGCCCCGCAGCGCCTGGACGATAAAGTTGCTGACCACGCGTCCATCATTTGGATGCATGCGGGGGCCATACGTATTGAAGATGCGCATCACCTTGATTTCCAGGTGGTGCTGGCGCCAATAGTCGAAGAACAGGGTTTCCGCGCAGCGCTTGCCCTCGTCGTAGCAACTGCGTATCCCGATCGGATTGACGCGCCCCCAATAGCCCTCCACCTGAGGGTGGATCTCCGGATCGCCATACACCTCGCTCGTGCTTGCCTGCAGGATCCTTGCATTGACGCGCTTTGCCAGCCCCAACATATTGATCGCACCGTGCACGCTGGTCTTGGTGGTCTGCACAGGGTCATATTGGTAGTGCACGGGCGAGGCCGGACATGCGAGATTGTAGATTCGATCCACTTCAACGTAGAGAGGGAAGGTAACGTCGTGCCGCAGAAGTTCGAAACGGGAATTGTTCATCAACCCGGCGACATTCTGCTTGCGGCCGGTATAGAAGTTGTCGACGCAAAGCACATCGAAACCGGAGGCTATCAGGCGATCGCACAGGTGCGAACCCAGAAATCCCGCTCCGCCGGTAACCAACACCCTGTCATTTTCCGACATTGCTAATCCTCAATAGTACGTAACGCGCCGCCCGCTCGACGCAGCGGGCAATCGCAGGAATTATTTACGCGAGTTACAGGTGACCGAAGAAAATCGCCCGCCCCATTCCCAATCCAGCCAGTCGCGCGTCGGCTGATTGCCGCCCCGCAACCGGCTGCGAACCCTCAATCGCCGCTCAGCATCCAGCCCAATGTCTGCTCCAGCGCAGGACTGCTCCAAGGACCAATCAACTGCTGCAACAGGCTATTGTCGCCCCGCAGCACCTTTACCTCGTTTTGGCGCACAAACGCAGGATTGACCTTCACCGTCAAGGAGTGCCCGGTGATGTTCTCGCACATCGAGATGACTTCCCCCAGAGAATGGGCTTCGCCCGAGCAGACGTTGACGGTCTCGCCCACCGCCCCTTCTGCGCTCAGCAACCTGCGATATGCCTGGACTACCGCCCTTACATCGCTAAAATCCCGCCATACGGCCGTATTGCCCAGCTCGATGCTGGATTCCCGTCGGCGGAAATGGGCGACGATCTTAGGGATCAGGAAGTTCTCGGCCTGTCCTATCCCCGTATAGTTGAATGGCCGAGTCAGCACGATGGGCAGTCGTCCCATCCAAAGCTTCGCCACGTACTCCATTGCAAGCTTGCTCACGGCATAGTCGTTCGCGGGGGCAGCGGGCGTCGCCTCGTTCAATACGCCCGCGGAAGCGTTCCCGTAGACATTTGCGCTACTGGCCAGCAAGACCCGCTCGGGCATGACCGCGCTCGACGCGAGTGCTTCGAGCAGGTTGCGGGTGCCGATCAGATTCACGTTGTAGAAGTCGCTGGCGCCGCCATGCCCGACGAACGCCATTGCCGCGAGATGTATCACGAGCTCCGGACGCACCTCGGCCATCAGCCTCGCCAAGGCATCTTGATCACGAAGGTCCACCGCCAGCAGCGAGCTGCCGTCTTGCATCGGATTCCCGGAAGTAGGCCGCCCCAGGCCGATCACCTCGTAACCATGCGCTTGCAACTCAGCTTGCATGTAGCGACCGGTGAAACCATTTGCTCCGGTCAATAACACGCGTTTACCAAGAGCGCTCATCAGAATGAAAAACCCTGTTGGTTGCGGCGCATGTCGGCTTCGACCATCATCGCACTGAGCTGTTCCAGTGTCGTCGACGGTTCCCAACCCAGCTTGGCCTTGGCCTTGGCGGGATTCCCGATCAACAACTCGACCTCAGCGGGCCGATAGAACTTCGGATTCACCGCGACTAGCGTCTTGCCGGTGGCCACGTCGATGCCCCGTTCGTGCTCGGCTTCTCCTTTCCAAACGAGTTCGATGCCCGCAGCCCGCGCCGAAAGGTCGACGAAATCGCGCACCGTCTCGGTTCGATTGGTAGCCAGCACAAACGTATCCGGCTCGTCGGCCTGGAGCATCCGCCACATTCCTTCCACGTATTCCTTCGCAAATCCCCAGTCGCGCTTCGCGTCCAGATTGCCGAGCTCGAGCTGCTCCAGTTGCCCGAGCTTGATCTTGGCGATCGAATCGGTGATCTTCCGGGTCACGAACTCGCGAGCGCGCAACGGCGACTCGTGATTGAACAGGATGCCGCTGGTGGCGAATATCCCATAGGATTCCCGGTAGTTCACGGTCATCCAATGGGCATACAGCTTGGCCACGCCGTATGGACTGCGCGGATAGAACGGAGTCTCTTCCACCTGCGGAATCGCCTGAACCTTGCCGAACATCTCAGAGGTCGACGCTTGGTAGAAGCGGATCTTCGGATCGACGATCCGGATGGCCTCCAGCAGATTGACGGCGCCGATGCCGGTGATCTCGGCCGTGGTCAGCGGCTGATCGAAGGATACGCCCACGAAGCTCTGAGCTGCCAGGTTGTAGACTTCCTTCACGCCCGTCGCCTGCAACAGGCGGATGCTCGACGAAAGATCGGTCAAATCGTACTCGACAAGATGCAGGTCGGGATGCTGTTCGATTCCCAATTCCCCAATCCGCCAAAAATTCACCGAACTGGAACGACGATACGTCCCGTAGACGGTATAGCCCTTGGTCAACAGCAGTTGCGCCAGATACGCGCCATCTTGCCCGGTGATCCCTGTGATGATTGCGCTCTTGTTGCTCATTTTATTCTCTTCAAACATGGAAAGATTCACGCCCGGCGCCGTATCGACAACTCGCCAGCGCCTGGAGGACGGGGGCCGACATCCATCGCAGGGACTATCTTAAGCGATCGCATGCTCACGGTCCTGCCGCCTGCCGGGGCGCGGCGCCGGCGGGCGCCAAAAGGCCGCCAGCCAGTTCCGCCGCGCTTTGCTGCCAGGTCAGCCATTGCATGGCGGCCGTCGTCGGATGGTCTCCTGCGCGAAACTTGGCGGTCCAATCGAGGATGGCCGCGCAGATCGCCTCGGGAGAGCGGCCGTCGAAGTAAGCGGCCGACGTGCCCGCCACCTCGCGGAATACCGGGATGTCGCGGACAAGCAAGGGCATACCCCGTTGCGCCGCCTCGACGAGGGGCAGGCCGAAACCCTCCGCGTACGAGGCCGCGAGCAAGCAGCTGCACACCGCGTACAGCCGCTCGAGGAATTCATCGCTGATCCCGGCCAACCAGAAGAGCCGCCGCCCTTCTTCGGGATGCTGCCGCAGGCGGCTGCATAGCTCGTCCACCAGCCAGCCCTGCTTGCCGACGATGACAAGGACTTGGTCGTGACCCTCCGCCCAGAGTCGCTCGAATGCGTCAAGCACCTGCGCATGTCCCTTCCTGGGCTCCAGCGTGCCGACCATGAGAAAGCTGACCGAGGCCGCGAGCTGATCCAGCAGTGCCTGCCCATCCTCCGGGAACCCGCGGCTCGGCGAACTTCCCTGGATGTCCGCGCCGAGATGGAACCAGGAAACCTCCGGCCGCTTTTCGAGCCGGTTCTCGTCCATCCATGCCAACACATCGTCGGCAGTGGCCTTCGATATGCAAAGCAGCAGGTCGCCAGCATGCACGATGCCGCGCAACCAGCGCTCGTGATGGCGCCCTCCCTGCCCGGGCCACCACTCGGGATTGCGCACCGGCAGCAGGTCGTAGACGACGAACGCCACACGCACTCCAGCGGCGTGAAAATAGTCGAACCAGTCCGGCAGAAGGCCGACGCCATCCCCTACCAGATCCAGACCCAGGAATATGTCTCCGGCATGGCAGACCAACGGAGTATCCTCGCAGGGCGCTTCGGTTCCAAGCAACTGGCCGGCATAGCTGTTGGCGCATACGTAGCGCCTGTTATCCCGATCGATGCGCACCAGCTGCACCGCATACCCTTCAGGGGGCCGTGCGCACCACTCCATCGCAATGGCGCGGGTAACGCGCTGAATACCGGTCTTGAGATCATTCAATGCCAGCTCGGTCACATCGAGCATGATCTTGGGTAGCGGAGTCGGCAACGAGCGGTCGATCGAGTCGGCCAAGGCAGCCAGTTCGCCATCGGACTCATCGAACGACTCGGCCAGTTTGGCCTGCAGCTCGGCGACGATCGTCTCGAGTCCGTGCTTGTGGACAGGAGCCAATGCGAGATGGATCTGCTCGCAGGCGTCCCAGAACTTCCGAGCCACATCCTCCCAGGAAAAGTCCAAGGCGCGAGAACGCGAGTACACGCGCAACTCATCCAGCGCTTCTGCATTGTCCAGGTAGAAGGACATCAGCGCGCGCATTCCATCGACGTGGTACGGATCGAACAACGCGACCGATCCGGCCATCACCTCCTTTATGCTGGAGACATTCGACGCCAGTACCGCCGCACCGCACGTCATCGCCTCCAGCACCGGCAAGCCGAAGCCTTCGTGCCAGGAAGGGAAGACGAAAAAATGACAGGCGCTGTAAAGAGCCGTCAGCTCCTCCTCGGAGACGTAACCCGTGAACACCAGTTCGTCGGAGCCAAGACCCGCGTTCGCGCCCAACGACCGAAGCGCTTCCACGTGCGACGCATGCATGCGACCGGCCAGCACCAGGCGATACTGCATCCGTTGCCGAGGCTCCAGCCCCGCATATGCCTCTACCAGCCTCTTAAGATTCTTCCGCTCATCGGAGCCGCCCGAGTAGAGAATGAAATCCCGATCGAGCCCGAATCGCGCTCGGACGTCGCGTATCGCTGGCGAATCTTCGGGCATGCCGTGGAAAGAGCCGTCGCATGCAGCAGAAATATTGAACACATTCGCAGGATCGGCATTCGCGGCCTCGACGACCTCCGCTAGCGCCGTCTCGGAGATCGTCAACAGCGCATCGGCGTAGCGCAGTTGGTCCAACTTTTCCTCGTAGAAGCGCTTGTAAGATGGAACGGGATCCAGATAGATCCCCGGATGCAGCAAGGGAATCATGTCGTAGGAGGTGACCACCGTCGGGACGTGCAGCAGGCGTCCGATGCTGGCTATGGCGTTGTCTCCGAAGCCGTCGAACATGCTCGAGACGTGCACCAGGTCCGGTGCCAGGGCGGCTATCGCCGCCTCCCTGATCAGCTCCGCCCGCCTGATCCTCTTGTGATTCGCCGGATACATACCTTGCACCGGCAGCGGAACGTGCCAGACATGGATGTTTTCCTTAGGCAGGATTCCATCGAACCCGGAACGTATCGCTGCGACGGTATCCGCAAAAGCGCCGTTGAGCACTATGTGGACATCGTGCCCGCGGTTGTCCCGTGCCGCGGCAAGCGCCAGCGCAAGGGAATAGCGGCCGATGCCGCGATAGCGGCTTTCGGATTGCGCCCCTTGCAGGTCCATGACGATACGCATTACTTGCCCACCCCACTGTTTTCGGTATCGCGCTTCAGCTGCGCATACAGCGTTCGCCCCCTTGCGGACAGCCTGGAGACCACCTGTTCCTGCTCAAGGTCCGAGAACGACGAAACCTGCCCCAGGAGGTGAGGCACGAAGACAGGCGCGATTTCAGGAGCGGCGACTTCCACGCCTTGGCTGGTCGCGAGCGAAACCAACCTTTGATGCAACGGAGGGACCAATTTCGTCACCTTGCCCAAGGCGCGCGCGGCCACGGGATTCCCTGCGATTCGGTGCATCAACCTCTTGAGATACTCGCGCCCGTAGTATCTCGGCTGCCGAACCAATCGCATGCAGCCACGCAACGGACGCGTCATCCGCCAGGAAGTGCTCGCAAGAACTTCGTTCAAGCGCATTTGCAGGTCGGCGGCCACCAGATACCAGTTGTGCGCGTTGCTCAACGACGCGTCGCGCTCCAGCGCAACGGTGCGGGCGTTCTGCTCGGCGTCGTCCTGCAGCTGTCGTGCTTTGCGCAATTTGCCGTGAGCGGCTTCCAGCTCGGCGCATTTGCGAGCGCGGTCATCCTCCAGCGCGGCGGCCACGGCCTGGGCATCTGCCAGTTCCGTCCTCACTGCATCGCGCGCTTCTCGCAGCGCCTCGACCTCCTGCTGAAGCAGTCGGATTTCCTCTTTTGCCGCTTCGAGAGCACCCACTTCGGCGTCAGCGCGTTGCCGCGGGTCGCCGCGCTCCTCGCATAGACATGCGGCGTCGTCGCGCCAGTTTCGCGCATCGTTGCACAACTCGGCCATGTAGCTGGCCAAGTCCTGATCCTGGTTGCGCAGCCCTCGCAGCACGTTGTCATAAACAGCGATGGCACGTTCCTGACTGGCAACGAGTGCATTCCATGCGGGAATGGCGGCCTCACCTCCATCGAAACCGCGAACGAACTGCTGGAGCTTAGAAAAGCTCCATTCGCTCTTGTCCAGCGAAAACAAGTTCGCGAACGCGCTTCTATATCGAACTGGCAGCACGGAGATGTCGAGCCGGGGCCGCCTCAAGGGGAACGGTTCGACCACGTGCGCCTGAACTATTTCGCGCAACGTCACCAGCAGTGAAAGCAGCAGATCATCCGGCCAGGCACAGTCCCGTGGGACCGTGGAGATCGCGCCATAGTCGATGAGCGAGACCTCGTGCCTCTCCCCCACCAATATGTTCCAGGTGCGAACATCGTTGTGATACAGGCGTGCATTCTCCAGCAAGACCAGCTGATCCAGGAGATCGTCGAATATCGCTTCATATGAGTAAGGAACGTGCTCGGCGATCAGCTCGGACAGGATTTGGCCTGGAAGCACCTCTCGCACCAACCAAAGCTCGTTACCGTCGTTTTTATTGAAAATCAGCTTCGGAGCGCGAAAACCAGCCGGAGCGCCGCCACTCAGGAACGCGACCTCGTTACCGTATTCACTCAGGTTCAACTCCGAGCGGGTGGGATCCTTCAGCGACAGGCGCTTGACCATCAGCCCGTCGGCGAAATAATAGCTCCGGGTTCCCCGGTGGCTTTTCATGGTGAGACCATGCGATTCCTGCCGCCAGGACGCGAACTTCGTCAGGCGCCCCCCCAAGAACCAGTAACTGTTGCTGGCGTAGTAGAGGGGCCGAGCGATTCCGGACAGATGCGTCTCCTGCAGCGAAATCACCCGCGTGAAGGCGTAGGAGCGCAACAGCTCGGCCGGATCCGCCGGCTGCGAAGCCGCCCAGTACAGCGGCTCCTCGCGGAGAGCGACTTCATAAATGCCTATGGTGATCCGCTCCGCGAGCGCGCCGACCAGATTGGCTATCGCATCGATTCCATGCTGGTGCACCAGATGGTGAAAGACGCTCAGTCCGAGCACGGCATCATACTGACCCGCCCGCAATGGCCCGACGGCGTCTTCGATGCTCCCGCACTCGAATTTCGCGTTGGACAGGGAATGTAGCGCCGCGAGCTCGTTGCAGACATCGATATTCGCCTGCAGGAAATCCACGCCTCGCACGGAATGCCCACGAGCGGCGAGCTGCAGGGAGAAGAACCCCTGCGCGCACCCCAGGTCCAGGATGCGCAGAGGCCGCCCGAGTTCGGCCGCCAACGCCTCGATCGCTTCGAGTATGCGCTCCAACCGGTCTTCGCATGCGCGCGAACTGCCTTCCGACAGCTCCGGAAAGCCATAGATAGGTTGGTACTTCTCGGGCAGAGAGGCCACCAGGCTGTTGATCCGTGAGACCGGCGACATCTGAATATCCATCATGGTCAAGCTCGTGTAGAAGAACTAACGGGGACGATCACGCGAGGGCGCAGCGGTCAGCTATCGACGACATCGAACGTGGCCCGCATGTCGACAATGCCCCAGAACTGCATGGCCCGGGATACCTCGATCAGGATTGAATCGTAGCGACGGTCCAGCGGCACCAGCTCGGACATCGGATCCCCCGACGAAATCCCGAGCGAGATCATGTAGTTGCCGGCATTCAAGGCAAGCGGCAAAGAGAATCGGTAGACGACGACATCGCCTGCGCCGCCCTTTATCGTCGCGTCGCCTTCCGAGGCCAGGAAGGAATTCGTGCCATAAAGGAAAATTCCTTCCAGCGTCTTGATCAGGAAGCCAGGAACCGCGCATTCTACGTCCTGATCAAATCGCACCTTCACCAGGAAGTCGACCCGACTTTGGCTTTCGATCCGATTAGGGAACGCTTCGCCGTCGCACACCACCGCATAGTCGATTATGCTCGCGCCGCCGCTTCCCCAGCGATGTTCGCCCTTGTTGTAGTACGGGCGCTGGCTGAACATGTCCTCAGCACTCGTGTCCATGACCTTGTCCAGCTGCTGCCCCGCCCCGGCGCTCCTGGATTTGGTGGCTGCACTCTTCCCGAACAGTTCATCCAGGTAGAGATTGGACACGTCGCGGGACGGACCGTCGGCAAATACCGTGCCGTCCTTGATGAAGATGGCGCGCTCGCAATGCTTGACGATATCGCCGACCGCATGACTGACCAGGATCAACGTCGCGCCCTGTTCCTTGAACTCCTGAATGCGGCGGAAGCATTTGGCCTGGAAATACGCGTCGCCGACCGACAATGCCTCGTCGATAATCAATATGTCCGGCTGAAACGCGGTCGCCACGGCAAAGGCCACGCGCACCTGCATGCCACTGGAATAGGTCCGCACGGGTTCGTCGAAGTATTCCCCGATCTCGGCAAAAGCCTCGATAGCAGGCATCGCCGCTTCGATCTGATCTTGACCGTAGCCCATCAGACCCGAGGAATGAACGGCGTTCTGACGGCCAGTCAGATCGGGATTGAAGCCCATCCCCAGTTCCAGAATGGCCGCGATGCGCCCCCTGCGGCTGACCTTGCCCTCGGTAGGATGCGAGGTCCCGGTAATCAGCTTCAGCAGGGTGCTCTTGCCGGCGCCGTTGCGCCCCACGATGCCTACCGACTCCCCCGGACCGATGGAGAAGGACACTCCCCTGAGCACCCAATGCTCTTCGCGTGGCTTTACCGGAAGACCGAACCAGCTGCCGGCGCGCAACCATTCGCTGCCCCAAACCCGGTACGACTTGCCGATATTCTGCACATGAAGCTCGCCGGTCATAGCGCATCCACCATTTCCGGGCTCGCGCGGCGGAATACGGTCAGCGAGATCAAAGCCAGCACAAGCGTTGCCACGATCATGCCCACCAGTTCCCGCCACAGCGGCGCGGTATCGTAAAGCAGGACGTTTTGGTAACTGGTGACCAATGGATAGAGCGGATTCATCTTGAACCAGTGTTGAGCCGATTCGGGGAAGATTCGGATGTTGTATACGACAGGCGTAAACCAGAACAGCGCCTGCAGCACGACCGGGACAACCTGCCCGATATCGCGCATGAAGACGTTCATGACGCCGAGCAGCAAGCCGATGGACATGGCGAAGCTCAAGGTGAGCAGCATCAGAGCGGGCAGCCAAAGCACCTTCTCCTGAGGGAAGTGGCCCAGTACCGCGAACACCACGAATATGGCCACCAGCAACAACAGGTTGTTGATGAGAATCGTACCGCCGGCAATGAAAGGCAGGCATATCCGCGGGAAAGCGACCTTCTTCATCAGGTTTCCGTTTTCTATGAACAGCGTGCCTCCGCGGGTAATGGTCTCCGAGAACATGCTCCAGCACAGCGTTCCGGCCATCAGATACAGCGCATAAGCGTACTTGCTGTCCATTCCTGGCAGTTTCGCCGATAGGACCTCGGAAAGGATCGTGGCGAAAATCAGCACCTGCATCATCGGGTGGATGATCATCCATAGCGCGCCGAGCTTGCTCTGCGCGAACCTGGAGCGGAATTCGTTCCTGATGGAGGACAGGACGAAGTTCCGGTATGCCCATAGCGATAGCAACATATCCTTCATGGCAACATTATTCCCAGCAAGTCGAAGTTCGCGCAGCCATCCAGACCCGCCTACGCGGCAGCCTGGGCATGGACAGTTTTCGCGGCGCGGTCACGAGACGTGCCCGGTGCGGTACGCATTCGCGCGCTCGGGCAGAACCGGCCCGCCGTGCAGCACCGGCCCGTCGTGCAGCGCTGTTGAGCAGGTTGCGCGACGCGCGGAGGCATCCCACGCAATGGCTTTCATCATATTCCACAAGCGCCGCCCGAGCCGCGAGTACCGGCGCGCATCGCGCCACCTCGCGAAGCGTTGCTCCGCCCCCCAGCCCTGGCCGCGAAAACTCGCCGCCAGCGCATCGACCAAACGTCTCGCGGCGTCCGGCTCCAGGTGCTGGACCGGAAACGGCCAGGCGACGCGTTCGGAGATGCTCAGCACCGGTCGCTCCAACGCCAGGGCGCGACGCGCGACCAAGGGGAGCCCGTCGGGTTGCGCGTCGCCGATCAGCACCACGGCAGCGACATCGGCCAGTTCCTGCTCATCCGTGCATGCGCTGATCCAGGGTTCGTCGGCATTCGGCGGCGGCGTGTCCGCCAGCAAGACGAGCGAGGCATCGCCGATCTCCAGCCGCAAGCGGCCGATTGCGCCGATCAGCGATTGCAGTTCCCGATCCCAGGCGCCGCTCGTTACGGCGAGCACGCGGCGCGGCACCGCAGTACGGGACTCGCCCGGCGCCATCGCCGCATCCTCCATCCCGTAAGGCAGGATCGCTGCGTTGTTCACGATGCCGTGCGCGCGCAGCACGTTGAGCGCGCCGATGGCGGGCACCAGGACGCGATCGCAGGCCTGGAGCGCCTGGCGAAAGGTGCCGCTCTCCCACGCCTCTTCGCCTGCCAGCCCATGCAGCATGGCGACCACGACTCGTCCGTCGTGCCGCTTCTGCCGTTCCACCAGTGCGGAAAACCGGTCTGCTTGCACCAGCCCGCGATGGAGCTGGAGCACCACTACGTCGGGAGCCAGCACATCCAGCTGCGCATCCAGCTCGGATAGCGCATCCGGCCCCTGCGGCCGCCAGCAGTGCTCCAGTTCCGGTACAGGCGCCACCGGCGCGCCTGCGGCCCAGGCCAACCGGAAAATCCGTGCATCCATCTGCCCCACCAGGCCCAATGCATGCGCGGTCACGGCGCAGTCTTGCTGCCAAGGACCTACCCACGCCACCGATAGCGCGGTCGCGGCCATTGGCAGCGCCGCCACCTCTCTGGTGAACCCGATCAACCGGCGTGCCACATCGCCCCAGCCAAACTTGGCCCGCAGCAATTGCTCGCCGCGGCGAACGCGCTGGGCGCGCTCGCTTGCGCCGAGCGAATGCAGTTCCCTAAGCAAGGAAGCCAGGTGAGCACGCGAAGGTTCGGCCCAGACCGACTCGGGCAGATCGAACAGGGTCGCAGCGGATGCGAATTCGTAATCCAGCAGCCACGCGGTTTCGGGCGTGCAGAAGTCGCACTGCCCTCCCCATCCGGTGGTGATCACCGCCAACCCCGACATCATCGCCTCCGCCATCGGCAGCCCGAACCCCTCCGCGCGACTGGGCGCTACCATCACGTGGCACTGGGAATACAGCCCCTGAAGCTGCGCGTCGGAGAGATCCTCTTCAATGATCTCCACATGCGGGAATCCGGGCCTGGAAGCCCGCGCGGCCGCCAGCCAGCGCTCCACCTGATTCTGTGGGTTGGCGAAGGTCTTGATGACCAGGGAAACGTCGTCGTCCTCGCTGAATGCGTCGCCGTATGCCTGCAGCAGTACGTCCACGCCCTTGCGGGGGAGACAGGAGGAAACATGCAGGAAGCGGAACCGCCTGGCCTTCAGTTCGAAGTCCGCGTGGGCTGGAGCGCGCCGCCAATGGTCGACACCGGCGCCGCACACGGAAATCGGCAAGCCGACTCCATTGTCGATCAACACCTTCTTGACGTGCGCCGAGAGCGCCGAGGCGCCCTGCAGGAATTCGTTGAAATCGTCGACCCATTCGCAGGGTAGCTCCGACTCCTCCCAAGCGTAGGCATGCAACAGGTTGAAACGTGAACTCATATCCTGCACGCGAGGCGGATACAGCAGGCGGCTGCTGACATCGGCCGCCGTCGGATCCAGGGCAGCGGCCCGGCGATGCAAGTCCGCGATCTCGGGCTCTCGCGTCAGAAAGGCGGGGTCAGGTTCGAAATCCCCGTCGCCGTCTGTGCAGTGCAACGCCACCTGCACGCCTTCGCGATGCAGGGCGAGCGCAATCTCCCGGTTGACCAAGGCCAGGCTGTAGCTGCTGTCGAAGGGCCCCTCCACGCGCCAGGAAAGCGTTGAAGGCAACGGCTGCATGCGCCGGAGCGCTTCCAGCGCGGTTTCCTGGTTCGCGGCAATCGCCGCCGCCGCCGCCATCAAGTCGCAGGTCGGGGCGGCGTTCCCGGTCGACAGGTCGTGCACCAGTTCCTTGACCAGCGCGGCCTCGTTCGTTTGCATGTCCGCATGCAGCGCCCTCCAGGGCCGCGGCGACGTACGCTGCCGATGACAGCTCTCGAACGCATCGAGGGCGCGCGCGGCCGTCGCGGACCAGGAAAAGGTCGACGCTTGGCGCAGGCCGTGGGCACGAAGATCCCGCGCGAACTCCGGCGTATCGAGCACTCGCTGGATCGCGCCGGCGATCGCGCCGACATCCGTCGGATCGAACAGGGCATCGCGCCTTCCTATCACTTCCGGAATGCTCGTCAGCGCCGAACCAATGACCGCCGTTCCGCACGACATAGCCTCAAGCGCGGGCAGTCCGAAGCCTTCCTGCAACGAGGGAAACACGAACAACTCGGCGCCGCAGTAAAGCTCGACGAGTTGCTCATCGGACACATGACCGGTCAACACGATGCGATCTGGCGCCACGCCAAGGCGCCGCGCGACCAGCGCCAGACGCCCCTTCTCCAGTTCGGACAGGCCGCCGACTATCACCAGCTGATGCTGCGACAGCAGGCGTCCCGGCAGTGCGGCGTACGCCGCCAGCAGGCGCTCCAGGTTCTTGCGCGGATCCATGGCCCCGCTGTAGATCAGGTACTTGCCGCGGATCCCGAACGCCGCCGACAACCTGGCGCGAAGCAGATCGTTCACCGGGACCGGACGAAACGTCTCCGACGCCGCCGACGAGATGTTCACGACGTTTGGCCGCAGCCGCAGAGTTTCCAGCGCGTCCTGCCTGACGTATTCGGAGATGGCGAGCAGCACCTCGGCACGCTCCAGCGATTCGAGCTTGGAGGCATACCACTGCCTGACCCAATCGGCATTCAGATAACTCGGATCATGAAGCGGGATCAGATCGTACAGCGTCGCAGCGGTCGGCCTGGGACAGGGACGCACGCCGATGGAAGTGACCGCCGCCTCCTGCGCGCCTTCCATCAGGCTCGATACATGCACCAGGTCCGGCTGCAGATCCTGCAGGAATGCCTCTCTGATCCGCTCGGACGCATGACGGCGCCAGGCATTGGCCGGGTCGCGCCAGTGCGCGGGCTGAACTGAGCGGAAGGTTACGAACCGCTCGCGCGGCAACAGGCTCGCGATCCCCTCCAGCTTGTCGCGCTCCATGTCCGCGTTGCTCACCACCCAGAACTCATGCCCGCGCGGCTGCCTGAGCATGGCCTCCGCAAGCGCCAGGGAGTATCTGCCGATGCCTCTGTGCTTGCTCTGCGTTTGCACTCCCTGGAGATCAATCAGAATGCGCACGCTTCCCGTCCTCAGTAGCGGCCGCTGCCTGGAGCTGGGCGAAGATTCGCGCGGCGCGCGAGGAAAGCTGCATCGGACCGCCCGGGCCGCGACTGCGCCCGTTGATCGCGATGTGGCGATGCCCCATGTCCGCCGCCAATCCGGCGCGCACGGCAAAGCGCTTCAGCGCCAGCAGCACGCCCGGATGGAGAGAAAGCATGCGTAGCGCCGCGTTCTTCAATCGAGGCCGCAGCAGCGCATATCGCATCAACCCCACAAGCATCGCCATAGGCTTGCGGCTTTGCGACGAAGGCGGGTGCACGTCCACTTCAGGCCTCGTTGCGGCCGGTCGGCAGGCGACGACTGCGGCAAATCACGAGCCCAGGGCCCGTTGCAGGTCGCGCCGCAAATCCCCCACATCCTCCACCCCCACGCTCAACCGCACCAGCGCATCGCTGATGCCGAGCTGGGCGCGCCGTTCCACCGGCACCGAGGCATGGGTCATCACCGCGGGATGGTTGACCAGGCTCTCCACGCCGCCCAGCGATTCGGCCAGGGTGAACAGTTCGGTGCGTTCGCAGAAACGCTTGGCCGCGTCGAAGCCGCCCTTGAGCACGATCGAGACGATGCCGCCGAAGCCGGACATCTGTTGCTGCGCCAGGGCGTGCTGCGGGTGCGAGGCCAGGCCGGGGTAGATCACCTTCTCCACGGCAGGATGGCGTTCCAGCCACTGCGCCAGCGCCAGCGCGTTCTCGCAATGCGCGCGCATGCGCAGCGGCAGGGTCTTGAGCCCGCGCAGCGCCAGGAAGCTGTCGAACGGGCCCTGCACGCCGCCCACCGAGTTCTGCAGGAACGCCAGCTGCTCGGCCAGTGCGGCGTTGGCGCCGACCACGGCGATGCCGCCGACCATGTCCGAGTGGCCGTTGAGGTACTTGGTGGCCGAGTGCACGACGATGTCCGCGCCCAGTTCCAGCGGGCGCTGCAGCATCGGCGAGGCGAAGGTGTTGTCCACCACCACCAGCAGGCCGTGCTGGCGCGCGATCGCGGCGATCGCGGCGATGTCGACGATCTTCAGCATCGGGTTGGTGGGGGTCTCGATCCACACCATCCGGGTCTTGGGCGTGATCGCCGCGGCGAACGCGGCCGGATCGGTCAGGTCGACGAAGCTGAAGTCCAGGGCGGCGGTGCGCCGGCGCACGCGCTCGAACAGGCGGTAGCTGCCGCCGTACAGGTCGTCCATCGCCACCACGTGGCTGCCGCTGTCCAGCAGCTCCATCACCGTGGAGGTGGCGGCCATGCCGGAGGCGAACGCGAAGCCGCGGCTGCCGCCTTCCAGCGCGGCGACGCAGCGCTCGTAGGCGAAGCGGGTCGGGTTGTGGGTGCGCGAGTACTCGAAGCCCTGGTGTTCGCCGGGGCTGGACTGGGCGTAGGTGGAGGTCGCATAGATCGGCGGCATCACCGCGCCCGTGGACGGGTCCGGATGCTGGCCGCCATGGATCGCCAGGGTCGCCAGCGACAGCGCAGGGCCGTCGCCATTGGGTTTGGACGCGTTGTCCGTCATGAGGGGTTCCCGGAGAAGGGGCGTGATTCTAGCAGCGCGGTCTGAACGGCCCCATGTACCGGGGCCGCTCGCGAGACCACCGTCACTGCACGCGGCGGCGCAGGTAGTTGAGCAGGTCGATGCGGGTGATCAGGCCGAGGAAGGCGCCTTCGTTCATGACGATGGCGACCTGGCCGCGGTCGAACACCGGCAGCAGCGCTTCGATCGGCGATTTCACGTCGAGCCGGTCGAGCTTGCTGACCATGGCCGTGGAGACCGGGTCGCGGAACCGCGCCTCGTCGCCGTAGACGTGCAACAAGACGTCGCTTTCGTCGACGATGCCGACCAGTTGGTCGCCGTCCATCACCGGCAGCTGCGACACGTCGTACAGCTTCATGCGCTGGTAGGCGGTGGTCAGCAGGTCGTTGGGGCCGACCACCACGGTGTCGCGCTGGCTGTACGGGCGCAGGATCAGGTCGCGCAGGTCGCCGTGCTGCGGGCGCTCCAGGAAGCCGTTGTCCAGCATCCAGTAGTCGTTGTACATCTTCGACAGGTACTTGTTGCCGGTGTCGCAGACGAACACCAGCACGCGCTTGGGCTCGGTCTGCGCGCGGCAGTACTTCAGCGCCGCGGCCAGCAGGGTGCCGGTCGAGGAGCCGCCGAGGATGCCCTCCTTGGCCAGCAGCTCGCGCGCGGTGTGGAAGCTCTCCGCGTCGCTGATCGAGTAGGCCTTCTTGACCCGGGTGAAATCGGAGATCGCCGGCAGGAAGTCCTCGCCGATGCCCTCCACCAGCCAGCTGCCGGACTTCTCGCTGACCGTGCCCTGCTCGATGTACTCGGTCAGGATCGAGCCGACCGGGTCGGCCAGCACCAGTTCGGTGTGCGGCGAGGCGGCGGCGAAGGCGCGCGACAGGCCGGTCATGGTGCCGGAGCTGCCGCAGCCGAACACGATCGCGTCCAGCCTGCCGTCCATCTGCCGCAGGATCTCCGGGCCGGTGCCGAATTCGTGCGCGGCCGGGTTGTCGGGGTTGCCGAACTGGTTGATGAAGTAGGCGCCCGGGGTCTCGGAGGCGATGCGCGCGGCCAGGTCCTGGTAGTACTCCGGATGGCCCTTGGCCACGTCCGAGCGGGTCAGCACCACCTCGGCGCCCATCGCCTTGAGGTTGAAGATCTTCTCCCGGCTCATCTTGTCCGGCACCACCAGGATCAGCTTGTAGCCCTTCTGCTGGGCGACCAGGGCCAGGCCGATGCCGGTGTTGCCGGCGGTGCCCTCGACCAGCACCGCGCCGGGCTTGAGCTCGCCGCGGCGCTCGGCCGCCTCGATCATCGACAGGCCGATGCGGTCCTTGATCGAACCGCCGGGGTTGGCGCTCTCCAGCTTCAGGTACAGCTCGCACACGCCGGTGTCGAGCTTGCTGGCCTTGACGATGGGGGTGTCGCCGATCAGGTCGAGTACGGAAGAATGAATGGCCATCGTGTCCGGAAACATCGCGCCGTCGCAGCGGCTGGACCGGGCATTATCCGCGGTATGCGCCGGAATGTCAGACGGTGGCGCGGAAATCGGCATGAAAAAAGCCGCGATTGCGGCTTCAGGGTAGATGACGCGGACGGTGGCGAGCCGACGAGGAGGCCGGCCACCGCCCGCGACAAGTGAACGCGTCGTGGGAGAGGTGGATCAGTGGGGCTTCTGCTGCTCGTCGTACAGCCGCAGCAGCTTTTCCTTGGCCGCGAGCTTTTCCCGCTTCATCTGGGACAGGGTGAGATCGTCGATCGGCAGCACGCCGAGTTCGGCATCCATGCATTTCTTGTCCAGGGTCTTGTGGCGCTGGTACAGCTGCTTGAACTCGGGATCGGATTTGATCAGCGCGTCGATTTCGGTCTGCGATTGCCCTTCGAACATAGGAATAGCCTCCTTCAGCTGGAAACAAGAACGCCCCGGCCGGAACGGCGCGGGGCGTTGCCTGGGAGCGGAGTCGCGCGGACCGCCAGCCACTCCACCGCAACGCCCGGGCCTGCGGCCCCTGGAACGTCGTGCTGCGGTGCGTGCCACTGTTTCATCGGCCCGGTGCCTCCGTGGGACCAGGCGACGCGATGCCGCCTGGGATATCGACCCTACGCCTCCCCACCGGATCCGACAAGGGAGGCTTGCCCGCTTTCCCGCATTCAGTTGCTTGCCGCTCAGGCCCAGGGAAAAACCGCGTTAAAAACGGTTACAGGATCCGAAAACGGCCACCCGGCTCAGGGCGCGATCACCACCTCGGCGGCGCGGGCCTTGGTCGCCGGCGCCTTCTTGCCGACCGCCTGCAGCCGGCTCGCGGCGACGCCGCCGCCGACCAACGCGTCGCGCAGGGCGTCGGCGCGCTTCTGCGCCACGCCCGCATCGGCGTCGTAGGCCTCGATCCGCACCCGGCCCTTGGCGCCGATCTGCAGGTACTGCGCCAGCGCCTTGGCCTGGCCGGCGGCATCGGCGGTCAGCGCCGCCTTGCCCGCGGCGAACGCGCCGCCGGTGACGGTGAAGACTTCCCCGCGCGGCTCGAAGCGCGAAGCCGGCAGCTTGGCCCCGGCGACCAGTTCGGCCTCCTCGCGGGCCAGCTTGGCCGACTTCTGCTGCGCGGCGCTGAGCTTGGCGGTCTGCTGCCCGGCCACGCTGGTCAGGGCCAGCTCGGCGTCCTGCCGCGCCAGCTGCTCGGCCTCGGCCGCCTGGCGCAGGCTTTCGGCCTCCTCGGCCTGGATCTGCGCCTGCACCCGCAGCCGCTCGGCTTCCTGGCGCGCGCGCGCGGCCTCGCGGCGGCTGGCCTCGACCAGCAGCTCGTTGCGGGTCTTCTCCAGCCGGTCGACCTCGCGCCGCGCCAGCGCCGCGCGCGCGGCGGTCTCGGCGATCTCGACGCGGCGCTCGGCAAGATAGCGCGCGTCGTCCTGTTCCTTGCGCTTGGCCGCGGCGAACGCGGCGACCGCCTGCTGCGCCTGCAGGCGCTCGTAGGCGGCCACGTCGGCGCTCAGCGGATCGGCCTGCAGCGCGACCAGGCGCTGGTTCAGCACCGCCAGCTCCGGATCCTCGGCGGCGAAGGCGGCCAGCGGCGCGAGCAGCAACAGCAGCGCGGCCAGGCGGCCGGCCATCCCCTGGCGGCGGCTCATGGGCGGCCCTCCCCGGTGTTCAGGGTGCGCTGCAGCTCGGCCACCTCGGCCTTGCGCTGCTGCAGTTGCGCGTTCGCCACCGCCTCCTCGCTGCGTACCCGCGCCAGGTCGGCGTCGGCCGCCACGCGCAGCGCCAGCTGCGGGGCGGTCTTGCGTTGGCGGCGGTCCAGCGCCGCCTGCTGGGCCTGCTCCAGGCCCTGGCGGGCGGTGGCGATCAGGTCCGGGGCGTACTGGTCGGCGTCGGCCTGGACCGCGCGCTGCACCGCCTGCTGCGCGGTCTGCAGCTCCGGCGAGGCGACCTGGGCGAAGGCGGCGGGCGCGGCAAACAGCGCCAATGCGCACGCCATCACGTACTGCGGGCAACGGATTTGTGCGAAGCTAGTTTTCATCAAGGGGGGCCGTAGGCGGAGACGTCGAGCGCGGCCATTGTCGGAAGCCTGTGGCGCGCTTGCAACGGGCAGCCGCGGATTGTTGGGGAACCATTGCGCATGGATATCGGCTACTTCCTGAAGCTGATGACCGAAAAGAACGCCTCGGACATGTTCCTGACCACGGGAGCACCGGTCTATATCAAGATCGAAGGCAAGCTGTACCCGCTCGGCGCCACCGGCCTGCCGCCGGGCATGGTCAAGAAGATCGCCTACTCGCTGATGGACGAGGGCCAGGTGCCGCAGTTCGAGCGCGAGCTGGAACTGAACATGGCCATCGCGCTGCAGGACGCCGGCCGCTTCCGGGTCAACGTGTTCAAGCAGCGCGGCGAGGTCGGCATGGTGATCCGCGCGATCCGCAGCAAGATCCCCAGCATCGAGGAACTGCACCTGCCGCAGGTGCTCAAGGACGTGATCATGACCCCGCGCGGGCTGGTGCTGGTGGTCGGCTCGACCGGCTCGGGCAAGTCCACCTCGCTGGCGTCGATGATCGACCACCGCAACAGCACCACCACCGGGCACATCCTCACCATCGAGGACCCGATCGAATACCTGCACAAGCACAAGATGTCCATCGTCAACCAGCGCGAGGTCGGCCTGGACACCCACGCCTTCCACAACGCGCTGAAGAACGCGATGCGCGAGGCGCCGGACGTGATCCTGATCGGCGAGATCCTGGACGCGACGACGATGGAAGCGGCGATCGCCTTCGCCGAGACCGGCCACCTGTGCCTGGCCACGCTGCACTCCAACAACGCCGACCAGACCATCGAGCGCATCCTCAACTTCTTCCCCGAGAGCGCGCACAAGAACGTGCTGATGAACCTGGCGCTGAACCTGCGCGCGGTGATCTCCCAGCGCCTGGTCAAGGACAAGAACGAGCGCCGCCGCCCGGCCACCGAAGTGCTGCTGAACACGCCGATGATCCGCGACCTGCTGCGCCGCGGCCAGGTGCACGAGATCAAGCAGGCGATGGAGGAATCGCTGGAGGAAGGCATGGAGACCTTCGACCAGTGCCTGTTCCGGATGGTCAAGCAGGGCCAGATCGAGCAGGAGGAAGCGCTGCGCGCGGCCGACTCGCGCGACGGCCTGGCGCTGAAGTTCCGCCTGTCCGAGGGCGCCAGCGGCGAGCACGATCCCTACGCCGACTACGACGCCGGTAGCGGCGGCGCCAGTTCGCCGCGGATCACCCACGGTTTCGTCTGAGGGCGCGCGCCGCCGCGTCGCCCCTGTAGGAGCGGCTTCAGCCGCGACACGCTTTACCGGTAGCGCCGGTCGCGGCTGAAGCCGCTCCTACAGGTCATGGCGCAGGGTGGTTCAGCCCTGCGCATCCGGCTGCCGCTCCGGGCGCGCCGCATCGAACGCCGGCAGCGCCAGGCAGGCCTGCTCGATCCGCGCCAGGGTCGGATAGACCTGCATGTCCACGCCGAAGCGGCGCGCGTTGAACACCTGCGGCACCAGGCAGCAATCGGCCAGTCCCGGCTGCTCGCCATGGCAGAACGTGCCGGTGTCGGGCGATTCGGCGAGCAGCTGCTCCAGCGCGTCGAAGCCCAGCACGATCCAGTGCAGCATCCACTCCTCGCGCTCGGACTGCGGCACGTTCCACACGTTCTCGAAGAACCGGCCCACGCGCAGGTTGTTGAGCGGGTGGATGTCGCAGGCGATCAGCTGCGCCAGCCCGCGCACCCGCGCGCGGTCGATCGCCGCGTCGGGCAGCAGCGGCGGCTCGGGCCAGCGTTCGTCCAGGTACTCCAGGATCGCCAGCGACTGGCGGATCGGCTGGCCGTCGTGGGACAGCGTCGGCACCAGCTCCTGCGGATTGAGCCGCGCGTATTCCGGCGCATGCTGCTGGCCGCCGTCGCGCACCAGGTGCACCGGCACTGCCTGGTAGGCCAGCCCCTTCAGGTTCAGGCCGATGCGCACGCGATAGGCAGCGCTGGAACGCCAGTAGGTGTACAGCTGCAACGCTTCTTCCACGTTCCGTCCCCTCCCCAGCAGAACGACGAAGATACCGCGGACCCGGCAGCGCAGGCGCCGCCGGTCGCCCCATGCCGCCGCTGGCCGGCTCAGGGCCGGGACGCGGGCTCGATGCGCTGCTCGATCGCGCCGAAGATGCTCACGCCGTCACGGTCCAGCATCTCGATCCGCACCACGTCGCCGAACTTCATGAACGGCGTGCTCGGCTGGCCGTCGCGCAAGGTCTCGACCACGCGCTGTTCGGCGAAGCAGGAGGCGCCGCGCGAGGTGTCCTGGTTGGCGATGGTGCCCGAGCCGATCACCGCGCCGGCCGCCAGCGGCCGCGTCCTGGCCGCATGCGCGACCAGCTGCGCGAAGTCGAACTGCATGTCCTCGCCGGCCTCCGGCGCGCCGAACCAGGCGCCGTTGATGTGGGTCAGCAGCGGCAGGTGCACCTTGTTGCCGCGCCACGCCTCGCCCAGTTCGTCGGGGGTGACGAACACCGGCGACAGCGCCGAGCGCGGCTTGGACTGCACGAAACCGAAGCCCTTGGCCAGTTCGGCCGGGATCAGATTGCGCAGCGACACGTCGTTGACCAGCCCGACCAGCTGGATGTGCGCGGCCGCCTGCTGCGCATCGACCGCCATCGGCACGTCGTCGGTGACCACCACGATCTCCGCCTCCAGGTCGATGCCGTGGTCCTCGCTGACCACCTTGACCGCATCGCGCGGGCCGTAGAAGCCGGCGCTGACCGCCTGGTACATCAGCGGGTCGGTGTAGAAGCTCTCCGGCACCTCGGCGCCGCGCGCGCGGCGCACCCGCTCCACGTGCGGCAGGTAGGCGCTGCCGTCGAGGAACTCGTAGGCGCGCGGCAGCGGCGCGGCCAGTGCGGCGACGTCCAGGTCGAACTGGCCGTCGGCGCTGCCGTCGTTGAGCGACTCGGACAGCGCGTTCAGCCGCGGCGCCAAGTTGCTCCAGTCCTCCAGCGCGCGCTGCAGGGTCGCGGCGATGCCGGTGGCGCGCACGGCGCGGGTCAGGTCGCGGGACACGACGATCAGGGTGCCGTCGCGGCCGCCCTCCTTCAGGGAACCTAGCTTCATGTCCGTCCAGTGCTGGGGAGCCGATCGGGCGATTGTACGGCCACACCGGATATTGGTTGCAACTGAAACGGAGCCGCCGGCCGTCGGGAAACCTGCCGCCTTTTGTGCATTGCGCCAATTCAGCGTAGACTGGCCCGGTCTGCATGCGGCCGTCCGTTTCCCTCAGGGACCGCCGGCGAGGTCAGGATCGCTTCGATCCGCTCGCCCGCCCCGCCCGACGCCTTTCGTGGTGCCGACGAACCCGAGCGATGTGTGCTCCGGGTTGATCCACCCTCTCGCAGCGCGGTTCACGGGAACGCTCCGAGCCTCACCCTACTTGCGTCTGCACTCCGGGCACGTCCCGGCGACGGCGCGTTATCTGGAGCTTTCCTCGATGTCGTTCGAATCCCTGGGCCTGGCGCCCTTCCTGCTGCGTGCGTTGGCCGAGCAGGGCTACGAAACCCCCACCCCGATCCAGTTGCAGGCGATCCCGCTGGCGCTGGCCGGCCACGACCTGATGGCCGGCGCGCAGACCGGCACCGGCAAGACCGCCGCGTTCGGCCTGCCGCTGCTGCAGCACCTGGGTACCACCCCGCAGCCGGTCGGCCCCGGCCCGCGCAAGCCGCGCGCGCTGATCCTGACCCCGACCCGCGAGCTGGCCACCCAGGTGCACGACAGCCTGCGCGGCTACAGCAAGTACCTGCGCATCCCCAGCACCACCATCTACGGCGGCGTCGGCATGGGCAACCAGCTCGACGCGCTGCGCCGTGGCGTGGACCTGCTGATCGCCTGCCCGGGCCGCCTGCTCGACCACCTCGAGCGCCGCAGCGTGGACCTGTCGGGCATCGAGATCCTGGTGCTGGACGAGGCCGACCGCATGCTCGACATGGGCTTCCTGCCCTCGATCAAGCGCATCCTGGCCAAGCTGCCCAAGCAGAACCGGCAGACCCTGCTGTTCTCGGCCACCTTCGAGGAAGGCATCAAGCAGCTGGCCCGCGAGTTCATGCACGACCCGCAGGAAATCCAGGCCACGCCGAGCAACACCGTGGCCGACACAATCACCCACCGCGTGCACCCGGTCGATGGCGCGCGCAAGCGCGAACTGCTGCTGCACCTGCTGGCCGCCGACTCGCGCATGCAGACCCTGGTGTTCGCGCGCACCAAGCACGGCGCCGACAAGCTGACCATGTTCCTGGACAAGTCCGGGCTCAAGACCGCCGCGATCCACGGCAACAAGAGCCAGGGCCAGCGCCTGCGCGCGCTCAGCGACTTCAAGGCCGGCCGCATCACCGTGCTGGTGGCCACCGACATCGCCGCGCGCGGCATCGACATCGACCAGCTGCCGAAGGTCATCAACTACGACCTGCCGATGGTCGCCGAGGACTACGTGCACCGCATCGGCCGCACCGGCCGCAACGGCTCGCAGGGCGAGGCGGTGTCGCTGGTGGCGCAGGACGAGGCCAAGCTGCTGCGCGCGATCGCGCGCATGCTCAAGCGCGACATGGACATCCGCGACGTGCCGGGCTTCGAGCCGGTGACGCCGATCCGCTGGGGCAACAACAACCCGGCCGACGAGCGTCCGGGCGGTCAGCGCCCGCCGCGCAAGAGCACCCATGCGCGCCGCCCGCACGGCGATGCGCCGCGCCCGCACGCGCACGCCGGGGCCAAGCCGGCCGGCGCCCAGCCCAACGGCGGGCGCGGCCAGGGCCGCCGCCAGGCCAACGGCGGCAACCGCCAGCCCGGCGCGCGCTGAGGCCGCCGGCGCGATCCGCTCGCACGGATCGCGCGCTGCAAACAGACAGCCGCCCTTCGGGGCGGCTTTTTTGTGCGTGCCGCATCGGCGCCACGCGACCCTGGCGTGCACGGCATGCCGATGCGGCAGATGACATGCAGTCGAGCCGCTTCTCCAGCCAAGCCACAGGCTGCATGGGCACGCGGCGCGAGCCGTCGCTCGCGACGATCTCGGCCGACAACGCCCGTCGCGGCGATGACCCGAAGCCACCGAGAGTCCCGCGACGCGCCCCTGCCCGCCGCAAGCCGCCCGCTCGCCGATCCGATCCTGACCGCAGGGACGCGGCTCCCGGCTGCTCGCGCAGGCGGATGCCGTCCGGCCCGGCGCCGCGCGCGGCAGGCGCTGCCGCACGCACCATCGCGCCGGAGCGGCCGCCCTAGCCCTCGATCAACGCGGCATTGCGGTCGATCTGCGCGCGATACGCGTCCAGCACCGCGGCGGTACGCACGATGTAGGTGCGCAGGTCGTCCCAGCGCTGGTCTTCCAGCGCCTCGCGGATGCCGGGCAGGGTCTTGACCTCGTAACCGGTCGCCAGTCCCGGCGCGTAGACCAGATTGCGGTACCACGCGCGTCCCGGCAGCCCTTCTTCGGCCAGCAGGCTCTGGTCGATGCGCTGCAGCGAGGCGTTGAGCTGGCGCCGCGTCGCCGCGTCCAGCGTGCCGCCACGGGCGGCCAGTGCCGCGTCGTAGCGCTGGCTGCTGGATTGCAGGCGGGCGATGGCCTGGTCCAGCGCGGCGAAGTCGATCGGCGGCACCGCCTGCTTGGGCTGCGGCGGCCGCAGCGGACGACTGGGATTGTCGGCCGCGCGGTACGCGCCGTCGCGCAGCAGCGCGGCCTGGGTCAGCGCCGCCTCGCGATCGCTGTCGGCCTGCTGCTTGAGCTCCTTGGCGTAGCCGGCCACCGCGTCGGCGAAGTCGCCGAAGCGCTGCGGCAGCACCGGCGCATTGGCCACCCGCAGCACGGTGCGGCCGACCGTCTGCGACAGCAGCGGCAGATAGCGGAAGTCCGGATCGATGAAGCGCGCGAAGTAGTCGTAGGAATCGTAGAGCGAGTGGTAGACGCCGTTGCCGCCGCCCTGGCCGCCGTAGCCCAGGTCCAGCGTGGCCAGGCCCAGATGCTGCAGGAACGGGCTGTAGTCGCTGCCCGAGCCCAACGCCTTGAGCGGCAGGTCCTCGCCGGCCGCCGCCTTCCTGGCGATGTCCTTCTGCGCCGGCTTGGCGCTGGGCGCCAGCGCATCCAGGCGCGCGCGGGCGCGTTGCCGCTCGAGCACGCTGACCCCGCTGTCGGGATCGCGCAGATCCGCGGCCACGCCGTTGACCAGCCGCTGCAGCGCATGGCTGCCGCCGGCGTTGAGGAAGCCGCGGCCGTTGCCGTCGGTGTTCACGTACAGCACCGCCTTGCGCCGCAACTCGTCGGCATGCTGTTCGGCCCATTCGGTGGAGCCGAGCAGCCCGGCTTCCTCGCCGTCCCAGCTGGCGTAGACCAGGGTGCGCTTAGGCCGCTGGCCCTGCCGCGCGAGTTCGCCGATCGCCTTGGCCTCGGCCAGCAACGCGGCAGTGCCGGACAGCGGATCGGCGGCGCCGAACACCCAGCCGTCGCGATGGTTGCCGCGCACCACCCACTGGTCGGGGTACTCGCTGCCGCGCAACGTGGCGATGACGTTGTACAGGGTCTTGCGCCCGCTCCAGTCGGCATCGACCTTCAGGTGCACCTGCGCCGCGCCGTCGCCGCCGAGGCGGTAGGTGATCGGCAATGCGCCGCGCCAGTCCTCCGGCGCCACCGGGCCGCGCAGCGCGGCCAACAGCGGTTGCGCATCGCCCCAGCTGATCGGCAGGGTCGGGATCTTCAGCACATTGCGCGCCTGCTCGATCGGCAGGCGCTTGGCGCCGGCGGTGGCGCCCACGCCGGGCGTCAGCGGATCGCCGGGATAGATCGCGAAATTGGCGACCGAGCCGCGCTGCACGCTCCACTGGTTGCGCGCCGGACCGTCCGGATACGGCAGGTCCTGGAAATAGCCATCGTCGCGCGGATCGGAATAGATGATCGCGCCGATCGCGCCGTGCTCCTGCGCCAGGCGCGGCTTGAGCCCGCGCCAGCCCTTGCCGTAGCGGGCGATGACGATCTTGCCGCGCACGTCCACGCCGTTGCGCGCCAGCGCCTCGTAGTCCTCGGCGATGCCGTAGTTGACGTAGACCAGGTCGGCGGTGACGTCGCCGTTGCCGCCGTAGATCACGTACGGCGGCAGCACGTCCTGGGTCTGCGTGGAGGTGCTGTCGCCGGGCAGCGGCGGTTCCTGCAGCCGCGCCACGTACGGGCGCGCGCCGAGCAGCTGCAGTTCTGCGCTCTTCGGCGACGGCCACAGCACCTCGTACTGCTCGATCCGCGCGTCCCAGCCATAACTGCGCAACCGCGCCTGCAGGTCGCGGGCGTTCTCCAGGTTGTGCGGGGCGCCGACCTGGTTGGGGCGCGAGGACCACTGCCTGAGCCAGCCGCGGTAGTCCGCGTCCTGCAGCCCGGCATCGAAGCGCGCCTCCAGCGCGCGTTGCGCCTCGGCGGCCGCGGCGTCGTAGCCGGGCAGCGACGCCGGCTGCGCGAACGCGGAGGAAACGGCGAGGACCAGGACCAGCCCGGCACTGCGGCGGCGATGCGACATGAAGACACTCCTTGGACGTGGCATGGGCGAGCTCAGAAACGGTAGTCGAAACCGACGGTGAAATAGCGGCCGCGCAGGTCGTACTGGGTGAAGTCGTAAGGCGCGCGGATGCCGGGGAAAGAGGCGTCGTACGGCGGCTTTTCGTCGGCCAGGTTCTCGATCTTGGCGTAGAGGGTGAGCCTGTCGATGCCGCGGTAGCCCAGGTACAGGTCGAACTGGTCGTAGTGGTCGACCCGCGACTGCACCGCGCTGGCCGCCGCGCTGGCCTTCTGCGCGTAGCCGCCGCTGTAGTACCAGGTCAGGGCCGCGCTGACGTCGCCCAGGTTCCAGTCCAGCGTGGTGGTCGCCTTGTTGCGCGGCAGCGACGGGCCGAGGTTGCTGCCGGCGTAGTCTTCGAGCGGACCGCCGACCACGGTCGGCCGGCGGTAGTCGCGCACATGGGTGTAGGCGCTGCTCAGGCCGAAGTCGCCGAGCGCGGCGCTGCGCCAGCGCTGGCGCAGTTCCACGTCGATGCCCGAGGTGCTCAGCTCGCTCAGGTTCTGGTAGCGGTTGTAGACCGCGACCAGCTTGCCGCGCGCGTCGCGGACCACGTCGGCCGGGTCGTTGTTCTGCACCAGGGTGGCGACGTTGCCGGTGCCGATCAGGTGCTCCAGCTCGATCTTGTACCAGTCCACGCTGAGGCTGGTGTCGGCCCAGGGCGACAGCACCACGCCGAGGTTGTAGCTGCGCGTGCGCTCCGGATCCAGGTCGGTGTTGCCGACGGTGAAGAAGGTCGGATTCTGCCGCGAGCCGGGCACGTCCGGATCGTACGGGTCCACCACCGAACCGTAGGAGATGTTGGTGCTGGCCGCGTTCTCCGACAGCGACGGCGCGCGGAAGCCGCGCGAGGCCGCCGCGCGCACCAGCAACGCCTCCAGCGGCTGCCAGCGCAGGCTGACCTTGGGCGAGAACGCATCGCCGAAATCGCTGTAGTGGTCGCCGCGCCCGGCCAGCTGCAGTTCCAGCGATCGCAGCAGCGGCACGTTGACCTCGGCGTACAGCGCCGACACCTCGCGCTTGCCGTCGACCTCGGCGATCGCCGGGCGGATCTGCAGGCCGGCGTCGATCTGCCACGGGTTACGCGACACCAGCTCCTCCTGCCGCCACTCGGCGCCGGCGGCGAAGCCGACGCTGCCGGCCGGCAACGCGAACAGGGTGCCCGACAGCTTGGCATCGACGCCGCGCAAACTGGACCGCGCCGGCCGCAGGGTGCTGAGGTTGATCGCATCGATCACCGATTGCGGCGTGGCCGCCGGATCGAGCAGGTCGTAGCTGCCGTCGGCCAGCGCCTGGGCCAGGGTCCAGCGATTGGCGAAGCCGCCGGACACCGTCTCGTGCTCGCTGCTGCGCGCGGCGAACGCGGCCGCCTCCCAATCCCAGCGCGCGAGCGAACCGCGCACGCCGCCGAGGAAGCGGTAGGACTGCGAGCGGTTGGTCTTGATCGACTCGCCGAGGTCGAAGAACGTGTATTCGATCGGCACCGCCACGCCGTAGGGGTTGTACGGGCTGGAGGCCGGCAGCAGGTTGGAGACCGGCTCGGCCAGCCCGGTGTTCGCGTTCAGGGCGAAGCGCCCGCCTTCCAGGGTGAAATAGGGGCTGGAGCCGAAGATCGACACGCCCTTGACCTCGCTGTAGAGCGCCTCGCCGAACGCCTCCAGATCGTCGCCGAGCCGGAACGTGGCGTTGGTGTAGGCCTGGTAGCGCTTGGTCGAGGGAATCAGCGTGGTGTACGGCGCCTGGTTGAACGCGCAGGTGTCGCCGGCCAGTCCGTCGATCGGCGCGCTGGCGGTCAGCACCGTGCCGTCGGGGCACTGGCCCTGTGCGTCGAGCATCGGCACCGAACGCCCGCCGACCAGATAGCGCGCGCCCTTGGCCGACCAGCCGTTCCAGCGGCCGCCCGGCGAATCGGTGTAGATGCCCGAGCGGGTCAGCGCGCGCTGGTCCTGGTCCAGCCGGTCGCGGTTGTAGGCATCGAAGCTGAAGAGGAGGTTGTAGCCGTCGCGGTCCAGATCGCCGATGCCGCCGATGAACTTGGCGCGCTGGGTATCCAGCCCGCCCTGGTCCGAGGTGCCGCCGCTGAGGCCGAGCTCGGCGCCCTGGAAATCCTGCCGGGTGATGATGTTGACCACCCCGGCGACCGCATCGGACCCGTACACCGCGGACGCGCCGTCCTTCAGCACTTCGATGCGTTCCACCGCCACCAGCGGCAGGGCGTTGAGGTTGACGAAGGTGTCGCCCAGGCCGTTGGCCGGGAAGCCGTAGTTGGCCAGGCGCCGGCCATTGAGCAGCACCAGCGTGTTCTTCTGCGACAGGCCGCGCAGGCCGATGCCGGCCGAGCCGGAGGCCCAGCCGTTGTTGGTGGTCTCGTTGCTGGCGTTGCCGGTGTTGGCCGAGATCGAGCGCAGCGCGTCGGCGACGGTGAGCTTGCCGGACCGCTCCAGTTGCTGGCGGTCGATCACCTGCACCGGGTTGGGTCCTTCGCTGTCGCTGCGCTTGATGTTGGAGCCGGTCACGCTGACCGTCGCCAGGGTCTTTCCGGTGGCGTCGTCGGTGCGGGACTGCGCAGCGGCGACGGGGGCGAGCAGGACGCTCGCAAGGCTCATGGCGAGCAGGTGGGGCATGTGCGGCTTCACGTGGAGGTCCGTAGGCGGGGCGCACCAGTGGGCCATCGCCACCTGCTTAACGAAAATTACATAACTGCATACGAATATGTCTTCGCGTGACATGCATCGACACCATGCCGCGCTTCGGATGCCGCGATGGCCAGGCCCGGCCTGGCTTTACAATGCCGGGCATGGATATCTTCAAAGTCTTCACCCTCGAAGCGGCGCACCGCCTGCCCAACGTCCCGCCCGGCCACAAGTGCGCGCGGTTGCACGGGCATTCGTTCCGGGTCGAACTGCACGTCAGCGGCGAGCCGGGCGCCGACACCGGCTGGGTCATGGACTTCGGCGACATCAAGGCCGCGTTCGGCCCGATCTACGACCAGCTCGACCACCACTACCTCAACGACATCGAGGGATTGGAGAACCCGACCAGCGAGCGCCTGGCGGTGTGGATCTGGGAACGGCTCAAGCCGGCGCTGCCGTTGCTGAGCGAGATCGTGGTGCACGAGACCTGCACTTCCGGCTGCCGGTACCGTGGGGCGTGAAGCAGGGATCGGGATGGGGATTGGCAAAGGCGGCATCCCGATGTGCGAGGAGTCCCTAGTGCGTCCCTCCGGAGTGCCCGTTGCAGCGCAAGTGGCGTCCGAGTGGCGCGTCGCCGGGGGTGGATGGGCGCCGGGCCTCTTGGCTCAACTCGTTGATTTGCAAGCCAGTTTGAACGAAACCTGAGCGGCTTCAGAAAATTTTGTTGCATTGCAGCAGAATGCGCGTATGTTGCACTGCAACAGCAATCGGCATTCCTCTGGAGTTGCATGATGTCCGCTCAATTCAACGATCAGTTCAGCAGCTATACCCAGCAGTTCGCCGCCGCTGCCGCGCGGGCCAACCGTCTGGCGCTGGAAAGCGCCGAGAGCGTGTTCGGCGTGCAGCTGAAGACCTTCGAGAAGAACGTCGCCGCGACCACCGGCTTCCTCGGCGAGCTCACCGAAGCGCGCGACCTGGGCAGCGTGCAGTCGCTGTGGCCGAAGGGCCTGCAGATCGCCCGCGACAACTTCGAACGGCTGGCCACGGCCAACCAGGAAGTGTTCGGCCTGGGCCTGAAGACCTCCGAGGCCATCGGCCAGCTCGCCAAGAACCAGTTCGAGGCGGCCACCGACCAGGCCGCGCCGAAAGCCAAGACCAAATAAGCAACACCAGACAAGTCCGCTGCGGCGCTGCCGCACGACTGACCAGTGGTATGCGCGGGTCCCTCCCCCCGCGCCACCCAGGCCCGGTAGATCCCTCCCTCTACCGGGCCTTTTTTTGGCCGGGATTCGGGATTGGGGATTCGCAACGGCGTCAGCCTACTTCGACAGTGCGGCCAACAGCTTCACGACCAGCGTCCTTCCCGCATCGTCGGTGAGTCTCCATCTCGCGGAACTCGACGTACACGCTGAAAGCAGTTTGCGGTTGGCCAGCGACCGCTTTTGAGCACACCGCGTTTTTGTCGGGAACGGCTGGAGGGGTCGAAACAGGTCCTCCAACGCCTGGACGCATCACGCATCACGATGCGATGCACGGCATTGACGCTCAGGTCCCCGTCGGCCGGGATTCGCGATGTTCGCACGTGTTCGGCATTCCGCGAATCAGCCCTGCGTCTGCTCGCCCCGCCATGGCGACAGCGATGCGGCCAGTTCCGCCGGATCCGGTTGCGGCCGGTACGGCAGGCGTCCCCAGCACGGCACCGGCAAGCGCTCCTGCAGCATCGCCATGTTGTCGTCGATGCGCTGCATCGCCGGATCGATCTCGTTGCCGATCCAGCCGATGCAGCGCAGGCCGTCGGCGGCGATCGCCGCGGCGCTGAGCCGGGCGTGGTTGAGGCAGCCCAGGCGCAGCCCGACCACCAGCAGCACCGGCAGCGCCAGCGCGCGCGCCAGGTCGGCCTGGTCCAGCGTCGCCGACAACGGTGCCGCCCAGCCGCCGACGCCTTCCACCACCACCACGTCGGCTTGCGCGCGCAGGCGCGCGAAGGCCGCGGCGATCGGCTCCAGCTCCACGCGCACGCCGGCGTCGGCGGCGGCCAGTTCCGGCGCCAGCGGCAGCGGCAAGGCGTAGGGATTGAGGTCGGCGTAGTCCGGCCGCGGCGCGCTCGCCGCCTGCAGCGCCAGCGCATCCTCGTTGCGCCAGCCGTCCGCCTCGCGCTCGCAGCCGCTGGCGACCGGCTTCATGCCCACCGCCGACTGCCCGCGCGCGCGCAGCGCATGCAGCAGCGCGGTGCTGGCGACGGTCTTGCCGATGCCGGTATCGGTGCCGGTGACGTAGAAGGCGGGAAAGCTCATCGCTGCATCAACCTCGAGGCCGCCGCATGCGGCGCGGCCGCGCAGGATAGCCGGCGCGGCGCGCCACGTCAGCGCCACCGGCGGCCTGTCCGGGCGTCCGGAGCGGCCTGCCGCGTGGACGGATGCGCACGAGGGCAACCGGCGGCGCGCAGGTCGAGCGCTGGCGCACGACGGCAAGGCCGCTGCGCATCCGCGCGCGGCGTCCCGGGTGGGGTCGCGGCCGGCCCATCGCGCCTCGCCCGCCTGGCGCACAGGCCGCCATCGGCCGCTGCTAGACTCGTGCGATGTTCGCCTCCTCTTCGCTCACCGGCAGCAAGCCGGAACAATACGCCCAGCTGATCGCCCAGGCCCGCGCCCTGGTCGACGGCGAGCCGGACCGCATCGCCAACGCCGCCAACCTGGCAGCGCTGGTGTACCACGCGCTGCCGCGGCTGAACTGGGTCGGCTTCTACCTGTACGACGGCAAGGAACTGGTCGTCGGGCCGTTCCAGGGCCTGCCGGCGTGCGTGCGCATCCCGCTGCACAAGGGCGTATGCGGTGCCGCGGCCAGCAGCGGCCAGACCCAGCGCATCGACGACGTGGAGGCCTTTCCCGGGCATATCGCCTGCGACGCGGCCTCGCGCTCGGAGCTGGTGGTGCCGCTGCTGCGCGACGGCGCGCTGATCGGCGTGTTCGACCTGGACAGCCCGGACCTGGCGCGCTTCGACGCCGACGACCAGCACGGCCTGGAAGCGATCGCCCAGGTCTTCGTCGACGCGCTGCGGTGAGCCGGCGATGAGCACCGAGAAGCTGCGCAACATCGGCCCCAAGAGCGCGGCCTGGCTGCGCCAGGTCGGCCTGCGCACGCAGCAGGACCTGGCCGCGGCCGGTGCGGTCGGCGCGTTCCTGAAGGTCAAGCGTGCCGGCTTCAAGCCCAGCCTCAACCTGCTGTACTCGCTGGAAGGCGCGCTGACCGGCTGCCATTGGCAGGAACTGCCCGAGGCGCGGCGCGCGCAACTGCTCGGCGAGCTGGAAACCGCGGCGGCGCAGCTGCCGGCGCCGCGCGGCCTGCCGGTGGCCGGGCCGGTGGCGACCACCCACTTCGACCGCGACGGCGACCGCAGCGACGCGCCCTACGCCGACTACGCGCACGATGCCTCCGGCGGCCATGGGTACGACGCCGAGCGCGACCATGACCGCGCCGACGACGACCGCGGCGGCGAGCGCGACGCCGACTGATCCGCGCGCCACCTGCTCGCATCGCCCATCCCCGGGTAGGCCGCGTTGGGCGACCCCGGGCATGCCGGCGGATCGCGCCCAGCGCGTTGCCGACGCCGGCGGTGGCCAGCGACCCGGTCTCCGTCAGGCCGTCAGCCGCTGCCGCGTGGCAGCGCTGACGGCGCCGGCTGGCGGCCTGGCAGGCGCCTTTGCGGACCGCGGCGTCGCCGGGGAGAGGACATTGCCCCCCTTTTTCCTCGCCGCGAACGCGCAAGCGCGGCGCGACCTGCACGGGAATGGGCGACACGCCCCGGGGATCGCGTACAATCGCGCCGCTTCAAGGTGACCTGCCGGCCCCGGCCTGCAGGTTGAAACGGGAAGCCGGTGCGTCTTGCGACAAGGCCGGCGCTGCCCCCGCAACGGTAAGCGATCCGCGCTGACGACTTGCGCCACTGTGCCTGGCACGGGAAGGCGTCGCAGCCGGGAGTTCCGACTCCCAGATCGCCAGCCCGGAGACCGGCCTTGCAGTCCACTGGTTGCGATGCGGAGGGCGTCGCGGCGTGCCGCGCCGCGTCTGGCGCCGTCCGCTTGCACCTTCCGTTCGCGACTCCTTCGCCGTCACTGCGCGCACCCGCGCGCCGGAGTTGCTGCCCCATGTCGTCCCGCCTGCTTTCGGTCGCGATCGCGTCCGCCCTGTCCCTGCCCTCGCTGGCGCTCGCCGCCGATGCCGCCACCGACCTGGACCAGGTCCTGGTCACCGCCACCCGCACCCAGATCTCGGTGGAGGACAGCGTGGTGCCGGCGCAGGTGATCGACCGCGCCGAGATCGAGCGCAGCCAGGCCACCTCGCTGGCGCAGCTGCTGCAGGGCCGCGCCGGCATCGGCGTGTCCAACCAGGGCGGGCTGGGCAAGCTGACCACGCTGAGCCTGCGCGGCAGCGAATCGGACCACGTGCTGGTGCTGGTGGACGGCGTGCGCATCGGCTCGGCCAGCGCCGGCCTGGCCGCGTTCCAGGACCTGCCGCTGGGCCAGATCGAGCGCATCGAGATCGTGCGCGGGCCGCGTTCGAGCCTGTACGGCTCCGATGCGATCGGCGGCGTGATCCAGATCTTCACCCGCCGCGGTGGCCAGGGCCTGCAGCAGAACCTGAGCCTGGGCGCGGGCAGCAACGGCCTGCGCGAGGCCAGCGCCGGCTTCAGCAACCGCGGCGAGCGCGGCTGGCTGTCGGTGCAGGGCGGCTACCAGAAGACCGACGGCATCAACGCCTGCAACGGCTCGGCCACGCTGTTCGCCGGCTGCTTCGTCGACCAGCCCGACCGCGACGGCTACCGCAACACCTCGCTGAGCGCGCGCGCCGGCTACGCGCTGAGCGACACGCTGCGCATCGAAGGCCAGGCGCTGAACATCGACAGCCGCAACGAGTACGACGGCGATGCGCTGTTCGCCGGCAACGAGGCCGACAACACCCAGCAGGTGTTCGGCGGCAAGCTCGACTGGACCCCGTCCGAGCGCGTGCACGTGGCCGCCCAGCTCGGCCGCAATACCGACCAGGCCGACAGCTACTACCACGCCCCCGGCAGCGATACGCGCAGCTTCGTCAGCACCTTCGACAGCCGCCGCGACACCGCCTCGCTGCAGGGCGATTTCGGCCTGGCCGACGGCCACCTGCTCAGCGCCGGCGCCGACTGGCAGCGCGAAGAGGTCACCGGCAGCACCGCCTTCGACGTCGACCAGCGCGACAACACCGGCGTGTTCGCCGAGTACCAGGGCCGCTTCGGCGCGCAGCAGCTGCAGGCCAGCGTGCGCAGCGACGACAACGAGCAGTTCGGCCAGCACACCACCGGCAGCCTGGGCTGGGGCCTGGCGCTGGACGGCGGCTTCAAGCTCACCGCCAGCATCGGCACCGGCTTCAAGGCGCCGACCTTCAACGACCTGTACTACCCGTTCGCCGGCAATCCGGAGCTGAAGCCGGAGAAGTCCCGGAGCGGCAACCTGGGCGTGGCGCAGTACGCCGACACCTGGAACTGGACCTTCAACGTCTACGAGACCCGCGTCGACGACCTGATCTCCTACGACGCCGTCAGCTTTCTGCCGGTCAACGTGGACGAGGCGCGGATCCGCGGCGCCGAACTGACCGGCTACGCCACGCTGGCCGGCTGGGAACTGTCGGCGCAGCTCAGCCATACCGATCCGCGCAACCGCAGCGACGGCGCCAACCGCGACAACTGGCTGGCGCGGCGCGCGCAGAACACCGCGCGGCTGGACGTGGACCGCGGCTTCGGCCCGGTCAAGCTCGGAGTGACCGCGTTCGGCAGCGGCCACCGCTACGACGACGCGGCCAACAGCGTGCGCCTGGCCGGCTACGGCACCGTCGACCTGCGCGTGGAATACGCGTTCGCGCCGGACTGGACGCTGCAGGCCAAGGCCAGCAACGTGTTCGACCGCGACTACCAGACCATCAACTGGTACAACCAGCCGGGCCGCGAGTACGCGCTGAGCCTGCGCTACGCGCCGGCGGCGCGCTGAGGGAACCAGGCGCTGCGCCGCACGGCGCAGCGCTTGCCGCGGCGGTCGCGAACGGCCGATGCCGGGCACGGCAGCATCGACACCGACGCTGCGGTTCTTGTGGGAGCGGCTTCAGCCGCGACCGGGCGCTACCGGTAAAGCGTCGCGGCTGAAGCCGCTCCTACAGGATTGGAACGCATGACCGCTTCGCGCGGCTGTTCCTCGGCTGCGCAGCCGACCCGGCGGTGCGCTCGCACGGTTTCTATCGGCACCTGGCTGGCGTCCCACCGGCGAGATCGATGACCTGGGCGATGAAGTGCTGGAGTACCGGCTGTCGGCTTGATCTGCCCGCAAGCCCGAGCCTGCGCTCGGGCAGCGATTGCCGGCGGCTACGCCAGCGCCAGCAGCTCGCGCATGTCGTCCATCAGCAGCACCACGTCGGCCTTGGCCAGGTCCAGGTCGCGCGGATAGCCGTAGCGCACCAGCGCCGCCGGCATGCCCGCGGCCTGCGCGGCCTGCAGGTCGGTGCCGGAATCGCCGACCATCAGGCAGCGCGCCGGCGGCTGCGCGAAGCGCTGCGCCAGGTGCAGCAGCGGCAGCGGGCTGGGCTTGCGCTCGGGCAGGCTGTCGCCGCCGAGCAACGCGGCGAACGCATCGGCCACGCCGAGGTGGCGCAGCAGCGGCGGCACGAACGCGGACGGCTTGTTGGTGCACAGCGCCAGCGTCACTCCGCGCGCGTGCAACTGCGCCAGCGCCTCGGCCACGCCCGGATACAGGCGCGGGCTGCGCAGCAGGCATTCGGCGTAGTGGCGCATGAAGGTCGGCATCACGGTGTCGACCGGGGTGCCGTCGTGCGCATGCCGCCACGCGGCCTCGACCAGCTTGCGCACGCCCTCGCCGATCCAGCCGAGCACGGTGGCTTCCGGCACCCGCGCCAGGCCGAAGTCGGCCAGGGTGCGATTGAGCGCCTCGGCAATATCGGCGCCGCTGTCCACCAGCGTGCCGTCCAGATCGAAGACCACCAGCGCGTACGGAAACGTCATCTCGTTCTCGGGTGCGGAAACCGGCGCCCATTGTAGGCGCCATGCCCGCGCGCGCCGTGGCGACATCGCGGCACGGCCACGCGTGGAAACGCGCGACCTGACTCCAGCGGCGCATGCTCGGCGCTGCTGCGGGCGCGATGCGCGTACGCCGAAGGCGCCCCGCGTGCCGAATGCAAGGCGGGCGCTACGTACTGCGGCCGCTTCCAGCAGCACGCTGGCTGCGTGGCGGTGGGTGCGCAGCGGCGCACCGTTCAGCGGAACAACTGCCCCTGCTTCTGCATCGACTCGGGTTCGTGGAAACCGGACAGGCCCACGCCGACCAGGCGGTAGCGCGTGGACGCGGGCAATTCCACGCGCTGTCGCAGGGCCAGCGCGATGTCGGTCAGCGCCTGCAGTGAATCGGGCGGCTGCTCCGGGGTGAAGCTGCGGGTCAGGATGCGGAACTGCGCGGTCTTCAGCTTCAGCACCACGGTGCGCGCGACGCGCTCGGTGCGGCGGGTCGCGTTCCAGGTCTTTTCCGCCAGTTGCCGGATCGCCGGCTCCAGCGCGTCCAGTGCCAGGTCCTCGGCGAAGGTGTCTTCGGAGGAGATCGACTGCACCGGCTGGTCCGATTCCACCGGCCGCTCGTCGATGCCGCGCGCGCGCTGGTACAGGCGTCGCCCGAAGCTGCCGAAGCGCGCTTCCAGTTCCTCTGCGCTGTGCGTGCGCAAATCGCCGACGGTGACGATGCCCAGCGCCGCCAGCTTGGCCTGCATCACCCTGCCCACGCCGTGCACCTTGCTGACCGGCAGCGGGGTCAGGAACGCCTCGACCTGGTGCGGGCGGATCACGAACTGGCCGTCGGGCTTGCGCCAGTCCGAGGCGATCTTGGCCAGGAACTTGTTCGGCGCGATGCCGGCCGACGCGGTCAGCTGGGTTTCCTCGCGGATCTGCGCGCGGATGGCCTGCGCGATCTCGGTGGCGGTGGCGAGTTCGCCCTTGGGCACGGTGACGTCGAGATAGGCCTCGTCCAGCGACAGCGGCTCGATCAGGTCGGTGTGGCGCTGGAAGATTTCGCGCACCTGCCGCGACACCGCCTTGTAGCGCGCGAAATCCGGCGGCACGAAGATCGCGTCCGGACACAGCCGCTCGGCGCGCAACGCCGGCATCGCCGAGCGGATGCCGAACACGCGCGCCTCGTACGAGGCGGCGCAGACCACCGAACGCATGCCGCGCCAGGCCACCACCACCGGCTTGCCGCGCAATGTGGGATCGTCACGCTGTTCCACGGACGCGTAGAACGCATCCATGTCGACGTGAATGATCTTGCGCATCGGCCCTGCACCCTACGCCAGCGAACGGTCGCTGCATGATAAGCCAGGCCTGCGCATGCGCTGAGAATGCATGCCTTGATTTCGCTCAGCGCGCCGCAGCGCAGCACTGTCTACGCTACGCGTGCGTACGGATAAAACGTTTGATTGAAAGCGCGCACGTCGTGCACGCTTGCGCGCCTCGACCGTCTGCCTTGGGAAATTCGCTCATGAGCCGCCTCACTTCGTATTCACGCGAACACCTCCTCGCCAGCGCGCGCGGCGAGCTGTTCGGCGCCGAGGCTGGACGCCTGCCCAACGATCCGATGCTGATGTTCGACCGCATCACCCACATCGACGACGACGGCGGCGCGCACGGCAAGGGCGTGGTCCGCGCCGAACTGGACGTGCGCCCGGACCTGTGGTTCTTCGGCTGCCACTTCATCGGCGACCCGGTGATGCCCGGCTGCCTGGGCCTGGATGCGATGTGGCAGTTGACCGGCTTCTTCCTGACCTGGATCGGCGCGCCCGGCCGCGGCCGCGCGCTGGGCGTGGGCGAGGTGAAGTTCACCGGGCAGGTGCTGCCGAGCGCCAAGCGGGTGGTCTACGAGATCGACATCAGCCGGGTGATCAACCGCAAGCTGGTGATGGCGGTGGCCGACGGGCGCATGTCCGTGGACGGCCGCGAGATCTACCACGCCAAGGACCTGCGCGTGGGCCTGTTCACCTCGACGGAGGCCTTCTGATGCGCCGCGTCGCGGTCACCGGCATGGGCATCACCTCATGCCTGGGCAACGACCTGGACACGGTGTCGCGCGCGCTGCGCGAGAGCCGCGCCGGCATCCGCGCCAACCCCGAGGCGGCCGAACACGGCCTGCGCAGCCAGGTCGCCGGCGACGTGCAACTGGACCTGGAGGCGCTGATCGACCGCAAGCTCAAGCGCTTCATGGGCGATGCGTCGGCCTACGCCTACCTGGCGATGCGCGATGCGATCGCCGACGCGGGGCTGGACGAGGCCGTCATCAGCGACGTGCGCACCGGCCTGATCGCCGGCTCCGGCGGCGGTTCCAGCCACTGGCAGGTGGAAGCGGCGGACCTGCTGCGCAACCGCGGCGTGCGCAAGGTCGGCCCGTACATGGTGCCGCGCACCATGTGTTCGGCGGTGTCGGCCAGCCTGGCCACCGCGTACAAGATCAAGGGCGTCAGCTATTCGCTGTCGGCCGCCTGCGCGACCTCGGCGCACTGCATCGGCGCGGCCGCGGAGCTGATCCGCCATGGCCAGCAGGACGTGATGTTCGCCGGCGGCGGCGAGGAACTGGACTGGACCATGAGCCTGATGTTCGACGCGATGGGTGCGCTGTCCAGCGGCTTCAACGACCGCCCGGCGGTGGCCTCGCGCCCGTACGACGCCGAGCGCGACGGCTTCGTCATCGCCGGCGGCGGCGGCATGCTGGTGCTGGAGGACTACGACCGCGCGGTGGCGCGCGGCGCGCGCATCCATGCCGAACTGCTCGGCTACGGCGTGACCTCCGACGGCGCCGACATGGTCGCCCCGTCCGGCGAAGGCGCGGTGCGCTGCATGCGCATGGCGATGCAGGGCGTGGACGCGCCGATCGACTACCTCAACACGCACGGCACCTCGACGCCGCTGGGCGACGTCACCGAACTGGGCGCGGTGCGCGAGGTGTTCGGCGACGCGGTGCCGCCGTTGTCCTCGACCAAGGCGCTGTCCGGGCATTCGCTGGGCGCAGCCAGCGTGCACGAGGCGATCTACTGCCTGCTGATGATGCGCGACGGCTTCATCGCCGGCTCGGCCAACATCGACGCGCTGGACCCGCGCGCCGAGGGTTTCCCGATCGTGCGCGAGAGCCGCGCGGCGACGCCGCGCACGGTGATGTCCAATAGCTTCGGCTTCGGCGGCACCAACGCCGCGCTGGTGTTCGGCAAGCGCTGAGCGGTCTGTGCACGGCAGCGGCAGGGACGTCCTGCCGCCGACCGGCCGCGTCAGCGTTCCAGTTGCTTGCCGTCGCGGCGCTTTTTCTCGTCCTCCTCGTTCGTCCGCTCTTTCCTGGGCGGCGGCGCGGATGGCGGCGGCGGCGAAGTAGGCTTCGGCGGCGGTGCCGGCGGCGGCGTGTGCTGCGCCGCCTGCACCACCGTCTCCGGCTTCGGCGGCCACCACGGCGAGGCGGACGACGAGGATCGCGGGGACTCGGTCGACTGGTGCACGGATTCGCGCCAACGGCGATCCTCTTCGTCGCGCCGCTGTTGCTCGGCCAGTTCCTTGTTGCGCTTGGGATTGAGCGCATCCGGCGGCGGCGCCTGGTACATGCGCTCGCCGGGCGGCACCCATTGCGACTGCATCGGCGCCTCCACGGCGGGCTGCGCCGGCTGGTAGCCGCGCGTGTCGGCGATGCGCTGGGGTATCAGCTGGCGCTTGAGCGCCTCGGGCAACGGCGCCGGCGCAGCCTGCGATGCCTGCGCTTGCTGCCGCCAGCGTGCGCGGTCGCGGGCCCAGGGCCGGCCACGGTAGTGCGCGTCCCAATAGGCATCGATGGCGAACCCGATGGCAGGAGCGAAGGCACCGTCGCGCGCGTCGAACTCGACCACGCCGGCCGGCAGCCATCCGCGCGCCTCGCGCCAGCGCACGTCGCACCACGAAAAATCGTCGACGCACCCGTAGACGGTGAGGCTGTCGCCGCCCACTACCGTCGCCACCCGCGGATACGCGTTGGCCGGTCCTGCGCGCAGATTGGCGCCGCTGCGGGCGAACCCGTCGCTGTTCTGCGCCAGCACCGGCGCGGCGGCCGCCAGCAGCAATGGCGCCATCCAGATGCCTCGTTTCATGCCGAACCTCCTGTGCCGCCGGTCCCGTGGCCAGCGTGTCTTCCCTGGGCGCGTGCGCGCCATCGTGTTCGGCGATGTTCTAGCACGCCGCGGCGCTAAGGACCTGTTAACCCGATCGGGCCGCGCGCCCGGGCGCATGCGAAGCATGCAGAGAGCGAAGCACCGATGCCATCGGCGACCGGGCGGGCGCGCTGCGGCCTGCGCCAAGCGCGACCGGCGGATCGCGGCGCGCGAGAGGCGGATGCGCGCGCTGTCGCATCCTGCCCGCTCCTCGTCGCGCCGCGTATCAGGGGCACCGCGGCGCGCGGTCAGCCGGCCATGCCGCTGTGCCGCAGCAGCGCGTCCAGTTCCGGCGCGCGGCCGCGGAACGCGGTGAAGTTCTCCAGCGCGGGGCGGCTGCCGCCGCGCGCCAGGATCTCCTGCAGGAACCGCGCGCCGGTGGCGGCCAGCTGGTCCGGCGCTTCCTCGAACGCGGCGTAGGCGTCGGCGCTGAGCACTTCGGCCCACTTGTAGCTGTAGTAGCCGGCACCGTAGCCGCCGGCGAAGATGTGGCTGAACTGGTGCGGGAAGCGGTTCCATGCCGGCGGCCGGTTCACCGCGACCTCGTCGCGCACGCGCTCGAGCAGCTGCAGCATGCTGTCGCCGGCGGCGTCGAAGCCGTGGTGCAGCTGCATGTCGAACAGCGCGAATTCCAGCTGGCGCACGGTGAACATGCCGCTCTGGTAGTTCTTCGCCGCCAGCATCTTGTCGAACAGCGCGCGTGGCAGCGGCTGCCCGCTGTCCACGTGCGCGGTCATCGCCTGCAGCCGCGGCCACTCCCAGCAGAAGTTCTCCATGAACTGGCTGGGCAGTTCCACCGCGTCCCACTCCACGCCGTTGATGCCGGCCACGCCGAGTTCGCCGACCTGGGTCAGCAACTGGTGCAGGCCGTGGCCCATCTCGTGGAACAGGGTGGTGACGTCGTTGTGGGTGAAGGTGGCCGGCTTGCCGTCGCTGCCGCGGCCGAAGTTGCACACCAGGTACACCAGCGGCGTCTGCACGCCGTCGGCGCGGTCGCGGCGGTTGCGGCAGTCGTCCATCCACGCGCCGCCGCGCTTGCCCTCGCGCGCGTACAGGTCGAGGTAGAACTGCCCGACCAGGCGGCCCTGCGCGTCGCTGACGCGGAAGAAACGCACGTCCGGATGCCACACCGGCGCGCTGTCGGCTTCGACCTGCAAGCCATAAAGATCGGAGATGACGCCGAACAGGCCGTCCAGCACCTTCGGCTCGGTGAAGTAGAGCTTCACTTCCTGCTCGGAGAAGCTGTAGCGCGCCTGCTTGAGCTTTTCGCTGGCGTAGGCCAGGTCCCAGGCCTGCAGTTCGTCCAGGCCCAGGTGTTCGCGCGCATAGGCTTCCAGTTCGGCGCGGTCGCGCTGCGCGTACGGCTTGGCGCGCGCGGCCAGGTCGCGCAGGAAGCCCAGCACCTCGCCGGGGCTGCGCGCCATCTTGGTCGCCAGCGAATACTCGGCATAGCTGGCGAAGCCGAGCAGGCCGGCCAATTCGCCGCGCAGCGCCAGGATGCGTTCGATCGCCGCGCTGTTGTCCAGCGCCGCGTCGCCGAACTCCGAGGCGCGGATCGCGTTGGCGCGGTACAGGGTCTCGCGCAGCGCGCGGTCGTCGGCGTACATCTGCACCGGCAGGTAGCACGGCATCTGCAGGGTCAGCTTCCAGCCGGCCTGGCCGTCCTTCTCGGCGGCCGCGCGCGCCGCGGCGACCACGTCCTCGGGCAGGCCGGCCAGCCGCGCCGGGTCGTCGACCAGCAGCGACCACGCATCGGTGGCGTCGAGCACGTTCTGCGAGAACTTCGCCGACAGCGCCGACAGTTCTTCCTGGATCGCGGCGAAGCGCTGCTTGTCGGCCTCGCCCAGTTCGGCGCCGCCCAGGCGGAAGTCGCGCAGCGCGTTGTCCAGCACCTTGCGCCGCGCCGCGTCGTAGCCGGCGGCCTCGGGCGTGGCGGCCAGCGCGCGGTATTGCGCGAACAGCGCCAGGTTCTGCCCCAGCGCGCTGGAGAAGCGCGTCACCTTGGGCAGGTTGGCGTTGTAGGCCTCGCGCAGCGCCGGGGTGTTGACCACGCCCTGCAGGTGGTTGACCTGGCCCCAGGCGCGCCACAGGCGCTCGGTGGCGTCGTCCAGCGGCGCCACGAAGCTGTCCCAGTTCAGCGGCGCGACCCGCTCGGCCTGGGCGACCGCCGCCTCGGCCGCGGCCAGCAGCGTGTCGATCGCCGGGCCGATGTGCTCGGGCTGGATCGCGTCGAAGCGCGGCAGGCCGGAAAAATCGAGCAGGGGGTTGGTCATCGCGGAACTCTCGGTAGCGGGGGAAGGGCCGGCGCCGCCGGCCATGATGGGGATATGGCGGTCAAGACAACGCGGCACAAGCCAGCGGCGGCAGCCCGGCGCCGGCCACCGCCGCGGCCAACTGCGCGTCGGCCTGCTCCACGTCGATGCCGTGCTCGCGGTACCAGTCCGGCCGGTAGTAGCTGTGCCCGTAGCGTTCGCCGCTGTCGCACAGGATCGTCACGATGGAGCCGTCGCGGCCCTGCTCGCGCATCCGCGTGGCCGCCTGCAGCACGCCGACGAAGTTGGTGCCGGTGGAACCGCCCACGCGCCGGCCCAGGCGCGCGCTGACGTAGCGCATCGCCGCCAGGCTCAGCGCATCGGGCACCTTGACCATCGCATCGACGCAGCTGGGAATGAAGCTCGGTTCCACCCGTGGCCGGCCGATGCCCTCGATGCGCGAGCCGCCGGTGCTGGCCAGCCCGGCGTGGTCGCGCCCGGCCAGCGCCTCGCGGTAGCCGTCGAAGAACATCGACACCTCCGGATCGGCGCACAGGATGCGGGTGGCGTGGCGGCGATAGCGCACGTAGCGGCCGAGCGTGGCCGCGGTGCCGCCGGTGCCCGGGCTGCACACGATCCATTCCGGCACCGGGTGCGGCTCTTCCTGCATCTGCCGGAAGATCGACTCGGCGATGTTGTTGTTGGCGCGCCAGTCGGTGGCGCGTTCGGCGTACAGGAACTGGTCCATGAAATGGCCGCCGGTCTCGCGCGCCAGCTGCACCGAATCGGCGTGCAGGTCGCAGGCACGCTCGACCAGGTGGCAGCGCCCGCCCTGGAACTCGATCGCGGCGATCTTCTCCGGCGACGTCGCGGCCGGCATCACCGCGATGAACGGCAGCCCCAGCAGACGCGCGAAATAGGCTTCGGACACCGCGGTGGAGCCGCTGGAGGCCTCGATCACCGGCCGCCCCTCGCGCAGCCAGCCGTTGGCCAGCGCGTACAGGAACAGCGAGCGCGCCAGGCGGTGCTTGAGGCTGCCGGTGGGGTGGCTGGACTCGTCCTTGAAATACAGGTCGATGCCGGGGAAACCGGGCAGGTCCAGCGGGATCAGGTGGGTGTCGGCCGAACGGTTGAAATCGGCTTCGATCTTCTGGATGGCGTTGGCCACCCAATCGCGAGGGGTCATGGCGGTGCGCAGGGCGGAAAAATCGTGCCAACGATACACGGCTGCCCGCGCCCTGGGGCTGCGCGCGGAGGGTGCCGCGCGGCGACGTTCACCTGGCGGCGGCAGCGGCGTTGCGATCCGTGGCTGCTGCGGCCGGCGCCGCTCAGCGCGCCGCGACCCCGAAGCCAGCATCGGCGATGGCGCGCTCGATCGCCGCCGGGTCGATGCGCGCCTCGTCGTAGTCGACGCCCACCCGCCCGCCGGCCAGCACCACCTCGGCCGCAGCGACCCCGGCGCTGGCCTCCAGCACCCGTTTCAGCCGCGCCGTGCAGCCGCCGCAGGTCATGCCGTGGACCGTGAGTTCGAGATGGCGCATGGCGGTGTCCTCGTTCGGGAATGGCGTTGCCGGCAGCACGCTCAGTGCGGCCGCCAGCGGTTCAGCAGCAGGGAGTTGCCCAGCACCGAGACCGAGCTCAGCGCCATCGCCGCGCCGGCGATCACCGGGTTGAGCAGGCCGAACGCCGCCAGGGGGATGCCGAGCACGTTGTAGACGAAGGCGAAGAACAGGTTCTGGCGGATCTTGCGCAGGGTCGCCGCGGACAGGTCGATGGCGGTGGCCACGCCGTCCAGGTCGCCGTGCACCAGCACCACGTCGGCCGCTTCCACGGCGATGTCCGAGCCGGCGCCGATCGCGAAGCTGACGTCGGCCGCGGCCAGCGCCGGCGCGTCGTTGATGCCGTCGCCGACCATGCCCACGTGGGCGCCGCGCTCGGCCTGCAGGCGCTGCACCTCCTCGGCCTTGTGCTGCGGCAGCACTTCGGCGAGGACGCGTTCGATGCCGACCTGGGCGGCGATGTTGCGTGCGACGTGGCGGTTGTCGCCGGTCAGCATCGCCACCGCGATGCCGCGCGCCTTGAGCCGCGCCACCGCGCCGGCCGAGGTCGCGCGCAGCGGATCGGCGATGCCAATGTAGCCGGCGAGCCGGCCGTCCAGGGCGACGCCGACCACGCTGTGCCCGCGCGCCTGCGCCGCCTCCGCGCGCTGCAGCAGGGCCGCATCCGGCGCCTGCACGTCCAGTTCGCGCAGCCATGCCAGCGAACCCAGCGCCACCGCCTGCGCATCGACGCGACCACGCACGCCCTTGCCGGGCAGGGTCTCGACCGCCTCCGGCACCGGTGCGGGCACCGGCCCGCGCACGCCCTCGTCGGCGGCGCGGCGCACGATCGCATGCGCCAGCGGGTGCGCCGAGCCGGCCTCCAGCGCCGCGGCCAGGCGCAGCAGCGCGCCCGCGTCGCCGCCGTGCGCCACGTCCACCTCCGTCACCTGCGGGCGGCCCTCGGTCAGGGTGCCGGTCTTGTCCACCACGAGCGTGGTCAACGCACGCGCGCGCTCCAGCACCTCGGCGTTGCGGATCAGGATGCCGGCCCGCGCGCCCACGCCGGTGCCGACCATGATCGCGGTCGGCGTGGCCAGGCCCAGCGCGCATGGGCAGGCGATCACCAGCACCGCCACCGCTTGCACCAGCGCGGTGGCGAAGCTGCTGCTCAGCCACCAGGTGGCGGCCAGGGTCACGGCGGCGACGGCGATCACCGCCGGCACGAAGATCCCGGCGATGCGGTCGACCAGGCGCTGGATCGGCGCCTTGGAGCCCTGCGCCGCGTCGACCATGCGGATGATCTGCGCCAGCAGGGTGTCAGCGCCGACGCTGGTGGCGCGGGCGCGCAGCATGCCCAGCTGGTTCACGGTGGCGGCGAACAGGCGGCTGCCCGGCTCCTTGGCCACCGGCATCGCCTCGCCCGACAGCATCGCCTCGTCCACGCTGGAGCGGCCGTCGAGCACCTCGCCGTCCACCGGCACGCGCTCGCCGGCGGCGACCACGAACACGTCGCCGACCACCAGCGCGGCAGCATCGATCTCCACGATCGCGCCGTCGCGCTCGACCCTGGCGGTCTTCGGCTTGAGGTCGAGCAAGGCACGGATCGCCGAGGAGGTCCTGCGCCTGGCGCGCGCCTCCAGCAGGCGCCCGAGCAGCACCAGGGTGATGATCGCGGCGCTGGCCTCGAAGTACACGTGCTGCCCGGCCAGGCCGAACACGGTGACCGCGGCGCTGTACAGCCAGGCCATGCTGGTGCCGAGCGCGACCAGCACGTCCATGTTGGCGCGGCCGTTGCGCAGGGCGGCGAACCCGGCGCGGTAGAAGCGCGCACCGATCCAGAACTGCACCGGCGTGGCCAGCAGCAGCTGCAGCCAGCGCGGCAACGGTTCGCTGTGTTGGCCGCTGAGCGTGTGCTCGATGCCGGACATGTCGAACATGCCGGCCATCTGCACCAGCAGCGGCAGGGTCAGCAGCACAGATGCGGCGAACAGGCCCAGCTCGCGGCGCCAGGCGCGGCGCTCGGCCTGTTCGCGCGCCGCCATCTGCGCCTGGTCCAGGTCGCGCACCGCGCTGGCGCCGAAGCCGGCCTTGCCGATCCGCGCGATCAGGTCGGCCGGTTCGACCACGCCCGGCACGTACTCCACGCGCGCCCGGGCCGAGGCCAGGTTGACCGCGCCGGCGGTCACCCCGGGCGTGTTCGCCAGCACCGTTTCGATCGAGGCCGCGCAGGACGCGCAGCTCATGCCGCTGAGCTCCAGCGTCAGCGCCTGCGTCGGCACCGTGTAGCCGGCCTGCGCGATGCGTTGCAACAGCGCCGGCGCCTCCACCTGCTGCGGGTCGTAGTCCAGGCGCACGCGCGCGGCGGCGACGTTGGCCTGGGCGCTGACCCCGGGCAACTGGTTGAGCGCCCGCTCCAGGCCGACGGCGCACGACGCGCAGGTCATGCCGTGTACCGGCAGGCTCAGCGTGGCCGTGCGGGCGGTGGTTGCGCTCATGCTTGCGGCTTGCCCGGCGCCGCATCGCCACGGATGTCGCCGAGGATCGGGCAGCGCTCCGGTTCGCCGCTGCCCGGGCATTCCTCGACCAGCGCGGCCAGCGCGTCGCGCATCTCGGTCAGTTGCGCGATGCGCAGGTCCAGCGCGTGCAGGCGCTTGCTCGCGCGCTGCTTGATGCCTTCCACGCCATGCAGGCGGTCGTCCTGCAGCGCGAGCAGGTCGCCGATCTCCTCCAGCGAGAACCCCAGGTCCTTGGCGCGGCGGATGAAGCGCACCCGCTCCACCGCGGCGGCATCGTAGTCGCGGTAGCCGGACGCGCGCCGCGGCGGCGCCGGCAGCAGGCCCTGGCGCTCGTAGTAGCGGACGGTGTCGATGGCGACCTCGGCCTGGCGGGCGAGCGCGCCGATGGTGAAGCGGGACGGAGAGGAGACCTGGTTCATGCGGCCAACGTACTCCCTGGACGATGGTCCAGGGTCAAGCCCTCGTCGAGGTCGTCCGCGACTCGTTCATTGGCGGCTCATGCTGGGACGCAAATCCCGATCCGCCAGGCGTTCCGCACGCATGCCGGCGCCATCTGGACCCGGCTCCAGGGTGCATGGCCGACATGCGACGGCGCTTGCCGGCGGCGACCACTCCAGTATCCTCTTGCTTCTTCCCTGCGCGTTTCGTCTTCCGTGCCGATCTTCGCCCTGCTGACCCGCCTGCTGCTGTGCCTGAGCCTGGTGCTCAACGGCGCCGGCACGGCCGTGGCGATGCCCGGCATGCACGACACGCCGGCGGGCGCCGCCCATGCCGCGTCCACGCACGACACCGGCCATGCGCAGGCCACGCTTGCCGCCGCGGCGATGCCCTGCCACGAGGCCGCGCCGCCGCAGGTGGACCATGGCGATCGCCACGACCACGAGCGCGCCGGCAAGAAACATGGTTGCTGCGGCACCGCGGCCGGTTGCCAGTGTCCGCATGCGCAGCCGCTGCCGGCGTTGATCGCGATGCCGCTGGCGTTGCCCAGTGCTGCGCGACACCTGTTCCCCCGCGGCCGCCAGGATGGCCGCGGCGCGCCCGGCCTGCCCCGGCTCGAACGACCTCCCAGCGCCTGAGCGCGATGCCGCCGCCTGCGGGTGGCGCCACTGCGGCCGCGCCTGAGCGCCGCCGCTTCCGCGCATGGACCGCCCCAGGCGGTCGCGCATCGCATCGAGGTTCGCTCATGAAACCACCTTCCTCCGGCCTGCCGGCCCTGCCGTCGCGGCGCCGTTTCGTCACCGGACTGGCGCTGGGCGCCGCCGCCGGCCTCGGCGGCCTGTCGCTGCGCCCGGCCCAGGCCGCGGCGCTGGCGCGCAGCGGCGCCGTGCCCTATCAGCTGCACGGCAGCGATTTCGACCTGAGCATCGGCAGCGCCCGGGTCAACTTCACCGGGCGCGAGCGCCCAGCCATCACCGTCAATGGCAGCGTGCCCGCACCGATCCTGCGCTGGCGCGAGGGCGACACCGTCGAGGTACGCGTGGCCAACCGCCTGCCCGGGCACACCCAGACCTCCGTGCACTGGCACGGCATCGTGCTGCCGGCCAACATGGACGGCGTGCCCGGCATGAGTTTCGACGGCATCTATCCCGGCGAGACCTATCGCTACCGTTTCACCCTGCGCCAGTCCGGCACCTACTGGTACCACAGCCATTCGCTGCACCAGGAGCAGGCCGGCCTGTACGGCGCGATCGTGATCGACCCGCTGCAGCCGCCGCCCTACCGCTACGACCGCGAGCACGTGCTGCTGCTGTCGGACTGGACCGACCTGGATCCGGCGGCGCTGTTCCGGCGGCTGAAGAAGATGCCGTCCTACGACAACACCTACCAGCGCACCGTCGGCGATTTCCTGCGCGACGCGCGCGAGGACGGGCTGCGCGCCACCCTCGCCGACCGCGGCATGTGGGGCCGCATGCGGATGACGCCGAGCGACCTGTCCGACGTCAACGCCAACACCTACACCTACCTGCTCAACGGCGTCGCGCCCGACGGCAACTGGACCGGCGAATTCCGCCCCGGCGAGAAGCTGCTGCTGCGCCTGATCAACGCCTCCAGCATGACCTACTTCGACCTGCGCATTCCCGGGCTGAAGATGACCGTGGTCGCCGCCGACGGCCAGTACGTGCACCCGGTGAGCGTGGACGAGCTGCGCATCGCCGCGGCCGAAACCTACGACGTGCTGGTCGAGCCCAGCGGCCAGGACGCCTACACCGTGTTCGCCCAGGACATGGGCCGCACCGGCTACGCGCGCGGCACCCTGGCGGTGCGCCAGGGCCTGCAGGCACCGGTGCCGGCGAACGATCCGCGCCCGCTGCTGCGCATGCAGGACATGGGACACGACATGGGCGGACATGCCGGCATGGACCACGGCGGCATGGACCATGCCAGCGGCGCCGCGGCGATGCAGGGCATGGCCGGCATGGACCATGCGGCGCATGCGCCGGCCGGCGCGCACGCACCGACGCATCCGGCCAGCGAACGCGGCAATCCGCTGGTGGACATGCAGTCCTCGGCCACCGCGCCGAAGCTGGACGATCCGGGCATCGGCCTGCGCGGCAACGGCCGCCGCGTGCTGACCTACGCCGACCTGCACAGCCTGTTCGACGACCCCGACGGCCGCGAGCCCGGGCGCGAGATCGAACTGCACCTGACCGGCAACATGGAGAAGTTCGCCTGGTCCTTCGACGGCATCCCGTTCGCCAGCGCCGAGCCGCTGCGGCTCAACTACGGCGAGCGCCTGCGCATCGTGCTGGTCAACGACACGATGATGCAGCACCCGATCCACCTGCACGGCATGTGGAGCGACGTGGAGGACGCCGAAGGCCGGTTCCAGGTGCGCAAGCACACCGTGGACATGCCGCCGGGCACGCGCCGCAGCTACCGCGTGCGCGCCGACGCGCTGGGCCGCTGGGCCTACCACTGCCACCTGCTGTACCACATGGACGGCGGCATGATGCGCGAAGTGCGGGTGGACGCATGAACGCCGCGCCGCTCGCCACGCTCGCGCAGGCCATCGGCCTGGCGCTGCTGTTCGCGCATGGCGCCGCCTGCGCGCAGCATGCGCATGCGCCTGCGACTGCGGCCGATGCCGATCCGGCCGCGGTGACGCCCACAGTCGCCTCTACCTCTACCTCTACACCTGCCACCGCACCTGCGCGTGCGCCTGCATCGTGCGAGTGCCCGCCACCCGACGACAGGGCGCACATGCACACTCCACCGTCGGCCGATACCACCGGCGGCGACGCGGAGACGGCGCATGCCGGCATGGACCATGCCGCGATGAACCATGCCGCACACGCCGACCGCGCGTTGCCCGCCCCCACGGCAAGCGACACCGGCATGCAGCACATGCCCATGGACCACGATGCGCATGGCGGCCACGCCATGCCGGCGTCGCATGGCTCGGCACCAGAGCCGCCAACGGTACCTGGATCGGCGTCGTCCTCGACCGGAACGGCAGTGTCCGAAACCTCGGCAGCGGCACCCCGGACCGGGCATGCGTCCGCCGACCTGCAACATCCGGGCATGGACCACGCCACGATGGAGCACGGCGCGCCGGCGGCATCGCACGCCGACCATGCCATGCACGATCCTGCCGTGCGGGAGCATGCCGCGATGCGTCATGCCGCTGTGGCGCCGCCACCTCCAAAGCAACCGGACACGGCGTGCGCCTGCCCCGATGCGCCCGCGTCCGCGCTGCCGCGCGAGCCGATCCCGCCGCTCACCGACGCCGACCGCGCCGCCGCATTCCCGGCGTTGCGCGCGCACACGATGCAGCATGGTCCCTCGCGGACCGGCTACCTGCTGTTCGATCGCCTGGAAGGCTGGGACGCCGACCGCGGCAGCGGCCAGGCCTGGGAGGCGAGCGCGTGGTACGGCGGCGACGTCGATCGGCTGTGGCTGCGCAGCGAAGGCGAGCGCAGCGGCGGCCACACCGAAGCGGCGGACCTGGAAGCGCTGTACGGCCACGCGGTCTCGCCGTGGTGGGACGTGCTGATCGGCGTGAGGCAGGAGGTCGCGCCGGGCGACGCGCGCACCTCGGCCGCGTTCGGCGTGCAGGGCATGGCGCCGTACAAGTTCGAGGTCGCCGCCACCCTGTACGTCGGCGAAGGCGGCAGCGCCAGCGTGCGCCTGCAAGGCGAATACGACGTGCTGCTGAGCAACCGCTGGATCCTGCAGCCGCGGCTGGAAGCGGAGGCGGCGTTCGCCGACGATCGCACACGCGGCATCGGCAGCGGCCTGTCCACGCTGGAAGCCGGTGTGCGCCTGCGCTACGAGATCAGCCGCCGTTTCGCGCCGTATCTGGGCGTGGTCCACGAGCGCGCGTTCGGCGCGACCGCCGACCATCGCCGCGACGCGGGAGAAGCCGCACGCGAGACGCGCGTCGTCGCCGGCGTACGCGTCTGGTTCTGAGCGGCCGTTCGAGCGCTCCTGAACCCTGTGGGAGCGGCTTCAGCCGCGGCAGGCCTTCCCGATGGATCCTGTCGCGGCTGAAGCCGCTCCTACAACACCGCCTCCGCTGTATTGGCATCAATTGCAGCATGCGACGCCGCGGCGACCCACGAACACTTCGTCGTGGTGTTTCCGCCGCTCAAGCGGGCAACGAACCATCCTCCCCGATCTGCCAACCACGCGGCGGACGCAGCGCGCCCAGCGTGCGCACCAGCTCCTGGTAACTACGTGCCAGCTGCCCGAACAGGCCAGCGTCGCTGGCGCGGGTTTCAGCCACTTCGTAGTAGGCACCGCGGCCCAGGTCGATGAAATAGTCCACGCTGACCCGGCGCCGCGCGGCCACCCCCGGGAACAGCCCGGCGATCAGCAGGCAGCCGTCGCCGACCTCGCGCAGCGCGTCGGCGCGGGCGCGCCCGACCTGCTCCTGCGCATGCAGCCAGGCCAGCGCCTGGGTACGCGACAGCAGATGCCCGTCGGCCTGGTAGCGCAGCAGCACGAACACCAAGTAGCTCTCGCGCGATTCGTCCAGCGGCTGGCCCAGCCGTAGCCCTGCCTCGTGCACCAGCGCCTGCCAAAGTTCGGCCGGCGCCCCCTGTCTGAAAGACTCGTACATACGTCCTCCTGCGTGGTGGGAACCCTCGCCGAAAGCTTATGCATAACCTGGGCCAATGCGTTGGCAGCCGCAGGTAGCGGCTGCCAGGTACGAAGGAGTGCCTGGTCCACGCGGCCGTAACGATCTGCGAACCGCCGGCGTGCGATCACCCGCCAGTACACCCTTGCCCTGGAGGTATGCCGGCATAGCGACCTGGACGTCACGCTGTCAGGCAGCGCCTTCGATCTGCATGCAGCGCTGCGGAGGAACGACCACGCCGGTACACCTGCGATGGCGCGCAGGCGGGGGGCCGCCACGACGGCGCGTGCGGAAGGGCGTCGGAGGCCTGTGCAAACCCAACAGCCGCACCCTGCCGCGGTCGTCGCCTGCGCGGCGATCAGGCAGCGGACGCGCCCGCGATCCGCCGCGTCTCCAGCCCGCCGAGGATGAGGTCGACGCCGGCGAGGAAATCGCTGCGGTCGTCATGATCGCGCAGTTGCCCGGCGACGCTGCGCACGAACGGATACGCGTCCGGATCGAGCTGCGCCCACGCATCCGCCATCGCGCCCAGGAAGCCGTCGCGGTCGATGCCCCGGGCGCGGGCGAACTGCGTGTTGGCGGCGTTCTGCCCCGCGACGCCGAGAATGTAGTGCAGCAGCGCGGACACGGCGGCCCACTGCTCCCCGTCCGCCACGCCCAGCGCGCGGACCTGCCGCCCCAGGCATTCGACGATCCGCAACAACGGCAGTTGCCCTGCCCCATGCATGAGCGCCGAACCCACCCACGGATGTGCATCGAGCGTATCGAACATGCCGAGCGCGAGCGCGCGGATCGTCGCCGCCGGGGCCGTGTCGGCCACGGTCGAGGCCAGCGTGCGGATCACGATGGCGTCGCAAGCGGCGGTCAACAGATCGCTCTTGTTCTCCACGTGCCAGTAGATCGCGCCGGCGCCGGTGGCGAGCCGCTCGGACAGGGCGCGGAAGGTCAGCCCGCCTTCGCCGCCGCTATCCAGCAACGCGATCGACGCCTCCACGATGCGCTCGCGCGAAAGCGACGCTTCCCGTCGTCCGGGGCCGCGCGCAACGGTGCTTCCAGGTTTGCTCATGGCGGCATGTTGACACAACTGGAACCACGTTCCAATATTATGGAATGACGTTCCATTCCATCGCGGCACTACCTGCCGCCACCCACCAAGAGACGCGATGCACCGCCCGGCCATCCCCCTCCACGACGCGATCGTTTCCGGCGCAGGTCCCGTGGGCCTGTTCCTGGCCTGCGAACTGGCCCTGGCCGGATGTTCGGTCCTGGTGCTGGAAAAGGCCGGGGATCCGCGCTCGCCGTTGAAGCGGCTTCCGTTCGGGACACGCGGCCTGTCGGCGCCGTCCATCGAAGCGCTCGCCCGCCGCGGACTGCTGCAGGAACTTGAGACCCACAAGCGTCTCAAGAATCCGCACCGGCACTCCGGCCAGGGCGCGCGCCGCCAAGTGGGCCACTTCGCCGGCATTGCGTTCCATGAAGAAGACATCGATCCCGCGCAATGGCCGTATCGCCTGCCGAGTTCGACCGCGACCAGCCTGATCTCCGAAATGGAAGAGCTCGAAACCGTGCTGACGCGGCGCGCCGAAGCGCTGGGCGTGACGATCAGGCGCGGGCTTGCGGTGACCGGCCTGCATCAAGCCGAGGACGGCGTCGGCGTCCAGTGCGGCGAGCAGACGTGGCACGGCCGCTGGCTGGTGGGGTGCGACGGAAGCCGCAGCACGGTGCGCAAGGCCGGCGGTTTCGAATTCGCCGGCACCGAGCCGGAATTCACCGGCTACACCGCGAAACTGGACATCGCCGACCCGGGAAAACTCAAGCCGGGCCGGAACATGACGCCCGCGGGCATGTACCTGCTGTCGCAGCCGGACCACCTGGTGATCCAGGACTTCGACGGCGGCGCATTCCACGACGCCGGAGCGCCGATCACGCGGGACCATCTGCAGGACGTGCTGCGCCGCGTCTCCGGCACCGACGTGACCATCGATGCGGTGCATCTGGCGACCACGTGGACGGATCGGGCGCGGCAGGCGACGCGCTACCGCAACGGCCGGCTCCTGCTGGCCGGCGATGCCGCGCACATCCACGCGCCGCTCGGGGGCCAGGGGCTCAATCTGGGATTGGGCGATGCGCTGAACCTGGGCTGGAAACTCGCCGCGACCATCAACAAGCACGCCCCGGACGACCTGCTGGACAGCTATCAGGCCGAACGGCATCCGATCGGCGCGCAGGTGCTGGACTGGTCGCGCGCCCAGGTCGCACTGATGCGGCCGGATCCCCACGCGCGCGCGCTCTACGCGATCGTCCGCGACCTCATGGACACGCGCGACGGCGCCACCTACTTCGCCGGACGGGTGTGGGGCGTGCCCACGCACCACACGGCCGGCGGCGGCCACCCCCTGGTGGGCCACCGCACGCCCAACTTCCGGTTCGAGGACGGGAGCACCGTCGATGCGCTGATGCGCGATGGCGCGGGACTATTGCTGGATTTCGGCCGCAACGCGTCGCTGCGAACGCTCGCGAGCGACTACGCCGACCGCTTCGCGTATGTGCCGGGCCCGGCGCAGGAACAGTTCGGCCTGGGCGCCGTCCTGATACGCCCCGACGGCGTCGTCGCCTGGGCCGCCGACGATGCGCCGCCATGCGCCGAACTGCGAAAGATCGCCGATCGCTGGTTTGGCCTCGTCCGCCAATCGGACCACTGAAGAAACGAGGAACGCAAATGCACACTCCCATCGCGATCGTCGGCGCCGGACTCGGCGGGCTCATGCTCGCGCGCGTCCTGCACGTGCACGGCATCGCCGCGACGATCTACGAAGCGGAAGCCGCGGCGGATGCCCGCCCGCAGGGCGGCCTGCTCGACATCCACACCTACAACGGCCAGCTCGCGCTCAAGGCGGCGGGCCTGTACGACGCGTTCCTCGCCCTGGTCCTACCCGGCGCCGATGCCAAGCGGGTCGTGGACCGGGACGGCACCCTTCTGGTCGACCGGCCCGACATGGGCAACGGCGGCAGGCCCGAGGTGGAGCGCGGCAGCCTGCGCCGGCTCCTGATCCACGCGCTGCCCGAGGGCACGATCCGCTGGGGACGCAAGCTCGCCGCGGCCGATCCGCTCGCCGGCGGGCGCCACCTGCTGCGCTTCGCCGACGGTGCGACGACGACCACCGATGTGTTGGTGGGCGCGGACGGGGCCTGGTCGCGCGTGCGCTCGCTGCTGTCCGACGCCGTGCCCGCCTATGCCGGCATCTCGTTCATCGAGACCAGCCTGTTCGACGGCGACACCCGCCACCCGGCCAGCGCGCAGGCGGTCGGCGGCGGCACGATGATGGCGGTCGCGCCGGGCAAGGGCATCCTCGCGCACCGCCATGCCGACGGAACGCTGCAGACCTACGTGTCGCTGAGCAGGCCGCAGGACTGGTTCGCCCGCATCGATTTCGCCGACCCGGCGACGGCGCTGGCCCGCGTCGCCGCGGAATTCGCCGGCTGGGCGCCGGCATTGACGGCGCTCGTCACCGACGGCGACACCGCCCCGGTGTTGCGCCCGATCCACGCGCTGCCGGTCGGGCACCGCTGGGAGCGCAGGCCCGGGGTGACCCTGCTCGGCGATGCGGCGCACCTGATGTCGCCGTTCGCCGGCGAAGGCGCCAACCTGGCGCTCCACGACGGCGCCGAACTCGGCAAGGCCATCGTCGCCCATCCCGGCGATGTCGACGCCGCGCTCGCCGCGTACGAAAAGGACCTCTTCCCCCGCAGCGCGTCCTTCGCCGAGGAGTCGGCGCGGAACCTGGCGATGTTCTTCGACGACGACGCGCCCCGGGGCCTGGTCGACTTCTTCAACGGCGTTGCCGAATAGCGAGTCGGCTACGCCGGAATCAGGCCGCGCCGTGCGCCCGCGCCCGCGCTGGCGACGGAGCGTGCCGCGTCGCCCTGCCGTGGCCGGCAATGCGTTGCCGGCGGTGCCGTGCGCAGCGCAGCCGGCCGAACGGCACGCGCCGCGCCTACTCCACCGTCACCGACTTGGCCAGGTTGCGCGGCTTGTCCACGTCGGTGCCGCGCGCCAGCGCGGTGTGATACGCCAGCAGCTGCACCGGGATGGTGTGCACCACCGGGCTGAGCAGGCCGGCGTTGCGCGGCGTGCGGATCACGTGCACGCCGTCCGATTCGCTGAAGTGGCTGTCCTGGTCGGCGAACACGAACAGCTCGCCGCCGCGCGCGCGCACTTCCTGCATGTTGGATTTCACCTTCTCCAGCAGCGCGTCGTTGGGCGCGATCACCACCACCGGCATGCTCGCGTCGACCAGCGCCAGCGGGCCGTGCTTGAGCTCGCCGGCCGGGTAGCCTTCGGCGTGGATGTAGGTGATTTCCTTGAGCTTGAGCGCGCCTTCCAGCGCGATCGGGTAGTGCAGGCCGCGGCCCAGGAACAGCGCGTTGTGCTTGTCGGCGAAGCGCTCGGCCCACACCGCGATCTGCGGCTCCAGGTTCAGCGCGTGCTGCACGCTGCCCGGCAGGTAACGCAGCTGCTCCAGGCACTCGGCTTCCCGGGCGGCGCTCAGGCGCCCGCGCAGCTTGGCCAGCACGCAGGTGAGCTGGAACAGCGCCGCCAGCTGGGTGGTGAAGGCCTTGGTCGAGGCCACGCCGATCTCGGCGCCGGCGCGCGTGTACAGCACCAGCGCGCTGGCGCGCGGGATCGCGCTCTCGGGTACGTTGCAGACCGACAGGGTCTTGGCGTGGCCCAGCGACTTGGCGTATTTCAGCGCCTCCATCGTGTCCAGGGTTTCGCCGGACTGGGAGATGGTGACGATCAGTTGCCGCGGATTGGCGTAGGCGGCGCGGTAGCGGTATTCGCTGGCGATCTCCACGCTGCACGGCAGGCCGGCGATCGATTCGATCCAGTAGCGCGCGGTCAGCCCGGCGTAGTAGCTGGTGCCGCAGGCGAGGATCTGCACGCCGTCGACGTCGGCCAGCAGCGCATCGGCGTTGCCGCCGAACAGCGCCGTGTCGAAACCGCCGGCGTCGAACAGCGCTTCCAGCGTGTCGGCCAGCGCGCGCGGCTGCTCGTGGATCTCCTTCTGCATGAAGTGGCGGTACGGGCCCAGTTCCAGCGAGGCCAGCGACACCTCGGACATGTGCGCCTCGCGCTGCACCGGCCGGTCCTCGGCGTCGTACACCTGCACGTCGGCCCGGCTCAGCTCGGCGGTGTCGCCTTCTTCCAGGAAGATCACCCGGCGCGTGGCCTGGATCACCGCCGACACGTCGGAGGCGATGAAGTTCTCGCCCTCGCCCAGCCCGATCAGCAGCGGGCAGCCCATGCGCGCGCAGACCAGCACGTCCGGGCGCGACTTGCTGACCGCGGCCAGCGCGTAGGCGCCGGTCAGTTCCTTCACCGCCGCCTGCAGCGCCGCCAGCAACGTCAGCCCTTGCGACGCGTGGTAATGGATCAGGTGCGCGATGACCTCGGTATCGGTCTGCGACTCGAACACGTAGCCCAGCGCGCGCAGGCGCTCGCGCTGCTGTTCGTGGTTCTCGATGATGCCGTTGTGCACCAGCGCCAAGTCGCCGTGGCTGACGTGCGGATGCGCGTTGGCCTCGGTGACGCCGCCATGCGTGGCCCAGCGGGTGTGGCCGATGCCCAGCGTGGCGTGGACGTCCTCGGCCAGCGCGGCGCTTTCCATCTCGGCCACGCGCCCGGTGCGGCGCACCCGGCGCACGCCGTCGCCGGCCACCACGGCGATGCCGGAAGAGTCGTAGCCGCGGTATTCCAGGCGCTTCAGGCCCTCGATCAGCACCGGCACCACGTCCCGCTCCGCTATCGCACCCACGATCCCGCACATAGCCGCGTACCCTTCGACGAAAGACCGCCATTCTAGCGTTGTCCGCTGGATGTCCCGCGGGACCCGGCAGTGCGACTCGAACGAGCCACGCCGTGCATGGACGCAGCCGTCGAGGGTCATGCTCGCGCCGACGATCCGGCGACCGGCACCCCGGACACGGTGTCCGCGAACGTGTCCGCGGACACGTGGACATCCGGCCGTCGAACAGAAAATCAATTTATTTCAACAACTTGCGATTGGCACGCGGTGTGCTTTGCATTCGTTCATCTTCCACTGCGCCGACCCGACCGATGATCCGCGATACCTCTGCCCAGGACCAGGTTCTCGCCCGCCCCCGCTCCGCCGCCGCGTGGCGCCGCTGGTTCTGGCCGGCGCTGGTCGGCCTGGCGGTGCTGCTCGGCATCGCCTTCGCCGCGCGCGGCTGGATCGCCGGCAGCCGCTCGTTCGACGCGCAACGCGTGCGCATCGCCACGGTCAGCCGCGGCGACCTGGTCCGCGACATCTCCGCCGACGGGCGCCTGATCGCCGCCAACAGCCCCACCCTGTACGCGATCTCCGGCGGCACCGTGAGCCTGAAGGTGGTCGCCGGCGACGTGGTCAAGCAGGGCCAGGAACTGGCCGAGATCGACAGCCCGGAACTGCGCAGCAAGCTTGCCCAGGAAGAGGCCACGCTGGCCGGCCTGGAGGCCGAGGCCGGCCGCGCCGACCTGGATGCGGTGCTGGCGCGCGCCAATGCCAGCAAGCTGGTCGACCAGGCGCAGATCGAGCGGCAGGCGGCCAGCCGCGACCTGGAGCGCTACCAGCGCGGCTACGACGGCGGCGCGGTACCGGCGGTGGAACTGGCCAAGGCGCAGGACTCGCTGAAGAAGGCCGACATCGCGATGAGCCATGCGCAGAAGGACTCCGGCCTGCAGACCCAGGGGGCGGGCCTGGACGCGCGCAACAAGCGCCTGCTCGCCGAGCGCCAGCGCGCGGTGGTGACCGAGGTGAAGCGGCAGGTGGACCTGCTCACGCTGCGCTCGCCGTTCGACGGCCAGGTCGGCCAGGTGCAGGTGTCGCAGCACACCAACGTGGCCGCCAACGCGCCGGTGCTGAGCGTGGTCGACCTGTCCAAGTTCGAACTGGAGATCAAGGTGCCGGAGAGCTTCGCCCGCGACCTGGCGATCGGCATGCCGGCGCAGCTGACCAGCGGTGCCGGCGAACCGTTCGCCGGCGCGATCTCGGCGGTATCGCCGGAAGTGGTCAACGGCGAGGTCAACGCGCGCATCCGCTTCACCGACAAGCAGCCGCCGGGCCTGCGCCAGAGCCAGCGCATGAGCGCGCGGGTGCTGCTGGACACCCGCCGCAACGTGCTCAAGGTCGAGCGCGGCCCGTTCGTCGAACAGTCCGGCGGCCGCTACGCCTACGTGATGGACGGCAACTCCGCGATCCGCCGCCCGGTGGAACTGGGCGTCACCAGCCTCGGCGAGGTCGAGGTGCGCTCGGGCCTGCAGCCCGGCGACCGCGTCGTGGTCTCCGGCAGCGACCTGTTCGGCGATGCGCCGCAGGTGACAGTGCATTGAAGCCGGGATTGGGGGGTCGGGAGTGGGGATTGGGAAGAGCAGGAGCGAAGTCCCGGTTCATCCTCGCCGATCCATGTCTCCGTACCGAATCCTGATCTGATTCCCCTCCATCGCAGCGGCTGCCCCACTGCAGTTAACCACCAACAAGGAACCCGTCATGCTCGAAATGCGCTCCGTTTCCAAGGTCTTCCGTACCGAACAGGTCGAGACGCACGCGTTGCGCTCGCTGGACCTGCATGTGCGCGAGGGCGAATTCGTCGCCGTCACCGGGCCGTCCGGCTCCGGCAAGACCACCTTCCTCAACATCGCCGGGCTGCTGGAAACCTTCACCAGCGGCCAGTACGTGCTCGACGGCCAGGACGTCAGCAACCTCAACGACGACGCGCGCTCGCGCATGCGCAACCAGAAGATCGGCTTCATCTTCCAGGGCTTCAACCTGATCCCCGACCTCAACCTGTTCGACAACGTCGACGTGCCGCTGCGCTACCGCGGCATGGCCGCGGCCGAGCGCAAGCAGCGCATCGAGGACGCGCTGGGCCGGGTCGGGCTGGGCTCGCGCATGAAGCACTATCCGTCCGAACTGTCCGGCGGCCAGCAGCAGCGCGCGGCGATCGCGCGCGCGCTGGCCGGCAGCCCGCGCCTGCTGCTGGCCGACGAACCGACCGGCAACCTCGACTCGCAGATGGCGCGCGGGGTGATGGAACTGCTGGAGGAAATCAACGCGCAGGGCTCGACCATCGTCATGGTCACCCACGACCCGGAACTGGCCGCGCGCGCGCAGCGCAACGTGCACATCGTCGACGGCCAGGCCACCGACCTGCAGCGCGAACCGGTGCTGGCGCACGCTGCGATCGGCGGCGCCCAGCCCGACCTCGCGCGCTGAGCGCACGCACCGGCCCGGCGCCGCCCGCCATCGCCATTCCCACCCATCGCCACCACCCGCAGCGCCCGCCCCGGAGCCACCCATGTTCGGCTATTACTTCCGCCTCGCCTTGCGCAGCTTCCGCCGCAACAAGGTGCTCACCGCGCTGATGGTGCTGGCCATCGCGCTGGGCATCGGCGCCAGCATGACCACGCTGACCGTGTTCTACGTGCTCTCCGGCGATCCGATCCCGCAAAAGAGCGACCGCCTGTTCTACGTGCAGGTCGATGCGCTGCCGAAGGCCGGCTTCCAGCCGGGCGAGGAGCCGGACTTCCAGAACACGCGCTACGATGCCGAGGCGCTGCTGCGCGAGAAGCGCGCCAAGCGGCAGGCGCTGATGACCGGAGGCGAGGCGGCGATCGAACCGCTCAAGAGCGGCCTGAAACCGTTCAAGTCGGAAGTGCGCTTCACCTCGGCGGACTTCTTCCCGATGTTCGACACGCCGTTCCTGTACGGCCGCGGCTGGACCGGCGCGGAAGACGAGCGCCACGAGCGCGTGGCGGTCATCAGCAAGAAGCTCAACGAGAAACTCTACGATGGCGCCGACAGCGTCGGCCGCGAGCTGCGCATGGACCAGAACACGTTCCGCATCGTCGGCGTGCTGGATACGTGGGAGCCCAATCCGCGCTTCTACGACATCACCAACACCTACGGCTCGGACGAGCAGGCCTACCTGCCGTTCTCGGTCGCGATGGACCTGAAGGTGGACCGCAACGGCAGCATGAACTGCTTCGGCGACAGCGACGGCGAGCCGACCGGGCTCAACGCCCCCTGCACCTGGATCCAGTACTGGGCGGAACTGGAGAGTCCGGCACAGGTCGCCGACTACAAGGCCTACCTGGAAAACTATTCCAACCAGCAGCGCGCCGCCGGCCGCTTCCAGCGTCCGAACAACGTGCGCCTGCGCAACGTGATGCAGTGGCTGGACCACAACGAAGTGGTGCCGGGCGACGTGCGCCTGCAGCTGTGGCTGGCGATGGGGTTCCTGCTGGTGTGCCTGCTCAACACCGTCGGCCTGCTGCTGGCCAAGTTCCTGCGTCGCAGCGGCGAGATCGGCATCCGCCGCGCGCTGGGCGCCTCGCGTCGCGCCATCTTCGCGCAATGCCTGGTGGAGGCCGGCACCATCGGCCTGGCCGGCGGCATCGCCGGGCTGGGCCTGGCCATGCTCGGCCTGTGGGCCGTGCGTCAGCAGCCTACCGGCTACGCCAAGCTGGCCCACCTGGATCCCAGCATGCTCGCACTGACCTTCGCCCTGGCCCTGGTCGCCAGCCTGCTGGCGGGCCTGCTGCCGTCCTGGCGCGCGATCCAGGTCGCACCGGCGCTGCAGCTCAAATCGTCCTGACCACCACGCCCGCCGCCCGGCGGGCAGACCGCCAACGAAGGTCCCTCACAAGGTTATCGCCATGGACATCCGCCCCATCCTCTCCACCCTGCGCCGGCACAAGACCGCCGCCGCGCTGATCGTGCTCGAGATCGCGCTGGCCTGCGCGATCGTGTGCAACGCGCTGTTCCTGATCGGCAACCGCATCGAGACCCTGCACCGTCCCAGCGGCATCGTCGAATCGGAACTGGTCACGGTCTCGCTGGGCGGCATCGGCCAGCAGGTCAACGCCGCCGCGCGCACCCGCGAGGACCTGGCCGCGTTGCGCGCCGTGCCCGGCGTGCGCAGCGCGACCGTGCTCAACCAGGTGCCGTTCGTCCGTTACTCCTGGAACACCGGCCTGTCCCTGACGCCGGACCAGGAGCGGCAAACGCTCAACGCGGCGCAATACCTGGCCGAAGAAGGCACGCTGCAGACCCTGGGCCTGCGGCTGGTGGCCGGGCGCGATTTCGCCCCCGACGAGTACGTCGACTTCGAGACCGCGCAGAGCGACAAGACCGTGCGCGACAAGGGCACCGCCGTCATCCTCAACCGCGCCACCGCGGAGAAGATGTTTCCCGGCCAAAACCCCTTGGGCAAGACCGTCTATACCGGGACGACGCCGCTGCGCGTGGTCGGCGTCGCCGAGGCGTTGGCGCGTCCGAACCCGGCCAGCGGCCTGGCCGAGATCGGCTACGCGATGCTGATGCCGCTGCGCCTGAGCTACACCAACGGCCTGTACGTGGTGCGGGTCACCGACCCGGCGCGGCGCCAGGAGGTGCTCGCCTCGGCGACCGCGGCGCTGATGAAGGTGGACAGCAGCCGCCTGGTGCTGAAGCAGCAGACCTATACCGAGATCCGCGACGAGTACTTCCAGGGCGACCGCGCGATGGTGTGGCTGCTCGGCGCGGTGTGCATCGCGCTGCTGGTGGTCACCGCGCTGGGCATCGTCGGCCTGGCCAGTTTCTGGGTGCAGCAGCGCACCAAGCAGATCGGCATCCGCCGCGCGCTGGGGGCCACCCGCGGGCAGATCCTGCGTTACTTCCAGACCGAGAACTTCCTGCTGGCCAGCACCGGCATCGTGCTCGGCATGCTGCTGGCCTATGCGATCAACCAGTGGCTGATGGGCAAGTACGAGCTGCCGCGGCTGCCGCTGTACTACCTGCCGTTCGGTGCGCTGACCCTGTGGCTGCTCGGCCAGATCGCGGTGTTCGCGCCGGCGCGCCGCGCCGCGGCGGTGCCGCCGGCGGTGGCCACCCGCAGCGCGTGACGCGTCCCCTTGGCCGGCGCCATGCCGGCCCTTTTTCCCAGGATTCCCGATGCTCGGCTACTACTGCAAGCTGGCGCTGCACAGTTTCCGCCGCAACCGGCTGCTGACCACGCTGATGGTGCTCGCCATCGCGGTCGGCATCGGCGCCTCGATGACCACGCTGACCGTGTTCCACGTGCTGTCCGCCGATCCGATCCCGGACAAGAGCGCGCAGCTGTTCTACGTGGAAATGAACGTCTATCCGGACGACAAGTACGAGCCGGCCGGCGAGGAGCCGCTGCAGCTGACCCGCCGCGACGCGCAGGCGCTGTTGCGCGACAGGCGCGGCGACCGCCAGGCGATGATGTCCGCCGGCGGCGTCAACGTGGTGCCGGTCAAGGCCGAACAGACGCCGCTGGACGTCGAAGCGCGCTTCACGTCGGCCGATTTCTTCCCGATGTTCGCCGTGCCGATGCGCTACGGCCATCCCTGGAACGCCGAGGACGACGCGCGCCACGCGCGGGTGGCGGTCATCTCGCGCAAGCTCAACGCCGAGCTGTTCGGCGACGTGGACAGCGTCGGCCGCGACCTGCAGGTCGGCGACGACATGCTGCGCATCGTCGGCGTGACCGACGACTGGAGCATGAACCCGCGCTTCTACGACCTGACCAACACCGAATACGGCGACAGCGAGGACATCTTCGTCCCGTTCTCGACCTCGCGCGACCTGAAGATGGGCATGAGCGGCAGCATGGAGTGCTGGGGCAACAGCGGCGATGACCGCGACGGCGAGAACGCGCCCTGCGCGTGGATCCAGTACTGGGTCGAACTCGGCGATGCCGGCAAGCGCGCCGCCTACCGCGACTACCTGGACGGCTACGCGCGCCAGCAGCAGGATGGCGGCCGCTTCACCCATTCGGCGGACGTGCGCCTGAGCGACGTGATGACGTGGCTGGACCGCAACCACGCGGTGCCGGCCGACGTGCGCCTGCAACTGTGGCTGGCCCTGGTGTTCCTGGGCATCTGCCTGCTCAACAGCGTCGGCCTGATGCTGGCCAAGTTCCTGCGACACAGCGGCGAGATCGGCGTGCGCCGGGCGCTGGGCGCGTCGCGTCGCGCGATCTTCGCCCAGCACCTGGTGGAAGCGGCAATGATCGGCGCGGCGGGCGGTGCCGGCGGCCTGCTGCTGGCCTGGATCGGCCTGTGGCTGGTACGCCGGCAACCGGCCGCCTACGCCGCGCTGGCGCACATGGACGGCAGCATGATGCTCACCACGTTGGCGCTGGCGCTCGGCAGCAGCCTGCTGGCCGGCGCCCTGCCGGCGTGGCAGGCCATGCGCGTGCAGACCGCGCTGCAACTCAAGTCGCAATGACGCGCCACGCGCCTCCCTTCCCGCCAGGAACGCTCCCGTGCCCATCCGCCCCATCCTCTCCAGTTTGCGCAAGCACAAGATCGCCGCACTGCTCATCGTGCTGGAGATCGCCTTCAGCTGCGCCGTGGTGTGCAACGCGCTGTTCCTGATCGGCACGCGCCTGCAGAACATGCAGCGCCCGACCGGGGTGGCGGAAGCGCAGCTGGTCTACGTCAAGGTGAGCAGCGTGCTCGGCAGCGACGATGCCGCCGCGCTCACCCGCGCGGACCTGGACGCGCTGCGGCGCATTCCCGGCGTCCGCAACGCCAGCGTCATCAACCAGCCGCTGTTCGGCAGCTCGATCGGCACCAGCGGCGTTTCGCTCGGCCCGGACCAGCAACGCGCCACCTTGGCCGCCACCAACTACTTCGGCGACGCGCAGCTGCTGGACACGCTGGGACTGAAGCTGGTCGCCGGCCGCCGCTTCAACGCCGACGAATTCCTCGACCACGCACGGTTGATGGATCCCAACGACGGCGCCGTCGTGCCCTCGGTGATCCTGAGCCGGGCGCTGGCCGAACGCCTGTTCCCCGGCCAGTCGGCGATCGGCAAATCGATCTACGTGTACGGCCAGCAGCGGGTCGTGGGCGTGGTCGAACGCCTGGTGCAGCCGCGCGACTACGGCTCGGCCAGCGATTACCAGAGCACGATGCTGTTCCCGGTGAACATGCCCTACACCCGCGGCACCTACGTGCTGCGCGTGGACGATCCGGCGCGGCGCGAGGCGGTGCAGCAGCAGGCGCGCAAAGTGCTGCTGGCGCACGGCCCGCGGCGCATGATCCGCGACAAGAGGAGCGTGTCCTTCGAGCAGGCGCGCGCGACCTACTACCGCAACGACCGCGCGATGGCCTGGCTGCTGGCCGGAGTCTGCGTGATGTTGCTGCTGGTCACCGCGCTGGGCATCGTCGGCCTGGCCAGCTTCTGGGTGCAGCAGCGCACCAAGCAGATCGGCGTGCGCCGCGCGCTCGGCGCCACCCGCGGCCAGATCCTGCGCTACTTCCAGCTGGAGAATTTCCTGCTCGCCGGCGCCGGCATCGCCCTGGGCATGCTGCTGGCCTATGCCGCCAACCTGTACCTGATGAGCGCCTACGAACTGGAACGCCTGCCGCTGTGGTACCTGCCGGTGGGCGCGCTGACGCTGTGGCTGCTCGGCCAGCTCGCGGTCCTGGGCCCGGCGCGGCGCGCCACCCGCGTGCCGCCGGCGGTGGCCACGCGCAGTGCCTGACCTATCGCGAACGGAACGCAACCGAGGAGTTCCAGGATGCTGCACTACTCCCTGATGATGGCCTGGCGCAGTCTGCTGCGCACGCCGATCGCCACCGCGCTGATGGTGCTGGCGATCGGCCTGGGCATCGGCGCCAGCATGACCATGCTGACGGTGCTGCACGTGATGGCGCGCGATCCGCTGCCAGGCAAGAGCGGCGTGCTCTACACCCCGCACCTGGATCCGTTGCCGGCCGACGCTCCCGAAAACCAGGAGTGGGGCGACCCGGCGGACAACCTCACCTGGCCCGACGCCATGGCCTTGTTGCGTGCCGACCGCGCCACGCACCAGGCGGCGATGGCGGGCGGACAGACGCTGCTGTGGCCGCCGCGCGCGACCACCCCGCCGCTCGACCTGAGCGGCCGCTATGCCAGCGCGGAGTTCTTCGCCCTGTTCGGTGTGCCGCTGCAACGCGGACACGGCTGGAGCGCGAGCGACGACCAGAACCATGCCCGTGTCGTCGTGCTGAGCCACACGCTGGCCGTCACCCTGTTCGGCGCGCGCGATCCGATCGGCCAGCGGATCGCCCTCGGCGAACAACGGATCGGCTTCCAGGTGATCGGCGTGGCCGGAAAGTGGAATCCGCAGCCGTTGTTCTATGCCGATCCGAACAGCAAGGGCGGCTTCGGCCAGCAGGACGACTTCTTCCTCCCGCTGTCCACCGCGATGGAGCTGGGGCTGGACACCAGCAACAGCGTCAGCAGCTGGGAAGCGTCCAACGGCAGCGGCCAGGCGCGACTCAAGAATCCTTCCACCAGTTGGCTGCAGTTCTGGGTGCAACTGGATACGCCGCAGCAGGTGGCGGCCTACCAGCGCTTCCTCTACGACTATGCCGCAACCCAACACGCCAGCGGACGCTTCCAACGCCCGCCGCAGCGCGCCCGGCTGTATGTGTTGATGGACTGGCTGCGCCACCTGCGGATGGTGCCCGACGACGTGCGCCTACAGACGGTGCTGGCGCTGGGCTTCCTGTGGGTCTGCCTGGTCAACGTGATCGCCCTATTGCTGGCGAAGTTCCTGCGCCGCGGCAGCGAGATCGGGGTGCGCCGCGCGCTCGGCGCCCGGCGTAGCCATGTGCTGCTGCAGCTCGGCAGCGAAGCCGCGCTGATCGGGCTGCTGGGGGGCGTCCTGGGAATCGCGATCGCCGAACTGGGACTGTGGAGTGTGCGCCAGCGCCCGGACGACTATGCCAGGCTCGCGCAGATGGACCTGCCGATGCTGCTGGCCACCGTGGCGCTGGCGGTGATCGCCGCGGTGCTGGCGGGCCTGCTGCCGGCCTGGCGGGCCAGCCGGATCAACCCCGCCCTGCAGATCAAGGACGTCTGACATGAACCTGCCGATCCGGCCCATCCTCTCCAGCCTGCAGCACCACCGCCTCACCGCCGCGCTGCTGACGCTGCAGGTCGCGCTGACCTGCGCCTTCGTCGCCAACGCGGTGTTCCTGATCGGCGGGCGGATCGAGCGGCTGCGCACCCCGACCGGCCTGCCCGAGGACGAACTCGCGCTGATCTCGGTCCGTGGCCTGCAGGGCGGCGACAATGCGCAGGCCCAGCAGCAGGCCGATCTGATGGCGCTGCGCGGCATTCCCGGGGTCAAGGCGGCAGCCGCGGTCGACCAGACCCTGCCGCTGACCGGCGGTTCCCACGACTATGGCGACTGTGCCGACCAGCAAGCGCTGGAACGCGCGAGCGCGCAGCGGTCGATGGAGGTTTCCGGTTGTATCCAGGCCACCCATTACTCCGGCTCGCCCGGCTTCGTGCAGGCCATGGGCGCGCGCCTGATCGCCGGCCGCGACTTCCATGCCGACGAATACGCCGCCACCTCCCCGAGTGCGGTGATCGTCACCCGCGCGTTGGCGCAGCAGCTGTGGCCAGGCCAGGCGGCCGTCGGCAAAACGCTCTACGGCAACGGCCAGACCACCGTCGTCGGCGTCGTCGATGACCTGCTGCGACCGACCCTGCGCAGCGCAGCGGCGGATCGCCTGGTCGCCCTGTCGCCGGAACTTCCCTCGAGCAGCCAGACCCAGTATCTGCTGCGTAGCGCACCGCAGGACCGCGATCGCGTGCTGGCCGCAGCGTCCGCCGTGCTGGCCAAGGCCGGCCCGCTGCGGCTGATCCCGAGCGAAGGGCGGCGCAGTTTCGCGCAAGTGCGGCAGCGCTACTTCCAGCGCGACGCCACCATGATCGGGCTACTGCTCGCGGCGACCACGGGCTTGCTGTTCGTCACCGCCCTGGGCATCGGCGGACTGGCCAGCTTCTGGGTGCAGCAGCGCACGCGCCAGATCGGCATCCGCCGCGCCATCGGCGCGACCCGCCGCGACATCCTGGGCTACTTCCAGGCCGAGAACCTGTTGATCGTGGGCAGCGGCAGCGTGCTGGGCATGGCGCTGGCGCTGCTGCTCAACCAGGCGCTGATGCACCACTACGATCTGCCGCGCCTGCCGCTGGGCTACCTGCCGGCCGCGGCCGTGGCCTTGCTCGCGCTCGGCCAGCTCGCGGTGTTGTGGCCGGCGCAACGCGCCGCCGCAGTGCCGCCGGCGGTGGCCACGCGCAGCGCCTGAGCGAGGCGAGGCGGTCATGGATCGGTTCCTGGTCTCGCTGCGCAGGCACAAGCTGCTGGCGGCGCTGATCGTGCTGCAGATGGCGGTCAGCTATCCGGTGCTGCTCGCCCTGGGCGCGTTGGCCAGCCAGGCGCATGCGCGGATGCATGCCGCCAGCGGCATCGGCGATGACGCGCAGCTGCTGACGCTGCGCCTCAACGGTCGCGTCTCCGCCGCGGCGGCGCGGCGCGAGGCGGCGGCCGTGCGTGCGCTCCCCGGCGTGCTGCACGTGGCCGCGATCAATCAGCTGCCGTTCGGACCGGAGCGATGGGGCACCCTGCTGGGCCCACGCGCCGACGGCAGCGGCGGGCAGTTCCTGGTCACCACCTACCTCGGCGATCCCGGCCTGCTGCAGGCGATGGGCCTGCGCCTGCAGCGCGGCCGCGACTTCGCCAGCGACGAGTATCGCAACCTCGCATCGCCCAACGCGCTGCATCTGGCGCAGCGGGTGATCCTGACCCGGACGCTGGCGGCGCGGATGTTCCCGGGTCGCGACGCGCTGGGGCAGGCGGTGTATCTGGGCGGCGCGCCGCCGGCGCGGGTGGTCGGCATCGTCGAGCGGTTGCGCGCGCCGGGCGATGGCGACGGGGACAGCGTCATCCTGCCGTTGCGCTTGCCCGATGACGGCAACGCGCTCTACGTGCTGCGGGTCGCGCCCGGCGATCCGGCGCGGGTCCGCGCGCGGCTGGCGGCGGATGCGGAACGGATCGCGCCGGGGCGGCTGCACGAGGTGAGCAGCGCCGGCGAACTGCGCTTGCGGTACCAGCGCGTGCATCGCCATCGGCTGATGCTGCTTGCCGCGGGCGCTGCGCTGTGGCTGTTCGGCACGCTGGCGACGGTCTACGCCATCAGCGACGCCATGGTCGGCCAACGCTCCCGGCAGATCGCGCTGCGGCGTGCGCTGGGCGCGCGCGCGGCGCAGATCCGCGGCCACCTGCGCCGCGAAAACCTGTTGCTGTGCGGCCTGGGCATCGCCATGGGCGCAGGGATCGCCGCACTGCTGCGGCGCGCCTGGCTGGATGCCGCGGCGCTGTCGCTGCCGCCGCTGTCGCCGCTGGCCACCGCCTTGCTGTTGCTCGGCGCCGGCTGGCTGGCGATGCGCGGCCCGGCCCGGCGCGCGGCGCAGCTGTCGCCTGCGGCCTGTCGGTGACGCACGTGATCGCGCCGGCGACCATGCGTTCGCGCGCGCTGCCGCGGGCCGATGCCGGCAGCCGCCGGTGCACACGACAAGCCACGCCGGGGCTGCGATGATGCCGCCTCGTCCCGCATCCGCCGGCTGCGCCCCGGCCACCCGACAAGGTTCCCGATGCCCTGCATCCTGATCATCGACGACAACCCCGCCGTCGCCACCGCACTGGAAGTGCTGTTCTCCCTGCACGACATCGAGACGGTGCATGCGGACAGCCCCGATGCCGGACTGCGGCGCCTGGCCGAGGGCGACATCGACCTGGTGCTGCAGGACATGAACTTCACCGCCGACACCACGTCCGGCGAGGAAGGCGTGGCGCTGTTCGATGCGATCCGCGCGCGCCATCCGGACCTGCCGGTGATCCTGCTGACCGCCTGGACCCAGCTCAGCAGCGCGGTGGAACTGGTCAAGGCCGGCGCCGCCGACTACCTGGCCAAGCCCTGGGACGACCGCAAGCTGCTGACCACGGTCAACAACCTGCTGGAACTGTCCGAGGCGCGCCGCGAACTGGAGCGGCGCCGCGACGGCGAACGCCGCCATCGCCAGCAGCTGGCGCAGCGCTACGAGCTGCGCGGCGCGGTGTTCGCCGACCCGGCCAGCGAGCGCGCCATCGCCCTGGCCTGCCAGGTCGCGCGTTCGGAACTGCCTGTGCTGATCACCGGCCCCAACGGCAGCGGCAAGGAGAAGATCGCCGAGATCATCCAGGCCAACTCGCCGATGCGGCAGGGCCCGTTCGTGGCGCTGAACTGCGGCGCGATTCCGGCCGAGCTGATCGAAGCCGAACTGTTCGGCGCCGAGGCCGGCGCCTACACCGGCGCCAACAAGGTCCGCGAAGGCAAGTTCGAGGCCGCCGACGGCGGCACCCTGTTCCTGGACGAGATCGGCAACCTGTCGCTGGCCGGGCAGATGAAGCTGCTGCGCGTGCTGGAAACCGGGCGCTTCGAGCGGCTGGGCTCCAACCGCGAGCGCCAGGTCAAGGTGCGGGTGATCAGCGCCACCAACGCCGACCTGGTCGCGATGATCCGCGACGGCACGTTCCGCGAGGACCTGTACTACCGGCTCAACGCGGTGGAGCTGTCGCTGCCGGCGCTGGCCGACCGGCCCGGCGACATCCTGCCGCTGGCCGAGCACTTCCTGTCCGGCGCCAAGCCGCTGTCGGCCGGCGCCGCGCAGGCGCTGCAGCGGCATGCCTGGCCGGGCAACGTGCGCGAGCTGCGCAACGTGATCCAGCGCGCCGAACTGCTGGCCGGCGGCCGCCAGATCGAGGCCGCCGACCTCAACCTGCCCAAGCCCGCGCCGCAGCGCCCCGCCGCCGGCGCCGAGCCGGACCGCGAGCGCATCGTCGCGGTGCTGGGCCGCGCCAACGGCGTCATCGCCCAGGCCGCCGCCGAACTGGGCATGAGCCGGCAGGCGCTGTACCGGCGCATGGACCGCTACGGAATCCCGCGCGAATGAAATTGCGCCGCTCCTTCACCGTCGACCTGTTCCTGCGCCTGCTGCCGGTGCTGGCGCTGGCCGCGGCGATGCCGTGGCTGCTGGCGTACTGGATGGACCGCGGCTGGGAAGTGGTGACGCTGTCGGCGCTGCTGCTGCTGGCGCTGATGTGGTGGACGCTGCGCCGCGCCACCGCGCCGATGCGCTCGCTGTTCCGCGCCCTGGCCGGCACCGTCAGCAGCTACCGCGACGGTGAATACAACTTCGGCGTGCACTGGCGCGGCGACGACGAACTGGGCGAGATGGTCGCCGCGCACCAGCTGCTGGGCGAGATCCTGCGCGAGCAGCGCCAGGGCCTGGCGCAGCGCGAACTGATGCTCGACACCATGGTGCAGAACACGCCGGTGGCGATGCTGCTGACCTCCGCCGGCGGCGACGGCCTGCGCCGCGTGGTGTTCTCCAACCTGGCCGCGCGCAAGCTGCTGCACGGCGGCTGGAAGCTGGAAGGCCAGCGCCTGGACGACCTGCTGCTGAGCATGCCGCCGGCGCTGCGCGAGGCGGTGGCGCGCGGAGGCGACAGCCTGTTCACCATCGAGGGCGACGACGCCGACCCGGAAGAAGAGCAGGTCTACCACCTGTCGCGGCGCCGCTTCCATCTCAATGGCCGCCCGCACGAACTGCTGCTGATCCGCCTGCTCACCGCCGAACTGCGGCGCCAGGAAGTGCATACCTGGAAGAAGGTGATCCGGGTCATCAGCCACGAGTTGAACAACTCGCTGGCGCCGATCGCCTCGCTGGCGCATTCCGGCGCCGAGCTGGTGCGGCGGCAGAAGGTGGAGCGGCTGGAGGAAGTCTTCGGCACCATCGAGGAGCGCGCGCGGCACCTGGAAGGCTTCATCCGCGGCTATGCGCGCTTCGCCAAGCTGCCGCAGCCGCAGTTGCAGACCGTGCACTGGGCGCAGTTCCTCGGCGGCCTGCAGCAACAGATCCCGTTCGCGCTGGAGCTGGAGGCGCCGGACCTGCACAGCCGGGTCGATCCGGCGCAACTGCAGCAGGCGCTGCTCAACCTGGTCAAGAACGCGCACGAATCCAGTCCCGAACACCAGGCACCGGCCGACGGCGTGCGCATCCGCGTCTCCACCCGTCCCGACTGGCTGCGCATCGAGGTGCTGGACCGCGGCAGCGGCATGAACGAGGCGGTGCTGCAGAACGCGCTGATGCCGTTCTATTCGACCAAGCGCAACGGCACTGGCCTGGGCCTGGCGCTGACCCGCGAGATCGTCGAAGCGCACGGCGGCCGCCTGTCGCTGCAGAACCGCGAGGAAGGCGGACTGTGCGTGGCGGTGCAGCTGCCGTTGGTGTCGGGAAGTTAGCGCCTTACGCGTCTGTAGGAGCGGCTTCAGCCGCGACAGGCGTCCCCAGTAGCGCCTGTCGCGGCTGAAGCCGCTCCTACAGGATGCGCAACGTCTGTCGGCGCAGTCCACTCGCGGATCGTGCCGTCTCGACGATGCCCGGCCTGCCGAGCGCGCCGCTGGCGTCGACGAGCTAGTGCGTTCGATGCAGACGATGTCACCCGATGGCGTCACTGTGGGAGCGACTGAGTCGCTCCCACAAATTCGGCGCCGTGTCGCAGCGTCACCGCGCGACACACCTCACTCGCGGATCGTGCCGCTCTCGACGATGCGCGGCGTGGCCAGCGCGCCGCAGGCGTCGTCGGCGCCGGTGGTGGCCGTGGCGGGAATCGCGCCGTAATAGCCGGCGCCGACCGTGTTGTCGACGAAGCGCCCGCCCTGCGACGGGCATTCGCCCTGGTCCAGGTCGAACCAGTCGGAGAACGCGGCGTACTTGCCGGCGCGCACGAAACGGTTGCCGCGCACCTCGGTGGCGTCGGACGCATCGCGGGTGCGCACCACGTCGCCGTTGACGTCGGTGAACGTGTTGCCCTGCACCACGTTGCCGGTCGAATGCCGCGCCAGGTACAGCGCGTGGATGTAGCCGGAGGTTTCCTTGCTGTTCTCGATCGCGCTGAACTGGTTGTCGGCGATCAGGTTGTCGCGCGAGTTCTGCAGCCGGATCGCCGCATACGAGTAGGCCGGACTGCCCTGGCCGTGGATGCCGCCGATGCGGGTGAAGCGCATGCCGCGGATCTCGTTGCCGGCGTTGCCGTCGGCCGCCGCGTTGCTGCTGCCCAGGTCCATCGCCATCCAGTAGTCGCTGACCTCCAGGCCGACGAACTGCAGCTGGGTGCGCTGGTTGCCGCCGCCGCGCAGGGTGAACCAGGTGCCACCACCGCCGCCGTCGAAGCGCGGCATGGTCGCCGCACCGGGCGCGGCGACGATGCGCAACGGCGCATCGTCGTTGCGGAAGGTCCAGCGCACCGACTGGCCCACATAGGTGCCGGGCGCGACCACGATCTCCACCGCGGTCTGCGCCGGCGGCGGTTGCGCCTGCAGCCGCCGCTGCGCCTCGGCCAGGGTCTGCAGCGCGGTCGCCGCGCTGGTGCCGGCCGCGGCGTCGTCGCCGTCCGACGCCAGGTACAGACGATGGGTCTGCGCGTGCACGGCGCCGGCCGTGATCAGCAACAGCGCCAGCATCCACCAGCGCGCGCATCGTGCCTGCATCGAACACCTCCCTGGGGTCGTCGCGAGGCTGGCGCCGTAGTGCCAGCTGCGCCACCTTAGCGCGGCGGCGCCACTCCGGGTGCGATGTCCGTCACGCTGTGCGGCCGGCTATGCCTTCTTCGGCCGCTTCCAGTCTTCGCGCGTGGTCTGCCGTGCCCGCGCCACGGTGAGCTGGCCGGCCGGCGCATCGCGGGTGATCACCGACCCGGCGCCGATGGTCGCGCCGGTGCCGATCGTCAGCGGCGCCACCAGCGCGCTGTTGGAGCCGACGAACACGTCGTCGCCGATGTTGGTCTGCCACTTGTTCACGCCGTCGTAGTTGCAGGTGATGGTGCCGGCGCCGATGTTGACCCCGCTGCCGATCACCGCATCGCCGAGATAGCTCAGATGGTTGGCCTTGCTGCCCACGCCGAGCACCACCTTCTTGGTCTCGACGAAGTTGCCGATGTGCACGCCGTCGGCCAGCACCGTGCCCGGCCGCAGCCGCGCGAACGGGCCGATCTGCACCGCGCCCTCGGTGACCACGCCTTCCAGGTCGCAGTGCGCGCGCACTTCGGTGCCCGGGCCCAGCACCACGTCCTTGAGCCGCACGAACGGGCCGATGCGCACCCCGTCGCCCAGTTCCACCTCGCCTTCCAGCACCACGTTCACGTCGATGCACACGTCGCGGCCGACGCGCACGCGGCCGCGCTGGTCCACGCGGCCGGGGTCGAGCAGGTGCGCGCCCTGCTCGCACAGCGCGCGCGCCGCGCGCAGCTGCCAGGCGCGTTCCAGCTGCGCCAGCTGCCACGGGTCGTTGGCGCCTTCGGCCTCGATCGGGTCGGCCACCAGCACCATCTCCGCCGGGGTGAATTCGGCGGCGGCGGCGGCGAACACGTCGGTGAGGTAGTACTCGCCCTGCGCGTTGTCGCTGCGCAGCTGCGCCAGCCAGCGCTTCAGCGCGGTGGATTCGGCGGTGACGATGCCGGTGTTGATGGCGCGGATGCGGCGCTGCTCGTCGTCGGCCTCCTTGTGCTCCACGATCGCGGCGACCTTGCCCGCCGCGTCGCGCACGATGCGGCCGTAGCCGCTGGGGTCCTCGGGCTCGGCCACCAGCACCGCCAGCCGCCCCGGCGAGTGCAGCAGGCGCAGCAGGGTGTCGGCGCGGATCAGCGGCACGTCGCCGTACAGCACCAGCACGGTGGCCGCATCCGGCACCGCGGCCATCGCCTGCTGCACCGCATGCCCGGTGCCCAGCTGCTGCGCCTGCTCAGCCCACAGCAGGTCCGGCTGGTCGCCAAAGGCGGCGCGCACCGCATCGCCGCCATGGCCGTAGACGACATGGATCGCCGCCGGCTGCAGGCGGCGGGCGGTCTCGATCACGTGCGCCAGCATCGGCCGGCCGGCGATCGGTTGCAGCACCTTGGGCTTGGCGGACTTCATCCGCTTGCCCGCACCGGCGGCAAGGATCACGACGTGCAGGGGCAGGCTCATGGGGAGGTTCCATTCCGGGTAGAAGGGGATTTTAGAGGCAGCCGCGGATGCGTGCCGCAACGGCGCGATCGCGGGCGACATTTACATCTGCGTGGCAGACGCTAGCATGCGCGCTTGATATCACCCCAGGGCTTCCATGACTCTGCTGCGCCAGAGCGGTCAATTCGTGCTGATCGGATTGCTGCAGCTGCTGATCGACTGGAGCGTGTTCGTCGCGGCGACCGCCGCCGGCATGCCGACGGTCCCGGCCAACGTGCTCGGGCGCGTGTGCGGCGCCCTGATCGGCTTCTGGCTCAACGGCCGCATCACCTTCGCCAACGACGACGGCGCCCGCCTGGGCTGGCAGCGCTTCGGCCGTTTCATGGCGATGTGGATCGCGCTGACCCTGCTCAGCACCTGGCTGGTGTCGCTGTGCGTGGACGCGCTCGGCCTGCGCCTGGCCTGGCTGGCCAAACCGGTGGTCGAGGGCCTGCTGGCGGTGCTGTCGTTCTTCGTGGGGCGGCACGTGGTGTACCGCTGAGGTGCGTCGCGCAGAGGCATCCGTCTCGCGCAGCCGACTGCATGCTGGCCCCCGGGGGGCTGTAACGAATGAAACGCCTGGCTGGGCGCTCGCATGGAGCGCCATGGCCCCGTGCGCTCGAAGGCGGCCTCGCTGCCGGCGATGCCCCGTGTGGGAGCGACTTCAGTCGCGGCGGGCTCTACCGGTAACGCGTGTCGCGACTGAAGTCGCTCCTACGGAAGAAGCGTTGCGCCAGGATCTGCACCCTCGCGAAACCATGGGCTGCAGGCGCGCGCCTGCAAACGCCCCGCCGCGCTCAGCGGCAGAAATCGCCCAGGCTGCGCACCAGCGCGGTGCGGTGGACCTGGTCCAGCCGCCGGCGCAGCGCATAGGCCTCGGCGGCGCGCGCGGTTGCAACCGGACAGTCCGGCGCCTGCCGCGCCGCGGCGCTGGCCTGCAAGGCGTCCAGCATCTCGCCCTGCAACTGGTCCAGGCGCGTGCGCAGCGCCGCCAGGTCCGGGCGCGGCCGGTCCGGCGCGTAGCCGCGCAGCCGCCATTGCGCCAGCAGCTGGTACTGCACCAGCTTGTTGGACTCGATCTGCATGCCGAAGAAGCGCGCCGCGTCGTCCGCGTCCACGCCATGCGCCGCCGCCTGCGCACGCACGCCGGCCAGCACCGCGGCCTCGCGCGCGGCGTCCAGCACGGGCTTGCCGCTGTCCCACTTGCTCAACGCGACCTGGTCGCCGATCGCGTTGCGCTCGACGATGCGGTCGAGCAGCGGCTCGATCGGCGTGGCGCTGCGCGCAGGCATCGCGCAGCCCGCCAGGGCGGCGCCGGCCAACAGCGCGGTCAACGCGCGGATGAGCAGGACGGGGACGGAAGCGGGCATCGTGGCTCTCCAGAGGAGCGTCTGCGCAGGAAAGAAGCAGGCCGGGCGGCCATCTTGCCCAAGCCGAGGGACGTTTTCATTGCGTCGCGCCGCGATCGGGCCGCACGCGGCCGCCGAGTCGGCGGCGGCAAAGCCGAAACCGGCATCGCGACACGAACTGACGACACGGCGCTCGGCAGCGCGGTGCGTCGGCAGAACGCTCGCCAAGACGGCGCATGCGCCAGTGGCAACACCCGCGCGCAGCACCGCATGCGTTCGTTGCCGCGCCACGGCGGATTCGCCCCACTGCCTTGGTTCTGCGGGCCAGCGGGTGGCGACGCGCGGTACGCCGCCATCGCCCCCCAACGAAAAACGCCGGCAGCAGCCGGCGTCTTCGTCGCAATCGCGCGGCCGCCAGGCGGCACGCGACGTCGCTCAGTGCTTGAGGTTCTTGCGCAGGCGCTCCAGCGCCTGCAGCTGCGCGGTGACTTCCGCCAGCTTGGCCTGCGCCTCGGCCACGTCGATGCCTTCGCCGCGGTTGGCCAGCATGCGCTCGGCGTCTTCCTTGGCCTTGCGCACCGACGCCTCGTCGATGTCCTGCGCGCGGATCGCGGTGTCGGCCAGGATGGTCACCACCTGCGGCTGCACCTCGAGGATGCCGCCGGAAATGGCGAAATCCAGCTGCTCGCCGCTGGCGGTGGTCACCACCACCTTGCCGGGCTTGAGCCGGGTGATCAGCGGCGCGTGCTTGGGCGCGATGCCCAGCTCGCCCAGCTCGCCGGTGGCGACCACCAGGGTCGCTTCACCGTGGTAGATCTCGTGCTCGGCGCTGACGATGTCGCAACGGATGGTGCTCATGGTTACCTCGCTGGAGCGAGGCGGGATTGGGGATGGGGATTGGGGATTGGCCAAGGCGGTCGCGCCGCTTTCCTCTCCATCCGAATCCACCGCCCGCGATGCCCGCCTTGCGTATCCCTAATCCCGAATGCCGAATGCCGGCTGTTACGCCTTCTCGGCCATCTTCTTGGCCTTCTCGACCGCTTCTTCGATGCTGCCGACCATGTAGAACGCCTGCTCCGGCAGGTGGTCGTATTCGCCGTCGACGATGCCCTTGAAGCCGCGGATGGTGTCCTTCAGCGACACGTACTTGCCGGGCGAGCCGGTGAACACTTCGGCCACGTGGAACGGCTGGCTGAAGAAGCGCTCGATCTTGCGCGCGCGCGACACCGACTGCTTGTCCTCTTCGGACAGTTCATCCATGCCCAGGATCGCGATGATGTCCTTCAGTTCCTTGTACTTCTGCAGGGTCATCTGCACGCGACGCGCGGTGTCGTAGTGCTCATGGCCGATCACGTTCGGATCCATCATGCGCGAGGTCGAATCCAGCGGATCCACCGCCGGGTAGATGCCCAGCGAGGCGATGCTGCGCGACAGCGCGACGGTCGAGTCGAGGTGGGCGAAGGTGGTCGCCGGCGACGGGTCGGTGTAGTCGTCCGCGGGCACGTACACGGCCTGGATCGAGGTGATCGAGCCGGTCTTGGTCGAGGTGATGCGCTCCTGCAGCACGCCCATTTCCTCGGCCAGGGTCGGCTGGTAGCCCACCGCCGACGGCATGCGGCCCAGCAGCGCCGACACTTCGGTACCGGCCAGGGTGTAGCGGTAGATGTTGTCGACGAACAGCAGCACGTCCTTGCCCTTGCCCGAGGCGTCCTTCTCATCGCGGAAGTACTCGGCCATGGTCAGGCCGGTCAGCGCGACGCGCAGGCGGTTGCCCGGCGGCTCGTTCATCTGGCCGTACACCATCGCCACCTTGTCCAGGACGTTGGAGTCCTTCATCTCGTGGTAGAAGTCGTTGCCCTCGCGGGTACGCTCGCCCACGCCGGCGAACACGGACAGACCGCTGTGCGCCTTGGCGATGTTGTTGATCAGCTCCATCATGTTGACGGTCTTGCCGACGCCGGCGCCGCCGAACAGGCCGACCTTGCCGCCCTTGGCGAACGGGCACATCAGGTCGATGACCTTGATGCCGGTTTCCAGCAGCTCGGTGGCCGAGGACTGGTCTTCGTAGCTCGGCGCGGCGCGGTGGATTTCCCAATGGTCGGTGGCCTGCACGTCGCCGGCCTCGTCGATCGGGCGGCCCAGCACGTCCATGATCCGGCCCAGCGTGCCCGGGCCGACCGGCACCGAGATCGCGCGGCCGGTGTTGGACGCCACCAGGTTGCGCTTGAGGCCGTCGGTGGAGCCGAGCGCGATGGTGCGCACGATGCCGTCGCCCAGCTGCTGCTGCACTTCCAGCGTGATGGCCGTGCCTTCGACCTTCAGTGCGTCGTAAATCTTCGGCACATCGGCACGCGCGAATTCGACGTCGACGACCGCGCCGATGATCTGAACGATCTTGCCCTGACTCATGTTTGCTGCTCCGGTTAACTTAATTCGATCGGCCAACGAGTCGGCCCTTCAATGATCCGTGATTCGGGAGTCGGGATTGGGGATTCGTAAGCGCGCCTGCTGCTTTTGCGAATCCCGAATCCCGAATGCCCAATCCCGCGGCCGTCGTCAGACGGCCGCCGCGCCGCCGACGATCTCGGAAATTTCCTGGGTGATCGCCGCCTGCCGCGCCTTGTTGTAGATCAGCTGCAAGGTGCTGATCAGCTTGTTGGCGTTGTCGCTGGCGGCCTTCATCGCGACCATGCGCGCGGCGTGCTCGGAGGCCACGTTCTCCAGCACCGCCTGGTACACCAGCGACTCGATGTAGCGCGTCATCACGTGCTCGAGCACGGTCGCGGCATCGGGTTCGTACAGGTAGTCCCAGTCGTGGTGCGCGACCTGGCTCTCCGCCGCCGGCAGCGGCAGCAGCTGGTCGAAGCTGGCCTTCTGCGTCATCGTGTTCACGAAGCGGTTGTAGACCAGGTAGACGCGGTCGATCTTGCCCTCGGTAAACGCGTCCAGCATCACCTTGATCACGCCGATCAGCTGCTCCAGCTGCGGCACGTCGCCGAGGTGGCTGACGCTGCCGACCATGTCGACCTTCAGCCGGCGGAAGAACACCGAGGCCTTCTGGCCGATGGTGACCACGTCGATGCCCGCGCCCTTGTCCTGCCACTGGCGCACTTCGCCCAGCATCTTGCGGAACAGGTTGTTGTTGAGGCCGCCGGCCAGACCGCGATCGGAGGAGATCACGATGTAGCCGACGCGCTTGACCGCGTCGCGCTGCACCAGGAACGGATGCGTGTAGTCGGTGCTGGCCTGCGCCAGATGCCCGATCACCTGCTTCATCGCCTGCGCGTACGGGCGCGAGGTCTTCATCCGATCCTGCGCCTTGCGGATCTTGGAGGCCGAGACCATCTCGAGCGCGCGCGTCACCTTGCGGGTGTTCTGCACGCTCTTGATCTTGGTTTTGATTTCGCGTCCGCCTGCCATTACTCGCTCCGCTCGTGGGATTCGTGATTCGTGATTCGGGATTGGCCGAAGCCACCCGTATCCCGCTCCTGCGAATCCCTAATGCCTAATCCCCAATTCCCGGGCCGCTGACTTACCAGCTGCCCGTGGTCTTGAACTCGCCGATGCCCTTCTTGAACGCCGCTTCGATCTCGCCGTTCCAGTCGCCGCTGTCGTTGACCTTGGCCACCAGCTCGCCGGCGGTGTTGGCGAAGTGCGCGTGCAGGCCTTCCTCGAACGCGCCGATCTTGTTGACCGGCACGTCGTCCAGGAAGCCTTCGTTGACCGCGTAGATCGACAGCGCCTGGTTGGCGATGGACATCGGCAGGTACTGCTTCTGCTTCATCAGCTCGGTGACGCGCTGGCCGCGCTCGAGCTGCTTGCGGGTGGCTTCGTCCAGGTCCGAGGCGAACTGCGCGAACGCCGCCAGCTCGCGGTACTGCGCCAGCGAGATGCGGATGCCGCCGGACAGCTTCTTGATGATCTTGGTCTGCGCGGCGCCGCCGACGCGCGACACCGAGATGCCGGCGTTCACGGCCGGGCGGATGCCGGCGTTGAACAGGTCGGTTTCCAGGAAGATCTGGCCGTCGGTGATCGAGATCACGTTGGTCGGCACGAACGCGGACACGTCGCCGGCCTGGGTCTCGATGATCGGCAGCGCGGTCAGCGAACCGGTCTTGCCCTTGACCTCGCCCTTGGTGAACTGCTCCACGTACTCCTCGGACACGCGCGCGGCGCGCTCCAGCAGGCGGCTGTGCAGGTAGAACACGTCGCCCGGGTAGGCTTCGCGGCCCGGCGGGCGCTTGAGCAGCAGCGAGATCTGGCGGTAGGCCACGGCCTGCTTGGACAGGTCGTCGTACACGATCAGCGCGTCTTCGCCGCGGTCCATGAAGTATTCGCCCATGGTGCAGCCGGCGTAGGCGCTGATGTACTGCATCGCCGCCGACTCGGAGGCGGTCGCGGCGACCACGATGGTGTGCGCCAGCGCGCCGTTCTCTTCCAGCTTGCGCACGATGTTGGCCACGGTCGAGGCCTTCTGCCCGATCGCCACGTACACGCACTTGATGCCGGTGTTCTTCTGGTTGATCACCGCATCGATCGCCAGCGCGGTCTTGCCGGTCTGGCGGTCGCCGATGACCAGCTCGCGCTGGCCGCGGCCGATCGGGATCATCGCGTCGACCGACTTGTAGCCGGTCTGCACCGGCTGGTCGACCGACTTGCGCCAGATCACGCCCGGCGCCACGCGCTCCACCGGCGCGGTCTGCGAGGTGCCCAGCGGGCCCTTGCCGTCGATCGGCTCGCCCAGCGCGTTGACTACGCGGCCGAGCAGTTCCTTGCCCACCGGCACTTCCAGGATGCGGCCGGTGGTCTTGGCCACGTCGCCTTCGCGCAGGTTCTCGTAGTCGCCGAGCACCACGGCGCCGACCGAGTCGCGCTCCAGGTTCAGCGCCAGGGCGTAGGTCTCGTTCGGCAGTTCGATCATCTCGCCCTGCATCACGTCGGCCAGGCCGAAGATGCGCACGATGCCGTCGGACACGCTGGTGACCGTGCCTTCGTTGCGCGACTCCGCGGTCAGCTTGACCTGCTCGATGCGGTTCTTGATCAGTTCGCTGATTTCGGAGGGATTGAGCGTGGTTGCCATCTTGGTTTCCTTCGGATCGTCCACCGCGCGAAGGCGGATGGCGACGTTTGGTTAGCTTCTTTGAGAATCGGGAATGGGGAATCGGGAATCGCGGGTGGCGTCGCCGCCGGGCCGGGTTCTCTCCTCTCTATTCGCCATTCCCGCTTCTTAGTGGGCCAGTGCGGATTGCAGGCGCGACAGCTTGCCTTTCAGCGAACCGTCGATGACCACGTCGCCGGCGTCGATCACCGCGCCGCCGATCAGCGAAGCGTCCACCGCCGTGGTGATCTCGACCTCGCGGCCGAAGCGCTGTTTCAGCGCCACCTTCAGCGAGGCCACTTCCGCCTCGCTCAGTTCGGCGGCCGAGGTCACGTTGGCCTTGACCACGCGTTCGGCCTCGGCGCGCAGCTGATCGTACAGCCCGGCGATCTCGGGCAGCAGCGACAGCCGCTGCGCTTCGGACAGCAGGCCCAGGAAGCGCGCGTACTGCTCGTCGGCCACCTGCGGCGCCAGCAGCGACACCGCCTGCTCGCGCTGCAGCTGCGGGTTGTGCAGCAATGCGGCCACGCGCGGATCGGCCGCGACCTGGGCGGAGAACGCCAAGGCCTGCGACCACGGCGCGAGCTTGCCGGCATCGCTGGCCGCGGCGAACGCGGCGCGGGCATACGGACGCGCCAGTGTGAGGGCCTGGCTCATCTCAGATCTCCGCCGCCAGCTCGTCGAGCAGCGCCTTGTGGGCGTTGGCGTCGATTTCGCGCTTGAGCAGCTTTTCCGCGCCGCTCACCGCCAGCAGCGACACCTGGCGACGCAGGTCCTCGCGCGCACGGTTGGCCGCCGCGTCGATCTCGGCCTGGGCCAGATCCTTCTGCCGGTTGGCCTCGGCGATCGCCTCGTGCTTGGCCGCCTCGACGATCTGGTTGGCGCGCGCATGGGCCTGGTCGATGATCTCGTTGGCCTTGGTCCGCGCGTCCTTCAACGCTTCGTTGACCTTTTCCTGCGCCTGCGCCAGATCCTTCTGGCTGCGATCGGCGGCGGCGAGGCCTTCGGCGATCTTCTGTTGGCGCTCTTCGATGGCCTTCATCAGCGGCGGCCAGATCTTGGTCGCGACGATCCAGATCAGACCGGCAAACGCCAGCGCCTGGGCAAAGAGGGTGAGACCGATATTCATTGGGTACGCTCAGCCAAAGGTGACGGGGTGGACGCGCCGCCCTGCGGCGGACGCGTCCGAACCTTCATCCGCAGCGGCGGCCGCAGTGCTGCGGCCGTCCGCCGGTGCTACTGGATCAGCCGCCCTGCGGCAGGCGCGACACGAACTCGCCGATCATCGGGTTGGCGAACGCGAACAGCAGGCCCACGGCGACCGAGATGATGAACGCGGCGTCGATCAGGCCGGCGGTGATGAACATGCGCACCTGCAGCACCGGGATCAGTTCCGGCTGGCGCGCGGCCGACTCCAGGAACTTGCCGGCCATGATGGCCAGACCGAGGCCGGCGCCCAGCGCGGCCAGGCCGATCATGATGCCGACGGCGAGGACGGTGGAGCTCTGGACTTGGGCGAGGTTGGTCAGGACGGCGAAGTACATGGTTTTCTCCAGGAACAAAGTTGCTTGAGGATGGTGAATCGAACGAAGGGTTGCAGGAACGCGTGAAGCAGGAACGTCAGTGGCTGTCTTCCGCCAGGCTCAGGTACACGATGGACAGCATCATGAAGATGAAGGCCTGCAGCGGGATCACCAGCAGGTGGAACAGCATCCAGCCGAAGCCGAACGCGCCGCCGGCCAGGGCGCCGACGATGCCGGCACCGCCCAGCACCCAGATCAGCAGGAACACGATCTCGCCGCCGAACATGTTGCCGAACAGTCGCATCGCCAGCGAGATCGGCTTGCTCAGCCACTCGACGATGTTGAGGATCAGGTTGAACGGCAGCATCCACTTGCCGAACGGGGCGGTCAGGAATTCCTTGGTCATCCCGCCCACGCCCTTGGAGCGCAGCGAGAAGAAGATCATCAGGAAGAACACGCTGATCGACATGCCCAGGGTGGCGTTGACGTCGGCGGTGGGCACCGGCTTCCAGTAGTGCACGCCGACCAGCGCCAGCGGCATGGCGATGAAGTCCGCCGGGATCATCTTGATGAGGTTCATCATCAGGATCCAGAAGAACAGGGTGATCGCGATCGGGGTCACCAGCTTGCTGGTGCCGTGGTAGGTGTCCTTGGCCTGGCGGTCGACGAACTCCAGCAGGATCTCCACGAACGCCTGCCACTTGCCCGGCACGCCGGCGGTGGCCTTGCGCGTGGCCAGCCAGAAGCCGAACACCATCAGCAGGCCGGACAGCACCGACATCACCAGCGTGTCGACGTGCACTTGCCAGAACCCGCCTTCCTGCACCTGGAAGGTGAGGTTCTGCAGGTGGTGCTGGATGTAGGAGGTAGGGGTTGCTGCCTCGCCCGCCATGAGTCCTGAGCCTTTTTTATTCGATCAACGTCTGGCCAGCGCCAGAACCTGGAACATCAGCCCGGTGGCGATACCCGCCAACAGGGCCAGAGGAGGCAACCGCCACCAGGCAAAGCCCAGCGCCAGCACCGCGAATACCAACACCCACTTCAGCACCATGGCCACGATCAACCGCGCCATCGCCGCACCTGCCGCCTGCACGCCGCCGCTCAGCGCGGTGCGTGCCGCCAGCCATCCCCCTGCCACGGTCGCCAGCCCGGTTGCGGCGGCGCCCATCGCGTACTTCGGCCCCAGCAGCAGGAACGCCAGGGAAACCACGGCCACCGCCACCAGCGGGTAAATCGCTGCGCGCAGCATCAGCCGCCGACCCGCATCAACGGAGTTCAGCACAGAAAATCCTGCAGTTGGTGGTGGGTTGAGGACGTCTTCGCGTCCGTCGAGCCGCGGAATTATAGCAATGGGACAATTTGCGAGACAACCGCCAAAGGTTGCGGCCGTCCCCTGAATCGCGCCAAGCCATCCAAGATAGCACGCCGCGGACCCGCGCCGCGCCCTGGATTGACGCATCGCAGCAGGAATTTGCGTGGGAACTTTATGCCGCGCCGCCGGTCCCATCTGCAGGGACTGCGCCCCATCCTCGTCGATCTGCAGCGCAGGCCCATCGAGCCCCGGGTGACCGGGGCTCTTCTTTTGCAGCCGGTTCTGTGACGGATGGCGCCCTGGCGCGCTCCATACTTTCACGAATGGTGGACACGGCCTTAAGGATAGTTGCCGCACGCGGTGGCGCTAGCCATTGGCGCATTCACTACCAGACGACGGAGCCCTGCCCCCATGAAACACCTGCTTGCCCTGGCATTGCCGTGCGCGCTCGCCGCCGCATACGCCCTTCCCGCCCATGCGGAAGACACCGACGACCGCTTCACCATCCGCCTCGGCGCGATGAACATCGACAACGACAACACCCTGCGCGGCAGCACCTCGATCAACGGCGAGGAACTGTCCGGCTCGCAGGACTTCGACTTCGGCGGCAAGGAATGGGAGCCGCGCGTGGACGGCGTGTTCCGCATAAGCACCCGCCAGCGCCTGATCTTCGACTACTTCAAGTACGACAAGGACCGCCGCGAGGAACTGGGCGAGACGGTCAGCTACGGCGACTTCACCGTGCCGGCCGGCAGCTTCGTCAAGGGCGAGCTCAAGTACCAGGTCGCGAGCCTGGTGTACGACTACTCGGTGGTCGACACCCCCGAGTTCAGCGTGGGCCTGCAGATCGGCGCCGAGTGGGCCAAGGTCGAGGCCAACGCCTATGCCGACCTGGGCGACCTGTACACCGGCACCTTCGCCGACGAGAAGGAAGACGGCTACGCGCCGGTGGTCGGCTTGCGCTTCACCGCGCAGCCGAGCGAGCACTGGCTGTTCAACGTGCAGGGCCAGTACATGAACACCGACTGGGGCGACTTCGGCGACTACGATGGCGACCTGACCCGCGCCAACGCGATCGCCGAATACCGCTTCACCCGGAACTTCGGCATCTTCGCCGGCTACGACTGGTTCAAGCTGGACGTCGATCGCACCGGCGGCGACGGCACCATCGGCCTGAAGCAGGAGTTCAAGGGCCCGGTGGCTGGCGTGACCTTCGCGTTCTGATCCTGGCGGGACTCGGGACTCGGGACTCGTAAACAGTTTCATGCAGGACCCCGCAGCGATGCGGGGTTCTGTCGTTTTGTCGGCCGGATTTGCAGGTGTTCGAGCCGCGCACTGGCCGCACGTCGCGCGTGCGAACGCGAAATTCCTGCATGCGCTGGGTTTTGTTGTGGGCCGAACGCATGCGCCCCCTTCCCTCTTCGGGACGAACAGGTCGCGTTGGCGCGATCGCGGATCCCGGCGGCCATGGCACCGGCTCGCCCAGCCGGATGCGCATGGATCGTGCAGCGACGTCGTCGGCTGCGCTGGTCGATCGCCAGGCCGATACAGCCAGGCAGTGCTGCGCCATGCGGCTCAGCGCTCGTGGGCGCCACCGCGCGCACGATCGAGGCGCTGGTGCGCCGCGGCGACACTCATGGCGGCTTGGTCGCGCCCGCCACCAACAGGTGCTGGTGGATCTCGCAATAGCATTCGTCGTGCCAGCCATAGTGCGGATCCCGGCACACCGCGTGGCGCACCGCGGCGGGCAGATCGCCCGGAGCGCTGCGCAGGTCGTGCGTCAGCGATGCGAACACCGAGCCGGGATGCGGCCAGTCGGTCCGGTGCGGGCGCTCGTGCAGGCGATTGCCCTGGGCCAGTTCCCGGTCCAGGACCCTCTGCAGGTCGGGGCACAGCAGGGTCTCGCGCATGACGCACTCCTCGTCGCTTGCGCCGGCATCCGCGGAGACGACGACGCCCCGCGAACGGGGCGTCGTCGGCATCGCGAAGCAGCGGCTTACTTCTTCTTCGGGATGTACAGGTCGGTGATGGTGCCGTCGTAGACCTCGGCGGCCATGCCGACCGATTCGCTCAGGGTCGGGTGGGCGTGGATGGTGTGGCCGATGTCCTCGGCCTCGGCGCCCATCTCGATCGCCAGGCCGATCTCGGCCAGCAGGTCGCCGGCATGCACGCCGACGATGGCGCCGCCGATGACGCGGTGCGTGTCCTCGTCGAAGATCAGCTTGGTGAAGCCCTCGGTGCGGCCGATGCCGATGGCCCGGCCGCTCGCCGCCCACGGGAACTTGGCCACGCCGACCTTCAGGCCCTTGGCCTTGGCCTCGGTCTCGGTGACGCCGACCCAGGCGATTTCCGGGTTGGTGTAGGCCACCGACGGGATCACCCGCGCCACCCACTCCTTCTTCTCGCCGGCGGCCACTTCGGCGGCCAGCTTGCCCTCGTGGGTGGCCTTGTGCGCCAGCATCGGGTTGCCGACGATGTCGCCGATGGCGAAGATGTGCGGCACGTTGCTGCGCATCTGCCGGTCCACCGGAATGAAGCCGCGCTCGGTGACGTTCACCCCGGCCTTCTCCGCGCCGATCTTCTTGCCGTTCGGCGAGCGGCCCACCGCGACCAGCACGCGGTCGTAGGTGGTCGCGCCCAGCGCCGGCTGCTCGCCTTCGGCCGCCGCCTCGAAGGACACGGTGATGCCCTTCTTGTCGGCCTTGACCTCGCTGGCCTTGGTCTTGAGGTACACCTCGACGCCCTGCTTCTTCAGGCGGTCGGCCAGCGGCTTGACCAGGTCCTTGTCGGCGCCCGGCATCAGCTGGTCCAGGAACTCGACCACGGTGACCTTGCTGCCCAGCGCGCTGTACACGGTGGCCATTTCCAGGCCGATGATGCCGCCGCCGACCACCAGCAGGGTCTTGGGGATCTCCTGCAGTTCCAGCGCGTCGGTGGAATCCATCACCCGCTTGTCGTCCCACGGGAAGTTCGGCAGCTTCACCGCCTGCGAGCCGGCGGCGATGATGCACTGCTCGAAGCGCAGCAGCTGGGTCTTGCCGTCGGCGCCAACGATCTCCAGCTCGTTGGGCGACACGAACGTGGCCACGCCGGTCACGGTGCGCACCTTGCGCTGCTTGGCCATGCCGGCCAGGCCGCCGGTCAGCTTGCCGACCACGTTGTCCTTGTACGTGCGCAGCTTGTCCAGGGCGATCTTGGGCGCACCGAAGGTCACGCCGAAGTCGCCGGCATGGGCGACCTCGTCGATCACCGCGGCCGCGTGCAGCAGCGCCTTGGACGGGATGCAGCCGACGTTGAGGCACACGCCGCCGAGGCTGGCGTAGCGCTCGACCAGCACCGTGTCCAGGCCCAGGTCGGCGGCGCGGAACGCGGCGGTGTAGCCGCCGGGGCCGGCGCCGAGCACCACCATCTTGCATTCGATGTCGGCCGGCTTGCCGCTGGACAGCGCCGGCTTGGGCGCCGGCGGCTCGGCCGGGGCGCGGTGCGACGGCGCCACCGGCGGCTTGCTGGCCGGCACGTCGACCTTGGCCGCGGCGGGCGCGGCGGCCGGCGCGGCGCCAGCGTCGTCGGTTTCCAGCAGCGCGATCACCGCGCCCTCGGACAGGGTGTCGCCGAGCTTGACCTTCAGCTCCTTGATCACGCCGGCCGCCGCCGACGGCACTTCCAGCGTCGCCTTGTCCGACTCCAGGGTCAGCAGCCCCTGGTCCTTCTTGACCGTGTCGCCGACGGCGACCAGCACTTCGATGACCGGAACGTCGCTGTAGTCGCCGATATCCGGGACCTTGACCTCAATGACCGCCATGCAGCTTCTCCTGTGGCCCGGCCGGCGCGCCGGCGGGCGATTGCAGTTCTACGGCGCCGCCGCGATGGACGCGGCGCGCAGGTGGGGGACGACACGGGCCGCGCGGGCGCGGCGCCGTTGCGGCAGGACTTACAGCAGCACGCGGCGCATGTCCGCCAGCACCTGGCTCAGGTAGGTGGTGAAGCGCGCCGCTGCGGCGCCGTCGATGACCCGGTGGTCGTAGCTCAGCGACAGCGGCAACATCAGCTTCGGCGCGAATTCCTTGCCGTTCCACACCGGCTGGATCGCCGACTTGGACACGCCCAGGATCGCCACTTCCGGCGCATTGACGATCGGGGTGAACGCGGTGCCGCCGATGCCGCCGAGCGAGCTGATCGAGAAGCAGCCGCCGCTCATCTCCGCCGGGCCGAGCTTGCCGTCGCGCGCCTTCTTGGCCAGTTCGCCGCTCTCGCGCGCCAGCTCGACCACGCCCTTCTTGTCCACGTCGCGGATCACCGGCACCACCAGCCCGTTCGGGGTGTCGGCGGCGAAGCCGATGTGGAAGTACTTCTTCAGGGTCAGGTTCTCGCCGGCCGCATCCAGCGAGGCGTTGAAATCGGGGAACTGCTTGAGCGCCGCGGCGCTGGCCTTGAGCAGGAAGGCGAGCATGGTCAGCTTGATGCCGGCCTTCTCGTTCTCCTTGTTCAGCGCCACGCGCAGGGCTTCCAGCTCGGTGATGTCGGCCTGCTCGAACTGGGTGACGTGCGGGATCATCGCCCAGTTGCGCGCCAGGTTGGCGCCGGAGATCTTCTTGATCCGCGACAGCGGCTTGACCTCGACCTCGCCGAACTTGGCGAAGTCCACCTTCGGCCACGGCAGCAGGTTCAGGCCGTTGCCGCCGCCGGTCGCGGCGCCAGCGGCGGCCGGCGCGGCGGCGCCGGACAGCGCGGCCTTGACGTAGCGCTGCACGTCGTCCTTGGTGATGCGCCCGCCATGCTCGGTGCCGGTGACCTGGAACAGGTCCACGCCCAGTTCGCGCGCGAACACGCGCACCGCCGGGCTGGCGTAGGGCACCTTCTGCGGCAGCACGCTGTCGGCGTTGAATTCCACCGGCGGGCTGCTCGGGGTGCCGGCGGCCGCGGCGGCCTTGGCCGGGGCCGAGCTCTGCACCTGCGCGATCTCGCGCTGGGCCAGCTTGTCCGGCGCGGACGAGGCCGGCACCGGCTCCACCCCGCCGCCGGTCTCGGCACTGGGCTGCACCGCGCCGGCCGCCGGCGCATCGGCGTTGGCGCCGGCCACTTCGATCAGCGCCACGACCTTGCCCTCGGACAGGCTGTCGCCGACCTTGACCTTCAGTTCCTTGACCACGCCGGCCACCGACGACGGCACTTCCATCGTCGCCTTGTCCGATTCCAGGGTGACCAGGCTCTGGTCCTTGGCGACGGTGTCGCCGACCGCGACCAGCACCTCGATCACCGGCACGTCGCTGTAGTCGCCGATATCCGGCACGCGCGCCTCGACGATGCCGCCGCCGCTGCCGGCTGCGGCCGGCACCGGCTTGGTGCCCTGCTGCGCGGCCGGCGCCGGCTGGGCCGGTTCCTGCCTGGCCGGCGCGGGCGTGGCCTTGGCCGGCGTCGGGGCGGGCGCGGCGGCGCCGGCACCGGCGCCCTCCTCGGCCACTTCGATCAGCGCCACCAGCTTGCCCTCGGACAGGCTGTCGCCGACCTTGACCTTCAGTTCCTTGACCACGCCGGCGAACGGCGACGGCACTTCCATCGTCGCCTTGTCCGACTCCAGGGTGACCAGGCTCTGGTCCTTCTTCACCGTGTCGCCGACCGCCACCAGCACTTCGATTACCGGGACGTCGCTGTAGTCACCGATATCGGGGACAAGTGCTTCCTTGATTTCGGCCATGCGGGCAACTCCGGCAACTAATGAGGGGGAAACCCCTATTGTGGCGGCCCGCAGCCGCAGCGCCAACCTTTGCCGGGCAAAAAACCCGCAGCGGCCGGCCCGCGAGGCCGCAAAGCCGCCTGCGCGCGGCGTTCGCGGCGGACAGTACGCCGGCGCACTGTCCGGCCGCCATCGCCGGGCCAGGCCGCGCAGCGCCTTCACGGACGGGCGCCTAGCATGCGCCGCACCCTGATCGGAGTGCCGCCATGCGTGTGTTCGTGCTGCTGATGTCGCTGGCGATGCCGCTGGTCGCCTGGTTCGCGCAGCGCGGCGCGTTCGGCCCGACCAATGGCGCGATCTCCGACCGCTACCCGACCCTGATCGTCGCCGCCGGCTATGCCTTCGCGATCTGGGGCCCGATCTTCCTGCTCGACCTGGCCTTCGGCCTGTGGCAGCTGTCGCCGCGGCGCCGCCGCAACGGCGTGCTGGCGCGGGTGCGGCTGCCGGCGGCGCTGGGCTTCGGCCTGACTGCGCTGTGGATGCCGGTATTCTCGCAGCAGCACTTCCTGCTGGCGCTGGCGGTGATCTGGGCGGCGCTGGCGTGCCTGGCGCTGGCCGCGCTGCGCCTGTCGCGCGATCCGCACGCCGAACCGGGGCAGGCGCCGTGGGCGTGGCTGCCGCTGTCGCTGCACGCCGGCTGGCTGTCGCTGGCGGCCTTCCTCAACACCGCGCAGGTGATCGTCGCCTATCGCTGGCTGTCCACCGCGCACATGCTGCCGTGGAGCCTGGTGCTGTTCGCGCTGGCCGCGGCGCTGTTGCTGGGGCTGAACCGGGCGATGCGCGGCAACCTCGCCTACGCCGCGGCGGCGCTGTGGGCGCTGGCCGCGGTCTACGTCAAGCAGGCCGGCAGCGATCTGGACGGTGCGCGCAGCGCGGCCTGGGTGGCGCTGGCGCTGGCCGCGGCGCTGCTGGCGCAGACGCTGTGGCTGCGGTTGCGTGCGCCGTCGCTGCGTGCGCCGCACTGATCCGCGCTAGATCGGCGCCGACGGCGGCGTGAGCCAGGCCTGCAGCGGCGCCCACGCCTGCTGCAGCCGCGCCAGCGAGAACGCGGCGTTGGCCGGGCTGGTCGAGGGCAGCGCCAGCACCGCCAATGCCGGCGCGCGCGGCGCCAGTTGCGGCTGCACGAAGCGTGCGAACGCCTGCGCCGCGGCGGCGCCGTTGCAAGCGATCGCGCGCAACTGCGGCAGCTGCGCGATGCGCGCGGGCAAGGGATTGGGCACCTCGCTGCCGCGCACGATCGCCGCATCCAGGCTGCCGCTGCGCCGGCACCGGCCGATCACGTCCCACAGGCCCACGCCGCAGGCCTGCATCGCCTGCAACCGCGCCGGATAGTCCAGTTGCGGATCGAAGCCGCACAACGCGCCCAGCAGCGGCCACAGGCGGTTGCGCGGATGCGCGTAGTAGCGCGCGTGCTGCAGCGAGACCGCACCGGGCATCGAGCCGAGAATCAGCACGCGGCAATCGTCGCGAATCTGCGCGGGCAGGCCGTGCAGGACCGCTTGCGTCGTCACGTTGGACGCACGTGGATGAACATCGCCAAGTCTTAAAACCTCGTTATTTCAAGCGTCGAACGCTGGTGTCTGAACAGTGCCTGCATTCGCCCGGTCGGGGTCGGCGGCGATTCATCTTCCCATCGATACGGTGTGCGCGCCCACTCCTGTGGCCCCACAAGAAAAAGATGAGGAGATTCCCATGCGGTCCATTCAAATGCTGAGCCTGGCTGTCGTTTCCGCTCTCGCGTTCGCGCCTGCCGCGTTTGCGCAGGACGGCGCCGACACTGCATCCGGCAAGCGCTTTTCCGTCGTCGGCAGCGCGACCCTGCTCGACCCCCATTCCAAGCCGGCCAATGGCCTGGACATCGATGGCGGCCCGGCGCCGACCATCAGCGCCAGCTGGCTGATCAACGACAACTGGGCCATCGAGCTGTGGGGCGCGGCCGACAAGTTCAACCACCGCGTCAACGCCAGCGGCGTGGGCAAGGTCGGCACGGTCGAGCAGCAGCCGCTGGCGCTGAGCGGCCAGTACCACTTCGGCCAGGCGGACAACGTGTTCCGTCCGTTCGTCGGCGTCGGCTACTACGAGTCCAACTTCAGCAACGAGAAGATCGACGGCCTGTCGGCCAGCGGCCAGCACGTCGGCCTGGACACCGCCAAGGGCGCCATCGGCACCGTCGGCGTGGACATGAACATCAACTCGACCTGGTTCGCCCGTGCCGATGCGCGCTACATGCATTCGCGCCCGGAAGTGCAGGTCGCCGGCAGCGGCACCGGCCAGGACCTGAAGCTGGATCCGTGGCTGGTCAGCTTCGGCGTCGGCGCGCGCTTCTAAGCACGCCTGCTCCGCGTCACATGCAAACGGGCCCGATCGGGCCCGTTTGCTTTTGTCGCATCCGCGCGCACGCCGCTCAGCGCGGCGAACGGTCGTAGCCGCGATAGCGGTCGAAATGGCGCACCCGGCGCCGCAGCAGCCACGCATACGCGCATGCGTAGCCGAGCAGCAAGGCGGCGGCCGCGAGCAGGCTGGCATGGCTCATCCAGCCGTGCGCCGGCCACGCCGCGCCGCCGCTCATGCTGCGCCAGCCCTGCACCAGGCCGGCGCCGATGCGCGCCACAACCAGCAGCGTCATCGCCAGCACCAGCCACAGGTTCGGCGTGTAGTACAGGCCCTGCGGCAGCGGTTCGAAGCGGCTCAGCCACAGGCCCAGCGCGCCCAGGGCCAGGCCGGCGACCCAGCCGATGCCGGCGTAGCTCGCCGCGTTGGGCCACCAGTGCGCGGCGATCAGCGCGAAGCCCAGCAGCACGACGCTCGACGCCAGGGCCGACCAGAACTGCACGCCGGCCAGCCAGGCCCGCGCCTGGCGCCGCGAGGTGCCGTAGCGGAAACGTTGCAGCAGCGACAGCGGCAACAGCACCGCGGTGACCGCCAGTGCGATCACGATCGCCAGGGGGATGGCCAGCAGCAGCGGCATGCGTGCGCTCCGCTCAGAACGCCGGCAGCACCGCGCCCTGGTACTTGCGCTCGATGAAGGCCTTGACCTCCGGACTGGTCAGCGCCTTGGCCAGCTTCTGCACGCGCGGATCGTCCTTGTTGTCGGCGCGCGCGACCAGGAAGTTCACGTACGGCGAATCCTTGCTCTCGATCGCCAGCGCGTCGCGGGTGGGATTGAGCCCGGCGTCGAGCGCGTAGTTGGTGTTGATCAGCGCCAGGTCGACCTGGTCCAGCACCCGCGGCAGCATCGCCGAATCCAGCTCGCGGAACTTCAGCTGCTTCGGGTTGTCGACGATGTCGCGCTGGGTGGACAGCGCATTGCCCGGGTCCTTGAGCTTGATGACCCCGGCCTTGTCGAGCAGGATCAGCGCGCGGCTGTTGTTGCTCGGATCGTTGGGGATCACCACGTCGGCGCCCTGCGGCAGATCGGCCAGCGCCTTGATCCGGCGCGAATAGGCGCCGAACGGCTCGATGTGCACGCCGATCACGGTGACCAGGCCGCTCTTGCGGTCGCGGTTGTAAGCGTCCAGGTAGGGCTCGGTCTGGAAGTAGTTCACGTCGATCTGCTTCTGCACCACCTGGTCGTTGGGCTGCACGTAGTCGTTGAACACGCGCACCTCCAGGGTCACGCCCTGCTTGGCCAGCAGCGGCTTGACCACCTCCAGGATCTCCGCATGCGGCACCGCGGTGGCGGCGACGCTGAGCCGGCCGTTGTCGGCGCCGGGGCTGGACTTGCCACAGGCGGCCAGGGCCAGCACGGCGGTGGCGAGCAGCAGACGAAGCGGAAGTTTGTTCATGGGCGAAAAATCCGGAAACGTGGGGATGGGAATGGCGCGGGCGGCACTGCGAGCAAGCTAGCAGACCCGGCCGCGACGTGCGGCGAAGGCCCGCTCGGCTTTTTGTAGGAGCGGCTTCAGCCGCGACCGCTTCACCGATAGATCCCGGTCGCGGCTGAAGCCGCTCCTACGGAAGACACAAGCGCGATCCAGGCAACCGCGATGCGGCTCAGCGCCGGCTGTAATGCGCGACCAGCCGATCACCGAGCATCTGCAGGCCTTGCACCAGCAACAGCAGCACCACCACCGTGATCAGCGCCACGTCGGCGTGCGAGCGCTGGTAGCCGTCGCGGTAGGCCAGATCGCCCAGGCCGCCGGAGCCGATCGCGCCGCCCATCGCGGTGAAGCCGATCAAGGCGATGGTGGTCACCGTCGCGCCGGCGATCAGCCCCGGCCGCGCCTCGGGCAGCAGCACCCGGGTCACCAGCTGCCAGGTGGTCGCGCCCATCGCCAGGCTGGCCTCGACCACGCCGCGGTCCACTTCGCGCAGCGCCGTCTCCACCAGCCGCGCGTAGAACGGCGCCGCGCCCACCACCAGCGGCAGGATCGCGCCGCGCACGCCCAGCGAGGTGCCCATCGCCCATAGCGTCAGCGGGATCATCGCGATCATCAGGATGATGAAGGGCACCGAGCGCAGCACGTTGATCGCCAGCGCCAGCGCGCCGTACAGCAGCGGCCGCTGGTGGGTCTGGCGCGGCCCGGTCAGGAACAGCAGCACGCCCAGCGGCAGGCCGATCAGCAGGGTCAGCGGCAGCGCGCCGCCGAGCATCAGCAGCGTGTCCAGCGTGGCGTTGCCGATCTCGGCCCACTTGCCGGCGTCGAGATTGCGGAAGAAGCCGCCGGCGGCGGTCGCGAACGGGATCATCGGCGCAATTCCTGCACGTGCACGCCGGCGGCGACGAACGCGGCCTGCGCCGCATCCAGGTCGCCGCCGACCAGGGCCACGGTCAGCTGGCCGTAGGGGGTGTCCTTGATCCGGTCGATGCGCCCGGACAGGATGTTGTAGTCCACCGCGGTCTCGCGCGCGATGCGCCCGAGCAGCGGCGCGTAGGTGTCGCCGCCGACGAAGGTCAGGCGCAGGATGCGCCCGGCCACCGCGCCGAAATCGCGGTGCAGTTCGCCCTCGTCGACGTGCTCGGCCTCGGACACGAAGCGGCGCGTGGTCGGATGCCGCGGGTGCAGGAACACCTCGGTGACCGGGCCGCTCTCGACCAGGTGCCCGGCGTCGAGCACCGCCACGCGGTCGCAGACGCGGCGGATCACGTCCATCTCGTGGGTGATCAGCACGATGGTCAGGCCCAGCTCGCGGTTGATCTGCGCCAGCAGGCTCAGCACCGAAGCGGTGGTCTGCGGATCCAGCGCACTGGTGGCTTCGTCGCACAGCAGGATCTGCGGCCCGGTGGCCAGCGCGCGGGCGATGCCGACGCGCTGCTTCTGCCCGCCGGACAGCTGCGCCGGATACTTGCCGGCGTGCTCGGCCAGGCCGACCCGGGCCAGCAGTTCGGCCACCCGCGCGTCGATCTGCGCGCGCGGCGTGCCGGCCAGTTCCAGCGGGAAGGCGACGTTGCCGGCGACGCTGCGCGAGGACAGCAGGTTGAAGTGCTGGAAGATCATGCCGATGCGCCGGCGCAGCGTGCGCAGGCCGGCGCGGTCAAGCGCGGTGACGTCCTCGCCGTCGATCAGCAGGCGCCCGCCGCTGGGCTCCTCGAGCCGGTTGATCAGGCGGATCAGGGTCGATTTGCCGGCGCCGGAATGGCCGATGATGCCGAACACCTCGCCGGCGCGGATCTCCAGGTCGAGCGGATGCAGCGCCACGACCGCTTGGCCGGCGACGGAGTAGGACTTGTGCAGGTGCTCGAACTGGATCAACGCGCGGGGACCGGCAGCGGAAGGGGGGCGCAAAGCCTAGCAGGCCAAGGTTGCGCGCGTTATTCCATTCGATTCTAACGCCTGCGCGCAGGGCCGCCCGGCTAGGGGTGCGCCTGCGGCGGCGGACGCACGGTGGCGCGCACGCGCTCGCGGTGCAGCAGGTACAGCCCGCTGGCGACGATGATCGCCGCGCCCAGCCAGGTCCAGGCATCGGGCAGCTTGCGCCACAGCAGCCAGTCCCACGGGATCACCCAGATCAGGCCGCTGTACTCCAGCGGCGCGATCAGCGAGGCGTCGCCGCGGCGGAACGCCTGGGTCAGCGCCACCTGCCCCAGCGCGCCGGCCAGGCCGAGCGTGGCGATCCAGCCGGCATCGGCCAGCCGCAGCGGAACCCAGCCCGGCAGCGCCAGCGCGCCGGCGCCCAGCGCCATGATCAGCAGGAACCAGACCACCAGCGACTGCGGCGTGTCGGTGCGCGCCAACAGGCTGACCAGCACCGCCGCGACCGCATAGGCCGCCGCCGCCAGCAGCACCATCAGCCCCGGCAGCGAGACGAAGCCGCCCACGCCCGGGCGCAGCACCACCAGCACCCCGACCAGGCCCAGGCCGATCGCCGCCCAGCGCCGCGGGCCGACATGTTCGCCCAGCAGCGGCACCGACAGCGCTGCCACCAGCAGCGGCGCGACGAAGTAGATCGTGTACGCCGTGGACAGCGGCAGGCTGCGCAGCGCCCAGGCGAAGCAGCCGATCATCGCGATGCCGAGCGCGCCGCGCAGCAGGTGCAGGCCCCAGCGCACCGGCAGGATCGAACGCGGGCCGGCGGTGGCCAGCACCCACAGCAGCACGAACGGCAGCGAGGCGCCGCCGCGCAGCGTGGCGACCTGCAGCGCCGGGTAGTGCGCGGTCAGCATCTTCATCGCCGCATCCATCAGCGCGAAGCAGGCGACCGCCGCGACCATCCAGGCGGCGGCCGCGGTGTTGGAACGTGAAGTGGGCATCGGCGGATTATCGCTGCGATCGGCGACCGCGCCCAGCGACGCCGGCGCAGCTGCAGCGGCGTTGCGTCCGGATCGGTAGGATATGCGGTCTTTCCCGAGGAACCGCCATGCCTTCCTTCGACGTCGTCTCCGAAATCGACAAGCACGAACTGACCAACGCCATCGACCAGGCGAACCGCGAGCTGTCGACCCGCTTCGATTTCAAGGGCGTGGAGGCCCGCTTCGCCCTCGACGACCAGGTCATCGAGCAGTCCGCGCCCAGCGACTTCCAGGTCAAGCAGATGACCGACATCCTGCGCGCGCGGCTGATCGCGCGCGGCATCGACGTGCGCTGCCTGGAGTTCGGCGACGTGGAAACCAACCTGGCCGGCGCGCGGCAGAAGGTCACGGTCAAGCAGGGCATCGAGCAGAAGCTGGCCAAGAAGATCGTCGCCGCGATCAAGGACGCCAAGCTCAAGGTGGAAGCGCAGATCAATGGCGACAAGCTGCGCATCAGCGGCAAGAAGCGCGACGACCTGCAGGACGTGATGGCGCTGCTGAAGAAGAGCGATTTCGAGTTGCCGCTGCAGTTCGAGAATTTCCGCGACTGAGCCGTGCGCGGCGGCATGGCCGCCGCCTGTGTCGCCCGCCTGCCTTCCGCCCGCGCCCACTGGAACCGCCTTGAACGACCTGGACCCGAACGCCGACCCGATCGCCGCGACCCGCCTGTGGCTGGAACGCGCGGTGATCGGCCTGAACCTGTGCCCGTTCGCCAAGGCGGTGCACGTCAAGCAGCAGATCCGCTACGTGCTCAGCGACGCGACCACGCCCGAGGCGCTGCTGGAGGAACTGGGCGAGGAACTGCTGTTGCTGCGCGACACCTCGGCCGAGCAGATCGACACGACGTTGATCGTGCACCCGCAGGTGCTGGGCGATTTCCTGGACTACAACGATTTCCTCGACAACGCCGACGCCGCGGTGGAAGCGCTGGACCTGCACGGCATCCTGCAGGTGGCCAGCTTCCATCCGCACTACCAGTTCGCCGGCACCGCGCCGGAGGACATCGGCAACTACACCAACCGCGCGCCCTTCCCCACCCTGCACCTGCTGCGCGAGGACAGCGTGGAACGCGCCGTGGCCGCGTTCCCGGACGCGGACGTGATCGTGGAGCGCAATCTGCAGACGCTGGAAAAACTCGGCCTGGATGGCTGGAAACAGCTGTTCGCGTGACGCGCGGCGAATCCCAGGATTCCGGTATCCCTGTAGGAGCGGCTTCAGCCGCGACCGGCATTACCGGTAACGCCGGTCGCGGCTGAAGCCGCTCCTGCGACGCTACCGCGCACCAGCGTTTTCCGAGTCCCCGGTCCCGAACCCCGGCTCCTCACCCAAACACCCGCTCCAGATCCGCCGCGTCCAGCGCCCGCCATTGCCCGGCCGGCAATTCGCCCAGCGCGAAGCCGCCGATGCGGCTGCGGTGCAGCGCCACCACGTGGTTGCCGACCGCGGCGAACATGCGCCGCGCCTGGTGGTAGCGGCCTTCGTACAGGGTTATGCGCGCCTGGCGCGGGCCCAGCACTTCCATCTGCACCGGCAGCAGCGGCGTGGTTTCGGCCTCCAGCATCAGCGCGCCGCTGGCGAACTGCGCCGCCTCGTCGCCGCGCAGGTCTTCGGCCAGGGTCGCTTCGTAGACCTTGGCCAGCTGCGACTTCGGCGAGACGATGCGATGCAGCAGCGCGCCATCGTCGGTCATCAGCAGCAGGCCGCTGGTATCGCGGTCCAGCCGCCCGACCGTGGACAGCAGCGGCGAGCGCAGGCGAAAGCGCGGCGGCAGCAGGTCGTAGACGATGCGGCCCGGGTCCTTGGTCGAGCAGGTGTAGCCGACCGGCTTGTGCAGCGCCAGGATCAGCCCCGGCGGCGGGTCCAGGGCCTCGCCGTCGACCCGGATCGCGGCATGCTCGACGCGGTCGTCGGCATACAGCACCTCGCCGTCGGCATCGGTGATGCGGCCTTCGCGGAACATCTGCGTGACCTGCTTGCGGCTGCCGTAGCCCAGGTTGGCCAGATGCTTGACCAGCTTCACCGGCGCACCGTGGCGCGGGCGCGCACCGCCAGGATCAGCTTGAAGCCGTCGCGGGTGGCGACCACCGAGGTCTCGCCGAAGCTGGCGTCGAGCACCGCCTCGTAGGGCAGGTGCCGGTTCGCGACCAGGTACAGCCGCCCGCCCGGCTTGAGCGCCTGCGCGGCCACGGCGATGAAGCGGCGGCCGATGTCCGGGCGTTCCATGCGCCCGGGCGCGTGAAACGGCGGATTGCTGACGATGAAGTCGTACTGCGCCGGCAGCCCCGCGGTCACGTCGTGCCAGTGGTAGCCGAGCTCGACCGTGGCCGGCGCCTGCGCCAGGTTGGCCCGGGCCAGCGCCAGCGCGCGCGCGTCGGCCTCGAACAGGTCCAGCGCGGCGATCTTCGGGCAACGCGCGAGCAATTCCGCCGACAGATAGCCGTAGCCGGCACCGAGATCGGCGCCGCGCCCGGCTAGGTCGGCAGGCAGGTGTTCGGCCAGCAGCGCCGAGGCCGGGTCGATGCGGTCCCAGGCGAACACGCCCGGGCGGCTGCGGAAGCGCCCGTCCAGGATCGGCCGCGGCGCATCCAGCCTGGCCCAGCGCTGCTGCAGCGCGGCGTCGTGGCCACCGTGCAGCGGCGCGGTCCAGTACACGCGGCAGTGATGCTTGGTCAGCTTGCCGCCCAGCCCGGCCAGTTGCTGCAGGTCGTCCTCGCCGGAGCGCGCGCCTTCGTTGTTGGACTGGCAGGCGACCACGATGCCGCCCGGCGCGGCCAGCGCCACCGCGCGCGCCAGCAAGGCCCGCGCCTCGTCGCGCTGGCGCGGCGGCAGCACCAGCACCAGCGCATAGCCGCCGGCATCGTCGTGGTCGTCGGCATCCTCGGCGCGGACCTGCCAGCCGCCCTGCTGCAGCGCGGCCGCGAACGGGCGATAGCCCTGCTCGCAGACCAGTTGCGCCGGCTGCGCATGCTGGCGCAGCGCCCAGCCCTCGCGCGCGCGCAGGAACAGCACCTTGCCGGCCGGCCAGCGCAGCGCGCCCTGGGCGAACGGCAGGAACAGGGTGTCGAGGGGAGCGTCTTGCGGTGCCGGCATCGGGATCGGGTTCTGACAGGGAACGCGCATTCTACCGGCAGCCCGGCGCCGGCCCGGTTTTGCGCCGAGTGAACGCATCATTGATGCGATGGCAACATCGCCGCGCCTAGGCTGCAGGTCACCCCGAACGGATGGAGAGGCATATGCGCGCAGTGTTCATCGGTGGCGTCGTCGACAACAGCGAAGTGGACCTGGAAGGCAGCCAGCCACCGCTGCACTACCCGGAAAACACCGGCACCGGGCGCCCGCGCTACCGCCTGCACCAGCGCGGCGAACGCGAGGACGGCAGCGTGGTCTACGCGGTGTATGCCGCGCCGGAACTCGGCGACAGCGAGGTCGAGCGGGTGGTCAGCGAGCGCGGCTACGCGCGCCGTTTCGGGGTGGAGCCGGCGCCGGTGGAGCACTGAGGGGCCGGGACTGGGGATTCGGGATTGGGGATGCGTTGCGGGAGCGATCGCCTGCCGCATCGATCGCTTCGATCCAGATATCGCCGTTGCGGCGCCTGGGCCATGCGCGCCGCTTCGGCGTGCAGCCGCGATGGGCTTGTATCGATGACCGGCGTTGCCGGGTTGGCGCCCTCCAGTATTTCGTAGGAGCGACGTCAGTCGCGACGGGCGTTACCGATAACGCCTGTCGCGACTGAAGTCGCTCCTACATGGGCGTCCCTACATGGGCGCCGTATTGAAGGGGCATCGAAGCCGCGCGGCTCATCGGGAGCCGGACGCGGCCGCCATCGCCGATGGCTACTGGCCCGCCTTGGGCGTGACCCGCCAGATCACGTTGCCGACGTCGTCGGCCACCAGCAGCGCGCCGGGCTTGTCCACCGCCACGCCGACCGGGCGGCCCTGGGCCTTGCCTTCGGCGTCGAGGAAGCCGGTCAGCACGTCCTGCGCCTTGCCGCTGGGCTTGCCGCCGGCGAAGGGCACGTAGACCACCTTGTAGCCGGACGGCGGATTGCGGTTCCAGGAGCCGTGCTGGCCGATGAAGGCGCCGCCGCGGTACGCCTGCGGCAGCAGCGCGCCTTCGTAGAAGCTCAGCCCGAGCGAGGCGGTATGCGCGCCCAGCGCGTAGTCCGGCTTGATCGCGCTGGCCACCATCTCCGCGTTCTGCGACTGCACGCGTTCGTCCACGTGCTGGCCGTAGTAGCTGTACGGCCAGCCGTAGAAGCCGCCCTCGCGCACCGAGGTCAGGTAGTCGGGCACCAGGTCGCTGCCGATCTCGTCGCGCTCGTTGACCACCACCCACAGCGTGTCCGCGCCCGGCTGCCAGGCCAGTCCGACCGGATTGCGCAGGCCGCTGGCGAACACCCGGGTGGCGCCGCTTTGCGCGTCCACTTCCAGGATCGCGGCGCGGTTGAGCTCGGCGTCCATGCCGTTCTCGGCGACGTTGCTGTTGGAGCCGACGCCGACGTAGAGCTTCTTGCCGTCGCGGCTGGCCAGCAGGCTCTTGGTCCAGTGATGGTTGATGCCGCCGGGCAGATTGGCGATGAAGCTGGGCGCGTCGCTGATCTGGGTGTCGCCGTCCTTGTACGGGAAGCTGACCAGCGCGTCGGCATTGGCCACGTACAGGCGGTCGCCGACCAGGGCCATGCCGAACGGCGAATACAGGCCCTTGAGGAACTGCGTGCGCACTTCCGCCACGCCGTCGCCGTCGGCGTCGCGCAGCAGGGTGATGCGGTTGGCGCTGGGCACGGTGGAGCCGGCCTTGGCCATCATCGCGTCCTGGATCTTGTCGCGCAGGCCGCTGCTTTCCTTCTCCGGCGCCGGCGGCGCCGCGGTCTCGGCCACCAGCACGTCGCCGTTGGGCAGCACGTACAGCCAGCGCGGGTGGTCCAGGTCGCGGGCGAAGGCCTGCACCGCCAGGCCGGCGGCCGGTACCGGCGCGGCGCCGTCGGCCCAGCGCTTGACCTCGGCGACCTTCACCGTGGGGATCATGCGCTTCACCGGATCGGGTAGCACCGGATCGGGTCCCATCCCCTCTTCGATGGAGTGCTTGGCGGTGTCGCCACAGGCACTCAACACGGCAGCGGACAGGAGGCACAGGGCCCAACGGGCAGGGGACGAGGAAAGGCGCGTCATCGCGGCTCGGTTCTCCATGGGGTCGGCGGGATCACCGATGATGCACAGCGCGCGCTTGGCGAACGTGAAAAAGATGTCAAATGCAGCTGCGCCGCACGCGGCGATCAGGAGGTCGGCGACAGCGGCTGCACGCCGCGGATCCGGTCCAGCCAGATGTAGTGCTGCTGCCCGGGCTGCAGCAGGTCGTCCAGCCGCAGCACGCCGTTGACGCCTTCGCGCTCGTCGTGGTCGCGGAAGGTCTGCAGGGTCGGCCGGACCGACACCGTGCCGCTGACCTGGCTGCCGTCGTCCAGCTGCAGCAGCACCTGCGCCTGGTCGGGCAATTGCGGCAGCCACGCCTGCAGCGCGGCGATGGCGTCGGGGTCGGTATGCACCGCGTCGGCGTACTTGGTCATGCGCGTCTCCTGCGAGGAACTGTGCGCACGCTAGCGGCTGCCACGTGAAAAACCGGGAAAACGGCTATGGCTGCCGCGCGAACCGCACCGCGGACACCAGCTGCGCCACGCTGTACGGCTTGGCCAGGTGTTCCTGGAAGCCGGATTGCAGCGCGCGGTGGCGATCGTCGGCGCGCGCCAGCGCCGTCACCGCCACGGCCGGCAGTTCGGCCGCTTCCAGGCCCATGTTGTCGCGGATCGTGCGGATCAGGCCGTAGCCGTCCATGCCGGGCATGCCGATGTCGGTGACCATCACGTCGATGCGATCGTGGCCGCCGTCGTCCAGCACCGCCAGCGCTTCGCTGGCCGAACCGGCGGTGACCACCTCCGCGCCCTGCTCCTCGAGCAGGCGCCGCAGGTATTCGAGCATGTCCGGCTGGTCCTCCACCGCCAGCAGGCGCATGCCCTTCAGCGCATAGGCTTCCACCACCTGCTCGGCCATCGCGAAGGCGCGCACCTCGCGCAGCGGCCGCTTGCCCGGCTGGTTGCGGTGCAGCGGCAGGCGCACGGTGAACACCGCGCCGCAACCGCGGCCTTCGCTGGCCGCGCTGACCTGGCCGCCATGCATTTCCACCAGCTGCTGCACGATCGCCAGGCCCAGGCCCAGGCCGCCGTGCAGGCGCGTGGTGGTGCCGTCGGCCTGGCGGAAGCGGCCGAACAGATGCGGCAGGAATTCCGGCGGAATGCCGTCGCCGGAGTCGCGCACCGCGACCGTCACGTGCTCGCCGTCGGGGTCGATGTCGATCGCCAGTTCGATCTGCCCATGCGCCGGGGTGAACTTGATCGCGTTGGACAACAGGTTCCAGAACACCTGCTGCAGGCGCGTGGCGTCGCCCAGCACCAGGCATGGCTGCGGCGGCTCGCGCAGGGTCAGCGCCTGGTCCTTGCCCTCGGCCACCGGCTCCTGCGCGCGCAGCGCCTCGCGGACCTGTTCGGCCAGGTCCAGCGCCTCCACTTCCAGCTGCACCTTGCCCAGCAGCATGCTGCTCAGGTCGAGCATGTCCGAGATCAGCCGCTGCTGCGCGCGCGCGCTGCTGGCGATCACCGACAGGCCCTTGCTGCTCGGATCGCCCGGCGGCAGCCGCTGCAGCAGCAGGTCGCTCCAGCCCAGGATGGTGGTCAGCGGCGTGCGCAGCTCGTGCGACAGCGTGGCCAGGAATTCGTCCTTCAGCCGCGCCATGCTCTCGGCGGCGTTGCGCGCGCTGCGTTCGGATTCGAGCAGCTGTTCGCGGGCCAGTTCGATGTCGCGGCGCTCGGTGACGTCCGGGCTGCTGCCGGCCAGGCCGATGAACTCGCCCTCGGCCGAGTAGCGCGGCACCGCAGTCATCTCGATCCAGCGCCATTCGCCGTCATGGCGGCGCGCGCGCACCAGCGCGCGCAGGTTGCGCTGCTCGTCCAGCGCGTTGCGCAGCTCGAAGGCGAACACGCCGGCGTCCTCCGGGTGCAGCACGTCGCCCCAGCCCGGCCACGCGTCGTCGGCCTGCAGGTCGATGCCGAAGAATTCGGCGTAGGCGGTATTGGTGAAACGCAGCTGGCCGGTGTCGTCCAGCACCCACACCGGCATCGGCAGGCCTTCGGCGAGCGCGCTGAAGCGCGCCTCGCTCTCGGCCAGGTCGCGCTCCACGCGCTTGCGCTCGGTGATGTCCAGGAACTGCACGGCGACCTGCCGCTGTTCCGGCGCACCGACGCGGAACGCATCCACCGCCCACCAGCGCCCGAACCCGGCGGCGAAGTTCTCGAACTTGGCCGAGCGCCCGCTCAGGGCCACTTCGCCGTACACGCGGAACCAGTGCTCCTCGTGGGTCGGCGACAGCTCGCGCATGCGCCGGCCGATAACGTCGTGCATGCCGGTCTCGCGTTCGAACGCCGGGTTGACCTCCAGGAACACGTAGTCGACCGCGCGCTGGTCCTCGTCGAACAGCACCTGCACCACGCAGAAGCCGGAATCGATCTTGTCGAAGATCTCGCGGTAGTGCAGGTCGGAGCCCTGCGCGCGCGACGAGGAGGAAGCTTCGGTACTGGCATGCATGAGGGAGTGTGCTCTGGAGACGGCCTGCGGCGGCGGGTGCGGCGACGCGGTCGGCGCCCATGGCGTTTGACGGATGCCTGGCACCGGGCGGCGCGACGGACCCCGCATCTTGTTAAGCCGTTCCGCTGCCGTCAAGCCGGACCGGGCGCGGCGTCGCACGGATGCCGAACGTCACCAGAGAAAGGCGACCACCAGCACGATCCCCAACGACGCCAGCGCGATCCCGGCGATGACGCCCCATTGGGTGAGCCGCGCGCTGCGCAGCGCCTGTTCTTCCAGCCAGCGCTCGGCCTCGCCGCGCCACGGCAGCGGCGGCGACTGGTCCAGCAGCTGCTGGACCCGCGCCACGCCCAGTTCGCGGCATTGCTGCCGGCACTGTTCCGGGGCGGTGGCGTCTTCCGGCGCGATTGCGTAGGACATGCGCGTCTCCTGTCGTGTTCTAGCCCAGCGTGAAGCGCGGGCTGTCGCTGGCCAGTTCGTGCTCCACCGCCATCCGCGCCAGGCGCGTGTAGTTGGCGCGCGGACCGGCGCCGCGGCCGACGATCAGGCCCAGGTACTCCAGGCCGGTCCACACCCGCGCCTTCCACTCGACCCCGCTCTCGGCCAGCACCAAGGTCAGCGAATAGCGGAAGCCCTGCCCCTGCGGGCTGCGGTAGGCGTAGATCGGCGGGAACTGCACCGCCACGTCCTGCTGCTCGCCCAGCGACGCCAGGTAGCGGCGCAGTTCCTGGCGCACGTCTTCGCCCGGGGGCAGGCGCAGGTGGCGCGCCGCGGCGTCCAGGTCCGCCTGCTGGTCGACGAAACTGGCCGCGCCGCTCGCCGGACTGTGCCCATGGCGCTTGGCCCAGTCGATGAACTGCAGGCGCACGTCCGAGGCGGCGTGGGCCTGGTGGAACAGCGGCATCTTCATGCGATCCCCGAATCACGTGTTGTGGCCGCCATGGTCGCGCGGGGGCCGTGAAGCATGCGGCGACGCAGCGTGAACCGCACGTCACACCGGCGACGCGCGCATGAACCGGTGGAGAACGGATGCCGCCGGCGGCCGCGGCGCGATTGCGGCGACGCGCGGTCAGGCACACACTGGCGGGGCCGTTTCCCGTGGAGATCCGCCATGAAGATCCGATATGCCTGGACGGCGCTGGCCCTGGCCTGCCTGCTGGCGGGCGGAGCCTCCGCCGAAGTCCGCAACGTCACCGATCCGCAGGCCGTGCGCAGCACCGAGGGCGATGGCCCGGTGCAGGTGCGCTGGACCGACCCCGCCGCCTTCAGCGAACTGCGCTACAGCCGCAACCGCTGGGAAGCGCAGCGCGGCGACTGGGTGCGGCAGCTGGCCGACTACCTGCAGCAGCGCGCCGGCAAGCAGCTGGCACCGGGCCAGCGCCTGGACGTGGAGCTGACCGACATCAAGCGCGCCGGCGACTACGAAGGCTGGCACGGCCCGCAATGGAACGACGTGCGGGTGATGCGCGACATCTACCCGCCGCGGATCAGCCTGAACTTCACCCTGTACGGCGCCGACGGCCAGGTGCTGGACCAGGGCGAGCGCAAGCTGCTCGACACCAGCTACCTGCTCAACAGCTCGATCGGCCTGAGCAACGATCCGCTGCGTTATGAGAAGCGGATGCTGGACGATTGGCTGCGCCGCCAGTTCCGCGACCAGGCCGCGGTGGCCGAACGCTGAGTGGTGGGGCGGGCTTCGGCGGCGCTGTGTCGCGGCCGAAGCCGCTCTCATGCGTTGCAGGAGGGCTCCAGTCCGGCGGCTTCCGAAGCCGGAAGGTCTCCTGCTCCGTCGGTCGCGGCTAAAGCCGCTCCTACAGTTGTCGGTCGCGGCTGAAGCCGCTCCTACAGTTGCTTGCGGCCGGTCGGCTGGGCGCTGCAGGAGGTATTTCCGCCTCTGGACGGCGGCTGAAGCTGAAAGGTCTGTCGCTTCGTTCGTCGCAGCCGAAGTCGCTCCCACAGGGGCTTGCGGACGGTGGCTGGTGCGCTGGAGGAGGCTGGCTCAGCCGATTTTGTCGAAGCCGGCGGCATCGCGGCGCCGTTCGTCGCGGCTGAAGCCGCTCCTACAGAAAATGGGATGCGTGGCGGTGCGGGATGCGCCCTGCTGTGGGAGGGACTTCGGTCCCGACTGCACGGGGCTCGGCGTGGGCCATTGCTTCGCGCGCCACGCTCGATGGTCGGAGCAACGCGCTCCCGGGAGGTTGCTACGGCGTTGGCCCAGGCCACCGCGGCCGCCATTCCGAAAACCCAGCGGCCCGTGGCGCGCTCAGCCGCCCAGGTACTGGCGCGGCGCGCGCTTGAGCCCGCACAGCAGGCGGTAGGCGCTGGAACCGCAGCGGCCCGCCAGGATGTCGATGCGCGGTTGCGCGCCCCACAGCTGCACGTCGCTGCCGCGCCCGGCCTGCGGGTGGTCGGTCAGGTCCACGGTCAGCATGTCCATCGACACCCGCCCGATCAGTTCGCCGGGCGCGCCGTCGATCAGCACCGGGGTGCCGTTGGGCGCGAACTGCGGATAGCCGTCGGCGTAGCCGATCGCCACCACGCCGACCCGGGTCGGGCGCGGCGCGACGAAGCGCGCGCCGTAGCCGACCGGCTCGCCGGCGGCCAGCTCGCGCACCGCGATGACCTTGGACTGCAAGGTCATCACCGGGCGCAGCTCGCCCGGCAGTTCGGCGCCGGCGGCGAACGGGTCGGCGCCGTACAGCATCAGTCCCGGGCGCGCCCAGTCGTTGCGCAGCTGCGGCCAGCCCAGCAGCGCCGGCGAATTGCACAGGCTGGTCTCGCCGGCCAGGCCTTCGGTGGCCCGGCGGAACACCTCGACCTGCTCCAGGGTGCGCGCGCTGTCCAGCTCGTCGGCGCGCGCGAAATGGGTCATCAGCACCAGCCGCTGCACCTGCGGCAGCGCGCTCAGCCGCGCGTGCGCGGCGCGGAAGTCGTCCGGCGCCAGGCCCAGCCGGTGCATGCCGCTGTCCAGCTTCAGCCACAGGCACAGCGGCTGCGGCGCGGCGTAGGCGGCGATCGCCTCCACCTGCCACGGCGAGGCCACCGCGCACCACAGGCCATGCTCGGCGATCAGCGGCAGTTCGTCGGCATCGAAGAAGCCTTCCAGCAGCAGGATCGGCGCGGCGATGCCGGCCTGGCGCAGCTCCAGCGCCTCCTCGATGCAGGCCACCGCGAAGCCGTCGGCCTCCGCTTCCAGCGCGCGCGCGCAGGCCACCGCACCGTGCCCGTAGGCATCGGCCTTGACCACCGCCAGCGCCTTGCCGCCGCCCAGTTGCCGGGCCAGGCGGTAGTTGTGGCGCAGCGCGTGGAGATCGATCAACGCACGGGCTGGGCGCACGAGCTTGCCTCTGCGACGGGCGCCGCGACGCGGCGCGAATAACGGAAGATGTCCAGGCCCTCGCCGCTGATCTGCGGCTGGCGCGAGGCGATCAGGTCGGCCAGGTAGCGGCCGGAGCCGCAGGCCATGGTCCAGCCCAGCGTGCCGTGGCCGGTGTTGAGGAACAGGTTGCGGTAGCCGGTGGCACCGACCACCGGGGTGCCGTCGGGGGTGGCCGGGCGCAGCCCGGTCCAGAATTCGGCGCGCGCCAGTTCGCCGCCGCGCGGGTACAGGTCGTTCACCACTTTTTCCAGGGTGGCGCGGCGCCGCGCCGGCAGCGACAGGTCGAAGCCGGCCAGTTCGGCCATGCCGCCGACGCGGATGCGCTGGTCGAAGCGGGTGATCGCCACCTTGTAGGTCTCGTCGAGGATCGTGGACATCGGCGCCAGCGCCGCGTCGCGGATCGGCAAGGTCAGCGAATAGCCCTTCAGCGGATACACCGGCAGGCGGATACCCAGCGGCGCGAGCAGTTGCGGGGAATAGCTGCCCAGCGCGACCACGTAGCGGTCGGCGCGCTCGACGCGGCCGCCGATGCGCACGCCGTCGATGCGGTCGCCGTCGGCGTGCAGGCCGTCGATGGTCTCGCCGTAGCGGAACTGCACGCCGGCCGCGGCGGCCATGGCCGCCAGGCGCTGGGTGAACAGGCGGCAGTCGCCGGTCTGGTCGTTGGGCAGGCGCAGCGCGCCGACCAGCGTGGCCGGGGCGCTGGCCAGCGCCGGTTCGATGCGGGCGATGCCGGCGCGGTCGAGCAGTTCGTAGGGCACCCCGTACTCGCGCAGCACCTCGATGTCCTTGGCCGCGCCGTCCAGCTGCGCCTGGGTGCGGAACAGCTGGGTGGTGCCGAGCTGGCGGCCTTCGTAGGCGATGCCGGTGTCGGCGCGCAGCTGGTCCAGGCAGTCGCGGCTGTACTCGGACAGCCGCACCATGCGCGCCTTGTTGACCGCATAGCGCTCGGCAGTGCAGTTGCGCAGCATCTGCGCCAGCCACAGGTACTGGCGGATGTCGGCGGTGGGGGTGATGGCCAGCGGCGCATGGCGCTGGAACAGCCATTTCAGCGCCTTCAGCGGCACCCCCGGCGCCGCCCACGGCGAGGCGTAGCCCGGCGACACCTGGCCGGCATTGGCGTAGCTGGTCTCCAGCCCGGCCGCAGGCTGGCGGTCGACCACCGTCACCTCGCAGCCGGTCTGGGCCAGGTACCACGCCGTGGCCGTGCCGATCACACCGCTGCCCAGAACCAGAACCCGCATGCACTTACCTCGTCGGATCAAATCCCTGGCTGGATGGCGCCAGGGATGGGGTTAGGCGCAGTATATGAAGCGCAACCCAGGATTTTCCCCTGATTTTCGACCGGCCGCCAGGCCAATACCCTGCCCCAGCCCACCGAGAGACCCGCGCCATGGCCGCACGCGCCCGCGAACTGGACAAGATCGACCGCAAGATCCTGCGCATCCTGCAGCAGGAAGGCCGCATCTCCTTCACCGAACTCGGCGAACGGGTCGGCCTGTCGACCACCCCGTGCACCGAGCGGGTGCGCCGGCTGGAGCGCGACGGCGCCATCACCGGCTATTACGCGCGGCTGGACCCGCACTACCTCAAGGCCAGCCTGCTGGTGTTCGTGGAGATCAGCCTGGCCTACAAGTCCGGCGACATCTTCGAGGAATTCCGCCGCGCGGCGCTGAAGCTGCCCAACGTGCTGGAATGCCACCTGGTCTCGGGCGACTTCGACTACCTGCTCAAGGCGCGGATCAGCGAGATGGCCTCCTACCGCAAGCTGCTGGGCAGCACGCTGCTGACCCTGCCGCACGTGCGCGAGTCCAAGAGCTACATCGTGATGGAAGAGGTGAAGGAGACGCTGAGCCTGCCGATCGCGGACTGAGCGTGTTGGTCCCCTTTCCCTGCGGAAGAGGTAGGGGTGAGAGGGACGGCGGCGCCGGGCAGTTGAAGGCCCGGAAGCATGCGGCTGTCGTTCGACACATGCGCGACAGTGGATGGCTACGCCGGTGCCCGTACCCTCATCCGCCCTTCGGGCACCTTCCTCCGGGAGAGAAGGAGGGGACCGCAAGCCGCTCACTGCAATGGTTCAGCCGCACGGCACGGCAGCCGAAGCCATGACTCCCCTCTCCCATCGGGAGAGGGGATGGGGTGAGGGCACGGCAGCACTGGGAAGTTGAGGCCCAGGAAGCACGCCGTTGCCGTTTCCCAGCTACTCACGGCACTGGATGGCACGTCGGGGGCCACACCCTCATCCGCCCTTCGGGCACCTTCTCCCGAGGGGAGAAGAAAGTGGCCCTGCCGCACCGGCGTGTGCGATCGGCGCGCCTACGCGAGCAGCTTTTCCAGCTCGTCGCGCGAGGTGTGCGCGTGGTTCTTGGCCAGTTCCGACACCACCCGCTTCTGGACTTCCTTGTGCAGCAGCGGCCGCAGCTGGCCCAGGGTCTGCGGATCGGCGACCAGCACCAGGTGCTCGAAGTCGCTGCGCAGCGCGCTCTGGTACAGGCGCTCGGCGAGCTGGCGGACGAAGCCGGCCTCGTCCATCGTCATCGGCCGGTCGCCGTCCTCGACGCCTTCGATCGGCGTGGGGGTCATCACTTCGGTCTGCTCCAGCAACGACGTTTCGCCCGCCAGCGTGCTGCGGAACAGGCGTGCGCTGACGCGATCGGCGACGACCACCAGGGTGTTGTCGGGAAGCTTGCTCATCGGTTCTCCTAGCGAAGGTACGGCGCAGGCACCGGCGGCGCCTGCGTCGGGGCAGTCTAGGAAGCGGTTCGTGAGGACCGCGGCCACGGAACGTTGGCTGCGCGTTCACGCCATGCCGCCGCCCGCGCCTATTCGTCGATGCGCTGGCCGTCGCCGCTGGGCACGGTGCTGTAGTAGCGGCCGCTGCGCGTATCCAGCACGCGGTTGGGACCGGCCTGCACCGCGCCCGGGATCAGCCGCCCGCGCCGATCGTAGACCTTGGCCTGGGCGGGCGTCGTGGCAGGGCTGGTGGACGCCGGCGCGGCCGGACGCGACGGCCCCTGCTGCGGGATCGGCGCCGGCTGCGCACGCTGGCCCAGACCGCTGGGGATCGGCGCGGTCGGCGCGGTTTGCGCCGGTCGCGTGGACACCGGCGCGGGCGCCGGCTGCACGGTGGTGGCCTGGCGCGTGGCGGTCGGCGATTTCGGCGCGGGCTGCAGGCTTTGCGCGGCGGCCAGCGCCGGGCTCAAGGCGCACAGCGAGAGCAGCCACAGACGGGGCATCAACATGGCACACCACCTTCCACTTCGGGAGTGCAGCCTAGCGCGCGGCATCTGCGCGCGGGGTGAACGCGCCGCCTTGATCGTCGCCGCTGCGCCCTCATTGTGCATGGACTCTCTCCGACGCGAAGGCACGCCCGCCATGAGCCGATTCGACCTCACGCCCCCCACTTCCGCCGAACGCGAACGCCTGGTCGCCGGACTGAACGACGAAGAGCGGCGGGTGCTGCTGCAGCACGGCACCGAGGCGCCGTTCTGCGGCGTGTTCCTGGACAACAAGCTGGAAGGCGTCTACACCTGCCGGCTGTGCGGGCTGCCGCTGTTCCGCTCCAGCGCCAAGTTCGACTCGGGTACCGGCTGGCCGAGCTTCTTCGCGCCCTACCACCCGGCGCACGTGCGCGAGATCCGCGACACCAGCCACGGCATGATCCGCACCGAGATCGTCTGCGCGCGCTGCGACAGCCACCTCGGCCACGTGTTCCCGGACGGCCCGCCGCCCAGCGGCGAGCGGCACTGCCTGAATTCGGTGTCGCTGCAGTTCACCGAGCAGGGCCAGGCGCTGCCCAACCCGCTGCAACGCGGCGGCGGCGACACCGAACCGGCCTGACCGGCGGCGCGCCTGGCGCCGCGCCCATCGAGAGGAGACCCCGGCATGCGTCCCATCCTGGCGTTTTCGCTGCTCCTGTCCTTGTCGCTGGCCGCGTGCGGGCGCGCACCCGCACCGGCAACCGCCACGGCGCCGCCGTCAATGCCGTCCGCAGGCACCACCACGCCGCACCCGCGCGACGGCGCACCCGCCACCGACCCGGACCTGCAGGCCGATGCGCTGCGCGTGCAATGGCAATGCGGCGACAGCGCGGTGCAGGCCGACGTCGATGCGGCGCGCGAGCAGGCGACGCTGCGGGTGAACGGCCGCACCCTGCGCATGCACCGGGTCGATGCCGACCATGGCGCGCGCTACGCCGATGCCCTGGGCAACGTGTTCTGGGAACACCCGCAGGACACCGCCACGCTCGCCCTGTCCGGGCAAGGCGACACGCTCAAGTGCGTGCGCCAGGGCAGCGGCATGACCGGCTGAGGCCGCCGCCGCACGCCTGCGTACGTCGCCGCGGCGGCGCCGCGGGCGCGCCTTCACGGGCGTCTTCACGCGAGCGCGGGACGCCGCCGCCTTCAGAAAGCCGCCGCCGGGCCGAAATGGAGGTATCCCCGTTCACGGCTCGCAGGCTGCTTCCGCCATGCTCATCATTGTTGGCTTCGTCGTCGTCATTCTCAGCGTGGTCGGCGGCTATGTGCTCTCGCACGGCAAGCTCGGCGCGCTGTGGCAGCCCTACGAACTGCTGATCATCGGCGGCGCGGCGCTGGGCGCGTTCCTGGTCAGCACGCCGGGCAAGATCGTCAAGGAAACCCTCACCGGCATCGTCGGCGTGTTCAAGGGCCCCAAGTACAAGTCCGAGGACTACCGGGCCACGCTGACCCTGATCTACGAGCTGCTGAACAAGGCGCGGCGCGACGGCTTCATGGCCCTGGAAGACCACGTCGAGAAGCCGGCCGAGAGCGCCATCTTCAGCACCTACCCGAAGGTGCTGGCCGACCACCACCTGCTCGACTTCATCACCGACTGCCTGCGCCTGATGATCGGCAGCAACATCGAGCCGCACGAGCTCGAGCCGCTGCTGGAACTGGAGCTGGAGAAGCACCACCACGAGGCGCTGGCGCCGGCGCATGCGCTGAGCAAGGTCTCCGACGGCCTGCCCGGGTTCGGCATCGTCGCCGCGGTGCTGGGCATCGTCATCACCATGGGCTCGATCGGCGGCCCGATCGAGGAGATCGGCCACCATGTCGGCGCCGCGCTGGTCGGCACCTTCCTCGGCATCCTGCTGGCCTACGGCTTCGTCGCGCCGCTGTCGGCGGCGATGGAAGCGCGCGCCGAGCAGGACAGCCGCATCTTCGAATCGGTGAAGACCGCGCTGCTGGCCTGCCTGCGCGGCTACAACCCGAAGATCGCGCTGGAGTTCGCGCGCAAGACCCTGCCGAGCAACGTGCGGCCGAGCTTCTCGGACTTCGAGACGCACCTGAAGACGATCAAGTAGCGCCGCCATGCCCGAGACCAAAGCCACCGTCGTCATCCGCCGGGTCAAGAAGGTCCAGGGCGGCGGCCATCATGGCGGCGCCTGGAAGGTGGCCTTCGCCGACTTCGTGACCGCGATGATGGCGTTCTTCCTGGTGCTGTGGCTGATGGCGGCCACCACCAAGGAACAGCGCGCGGCGATCTCCGAATACTTCCGCAACCCCAGCCCGCTGGCGGGCAAGAGCCAGGCGCCGAGTCCCGGCATGGCCGGCCCCGGCGGTGCCAGCACCTCGATGATCAAGCTCGGCGGCACCGCCGACATGCAGCGCGGCGACAACAAGGATCCGTTCGGCAGCAAGAGCGAGAAAGGCGACGTGCAGAGCAAGGCCGCCGAGCGCGAGAAGGAAAAGGAGCGCCTGGAAACGCTGATGCAGGACCTGAAGGAAGCGATCGACAAGAGCCAGGCGCTGGAACCGTTCAAGGACCAGTTGCTGCTGGACCTGACCCCGGACGGCCTGCGCATCCAGATCGTGGACAAGGAGAACCGGCCGATGTTCGACATCGGCAGCGCGGCGCTCAAGCCCTACACCCGCGACATCCTGCACGAGCTGTCCGGCTTCATCAACGAAGTGCCCAACCACATCAGCATCACCGGCCACACCGACGTCACCCAGTACAGCGGCAAGAACGGCTACAGCAACTGGGAACTGAGCGCGGACCGCGCCAACGCGGCGCGGCGCGAGCTGGTGACCGGCGGCATGGGCGAGGACAAGGTCTCGCGCGTGGTCGGCCTGTCCTCGTCGGTGCTGTTCGACAAGCAGGTCCCGGACAACCCGATCAACCGCCGCATCAGCATCGTGGTGATGACCAAGGACGCCGAGGATGCGGCGCTGGCCGGCAGCGCGCACGCCGTGGCGCTGGGCAAGCCGCAGGCCGACGCCGACACCAAGGTGCCGGAGCTGGGCGCGGCCGCGCCCGCCGCGCCTTCGCCGGCAGCGGCCACGGCGCCGGCTCCGACGGCTCCGACGGCGGCAGCGACTGCCGCGGCGCTGGCGGCGGGCGCGACCAAGCCGGCGACGGCGACAGTCGCCGCGCCGCGCACCACCTCCCCGGAAGCCGCGGCCGATGCGGCCCGCGAAGCGATCCGCGCGGTCAACAGCGTCGTCGGCGGCAAGCCGCGGACTGCTGCGCCGGCTGCGGCAACCGCTGCGCCGGCAGCGGCCACTGCAACGGCGACGGCCGCTGCGGGGAGCCCTGCACAACGCTAGTGCGCTTCTCGCGGCTGCCTATCGCCATGTGAACGCCCGGGAGGGCCGCGGCCATCCGCGTGGCCGCGGCACCGCGTTCATTGCGGCAACGGTTGCGCCACGCCCTTCGCGATCGCCTCCCGGATGATGCGTTCGACGTCGCGCTGCAGCGTCGCGTTGGCGATCTGCCCGCGCTGCGCCAGCGCTTCCTGTTGCCGGGCCAACACCTGCTGCTGTTCGGCCAGCGCCGCCTGCTGTTCTCCCAGCGCGGCCATCTGCTGCGCCATGTCCGCGTGCGCGGCATCGTGGCGCGCGGCCGACCGGGGAACGGCCTGGTCGCCGCCGGCGGCGCGCCGCGCCTGCTCGCTGGCCTCCCTGGCCTGTGCCATCGCCACGCCCGCCTGGCGCTGCGCGATGGCGCCCTGCCGCTCGCCGAGCCTCCCCTGGCGCTCGCCCAACCGCCCCTGCCGCTCGCCCAGTTCGCCCTGTTGCCGGCCCAGTGCCGCGACCGGCGCATAGGCGGCCTTCAGCTGCTGGATCGTGGCCGCATCGCGCACCACGTAGCGCTTGCCGTCCCTGCGGATCCACCACAGCGTTTCGTTGCCGCGGCGGGCCTGGCGCGCCTGGCGCAGATCGTCGCTGCTTCCGTACATGTTGGTGTCGGTGCCGTCGAACAGGACCGACGCATTGCGGCGATCGTCGGACGTGATGGTGATGCTCGAACTGCTGGTGCGACGCGCACCGGTGGCGTGCATGGGCGGCGCAGGTGGCGCGGGCGCAGCGGGTGGCGCGGGCACGCTTCGGTCCGGGAATGCCACGACCGGTGGCGGTGCGGGAGGTGCGGGCGGCGCCGGCACGGCCGGTTCGGCCGGCTCGGCGGTGTGCGCCGCCGTGTCCCGGACGCCGGCCTGCACGGACGGGAGCGCACCGGCAGCGAGGCCGGCCAGGACCATCAATGCGGCGCCGCGGCGCCGGGGTGTGGTGTTCGACTGCATGAGGCGTCTCCTGGAGGCATGGCGAAGGGGCGATGTAGTGGCTGCGTCGCCGGGCATGGGCCCGTACGGCGCCGGCAAGCGCTTTTTTCCGCATCACGAGACCGCGGCACCTGCAGCGCGCCGCCGGACCGGATGACTACACCTGTCGCCAAACTAGGCTTGCCTACAAATGTAGTCAAGCATGCCGAAGGTCATGCCCGGGCGCCCGTTACAATGGCCGCCAATCCGCGAACGAGACGACCGTGTCCAAGCATTCCAAAGCCAAGCGCGACAAGCGCAAGAAGCAGCAGCCCAAGCGCGCCTTCGCCCGCCTGGGCCGCGAACTGCCCATCGCCAACCACGCCGTGCTGCAGGACGACAGCGGCCGGGTGCTGGCCGCGATCGGCCTGCAGGGCAACGAATGGCTGCTGTCCGTCGGCGGCCAGACCATGGGCAACGCCGACAACCCGGTGCCGATGCTGGCGATGCTCAAGCACCTGGCCAATGTGCAGGAGCAGGAAGGCAACACCATCACCCTGGACTACTCGACCCAGCTGCAGCAGATGATCGACGACCTCGCCGCCGACGAAGGCAAGACCGCGGCCGAGTACCTGGACGCGCTGGTCGCCGAGTTCGCCGAGGGCGAGGGCAACGGCGAGGGCGAAGGCGACGAAGCCGAGGCCGAGGGCGAAGACGGCGCGACCGCCGATGGCGATGCCGGCGACGACGCGGCCGATACGGACCCGAGCACGGCCGCCAGCGACGCGGCGGCACCTGCCGCGGCGGACGCCGACGACGCGGACGCCGACGGCAAGCGCAAGCCGGCCTGACCGGGCGCGATGGCGGTCTACATCGACGATGCGGTGCACCCCTGGCGCGGCCAGCGCTGGGGCCACCTGCTCGCCGACACGCTGGACGAACTGCACGCGATGGCGGCGCGGCTGGGCATCCCCCGCCGCGCCTTCCAGAACAAGCTCAGCGGCGCGCACTACGACGTGCCCGCTGCCTTGCGCGACGAAGCGATCCGCCTGGGGGCACTGCCGGTGTCCCGGCACACCGATCGCGAACTGATGAAGGCGCTGATCCGCCAGGCCCGCGCGCAGGCGCGTGGCGAGGCCGAGTGAGTGGATTGGAGCGTGCCGGGACGCGTGCATGGGGCGCTGGCGTTGGGCGGCGTGTGCGTGTTTTCTGGGCCCCCTGGCTTCGATCCTTCGCCGAACCTTGGCGGCTTTTGGGCTCTGCGCGTCGCGACTGAAGTCGCTCCCACAGGGACTTGCGGCGAGCAAACCAGGCACTGTGGAAAAGAGCGGCCAATCCGACGGTTGCCGAAACCGCTGTCGCGCCAGACCCAATTGCCGAGACTGCCGGCCGGAGGCCAGCTTGCAGCCATCCTATCGATGCGTTGCTAGCCTGCCGGATACCCTGGAGAGGGGCTTCAGCCCTGCAGCGGCCGGAGTGGTCATCATCACCGGCTTCGTTCGTCGCGGCTGAAGCCGCTCCTACAAGAGATTTACGGCGAGCCCGCTGGGTGCGCTGTAGGACGGGCTTCAGCCCCGACGGTGGCCGGAGCCGTCATCGTCACCCGCTTCGTTCGTCGCGGCTGAAGCCGCTCCTACAAGAGATTTACGGCAAGTCCGCTGGGTGCACTGTCGGACGGGCTTCAGTCCCGACGGTGGCCGGAGCCGTCATCGTTACCGGCTTCGTTCGTCGCGGCTGAAGCCGCTCCTACAGAAGATTTGCGCAGGCCCACTGAGTGCACTGTGGGAGGGGCTTCAGCCCCGACTGCAGCCGAGGCTGCCGCGTCTGGCTGCGCTGGTTGCGCCGGCGCCTAGAACGGGTCGCTGCCCGGGCGCAGGTCGATGCCCAGGATCGCCGCCAGGCGTTGCATGTCCTCGTCGTCGCGGCTGAGCGCCATCCAGCCGGCGCGGTCGTCGCCGCCGGTGTCCCAGCACCAGATGCTGTAGCCGTACTCGCGCAGGCGGTCGTAGGCCACGCCCAGCAGCGAGGCGGTGTCGTGGGCAGCGAGGAAGTCCTCGTCGTCGATGTCGCCGCCCCAGTCGATGCGCAGGTTCCAGCGCGCGGCCAGTTCGTCGATCGCGCCGATCAGCGCTTCGGCGTCGCGGCCGTCCACGTAGAAGCCGGAAGTCCAGTCGATGGCGTCCTTCAGCGTCCACAGCCAGCCGTCGCCGTCGTGCTCCGCCTCGCCCGCCGCCTCGCGGTAGGCGTTGAACTGGCGCAGCGCGGTCTCCTCGTCGCCCGGATTGATCAGCAGCAGCAGGTTCCAGATCAGGCCCTGCTGGGTATCCGGGTCGTCGTCGTCCGCGTCGCTGCTGAGGTCGTCGGGATCGTCGTAGTCGGCGCTGTTGTCGGGCATGGCGGCGGATCGGGGTGCGGGAGGCGCAGTGTGACGCGCCGGGCGCGGCGACGGAAGCGCGGCGAAATTCGGCAACGGCGCCGCGGGCGTTTATCCTTCGCCCCCCGGAAGACGGCGCTGTCCGCCGCCAAGCGAACCCACGACGATGAGCGATACCCCTCCCGACCACCTGGCGATCAGCCCGCAGAGCCCGTTCCACGATGCCGAGGCGCTGGCGCGCGGCGTCGGCATCCGCTTCAACGGCGTGGAGCGCGACAACGTGGAGGAATACTCGGTCAGCGAGGGCTGGATCCGCGTGCAGGTCGGCAAGGCGCGCGACCGCCGCGGCAATCCGATGACGATGAAGATCAACGGCAAGGTCGAGGCGTACTTTCTCGAGAAGGAGTGATCGCGCAGGCACCGCGGTCGCGCGACAGCCTGCGCTGGCGGCTGCCCGCGTTGGCGATCGATGCGCCCATGGTGGTCATAGTTGGCCCACCTGCCGCGCGCCGCGGTATGCCTGGATGCGGTCGGGTGGGCGTATCGCGTCGCCGGTGCAGCAGGTTGGGACACGCAGTCACCGACTCCTTCTGTCGCGGCTGAAGCCGCTCCTGCAAAGGGCTGCAGCTGGCGGCTTGCTGGCAGGCTTCAGTCCCGACCGTGACCGGCGCGGTCCTTGGGGTGCCGCTCCACCGCGCCGGGTCGCGGCGTCGGCTGCCCGCGCGCAGGCGTCGCAGCGGCAACGCGCGAACGGCGCCGGCTCAGGACTTGAGCCGGTAGCCGCTGCGGAAGATCGCCCAGACCACGCCCAGGCACAGTGCCAGGAACACCCCGGTCATGCCCGCGCTGACCGCGATGTGCACGTCGGCCTTGCCGAAGAAGGCCCAGCGGAAGCCGCTGACCAGGTACACCACTGGATTGAACCAGCTGATCTTCTGCCACAGCGGCGGCAGCATGCCGATCGAGTAGAAGCTGCCGCCGAGGAAGGTCAGCGGGGTCACCACCATCAGCGGGATCACCTGCAGCTTCTCGAAGCCGTCGGCCCAGATGCCGATGATGAAACCGAACAGGCTGAAGGTCAGCGCGGTCAGCACCAGGAAGCCGAACATCCACAGCGGATGGGCGATCTCGTACGGCACGAACGCGCGCGCGGTGAGCAAGATCAGCAGGCCGAGCATCACCGACTTGCTGGCCGCCGCGCCGACGTAGCCGATCACCACCTCCCACCACGCCACCGGCGCCGACAGCACCTCGTAGATGGTGCCGGCCCAGCGCGGCATGTAGATGCCGAACGAGGCGTTGGACACGCTCTCGTTGAGCAGCGACAGCATCACCAGCCCGGGGATGATGTAGGCGCCGTAGCTGATCCCGTCGATGGCGCCCATGCGCGAGCCGATCGCCGCGCCGAACACCACGAAGTACAGCGAGGTCGACAGCACCGGCGAGGCGATCGACTGGGTGAGCGTGCGGAAGGTGCGCGCCATCTCGAAGCGGTAGATCGCGGCGATCGCGTGCAGGTTCATGCGCGCGCCTCCGCGCCGGCGGCGGCCGGGCGCACCAGGTTGACGAAGATCTCCTCCAGCGAGCTTTCGCTGGAATGCAGGTCCTTGATCTCCACGCCGTGTTCCTCCAGTTGCCGCAGCAGGGTGCCGATGCCGGTCTGTTCGGCCTGCACGTCGTAGGTGTAGGTCAGCGTGGCGCCGTCGGCCGACAGCTCCAGCGGCTGCGCGGCCAGTGCCGCGGGCAGTTCGTGCAACGGCGCCTGCAGGGTCAGCGCCAGCTGCTTCTTGCCGAGCTTGCGCATCAGCGTGGCCTTGTCCTCCACCAGCACCAGCTCGCCGCGGTTGATCACGCCGACGCGGTCGGCCATGTCCTCGGCTTCCTCGATGTAGTGCGTGGTCAGGATGATGGTGGTGCCCTGCTCGCGCAGGCGCCGCACCATCTGCCACATGTCGTGGCGCAGTTCCACGTCCACGCCGGCGGTGGGCTCGTCCAAGAACAGGATGCTGGGCTCGTGCGCCAGCGCCTTGGCGATCAGCACGCGCCGCTTCATGCCGCCGGACAGCGTGGAGATCTTGCTGTCGCGCTTGTCCCACAGCGACAGTTCGCGCAGCACCTGCTCCAGGTAGGCGGGATTCTTCGGCTTGCCGAACAGGCCGCGGCTGAAGCGCACCGTCGCCCACACCGTCTCGAACGCGTCGGTGGCCAGTTCCTGCGGCACCAGTCCGATCTTGGCGCGCGCGGCGCGGTAGTCGCGGACGATGTCGTGGCCGTCGGCCAGCACCCGGCCGCCGCTGGGATTGACCAGGCCGCAGATCACGCTGATCAGCGTGGTCTTGCCGGCGCCGTTGGGCCCGAGCAGGGCGAAGATCTCGCCGCGCTGGATGTCCAGGTCGATGCCCTTCAGCGCCTGGAAACCGCCGGCGTAGGTCTTGGTGAGCTGTTGCACGGAAATGATCGGCGACACACGAACTCCTTGCGCGGCGAACCGGAACCACCGCGACGAACGTCCGACAGGGTAGAGGTCCGTTCCGCTTCGATAAACCCCGATGGACGGAAGCAGTCTCCCGTGTACGGGACAGTGTGGGGCCGGGATTGGGGATTGGGGACTCGAGCCTAGCAGCGGCGTTGTCGCGAGCATGGCAAGCCCCGCGCCCGCCAGCCGGCCAACCCTCCGGCACCGAAGCCTTACCAATCCCCAATCCCCAATCCCCAATCCCGGCCCTCAGCCCTCAGCCCTCAGCTCTTGCGCCGCGCCTCCAGCAGATCCAGATTGCGGATCAGGCGGCGCGCGATCTCGTCGGAGATCCTGCGCTGGCGGGTCAGCTTGAACAGTTCCTGGCGTTCGGCCTGCAGCCCGGCGTGGCGCAGCTGGCGCAGCACGTCGTCCAGCCGCCGCGCCTCTTCCGGGTCGCTCTCCATCGCCTCGCCGTGGTCGAGGTGGCGCTGGTACAGGGCGCTGACCCGGATCGCCGCCTCGTTGTACAGGTCGGCGTGCTCGCTGTCCTGCACCAGCCGCTGGCGCAGCGTCTCCACCGCCGCCAGCGCCGCGCGCGAGGATTCGCGCCGCGCCAGGTCCTCCTCCAGGCGGTCGCTGGGTTCCTCCGGCAGTTCCAGCCCGCGCAGCAGCCGCGGCAGCGCCACGCTGGCGACCAGCAGCGAGGTGACGATCACCGCGCTGGCCAGGAAGATCGCCAGGTCGCGCGCCGGGAACGCGGCGCCGTTGGGCAGCGCCAGCGGCAGGGTCAGCACGCCGGCCAGGGTGATCGCGCCGCGCACCCCGGCCAGCGAGGTGGCCACGATGATCCGCGATGGCGGGCTGCGCCCGGACTCGCCGCGGCGCCGCGCCTTGAGCAGGTTCCAGCGCAGCGACAGCCACACCCACACGAAGCGCAGCAGCAGCAGGCCCACGTAGATCGCCAGCGCATAGCCCAGCAGCCACCATGGGTTGAGGTGCCCGGCCTCGTCGATGTTGTGCACCGCGCCCTGCACGATGCCCGGCAACTGCTCGCCGAGCAGCACGAACATGATGCCGTTGAGGGTGAACTGGACCATGTCCCACACCGCCGAGCGCTGCACGCGCATGCTGCCCGGCGCGCGGCCGCTCAGTTCCACGTAGCTCATGCTGATGCCGGCGGCGACCGCGGCGAGGATGCCGGAGGCGTTGATCGCCTCGGCCAGCAGGTAGGCGGCGAACGGCAGCAGCAGGTTGACCAGGATCGCCGCGCCGGGCTCCTCGCCGACCTGGCGCCAGATCCAGCGCTGCGCCAGGCTCGCGCCCAGGGTCACGCCGATGCCGGCGGCGACGCCGACCAGCGCCACCCACAGGAAGGTCAGCGAGGCGTCGGCCAGCGAGAACGTGCCGGTGACCGCGGCGGCCACCGCGAACTGGAAGCAGACCAGGCCCGAGGCGTCGTTGAGCAGCGATTCGCCTTCCAGGATGTGCATCAGCCGCTTCGGGATCGGCGCGCGCGAGGCGATCGAGGACACCGCGATCGGATCGGTCGGCGACACCACCGCGGCCAGCGCGAACGCCACCGCCAGCGGCATCGCCGGGATCATCCAGTGGATCAGGAAGCCGGCGCCGACCACGGTGAACACCACCAGCCCCAGCGCCAGTTCCAGGATCGCGCCCTTGTCGCGGAACAGGCCCTGCTTGGGGATGCGCCAGCCGTCCAGGAACAGCAGCGGCGGCAGGAACAGCAGGAAGAACAGTTCCGGCTCCAGCGCGTAGCCCTTCTTGAACACCCCGGCGATGACCGCGCCCAGGCCGATCTGCACCAGCGGCAACGGCAGCGAGAACGGCAGCATGCGCACCAGATAGCCGCTGGCCACCACCGCCAGCAACATCGCCAACACCACTTCGATCGAATGCATGCTCGTCCGGACGGCGGCGCCGCGCCGACGGCAGCGCGCCATGAATGGGGGAAGCGGCAAGCAAAGCGCACCGCAGGCGCGATGTCCAGTGGCCGCAGCGCGCGGCGTTTAGGCGGCGGCGCGGCGGCCGTTGCAACCGGGCCTGCCGCGCAGGCCATGGAACACGGCACGCGCTAGTATCGCCCATCCCTGTCCGCGCCCGAACCGGCGCAACGCCGCCGGAGACGCCATGCTGACCATCCAACAGCTCAATGCCTTCATCGACGACCCGACGGTCAGCGACAACGTGTCGCAGATCTGGGCGCTGATCGGCCAGCATTTCGAGCAGGCCCAGGCGAGCCTGCCGGCCGAGCACGCGATGCCGCGGCGCGAGCTGTCCTTCCACGACCACGTGCGGCTGCTGGGCTATCTGTGCCTGCTGCTGGAAGGCGTCCCCGGCGACCTGGTGGAGATCGGCGTGTGGAAGGGCAAGTCGCTGGTGCTGATGAACGAGGTCAGCAACCGCCAGCGCCGGGTGATCGGGCTGGACCCGTTCGCGCTGCCGAACCAGTTCGAGGAGTTCAACCACTACCGCCAGCTGCTGCTGCCCAATGCGCAGTTCATCCGCGGCTACTCGGAATTCTGCGCCCAGCACTTCTTCAACATGAAGCCGGAGGTGGCGCTGCTGCACATCGACGGCGGGCACACCGGGCGCAACGTGCTGCTGGATTTCCTGCTGTACGGGCCCAGCGTGGTGAGCGGCGGGTTCGTGGTGTTCGACGACTACGGCGACCACCAGCACTCCCCGGAAGTCGGCCCGGCGGTGGACCTGCTCCGCGCCACCGGCTACTTCAACGCCTTCCACGTGCTCGGCTGCGCGCACGGGTTCGAGAACAGCTACGTGCTGCAGCGCCTGTAGGCCGCCGCGTGGACGGCGCCGCGCGTGCGCTCAGCGGCCCCGCTGCGCAGCAGCGTCCGCCGCGGCGGTGCGCGGGGTCTCCGCGGCCTGGGCCAGCGCGTGCAGGTCGTCCACGAACCCGCGGTAGGCCGCCGCGCCCGCCTCGCCGCCGCCCTGGCGCAGCACCCACGACGGATGCACGGTGGCCAGGGCGCGGGGGCCGTCGGCCAGCGCCTGCCACTGCCCGCGCTGCGCCATCAGCGCGAACCCGTTGCCCAGCACCGCGCGCGCCGCGGTCGCGCCCAGGCACAGCACGATGCGCGGGCGCACCCGCGCCAGCTCGCCGGCCAGCCAGAAGCGGCAGGCCTCGACCTGCGCGCGCTCGGGATTGCGGTGCAGCCGCGCCTTGCCGCGCTGCTCGAAGCGGAAATGCTTGACCGCATTGGTCACGTACAGCCCGGCGCGGGCGATGCCCAGCTCGCCCAGCGCGCGATCGAACAGGCGCCCGGCCGGGCCGACGAACGGCCGCCCGCTCAGGTCCTCCTCGTCGCCGGGCTGCTCGCCCACCACCATCACTGCCGCATCGCCCGGGCCTTCGCCGAACACGGTCTGCGTGGCCGGCTGCCACAGCGGGCAGCGGCGGCAGTCGCGCGCGGCCGCGCGCAGCGCCTCCAGGCTGTCGCCGGCGTCGACCGCGGGCGCCGGCGGCGGCGCGGGAATGCGCCGGCGTACCGGCGCCGGCGCGCGTTCGGCCATCTCGCGCACGCGCTGCCCGGCCTCGCGGATCAGGCCCGGCAGCAATCGCGTCTCCGGCAGGTTCTTCCAGTACTTCTGCGGCATCTCCTGGCGCATCATGGTCGGATTGAGCCGCGCCGGATTGAAGATGTTGGCGTAGTAGGTGCGCCACAGCGCGTCCTGCGCGTCGTCGGCCGGCGCCGCGTCGCGCGACGCCCCGGCTCCGAACTGCAGCGCCTCCCCATCCCAGCGCACGCTGCGGTACGGCGTCAGGATCGCCCAGCGCATGCCGGCGAAACGCCGCGCGAAGAACGGCGCGACGCGATCGACGATGTAATGCTCCGGCTCGAACCAGGCGACGAACGCCTCCGCCTCGCCCGGCACCTCGCGGAAGCGCACGAACGCCTTCATCTTGTGGCTGTCGCGGCGCACCGCCTGCGCCCATTGCTGCGCCCGATGCACATCGGCATCGGTGACCCGCTGCAACAGCGCCCGCTCGCCCGCGGCGATGCGCCACAGCAACCGATACAACACCGCATGCCGCTGCGGATCGCGATGGCACAGCACCGCCCCGGCCAACGCCAGGAACTCCGCCGATACCCGCGGCGGCGGCACCACCGCCGGCAACGCCCCCACATCGACCCCGGCCAACAGACCGCCCTGCGCATCCGCATCCCAGACCAACCTCTCCGGCGCCACCTGCGCGCACCACCCCGCCCGCGCCGCCGCCCGCCAGGCCTCCAGACTCCACCCCGGCACCACTTCAGCCTGAAACACCGCCCGCCCCCCGCTTCCAGCCAACCCCAGAACCGACCACCGCCACGCCCTCCGGCTCACCGATCCGGCGCATCGGCGAACGCTCGATCACCCGCTCGCAGGGAGCACCCCACCCGCCACCGCAACCGCTGTTGCTGTTGCTGTTGCTGTTGCTGTTGCTGCCACCATCGCAACACCCCAGCTCCCGCACCACCACCATCCCACCCAGTCAATCAAACAACCCACCCTGCCGCGGCGCCGGCGCCAACTGCGCCCGCAACCGCTGCGGATCGTCCAACCGCCGCCGCGGATGATGATCGGCCACACTGACGAACGGCAGCACCTTCTTCATCGGCATCCGCAACCGCGCCAGGTCTTCCACCCGCAACCGCGCATGCCGCCGCGCCAGCAACAACCGCTCCACATTGCGCGTCCCCAGTCCCGGCACCCGCAACACCATCTCCCGCGCCGCCGTGTTCAGATCCACCGGAAACCGCTCCGGATGCCGCAACGCCCAGGCCAGCTTCGGATCCACGTCCAGATCGAGCATCCCGCTGGCCGCCTCCGGCGCGATCTCCTCCACCGAGAAATCGTAGAAGCGCAGCAGCCAGTCGGCCTGGTACAGCCGGTGCTCGCGCTGCAACGGCGGCGCCTGCAGCGGCAGCTTCGACGAGGCATCGGGAATCGGGCTGAACGCGGAGTAGTAGACCCGCCGCAACCGGTAGTTGCCGTAGAGGTTGTGGCTGGTGCGCAGGATCGCGCGGTCGTCGGCGCCGTCGGCGCCGACGATCATCTGCGTGCTCTGCCCGGCCGGCGCGAAGCGCGGCGGCTTGGCCCGGATCGTCTTCTCGGCCTTGCGCGCCTCCTTGCTCTCCTCGATGCGCCAGCGCAGCTCGCCCATCGCCGCGCGGATGCCGCCGACGTTCTTTTCCGGCGCCAACCGCGCCAGGCCCTGTTCGGTCGGCAGCTCGACGTTGATGCTGAGCCGGTCGGCGTAGCGGCCGGCCGCGGCCAGCAGTTCCGGCGCCGCATCGGGAATGGTCTTGAGGTGGATGTAGCCGGCGAAGCGGTGTTCCTCGCGCAGCTGCCGCGCCACCTCCACCAGCTGCTCCATCGTGTAGTCGCTGTTGCGGATGATGCCGCTGGACAGGAACAGGCCCTCGATGTAGTTGCGCTTGTAGAAATCCAGGGTCAGCTTCACCACTTCGGCCGGGGCGAAGCGCGCGCGGCGCACGTTGCTGGAGACGCGGTTGACGCAGTACGCGCAATCGAACACGCAGAAGTTGGTCAGCAGGATCTTCAGCAGCGACACGCAGCGGCCGTCGGGCGTGTACGAATGGCAGATGCCCATGCCCTCGGTGCTGCCGATGCCGCCGCTGCGCAGCGAATGGCGCTTGTCCGCGCCGCTGGAGGCGCAGGAGGCGTCGTATTTGGCCGCGTCGGCGAGCACGGCGAGCTTTTCCAGGGTGTTCACCCGCGGACGATGCCCGCTGGCCGTCTCAGCCTGTGAGACGGCGATGCGCCCTCGGCTTCACCGCGATGAACGGCTCAGGCGGGCGCCGAGGCGGCGCGGCATCCGCTCAGGCCGCGGCGCGCTGCGCGGTGCCGTCGAACCGGTACAGGTCCATCGCCAGCAAGCCGGCATCGATGCCGGCGTCGATGCGCTGCGCGCCCAGCCCGTCCGCGCCGGCCGCGCCCATCGCGAAGTAGATCGGCAGCCAGTGCTCGTCGGTGGGGTGCGCGCGCTCGGCGAACGGCGCCTGGCGGCGGTAGTCGAGCAGCGCCGGCAGGTCCTCGCGCCGCAGCGCCTGCTCCACCCAGTCGATGAACGGGCGCACGTACGGCGCGTCCTTGCCCTCGGCGTAGCGGCCGAAGTCGTGCAGGTTGTGGGTGATGCTGCCCGAGCCGACCAGCAGCACGCCGTCCTCGCGCAGCGGCGCCAGCGCGCGGCCCACCGCCAGCTGGTGCGCCGGCCCCAGGTCGGGCTGGATCGACAGCGGCACCACCGGGACGTCGGCCTGCGGATACAGCAGCGACAGCGGCACCCATACGCCGTGGTCCAGGCCGCGGCGCTCGTCCACCTGCGGCTGCAGGCCGGCGCGCGCGAGCCGCTCGGCGACCTCGTGCGCCAGCGCCGGCGCGCCCGGTGCCGGGTACTGCATCTCGTGCAGCGCGCGCGGGAAGCCGCCGAAGTCATGGATGGTCTGCGGCTGCGCCGCCGCGCCGACCAGCGGCCGCCGCCCCAGCCAGTGCGCCGAGGCCACCACGATCGCGCGCGGGCGCGGCAGCGCCGCCGCCAGTTCGGCCAGCCGCGCGCCGACCAGGCCCGGCTGCAGCGCGGTCATCGGCGAACCGTGGGAGACGTACAGCGAAGGCAGGCGGGACATGACGGGTTCTCCATGGGAATGGCGCGGCGACCGCATTGCCGGGCGACGCGGCCGCAGGCGGTCGGCAAGGACGCGTGCCGTGCGCCGGGGCGACGACGCCGGCCGATGACGCAGGAATCCAGGGTATTCCCGACCCATGGGGAGATAAATTACCCTCCGGCCAGATATCTATTTCGGGAACGGCAACAATGGATACGCTGGACGCGATGCGCGTGTTCGTCACCGTCGTCGACCGCAACGGTTTCAACGCCGCCGCCGAGGCGCTGGGCATGTCCACCGCCAGCGTCACCCGGCAGGTGGCGTGGCTGGAGAAGCGGCTGGGCCTGCGCCTGCTCAACCGCACCACCCGCCGGGTCAGCCCGAGCAGCGCCGGCACCGCCTACTACCAGCGCTGCCAGGTGCTGCTGGCCGAGTTCGACGACATGGAGGCGGCGGTCGGCGAGCAGGCGCTGACCCCCTCCGGTACGCTGCGGATCAACGCGCCCTTCAGCTTCGGCATCGCCCGGCTGGGCCCGCGCCTGGCCGGCTACCGGGCGCGCTATCCGCAGGTGGCGCTGGACCTGTCGCTGTCCGACCGGCTGGTGGACATCGTCGAGGAAGGCTACGACATGGCGATCCGCATCACCCGTCAGGTGACGCCGACGCTGATCGCGCGCAAGCTCGGCGAGGTGCAGGCCTACCTGTGCGCCTCGCCGGACTATCTGCAGCGCGCCGGCACGCCGCGCCTGGCCGCCGACCTCGCCGGGCACGAGTACCTGAACTACAGCTACGTGCCGCTGGAGGAGATCACGCTGCACGGCCCCGACGGCGAGACCCGGGTGCGGGTGCACGGCGGGCTGCGCGCCAACAGCGGCGACGTGCTGCGCGAGGCCGCCATCGCCGGCATGGGCATCGTGCTGCAGCCGGACTTCATCGCCCAGGACGCGCTGGAGGACGGGCGCCTGGTACGCGTGCTGCCCGACCACCAGCTCGGCCCGATCGGCGTCTACGCGGTCTATGCCAGCCGCAGCCACCTGGCGCCGAAGGTGCGCAGCTTCATCGACTACCTGGTCGAGGTCGGCATCGAGCGCGAGATGCACGGCGACGCGGCCGCCTGACCCGCGGGTCGCCGGCGCCGGTCGGACACAACATCCTGCGCGTGGCGATGATCGAAGCGGCGGCGCATGCGCACAATGCCCGCGCTTCCTCCCCTCCTCCAGGAATTCGCCATGAGCAAGATCGCGATCGTCTATTTCAGCGGCTACGGCCACACCGTCAAACAGGCCGAGGCCGTGCACGCCGGCGCGGCCAGCGTCGGCGAGGCCACGCTGTACCGCATCGACCAGGACGGCAACCTGCCGGACGCCGCCTGGGACGCCATCGGCCAGGCCGATGCCATCATCTACGGCAGCCCGACCTACATGGGCGGGCCGGCCTGGCAGTTCAAGAAGTTCGCCGACGCCAGCTCCAAGCCGTGGTTCTCGCAGGCATGGAAGGACAAGGTGGCCGCCGGCTTCACCAACTCGGCCTCGGTCAACGGCGACAAGTTCGCCACCATCGCCTACTTCTGGACCCTGTCGCAGCAGCACGGCCAGATCTGGGTCGGCACCGGCCTGCTGCCGGCCAACACCAAGGCGCACGGCCCGGCCGACACCAACTGGACCGCCGGCTCGGCCGGCGCGCTGGCGATCTCGCCGTCGGACGCCTCGCCGGAGGAAGCGCCGCGCGTCGGCGACCTGGAAACCGCCCGGCTGCTGGGCCAGCGCGTGGCGCAATACGCGGCCAGGCTCAAGCGCTGAGCCGCGTTCCCGCGTCGCCACCGCCACGGTGGCGACGCAGTTGGCCGTCGCGCGCCCGGCGCCGGCCAGGCAGTGCCGCCGTTACCCGGCCGGCGCATTCGCCGCGCGCAGGTGGTCGATGAACACGCGCAGCTTCGGCGCCAGGTGCTCGCGCGCCGGGTAGTACAGATAGAAGCCGGCGAAGGGCTGTTGCCAGTCGTCGAGCACGCGGACCAGGCGGCCGGCGGCGACGTCGGCCGCGACCACCGACTCGAATCCCTGCGCCAGGCCCAGGCCCGCCAGCGCGGCGGCGTGGGTCAGGCCGCTGTCGTTGAACACCAGGGTGCCGTTCACCTCCACCTCGAAATCGCGGCCGTCGCGGGTGAACTCCCAGGCCATGCGCCGGCCGTTGCTCATGCGGTGCACGATGCAGTCGTGCTCGACCAGGTCGGCCGGCGTCTGCGGCACCGGATGGCGCCGGAAATAGGCCGGGGCGGCGCAGATCACCTGGCGCTGCATCGGTCCCAGCGGCACCGCGATCATGTCGCGCGCCAGGCATTCGCCGAGGCGGATGCCGGCATCGAAGCCCTCGGCCACCACGTCCACCAGCGCCGCGTCCACGCACAGCTCCACTTCGATCTGCGGATAGCGCGCCAGGAACGACGGCAGCCACGGCATCACCAGCTGGTCGGCGACCACCCGCGGCAGGGTGATGCGCAGGCGCCCGGCCGGGCGATCGCGCACCGCGTCCAGGTCCAGGAACGCCGCCTCGATCTGCGCCAGGCCCGGGCTGACCCGCTCCAGGAAGCGCGCGCCATGCTCGCTCAGCGCCACCCGCCGGGTCGTGCGATGCAGCAGGCGCACGCCCAGCTGCGCCTCCAGCGTGCGCACCGTCTGCGACAGGGCCGAGGCCGAGACGCCCAGTTCGTCGGCGGCGCGGGTGAAGCTGGCGTGGTGGGCGACGCGGGCGAAGGCGACCACGGCAGGCAGGGGACTTGCGGCCATTATGAAGTTCAGCTTCAAGGAAGATGCGGACTATGCCAGTTTATCGGCTTGGTCGAGCGGCGCATCCTGCCCCTCCCGCGGTCACGGACCGCTTGCCAGGAAGCTTCCCATGTCGCTCGACCACTACCGCCTGCTCGGCCGCTCCGGCCTGCGTGTCAGCCCGATCTCGCTGGGCACGATGACCTTCGGCAACGACTGGGGCTGGGGCGCCGACGCCGCCGAGGCCGAGCGCCTGTTCGCGCGCTACGTCGAACGCGGCGGCAACTTCATCGACACCGCCAACATCTACACCAACGGCAGTTCCGAAACCCTGCTCGGCACGTTCGCCCAGGGCCGCCGCGACCGCCTGGTGATCGCCAGCAAGTACACGCTCAACCCCTTCCCCGGCGACCCCAACGGCGGCGGCAACCACCGCAAGAACCTGCTGCAGTCGGTGGAGGCCAGCCTGAAGCGGCTGCGCACCGACTACCTGGACCTGCTGTACCTGCACATCTGGGACGACACCACGCCGGTGGAGGAAGTGATGCGCGGCTTCGACGACCTGGTGCGCGCCGGCAAGATCGTCTACGCCGGCATCTCCGACACGCCGGCCTGGCAGGTGGCGCGGATGCAGACCCTGGCCGACCTGCGCGGCTGGTCGCCGCTGGTCGCGCTGCAGATCGAATACAGCCTGGCGCAGCGCACGGTCGAGGCCGAGCTGGTGCCGATGGCCGAGGCGCTGGGCCTGGGCGTGCTGGCCTGGTCGCCGCTGACCATGGGCATCCTGACCGGCAAGTACAGCCGCCAGGACCTGGCCGCGGTGCAGCGCCGCGCCGCCGACGGGCAGGCCGGCGCCGAACGCGGCGATGCCGCGCATGCGCACGAGATGCTGACCGAGCGCGCGCTGGACATCGCCGACGTGGTCAAGCAGGTCGCCGCGGAGATCGGCCGCTCGCCGGCGCAGGTGGCGCTGGCCTGGCTGCTGCAGCGGCCGGGCGGCGGCGCGATCCCGATCGTCGGCGCGCGCACGCTGGCGCAGCTGGACGACAACCTCGGCGCGCTGGAGCTGCAGTTGGAGGCGCAGCAACTGCAGCGGCTGGATGCGGTCAGCGCGGTGGCGCATCCGTTCCCGCATGCGTTCGTGCGCCTGCCGATGCCGCGGCAGCTGGTGTCCGGCGGCACGCGCCTGCAGCCGCGCACGGCTGCGCGCTGAACGGCGCGACCGGATGCGTTGCCGACGCTGCGCGAACGCCGGCCGTGACATGGTCGGCACCTGCACGCAGCGCGGCGCGGCACGGCGCGTTTGCAGGATCGGACAAGCATCCTGCGCGATCGCGATAACGCCGCGGCGCGCCGCGCCCGCATCCTCCGTGCCCCTGCGGCGGCATCCGCGCCGCACCGTTTTCCAACGTCTCCCCCACTCCCAACAGGAGCTTCCCGATGCAAACCCGCACCCTCGGCCGCAACGGCCCCCGCGTGTCCGCCCTCGGCCTCGGCTGCATGGGCATGAGCGCGTTCTACGGCGGCCGCAGCGACGACGCCGCCTCGATCGCAGTGATCCACGCCGCGCTGGAGCACGGCGTCACCCTGATCGATACCGCCGACATGTACGGCCCGCACACCAACGAAGTGCTGGTCGGCAAGGCGCTGGCCGGGCGCCGCGAGCAGGCGTTCCTGGCCACCAAGTTCGGCATCAAGCTTGATCCCAACGATCCCAGCGTGCGCGGCGTCGACGGCCGCCCCGAGTACGTGCAGGCCGCCTGCGAGGGCAGCCTGCAGCGCCTGGGCGTGGACCACATCGACCTGTACTACCAGCACCGGGTGGACCCGAACGTGCCGATCGAGGACACCGTGGGCGCGATGGCGCGGCTGGTGGAACAGGGCAAGGTGCGCTTCCTGGGCCTGTCCGAGGCCGCCGCCGGCACCATCCGCCGCGCGCATGCGGTGCACCCGATCACCGCGCTGCAGAGCGAGTATTCGCTGTGGTCGCGCGATCCGGAGAGCGACCAGGTGCTGGACACGGTGCGCGAGCTGGGCATCGGCTTCGTGCCCTACTCGCCGCTGGGCCGCGGCTTCCTGACCGGCGCGATCCGCTCGCCGGAGGACTTCGACGCCGACGACTACCGCCGCCACTCGCCGCGTTTCCAGGGCGAGAACTTCGCGCGCAACCTGCAGCTGGTGGAACAGGTGCGCACGCTGGCCCAGGCCAAGGGCGTGACGCCGGGCCAGCTGGCGCTGGCCTGGGTGCTGGCGCAGGGCGAGGACCTGGTGCCGATCCCGGGCACCAAGCGCCTGGCCTACCTGGAAGAGAACCTGGGCGCGCTGCAGGTGACGCTGAGCGCCGAGGATCTCGCGCAGATCGAGGCGATCTTCCCGGCCGACGCCGCCGCCGGCACCCGCTACCCGCCGACGATGATGGCGACGCTGAGCCGCTGAGCCGCAGGGTCGATCCCGGCCGCGCCGCGCCTGCGGCCGGCCGGCACGCGGCGCGGGCCGATTTGCCCGCGCCGCGCCGGCGTCGCATGATGCCGGACGTGATCTCGTTCATCGTCCCCGCCCACGACGAAGCCGCCCTGATCGGCGACACCCTGGCGTCGTTGCACATCGCCGCACAGGCGCTGCACCTGGACTTCGAAACCCTGGTGGTGGCCGATGCCTGCAGCGACGACACCGCGCAGATCGCGCGCCGCCACGGCGCGCAGGTGCTGGAGGTGCAGCTGCGGCACATCGCCGCCACCCGCAATGCCGGCGCCGCCGCCAGCCGCGGCCGCTATCTGCTGTTCGTCGATGCCGACACCCGCGTCAACACGCCGGTGCTGGCGGCGGCGTTGCGCGCATTGCACACCGGCGCGGTCGGCGGCGGCGCGCAGGTGCAGCTGCTCGGCGACATCGCCTGGCACGAGCGCATGGCGCAAGTCCTGTTCGGCTGGCTGTTCCGCCGCACCGGCATCGCCCCGGGCTGCTTCCTGTTCTGCACGCGCAGCGCCTTCGCCGCCGCCGGCGGTTTCGACGAGCGCTACTACGCTGGCGAGGACGTGGCGCTGAGCCGCGCGCTGGCGCGGCACGGCCGCTTCGTGATCCTGCGCGAGCCGGTGCACACCTCCGACCGCAAGCTGCGCAGCTTCAGCAAGCGCGAGCACCTGGGCCTGCTGCTGCAACTGCTGCGCCGCGGCCGCGGCATGCTGCGCTCGCGCGATGCGCTGGGCTTCTGGTACGGGCAGCGCCGCGGCCGCTAGGCGCGCCGTCCATTCCCATACGGGTTGGGTGGGCCTGCAAAGCGGTTGCGCCGCATTCGGGCGGCTTTCTACCATCTGCACATGGGCGAGAACGGCAAGCTGGAGATCAGGAACGCGGTGATGGCGGACCGGCAGGCCATCGTGGCGTTGATGGCGGCGCTGGACTATCCCGGCACCGAGGGCTTCATCGAGGCGCGCCTGGCGCAGCTCCTGGCGCATCCGGACGAGGCCTTGCTGGTGGCCGCCGCAGGGGACGACGTGGTGGGCGTGTTGTCGCTGCATTTTCTGCCGCAGTTGGCATTGGCCGGCGACATAGGCCGCATCAGCTATTTCTGCGTGGACGATCGCGCGCGCGGCGCCGGCGTGGGGCAGCGCTTGCTGGCGGAGGGCGAGGCCCTGGCGCGGCAGCGCGGCTGCGACCGCCTGGAGGTGCACTGCCATCGCCGGCGCGAACGGGCGCACGCCTTCTACCGGCGGGAAGGCTTCGTCGAAGCGCCCAAGTATTTCGCCAGGTTGCTGCGCGATTGAGGACCGTCTGAGGTCGCCAGCGGCAGGCAGCGACGCGATCTTCCGGCGCGCGGTTGCCGGCGCCGATCCGCTGGCAGTACGCTGCGCCCCCCTTGCGCGAGCTTTCGCATGACCGTCGAACCCAGCAGGCCCATCGCGGTGCGCATCCTCGGCACGGGCGACTATCTGCCGGCGCGGCAGGTGGCCTCGGAAAGCTTCGACCGGCGCTGGGGCAAGCCTGCCGGCTGGACCTTGCGCCATGCCGGGGTCGGCGTGCGCCACTATGCCGGGGCCGAGGAACCGGCCTCGCTGATGGGCGAACGCGCCGCGCGCGCGGCGCTGGCGGCGGCGCAATTGGAACCGCGCGAGGTCGATTGCGTGATCTCCGCCTGCAGCGTGATGGAGCAGGCGATCCCGTGCAGCGCGGCGCTGCTGCACGCGCGGCTGGGCCTGCAGGGCAGCGGGCTGGCGGCCTTCGACGTCAACGCCACCTGCCTGAGCTTCGTCGCCGCGCTGGACCTGGCCGCCTGCGCGATCGCCGCCGGCCGCTACCGGCGCGTGCTGATCGTGTCCAGCGAGATCGCCAGCGTCGGCCTCAACGACGAGGACATGGATACCGCGCCGCTGTTCGGCGACGGCGCCGCGGCGGTGGTGCTGGGCGCGGACACGACCGGCAGCGGCTCGCAACTGCTGGCCGCGCACCTGGAAACCTATTCCGAAGGCATCGCGCATTGCCGGGTCCGCGCCGGCGGCACCCGCCTGCGCCTGGAACACGGCGTGGAGGCGTTGCGCGCCGGCTCGCTGTTCGAAATGAACGGGCGCGCCACCTATCGCCTCGCCGCCGCGCAGTTGCCCGGGTTCCTGCAGCGGCTGCTGGACAAGGCCGGCGTGGAGCTGGCGCAGTTGCAACGGATCGTGCCGCACCAGGCCAGCGCCAAGGCGCTGCGCCATCTGCAGGCCGCGCTGCGGCTGCCGACGGACATGCTGGTCAACGTGATCGGCACCCGCGGCAACCAGATGGCCGCCTCGATCCCCGGCGCGCTGCACCAGGCCATCGCCGACGGCCGCATCGTGCGCGGCGACCTGGTCGGCCTGGTCGGCTCCGGCGCCGGGCTGGCGTTCGGCGGCGCGGTGCTGCGGTACTGACATGGCGCGCATCCTGGTCACCGGCGCCTCCGGCTTCATCGGCGCGCACATCGTCCGCGCCCTCGCCGCGCAAGGCGCGCAGGTCCGCGCCAGCGGCCGCAATGCCGCGGCATTGGCCGCCTTCGCCGGCGATCCGCGCATCGACGTGGTCCGCGCCGAACTGTGCCGCGACGACCTGGCGTCGCTGCTGCACGGCTGCGAGGCGGTGATCCACTGCGCCGCGCTGTCCGCGCCCTGGGCCAGCGCCGAGGTGTTCCGCCAGGCCAACGTGGTCGCCACCGAGCGCATGCTCGCCGCCGCGCAGCGCGCGCAGGTGCGCCGCTTCGTGCACTTCAGTTCGCCGAGCATCTATTTCCGCTTCGCCGACCAGTACCAGGTGACCGAGGACTTCACCCCGCCGCCGCGCTGGATCGGCGGCTATCCGCAGACCAAGTGGGAAGCCGAGGAAAAGGTGCGCGCCGCCGCCGCGGCCGGGCTGCCGGCGCTGGTGCTGCGCCCGCGCGCGGTGTTCGGCCACGGCGACAACGCGATCGTGCCGCGCCTGCTGGCGGTGGCGCAGCGCGGCTGGTTCCCGCTGGTGCACGGCGGCCGCGCGATGATCGACGTGTGCTGCGTGGAGAACGCGGTGGCCGCCGCGCTGGCCGCGCTGCGCGCCGAGCAGTTCGGCGACGGCCGCGCCTACAACATCAGCAACGGCGCGCCGATCGCGGTGCGCGACCTGCTCACCGAACTGTTCGCGGCGCTGCGGTTGCGCGTGCGCCTGCTGCCGGTGCCGCGCCGCCTGGCGCTGGCGCTGGCCACGGTCGGCGAACAGATCGCGCTGCGCCGCCGCGGGCAACCGGAGCCGCGGCTGAGCCGCTACGGGATCGGCGTGCTCGGCTATTCGCAGACGCTGGACATCGGCCGTGCCCGCCGCGAACTCGGCTACGCGCCGGTGCTGTCCACCGAGGCCGGGATCGCGGCCCTGGCGCGCGGATGAGACCGCCGCGGCAGCGTCCGGATTGGGCATGCGCGGCATCGTGCGGCGACGCATGCGCACGCGTCAGTGCGGGAGCGGCTTCTGTCTCGGCGGGGCTTGCCCGCCAGAGCGCCGCGGCCGAAACATCGCCCACGCATCGCGCAGCCAGGCGAGGACGGGCATGAGCGCGCCGACGCTGCGCTGGAGGCTGTACGAAGCCGGGCACTGCACCCATCCCGAGCGCGCCACGCGCCGCGGCGCGGCGCTGGCGCCGTGCCAGTTCCCGGCGCTGGCGGCGCTGCTGCAGCATCCGGTGCACGGCAACCTGCTGTTCGACACCGGCTACTCGCGGCACTTCCTCGACGCCACCGCGCATTTTCCCGAGCGCCTGTACCGGGTGCTGACGCCGGTGCACCTGGCGCCGGGCCAGTCGCTGCGCGAGCAGCTGGCGCGCGACGGCATCGATGCGGCGGCGATCGGCTGGATCGTGCTGTCGCATTTCCACGGCGACCACGTCGGCGGCGTGGCCGATTTCGCGCAGGCGCGCATCGCCTGCGCGCGGCAGGCCTGGGACGACCTGCAGCGGCGCGGGCGGCTGGCCGCGCTGCGCGAAGGCTTCCTGCCGGCGCTGCTGCGCGGCGCGCGCGAACGCATGCACTGGTTCGAGGACCTGCCCGTCGGCGCGGCGCCCGCGGCGCTGCGCGACTTCGGCGCGCCGCGCGACCTGTTCGGCGACGGCAGCGTGCTGCTGGTGCCGCTGCCCGGGCACGCGCCCGGCCATTACGGCCTGTGGTTCGAGGATGCGCACGGGCCGGTGTTCCTCATCGCCGATGCGGCCTGGTCCAGCGCCGCGCTCGCCGACGGCACGCCGCCGCCGGCGCTGGTCACCCGCCTGCTCGGCGAGCACCGCGTCTACCGCGACACGCTGGCGCGGCTGCACGCGCTGCGCCTGGCCGAACCGGCGCTGCGCCTGGTGCCCTCGCATTGCCGGCAATGGCGGCCGGCCGCGCGCGCGGCCGCCGATGGCTAGCGCGCCGGCGCTGCTGATCACCGGCGCGCGCGCGCCGGTGGCGCTGGACCTGGCGCGGCGCTTCGCCGCGCAGGGCTGGCGCGTGCACCTGGCCGACAGCGTGGCCTGCCGCATCTCCGGCTGGTCGCGCGCGGTCGCCGCCAGCCATCGCATCGCCCCGGCGCGCTACGCGCCGGCCGCCTACATCGCCGACCTCAATGCGCTGGTCGCGCGCCACCGCATCGCGCTGCTGCTGCCGACCTGCGAGGAAGTGTTCTACCTGGCGCGCTACCGGCAGGCGCTGCCGGCGCAGCTGGACGTGCTGGTGGACGCCTTCGACACGCTGCGCGCGCTGCACAGCAAGTGGCAGTTCCTGCAGCTCGCGCGCACGCTCGATGCCGAGGTGGACGTGCCCGACAGCGCGCAGGTGCGCAGCCTGGCGCAGGCGCGCGCGTGGGCCGGCAGCGCGCCGCTGGTGCTGAAGCCGGAATACTCGCGCTTCGGCGTGCACGTGCGGGTGCATCCGGATGGCCTGCCCGCCGCCGCGCCGCCGCTGCCCGAGCAAGGCGACTGGGTCGCGCAGCGCTATTGCGCCGGCGAGGAGCGCTGCTCGTACGCGGTGGCGCGCGACGGCGTGCTGCTGGCGCATGCGGTGTACCGGCCGCGCTACCGGTTGCAGCGCAGTTCCAGCTACTACTTCGAAGCCGCGCCGTCGCCGCAGATCGAACGCTTCACCGCGCAGCTGGTCGGCAAGCTCGGTTTCAGCGGACAGATCTCCTTCGACTGGATCGTCTCGGCGCAGGGCCGCTGCAGCGTGATCGAATGCAACCCGCGCGCGACCAGCGGCCTGCACCTGTTCGCCGCCAGCGACGCGCTGGTCGCGGCGCTGGACGGCAGCTGCCGCGATCCGGCGGCGGTGGTGCGCCCGGCGGCCACGCGCGCGGCGATGCTCGGCCCGCTGATGCTCGGCGTCGCCCTGCCGGCGGCGCTGCGCCACGGCCGACTGCGCCGCTGGCGCGAGGACTACGCCCGTGCCGACGACGTGCTGGCGCCGCGCGGCGACCGGCGCCCGCTGGCCGGCGCACTGCGCGACCTGGGCAGCCATGCGCGGCTGGCGCTGGCCCAGCGCTGCACGCTGCGCGAGGCCTCCACCCGCGACACCGAATGGGACGGCGAAGCCCTGCCGCCGCCATGACCGCCGCCGAAGCCGCTGACGACTACGCGACGCAGGCGCGGCGCTTCGCCGCGCTGCATGCCGGCCGCGACGCGCGCAGCGTGGCCAGCAACCTGCACGCCCGCATCGAGATGCTGCAGGCCGGCACGCTGGCGATGCCGGTGACGGTGGGCCAGGCGCACCCGGGCAATGCATGGGTGTGCTCGCCGCGCACCACCTATGCCGACTACGCCGCCGAGGAGGCCGCGCGCCTGCTGCCGCGCGCGCTGGCCGCGCCGCTGCGCGGGCTGTGCGGCGGCATCGGCGCATGGCTGGACTGGGCGCGGATCGACCGCGCGGTCACGCTCAACAACTGGCTGCTGTCCACCAACCTGTATCCGCCGCTGCCGCCCGACGGCCTGGGCGCCTTGCTCGATGCCGCGCGCGCACGCTGGCCCGACCACGCGCTGTGGTTCCGCTCGTTGAACCGGGTGGACACGCCGCACTGGCTGGACGCGCTGCAGGCGCAGGGCTTCACCCTGATCGGCAGCCGCCAGGTCTATCTGTACGAGGACTGGCCGCGGCTGCTGCGCCACCGCGACCTGGCCCGCGACCTGAAGCTGACCGCGCGCACCGACCTGCAGCGCTGCGGCAACGACGCCATCGGCGAGGCCGACTACCCGCGCATCGCCGCGCTGTACGCGCAGCTGTACCTGGACAAGTATTCGCACTGCAATCCGGCCTACCACGCCGACTTCCTGCGCGCCTGGCACCGCGCCGGGCTGCTGCGCTTCGACGGCTTTCGCGACGGCAGCGGCGAACTGGCCTGCATCACCGGCCTGTTCGGCATCGGCGGGACGCTGACCGCGCCGATCGTCGGCTACGACCTGCGCCAGCCGCAGCGGCTGGCGCTGTACCGCACGCTCACCGCCTGCGGCTTCGAACACGCGCTGCGCCATGGCCGCCGGCTCAACCAGAGCGCCGGCGCGGCCACCTTCAAGCGCCAGCGCGGCGGCACGCCGGTGATCGAATACAGCGCGGTGGACGCGCGCCACCTGCCGCTGCGCCGGCGCCAGCCGATCGCCGCGCTCGGCGCGCTGACCGAACGCATCGGCGTGCCGCTCATGCGCCGTTACCGGCTCTGAACGGCGTCGCCCGGACCCATCCCGGCGCTGCAGGCAAACGCAGGACCGCTGGCGGCGCATGCGACCCGATCCATCCGACCGGGAGCGCCGCGGCCGGTCCCGATCGCGCCGGGAATCGCTAAAGACTTCGCCTGTGCCGCCGATAATTCGGCATTCGTTCGCGGCACGACCACGATGGACCTAAACGATGTTTCTCGCCGGCCTGTCCCGTGTCCGCGCACCACGCTCACGGCGCCGCCGTTCCTTCGCCAGGCAGGCCGGAACATCGGGCGCGTTCAAGCCGATGCATCGGCTGTCGCCGCGCCGCCAGCGCACCTGCGTCGCCCTGTCCTGGGCGGCATCTGAACATCGTTTACTGCCGCGGATCGGGGGCCCTGTGGAGTGGATCGCGCACCTGGCGCACGCCGGCACCCTGCTGATCGTCAATGCGTTGCTGGCGGCGGTGTCGGCGGCGGTGTTCCTCGCCATCCATTGGACCGGACGCAAGGCGACGCCCGTCCGCGGATTGCTGCTGCTTGGCCTGAGCTACGGCACCTTCGCCGTCGGCTTCGGCATCCTGCTGCTGCCGGCATTGCCGGTGTACGACGCCAACGTGGTACTGCTCGGCAACCTGACGCTCGATCTGGCCACGGTGTTGACCCTGGTGGCGGTGAACGCCTACCTGCGCCGGCCCCTGGTGCAGACGCGGATCCTGGTACCGGTGGCGCTCATCGGCCTGGCGGAGATCTACTGCCTGCAGCAGGGCGGGGTCGATCTCCGGATCATGGTGATCTTCGGCTGCGCCCTGCGCGGCCTGTTGACCGTCGCCACCGGCGTGGCCCTGTGGCGCCATGCCGACGCGACCGCGCGGACGGCGGCGCGCTTCACCGCCGCCTTCCACTTCCTGTGGGCCTTCATGCTGCTGCTGCGCATCGCGTGGTGGTCGTTCAACCCGTCCGCGGACACCGGCCACGACCCGACCTCGACGTTCGGATTGCTCTCGCGCATGGTGCTGACCTCCATCATCACCCCCGGGTTCCTGTGGATGCTGACCCGGCAGATGCATGCGGAACTGATTCGCCACGCCTCGCAGGACGCCCTCACCGGCGTGGCCAACCGTCGCGTCATGTGGGAAAAGGGCGAATCGGCCACGCAGAGGGCGCGCGACAGGAATTCGCCGATCGCGGTGCTGATGATCGACGTCGACCACTTCAAGAGCATCAACGACCGCCTGGGCCACACCGCGGGCGACCAGGTCCTGGTCGCCATCGCCGACACGCTCGCGCGGCACATCCGCAGCCCGGACCTGCTCGCCCGGGTGGGCGGCGAGGAGTTCATGGTGCTGGTCCCGCACGGCGACGAAGCGGTGGTGCGCGACATCGCCGAACGCCTGCGCCGCATGGTGGAGCGCCAGGAGATCGTGGCCCCGTCCGGCGCCCCGGTCGCCTGCACGGTCAGCATCGGCTACTGCATCTCGGCGCAGGCGCAGGTCGAGTGGCAGAAGCTGGTCCTCATCGCCGACCAGGCGCTGTACGCGGCCAAGCGCGGCGGGCGCAACCGGGTGACCGGAACGGTCGTCGCCTAGCGCCCCGCGGCACACAGCGTGCCTGCATCCGCGCTGCAGCAATGAGACCGCGCGCACCGGAACAGCAGCGCAGCACAGCGCGACAGCGCAGCGCAGGCCGAGCACCGCAGCGGCGCCGCGCCGCCTGCCGCCCAGCGTGCACCATCGGGCGCATCGATCCAGGCACCGATGCGCCGCGCATGCGACGCTAGCGGCCATGACCGACTGGCATCCCTCGCTGTACCGACACTGGTTCGCCGTGGCCCGCGCCGACGCGCTGCGCAGGCGGCCGCTGGCGGTGACGGTGATGGACCGGCACGCGGCGATCGCGCGCTGCGCCGACGGCAGCCTGCTCGCGCTGGAGGACCGCTGCCCGCACCGGCATGCGCCGCTGTCGGCCGGCTGCGCCACCGGCGACGGCCTGGCCTGCCCGTACCACGGCTGGCGCTTCGACCGCGACGGCGCGCTGCGCGAGATTCCCGGCATGCCGCCCGGGCAGGCGCCGCCGGCGGTGCGGGTACGCGCATTCGCCGCGCGCGAGCACGACGGGCTGATCTGGCTGCGCCCGGATCCCGCCGGCGACGCCGCGCCCGCGCAACTGGTGCAGGCGCTGCAGCCGCCGTCGCGGCGTTTCCTGTGGCGCACGCGCTGGGACGCGCACGTGGTCGATGCGCTGGAGAACTTCCTCGACCCGCTGCACACCCACCTGCTGCATCCGGGACTGGTGCGCCGCGGCGGCGCGCGCACGCCGATGCGCGCCTGCCTGCAGACCAGCGCCGGCGGCTTCCACGTCGACTACAGCGGCGCCGCCGCGCAGAGCGGCTGGCTGTACCGGCTGTTCGAATCGCCGCGCACGCTGGAGCGCGCGCATTTCGCCGCGCCCGGCACCGCGCAGATCGAATACCGCTACGCGCGCGGCGGCCGCGTGCGGATCAGCCTGCACTTCACCCCGGTCGGTCCGCGCAGCACCGAGGTGTTCGCCAGCCTGCACGTGGACGGGCGCTGGGCGCCGGCGTGGGCGGTGCGCTGGCTGGTATGGCCGCTGCTGCGCAAGGTCGGCGAACAGGACCGGCGCATGCTCGCGCTGCAATCGCGCAACCTGCAGCGCTTTCCCGGCGTGCGCGGCGCCTCGACCACACTCGATCTGGTGCGCGAGCCGCTGCGCCGCTACTGGGACGGCGAGCCGCTGCCGGCGCCCGGCGCGCAGCAGTCCATCGACCTCATGCTGTGACCGCGTCGGACATGCCGAGCGCGTCGATCGCCTGCGCCAACGGCACCGGCCGCCCGATCAGGTAGCCCTGCACATGGTCGCAGCCATGCGCCCGCAACCATTGCAACTGCTCGGCGCTTTCCACTCCTTCGGCCACCACTTCCAGACCCAGGCTGCGGCCGAGCGTCAGCAGGGCCTCGCAGATCGACGCATTGCGCGCGTCGCGATGCACGTCGGCGACGAAGCTGCGATCGATCTTCAGTGCATCCAGCGGCAGGTCGCGCAGGTAGGCCATGCTGGAAAAGCCGGTGCCGAAATCGTCCAGCGCCACGCAGACGCCGAGCGCGCGCAGCTGCCGCAGCACCTCCAGCGCCTGCTGCGGTTGCCGCATCAGGCTGCTTTCGGTCAGCTCTAGGTGCAGGCCGTCGGCGGCCAGGCCGGCATCGGAGCAGGCCTGTGCCAGGTCGGCGACCAGGTCGCCATCGAAGAACTGCAACGCCGAGACATTCACCGCCACCGGCAGCGCCGGCCAACCCTGCGCCGCCAGCTGCCGCCGCGCCTGCGCCGCGGCGCGCATCACCCAGCGGCCCAGCGGCAGGATCAGCCCGGTGTCCTCGCACAGCTGGATGAACTGATCCGGGGCGATGTGGCTCCCGTCCGCCTGCGGCCAGCGGATCAGCGCCTCCAGCAGGCGCGGCGCGCCGGTGTCGGCACGCACCACCGGCTGGAAGTACAGCTCGAATTCCTGCCGCTCGATCGCCTGGCGGATGCGCCCGGCCAGGCGCAGGCGTTCGCCGATGCGCGCGGACATGCTGCGCTCGAAGCGGGCGATGCCGCGCCCGTCGGCCTGCGCCGCGTGCGCCGCCTGCGCGGCGCTGCCGATGGCCTCCTCGGCGCCGGCGGCATCGTCCGGACAGAGCGCCACGCCGACATGCGCCTGCAGCTGCAGGGCGAAGTCGCCGCCCTGCACCGGCGTGGAGACCGCCTCAAGCAGCGCCTGCAGCGCCTGCGGCAGCTGCTGCGGATCCAGCACCGCCAGCACGAAGTCCTGCGATGGCTGATAGGCGGTCAGGCCGAAGCGCTCGCCGAGCCCGCGCAGGCGCGTCGCCACCGCGCAGCGCACCGCATCGCCGGCGGCGCGGCCCAGGGTGTCGCCGATCAGCGCCAGGCCGCGCAGCTGCACGTAGGCCACCGCGTAGGCGGCTTGCGGCCGTGCGTTCAGCGCCTCGGCCAGCGCGCGCGGATTGAGCAGCCCGGTAGTGACGTCATGGCTGGCGCGGAACGCGAGTTCGCGCTCGTAGGCCAGGCGCTGGCTGACGTCCTCGGCCAGGATCAGCCGCGCCGGCGCGCCGCCGAGCTCCAGGTCGGCGCTGTGGACGCGCACCGACAGCAGGCTGCCATCCTTGCGCCGGTGGGTCCAGATGCTCGGCTCGTCGAAGCCCTCGCGCGGCTTGCGCACGTCAGCCAGCAGCCGCTCGGCATCGCCGGCCGGTCGCAAGTCGAGCAAGGTCATCGCCAGGAACTCGTCGCGGCTGTAGCCGTACTGGCAGATCGCGGCCTGATTCACTTCCAGGAAGCGCAGGCTGTCCACCGCGAACATCCAGAACGGCAGCGGGTTGCGCTCGAACATCAGCCGGAACTGGCGCTCGGCATCGAGCAGCCGCGCCGCCACCTCCAGCCGCTCGCTCACGTCCTGCACCGCACCGGTCATGCACATCCCGTCGCGTCCCTGCACCAGCGCGCCGCGCGCGGCCAGCCAGCGCAGGCGCCCGTCCGGCATGTGCATGCGGTACACCGCGTTGTACTCGCCGCCTCCGTGCACGGCGTCTTCGTAGCAGCGCGCCACCCGCTCGCGGTCGTCGTCGTGCACCCGGGCCAGGAACGCGTCGACCGTCATGCTCATCCGCGGCAGTCCCAGCATCGTCCCCGTGGGCTCGGCCAGCGACAGCTGGCGCTGGTCGGTGTCGATCTGCCAGGTGCCGATGCCGCCCATCTCGTGCGCCAGGCGCAGATCCTCGTCGCCGCGGCGCAGCCGTTGCAGCAGATGCCGCTGGCGGCTCTCGGCACGGCGCAGGCTGCCGAGCAGATAGATGAACCCGGCCAGATACAGCAGGTACACCGCGCCCGCGCCACCGACGAACCACCACCAGCCCGCCAGCGCCTCGCGCACCGACAGCCCGGCCACCGCCAGCAGCGGATAGTCGCGCCCGCCGCTGATCGCCACCATCCGTGCCTGGTGGCCGATCATCGCTTCGCGCATGCCCAGCGCCAGGCCCTGCGGCTGAGACCGGGCCAGGTCCGGCGGCAGTTGCACGCGGCCACCGGCAACCGGGCCGCTGGCGGTCAGCAGCAGGCCCTGGGCGTCGATCAGGCCGACCACGCCGTCGTGCCCGGTATCGAAGCCGGTGACGATGGGTTGCAGCGCCGCAACCCGCCAGCGCGCCAGCACCCAGCCGCCGGAGGCCAACGGCAACGCCAGGCGCACCACCGGCTCGCCGTCGGCGGTGCGCTGCAGCGGTCCGACGAACACATCCGCGCTCTGGCGCTGCGCCTGCCGCGCCCACTGGCGCACGCTGGGATCGCTCGCACCGCCGAGCCAGCGCGCGCCCTGCGCATCCAGCAGGGCCACGCTGTGCAGTTCCGGATGCCGGGCCAGCAGGCGCTGCAGCGAAGCCTCGACCAGCGCCGGCGCGCGCGCCGGGATCTCCGCGCGCAGGGCCTGTGCATTCGCCGCCTCGCCACGCAGTGCCTGCCCGAGGATGTGCAGCTTCATCTGCAGCAGGCGGTCGGCGCTGGTCGCCAGCGCCAGGCTCTGCCGCTGCGCGGCCGCCAGCCGGTTGTCGCGGTCCTGCACCAGAACATAGACGAGCGCGCAGGCCATCGCCACCGCCAACAGCAGACCCCACACCAGGATCGCGTGCAGTGGCGCACGCAACGCACGCCGCAGGCGTTGCCTGAAGCGCAGATCGCGCGTCTTGGGGGTGGCGGAGAAGCGGCGCGGCATAGGTCATGGTTAGAGCGGCACGGCGGCGGCGAACTTGACCGCGCCGGGTGCTCCGCAGTTGCCTGCGCCGTTTAGGTTCGCCGGTGCCGCCGAGCCGCTATCTCAGTCGGGCCAGCGCGCCAGTTGTTGCGGCGCGATCCCCACCCGCCGGCAGGCGCGTTGCGCGATGCCGTCGTTGAGCGCGATGCGGAACAGCGGCGCCAGCCCGCGCAGCACCCATGCCGACGCCGCTGCGCGGACGCCTTGCAGGCGCCCGCGTCCGAGCATCGCCGTGGCCCAGGGCGGCAGCAGCGCCGCGCCGGCGCCGAGGAACAGGTCGCGCGACAGGCCCGCGGCCGGCACCGGCAGGCGCAACCCGGCCAGCACCGCCAGCACCTCGCGAGCGCGCGTCCACCCGCAGCTGCGGTTGCAGCTGCGCGAAGTAGGCCTGCACTTCGCGCTCGGACGCCGGCACCGCCTGCGCGCCCAGCGCCTCGGCCACGCGCCGCACTTCGTCGTAGTAGCGGTCGGCGATGGGCTCGGGCACCGGGCGGCAATAGCGGCGGTAGCCGTGCAGGAAGCCGTAGGCCTCGGTGACGTGCACCCAGGTGAGCAGCGCCGGATCGTCGGCGGCATAGGCGCGGCCGTCTGGCGTGCGGCCGCGGATCCGGGCGTGGATCGTGCGCACGCGCTGGATCAGCCGTTGCGCCTCGGCCTGCGGCGCGTAGCTGGTGGCGGCGACGAACTGGGTGGTGCGGCGCAGGCGCCCGACCAGATCGTCGCGGAAATTGGAATGGTCGTACACGCCGGCCAGCGCCAGCGGATGCAGGGTCTGCAGCAGCAACGCGCACAGCCCGCCGGAGAGCATGCCGGGGAATTCGGCATGGATGCGCCAGGTGACGCTGTCCGGGCCGAACAGGCCGGCGTCGCCGCGCGGCTGGTCGTAATCGATGCTGCTGTGGCCGCGCGGGAACGCGCCCAGCACCCAACGGCGGATCTGGGCGGTGGCGGGAGCGGTGAGCGTGCGCAGCATGGCGGTCATCGCGCCATGGTAGCGAGCGGCATGCATGCGCCGCGCAAACCGCGCTGCCGCGCGCAGCGCGGGTGCTGCGCCGGGACCGGTCGGCGCGGGCGGATGCCGCCGCGCCCGTTGTGCAGATGCAGCATGCCTATCGCGGCCGGTGTGCTAGAAAGAAGCTGCTTCAAGATTGCCAAGGGCGTCGCCGCCTGTCACCGCATCTGCAAGGAGCCTGTCATGATCGCTTTGTTCAAGGGGTTGGGGTTGTTGCTGGAGGACAACGCGCTGCACCAGCGCTCGTTCCCCGAACAGGTCGCGCATTGGCAGCACAAGAGCGAGGCCCAGCTGCGCTCGGAAGTCGACCTGCTGGCCAAGGCCAAGCAGCAATGGCTGGTGGCTTCGATCGTCGGCTGGCAGGCGATCTCGCTGGTGATCCTGGGGGTCATCACCAACCAGCTGTGGCAGCACGACTACCACGTGACCTTCTCGCGCGTCGTCATCGTGTTCAGTTCCTGGGTCGCGATCCTGTTCGTGATCTGGTTCATCGCCAACATGTTCGACCGCACCGCCGGCTTCGAGCGCTGGCTCACCGCCTTCAACAGCCGCGAGCCGCTGTCCGTCGACGCCGATACGGTGGAGTGCGTGGCCGATGCGCTGAACATGGCGCGCAAGTATCCGGAGATCCTCGAATACAAGCGCGAGGTGGTCGCCAACCGCGAACTGCGCCACGAGGACATCCGCATCATGCGCGAGATGGGCCGCATCCGCCTGCATGCCGAACTGGTCGCCGCGCTGACCCAGTTCGAGGGCCTGCCGCCCGGCGGCCAGACCGGCGTGTTCCGCGTCGCCGGCTGAGCCGGCTGCGGCACGCGTTTCCCGCTGCGGCGCGCATACGAGCGCGCTGCGGCGCTGCGCAGCGGATGTCGGGCTTTCCGCGCTGCCACGCAGTCCGTTCCGCAGTCGTCGCCACCTCCGTCGCCGCTGCCTGCCGCGACGTCGCCGCACGCTGCCGCCGATCGCACGCACGCCATGAGCTGAAGCCGCTGCCGTTCGCGGCGGGATGACCGCATGTAGGCGCGGCATTCCTGCACGTGCGCCTGCGCGGCGCATGCCGTCTCCGCGTCGCCACGACCATCGCAACGCCGGCAACGGCGCCGCGTCTTCCCGCTGCCCGCATCCGCGCCTGCGGCGCTGCCGCGTGGAAGCGCACCTGGACCTGGCCTGCAACCATGTCGCCGAAGCGATGCGCCGGGGGCGACCGGACCGCCTTCCACGCCCGCGGCGTCGGCCGGCACCCGTGGGCTGCCGGAGCCACGAACACTCGAAACCGGTACACGCCGCGCCGGCCGCGGACGCTTCGCAAAACCCTCTTCGCGAAATATAATCATTCTCGATTAGCCCTCCCCGCCTCTACCCCACGGTCCCGATGAAACTGCATCCCCTCCCGCTCGCCTGCCTGCTCGGCATGGCGGCTTCCGCTCCTGCGCGCGCGACCGACATCGCCGATGCCGCGCAGGCCACCGCGCTGCCCACGGTGCAGGTCCGCGCCGAGGCGGCCGACGACGGCTTCCGCAGCACCGCACCGGCGCACGCCGACAAGTCGGACGCGCCATTGGCGCAGACTCCGTTCTCGATCACCGTGGTGCCGCGCGCGCTGCTGGACAGCCAGCAGGCGCAGACCCTGGCCGATGCGCTGCACAACGTGTCCGGCGTGGTCGCCAACACCTTCGGCCGGCGCGGCTGGGACGACCTGATCATCCGCGGCCAGACCGCCTCCGACTCGCTGTTCGTCGATGGCCTGCGCACCGCGGCCAACAACCGCGTCGCCGAACAGCTGTTCGGCATGCAGCAGGTGGAAGTGCTGAAGGGGCCGGCCTCGCTGCTCTACGGCCAGGTCCTGCCCGGCGGCTTGGTCAACCTGATCAGCAAGCGCCCCGAGCGGCAGCCGCTGCGCCGCGCCGAACTGGAAGCCGGCAGCGACGGCCTGCGCCAGGGCAGCTTCGACCTGAACCAGCCGCTGTCGGCCAACGGCAAGGCCGCGCTGCGGCTTAACGGCCTGGCGATGAATTCGGAAGACCCCACCGACCACGTGTACTTCCGCAGCCGCTGGATCGCGCCGTCGCTGTCGCTGGACCTGGGCGAGCGCACCGATTTCGTGATCCTCACCAGTTACCAGGAGCGCGACTACATCCGCCAGCAGGGCCTGCCGTGGGAAGGCAGCGCCGAAGCCAATCCGAACGGCAGGATCGACCGCTCGCTGTTCACCGGCGAGCCCACCCAGCCGCCCTACCACAGCCACCAGAGCCGCGTCGGCTATGTGCTGGACCACCGCTTCGATAACGGCTGGACCCTGCACCACGCCGCGCGCTGGCAGGAGTTCGGGTTGGACGGTTTCTTTATCGCCAACAACGGCCTGGCCGCCGACCTGCGCACGCTGCGCCGCACCGCCACCGACCAGCACTACGACGGCCGCACCTGGGTGCAGGACACGTATCTGCAAGGCGGCTTCGCCACCGGCGCCTGGCAGCACACGCTGACCGCCGGCGTGGACGCGTTCAAGACCTGGGAATGGAACGTGCAGTCCACCTGCCGGGTCGGCACGCTGGACATCTACGCGCCGGTCTACGGCGGCGCGATCACCTGCCCGGCCACGCCCACCCGCGACAACCTCAGCGTGGTCGCCTCCGGCGGCCTGTACCTGCGCGACCGCATCCAGTTCGCGCCGGACTGGCAACTGCTGCTGGGCCTGCGCCACGACCGCAGCCGCAACCGCAGCGAGGACCGCCTCACCGGCGTGGACGCGCGCAACGACGCCAGCGTCACCACCGGCTCGGCGGCACTGATGTTCGATGCCGGCGGCGGGCTGCGCCCCTACGCCAGCGTGGCCACCTCGTTCTATCCGAACGTCGGCACCGACGTGCAGGGCGCGCAGTTCGATCCGGAGCGCGGCCGCCAGGTGGAACTGGGGGTGAAGATGGAACTGGACGCCGGCACCAGCCTGAGCATGGCGCTGTACGACCTGCGCCGGCGCAACGTGCTGCAGAGCGATCCGCTCAACGACGGCTACAGCATCGCGGTCGGCGAACAGCGCAGCCGCGGCGTGGAGCTCAACGCCGCCGCCGACCTGGGCAGCGGGCTCAGCCTGTTCGCCGGCTACGCCTACACCGACGCGGTGGTCACCGACGATGGCGCGCAGCGCGTCACCACCGTCGGCGACCGCCTGTACAACGTGCCCAGGCACAGCGGCTCGCTGTGGCTGCAGTACGCGCCGCACGGGGTGGACGACGGCTGGACCGTCAGCGGCGGCGCGCGCGCCGAAGGCGAGAAGACCGCCTACGGCCACCGCATCCCCGGCTACGTGGTGTTCGATGCCGGCCTGGCCTACCGCCAGGGCCACCTGCGCTACGCGCTGAACCTGAAGAACGCGTTCGACCACGACTACTACGCCGGCGGCCTGCAGCGCGCGGTGGCGCTGGGCGACCCGCGCACGCTGCTGTTCTCGGTGGGCGTGGACTACTAGGCGCGTTCCCTTCCGCTGCGTGCCCCCTGTAGGAGCGACTTCAGTCGCGACGCGCGGAGGTGGGATTGGCGGCGGTTCAGGCTGCCTGTCGCGGCTAAAGCCGCTCCTACAGTGCACTCAGCGAGTTCGCCGCGAGATTTCGGCTAAAGCCGCTCCTACAGTGCGCCCCGCGAGTTCGCCGCAAGATTTCTGCAGGAGTGGTTTTCATCCGCACGAACGAAGCCGTCCATCGCCCGGCTTCGGCAGCAGTCGGGACTGAAGTCCCACAGTGCACCCAGTCGACCCGCGGCAAATCGACTGGTCTGCCACACGCCCCTGTAGGAGCGACTTCAGTCGCGACGAGCGAAGCCCGCAAAAACTCGGCGGCTTCGTGACTGTCGGGCAGAAGCCCGTTACAGCATCCGCAGCAAAAAGCCTGGAGCCTGCCGCGCTCAGCCCCGCACTCAGCCCCGCGCGCAACGCTGCGTCGCGGACGGGGTCTCGGGCGTGACGCATTGGTCGAAATCGGGCGACAAGCCGCCGATCTCGCGGCGCTGGCCGACCGGCAGGTCGAACTCCTGCAGCATGCGCGGCACGCACGCCGCCGGATCGTTGCCGTTGGGCGCGCCCGGCGCCGTGCAGGTCGCGTAGACCTGGTAGTGGCAGCGGCCGCTGCGGCTGTCCACGCAACGGAACGTGGCCAGCCCGCCGCGGTAGGTGGTGCGGCTGAAGATCACCGCCACCCCGCGCTCGCTGGTATGCACCACCGATTCGCGGCTGGCGCTGGTGGACAGGTCGAGGTTGGCGTGTCCCTGGCAGCCGGCGATGCCGAGCAGGCACGACCACAGCATGGAAAGCAGGCGCATGGCGAATTCCTTGTTCCAGTGCGAAATGGCGGAGGCGGCGCTACATGCCGCGGAACAGACTCATGTACGGCTGGCTGACGGTCAGCACTTCGTCGCGGTGGCGCAGCTTCATCCGGCCCTTGCCGGTGTCGTCGCGGACCACCGAGGCCACCGCCTTCAGGTTGACGATGGTGGAGCGGTGGATCTGCCGGAACGCGGCCGGGTCCAGCACGTCCAGCAGTTCGCGCAGCGGCGTGCGCAGCAGCGCTTCGCCGTCGCGGGTCAGCACCGTGGTGTACTTGTTGTCGGCCTGGAAATAGACCACGTCGTCGAGCAGGATCAGCCGCGTCTCGCGGCCGCTGTTGGCGGTGATCCAGGCCAGCGGCGGCGGCGCGGTGGGCGACGGCGGGCGCTGCCCCAGGCGCTGCAGCAGGGCATCGAGCACCGCCACGTCCGGGCCCTGCGCGGCGCGCGCCTGCAGCCGCTGCACGGTCGCCAGCAGGCGTTCGCGCGCGATCGGCTTGAGCAGGTAGTCCACCGCGCCCTGTTCGAACGCGTCGATCGCGTACTGGTCGTAGGCGGTGACGAACACCACCTGGGTGCGCGGGCTCAGCTCGCCCAGCGCGCGCGCCACCTCGATGCCGCTCAGGCCGGGCATGCGGATGTCCAGGAAGGCCACGTCCGGCTGGTGCTCGGCCAGGCGTTCCAGCGCGCTGGCGCCGTCCTCGCATTCGGCGACGATGCGCAGCTGCGGCCAGACCTCGGCCAGCAGCGCGACCAGCGCGGTGCGCAGCAGTTCCTCGTCCTCGGCGATGACCGCATCAACCATGGCGCGCTCCTGCCGGCAGCGGCGGCGGCACCGGCGGCGACGGCGATTGCCATTGCGGCGGACATGGCAGGGTGATCGTCGCGGCCACGCCGCTGGGGAAGTTGGACACGATCGCGAACGTGGCCGCGCCGGCATAGGTCAGGCGCAGACGTTCGCGCAGGTTCTTCAGGCCGATGCCGGTGCCGCTGGACTGGCTGTTGAAGCCCAGGCCGTCGTCGGCGACGGTGACGGTGACGTGGTCGTCGAAGGCGCGCGCCAGGATCCAGATCGTGCCGCCGCCGGGCTTGGGCTCCAGGCCGTGCTTGATCGCGTTCTCCACCAGCGTCTGCAGCATCATCGACGGCAGCGCCAGGTGCTTCATCGTCTCGGGCACCTGCACTTCCAGTTGCAGCCGCGCGCCCATCCGGATCTTGAGGATCTCCAGGTAGGCCTGGGCGCGTTCGAGTTCCTCGCCGAGCGAACTCAGCGCGTCCTCGGCGCTGGGCAGCGAACGGCGCAGGTACTGGATCAGGTAGCCGAGCATCAGGTCCGCGCGCGGCGGATCGGTGCGCGCCAGCACCTGCGCGCTGGCCAGCGTGTTGTACAGGAAGTGCGGTTCGACCTGCGCGTGCAGCAGGTTCAGCCGCGCCACGGTCAGCTCCTGCTCGGTGGCCGCCTGCGCAGCGGCGGCCTGCTCGTCGCGGCGCTGCTCGGCGACGCGGCGCGCCACGGCGCGGCTCAGCGCCTCGGCGTTCTCGTAGTTGCTGCCCTCGTCGACCGCGAACAGGTCGATCCAGGCGCTGGCGTCCGGCTCCAGCAGCAGGGTCAGGCTGCTGGTGCCGGCGCCGGGCGTCACCGTCGCCAGCACCTGGTTGCGCTTGACCGCCACGCGCGCGGCCAGGTTCCAGCGCGAGGGCTTGCGGCCGTTGTACGGATCGATGCGGCGCACTTTCGCGCGCACCTGCAGGCTGTCGGCGGCGCTCTCGATCTCTTCCACCCGCGGCAGTTCACGCACCGCCGCATCGACCAGCGCGAACGCCTCGCGGGTGTCCAGCGGGATCTCGATCTGGCGCCGCTGGCGGCTGGACAGGGTGGCGCTGTCCAACTGCCCGGCGATCAGCCAGACCCGGCGCAGATGGGTGATGCCGGCGACCAGCGCCGACAGCATCAGCAGCATCGCCAGCAGGCCGAAGAACCAGCCCGGCGGTTCCTCCATGCCGTAGAACAGCCCGCTCCAGACGAAGCCGGCGACGATCAGCGCCGCCGCCCAGGCGCAGAGCAGGCGGACGATCAGGGACAGGCTGGAAACCATGGCGGCGGGGATCGGTGACATGGCCGCGAGCATAGCCGCGGCGGCGCGGGCCGCCAGTCCCCCGGCGACGAAACCGCGCCGGCGCGGACGGGACGCCGGATCGGCGGAGCGAAACCGCGGCGCTGGCGTCGGTGCGGACGTCGGCCGCGCGGCGGCCCCCGGGGCCCCGGCCGCCGCCACCGGCTTCGGCAGCGATGCGCGTGGTGCGTCCCGTGCGCCGCACCGGCCGTTCGCCTGCAGGCGCGCATGGCGCGGGCGGGCCACGCGACGCGAGCGCGGCCGCTCGCGTAGACTCCGCTCGCACGATCGAGGAGCCCGGCATGCACCGACGACATTTCCTGCGCAGCGGCGCGCTGGCCGCCGCCACGCTCGGCGCCGGGCCGTTGCTCGCCCACGCGCGGCGCGGCGCCGCGGCGGCGCCGCCGGCGTCGCCCGCCCTGCCGGTCCTCCCTGCACCGCCCGCCCCCGCCGCCTTCGCCACGCCGGCGCCGCTGGCGCCGATCCGCGCCAGTGCCGACCGCATCGTCGCGCTGCACGCCTGCACGCGGCCGTTCCGCGCGCAGGGGCCGCGCATCGAGGCCGAGCGCATCGGCCGCAAGACCGTGATCCACAACTACGGCCATGGCGGCAGCGGCTGGTCGCTGTCGTGGGGATCGGCGGCGATCGCCACGCAGCTGGCGCGCGCCACCGGCCAGTCGGAACTGGCGGTGATCGGCTGCGGCGCGATCGGCCTGACCACCGCGCTGGTCGCGCAGCGCGCCGGGCTGCGCGTGCGCATCTACGCCAAGGAGCGGCCGCCGGAAGTGCGTTCCTCCTTCGCCACCGGGGTGTGGTCGCCGGATTCGCGCGTGTGCAGCAGCGCCTACGCCACGCCGGAGTTCGGGCGGCGCTGGGAACAGATGGCGCGCACCTCGTTCGGCATGTACCAGAACCTGCTCGGCCTGCCCGGCGATCCGATCGAGTGGCGCGACGGCTATGTGCTGTCGGATGTGCCGTTCGACCAGCCCAGCGGCCATGGCGGGAACGGCGAGCCCGATTACCCGTCGCTGGAGGCGCAGTATCTGGCCGACCTGGGCCCGAACTCGCAGGCGCTGGCACCGGGGCAGCATCCGTTCCCGGTGGCGCACGTGCGCCGCTACACGCAGTTGGTGTTCAACATCAGCGCCTATGCGCGGCTGCTGCTGGACGACTTCCTCGCCGCCGGCGGCGAGATCCAGACGCGAGAGTTCGAAAGCCCGCGCCAGTTCGCCGAACTGCGCGAGAAGACCCTGGTCAACGCCACCGGCTACGGCGCGCGCGCCCTGCTCGGCGACGACAGCCTGGTGCCGGTGCGCGGGCAGACCGCGCGGCTGGTGCCGCAGCCGGAAGTCACCTACGGGCTGGTTTACCGCGGCCACAACCTCAACGTGGTACCGCGCCGCGACGGCCTGCTGGTGCAGGCGCAGGCCGACGGCGACTTCGGCAATCCCGACGCCACGCCCGACCGCGCCGCCTCCGAAGCGGCGGTGGCGCGGCTGGCTGCGCTGTTCGCGTAAGCCGCGCGGCGCGCTGGTTCCCCAACCTCGCCGTGGCGGCGGCGACTTCGGTCGCGCGATCGATGGACATGCCGCCTGCGCGCTGCTTCGCTCGCCACGCCGTGGCGGGCGAGGCAGCGGTCGCCGAAGCCCCGGCGCGCCGCTTCGCAGGCGAGCGGCTGCGCTTCGCTCGTGCCAGCGCGCGGACGCCGTGCTGCGCCTCGCCGTCGCCTCCGCGACCGACCGGCGCGCGGGACATGCGTGTACGCGCTACAGCCGGCTGACGCCGCGGATGCGGATGTCGCCGCTGTCCACGCCATGCCGCTGCGCCGCCTGCGCGCGCAGCTGCTGCAGCAGCCGCTGCGGGTCCAGCGGCTCGCCGCTGTCCCAGCTGTGCGCCAGCGTGCCCCAGGCCACGCGCTGGCCGTAGCTGTAGGCCTCGTAGTCGGCCAGGTAGTGGCGCGCGCGCTCAGGTACCGACGTGCACATCGCCTTCGTAGCCGTTGCAGCCCAGGTGTTCCAGCGCGATCGACAAGGCCAGCGCGTAGCTCTGCGCGCAGTAGCCGCCGACCTGGCCCACGCGCTGCCGCGAGGCCACGCACAGGCAGGGTTCGCGCCGGTCGCAGGCGTCGTCGTGCACTTCCACGTACGGCCGGCCGAGGCGCGCGACCGCCGCGGCGGTGGCGGCGCTGTCCGAGCATGCGCCCGGATCCAGCAGCAGCATCTCCACCTGCGCCGCATCGGCCTGGGCCAGCGCCTGCAGCAGTTCGGCCTCGCTGGCGCAGCCGCGCACCGCCAGGGTCTTGCCGGCGCGGCCGGCATGCGCGAGCAATTGCCGCAGCACCGGCGGCGCGATGCGCGCCGGGCGGCCGCGATGGCCGGCCACGCAGTCCGGGCCGCGCAACAACAGGATCGACATGGCCGCGCCCTCAGTTGGCCAGCGCGGCGCGTGCGCCGAGCCGACGCGCGGCCACGCCCAGCGCGATGGCGTAGCTGTCGGCGAGCGCGCCGTTGGCGATCACCGTCAGCAGCGGCGCGTGGCGCGGATGCAGCAGCGGCTCCAGCGCCTGCGCGCTGGCGTCGTGCATCTCGATGTACGGATGGCCGAGCGCATCGAGCGCTTCGCGCAGCTGCGCGCCGTGTTCGGCCAGCTCCGCGGCCGGCAGCTCGCCGGAATCCAGCAGCACCAGCTCGGTCTCGTCGTGCGCGCCCTGCCGCAGCCGCGCCACGATCTGCGCCGCATCGGCGCAGGCCACCGGCACCACGCGGGCGCCGGACGCGCCGGCCAGCCGCCGGGCCACGGCAATGGCCGGCGCATCGCGGTGCGGGCCCTGGATCAACAGAATCGACATGGAACACATCCAACGGAAAGGACGCTGCAGACTCTAGGCGCGTGCCGCGTAAGCGCGCTATTTCGCCATGGCGTTGGGGCGTAAAGCTTGCGTAAGAAGTGCCGGGATTGGGGATTCGGGATTGGGGATTCGCAAAGGCGCCGGGCCGCGAAGCTCGGCTCTACGATGTCCTTTCTTCGAATCCCCAATCCCGAATCCCCAATCCCGGCAATGCGCCCCCGCTGCACTTCTGCGATCATCCGCGGTTTCCCGCTGCCGTCGCCGCCTGGAACGATGCCATGACCCAAACCGCCTTGCGCCGCGATGTCGGCCCGTTCGCCCTGATGCTGACCGGCCTGGGTTCGATCATCGGCTCCGGCTGGCTGTTCGGCGCCTGGCGCGCGGCCGGGCTGGCCGGCCCCGGCGCGATCTGGGCCTGGCTGCTGGGCGCGGCGATCGTCACCACCATCGCCCTGGCCTATGCCGAACTGGGCGCGATGTTCCCCGAGTCCGGCGGCATGGTCCGCTACAGCCACTATTCGCACGGCTCGCTGGTCGGCTTCATCGCCGGCTGGGCCAACTGGATCGCGATCGTGTCGGTGATCCCGGTGGAGGCCGAGGCCTCGGTGCAGTACATGGCATCGTGGCCGTGGCAATGGGCGCAGGACCTGTACGTGCAGCAGCCCGGCGGCGCCGGCGAGCTGTCGGTGCCGGGCCTGTACATCGCCGCGGCGCTGGTGCTGGTGTATTTCCTGCTGAACTTCTGGAGCGTCAAGCTGTTCGCGCGCTCCAACAGCCTGATCACCGTGTTCAAGCTGGTGGTGCCGGCGCTGACCGGCGTGGCGCTGATCGCCAGCGGTTTCCACGGCGAGAACTTCAGCGTCGGCCTGCATGGCGGCGCGCACACCATCGATTTCGCCGCGGTGCTGACCGCGGTGGCCACCGCCGGCATCGTGTTCAGCTTCAACGGCTTCCAGAGCCCGGTGAACCTGGCCGGCGAGGCGCGCGATCCCGGGCGCAGCATCCCGTTCGCGGTGCTGGGTTCGATCGCGCTGGCGACGGTGATCTACCTGATCCTGCAGGTGGCCTACATCGGCGCGGTGCCGCCGGACCTGCTGGCCAAGGCCGGCTGGCACGGCATCGATTTCCGCTCGCCGTTCGCGCAGCTGGCGATCATCGTCAACCTGCACTGGCTGGCGATGCTGCTGTACGTGGACGCCTTCGTCAGCCCCAGCGGCACCGGCATCACCTACACCGCCACCACCGCGCGGATGATCTACGGCATGGAGCGCAACGGCACGCTGCCGGCGGTGCTGGGCAAGCTGCATCCGCACTGGGGCGTGCCGCGCCCGGCGATGTTCTTCAACCTGGCGGTGTCCTACCTGTTCCTGTTCTTCTTCCGCGGCTGGGGCACGCTGGCGGCGGTGATCTCGGTGGCCACGATCATCTCCTACCTGACCGGCCCGATCAGCGCGATGGCGCTGCGCCGCCACGCGCCGGAGATGCACCGCCCGCTGCGCATCGTCGGCCTGCCGGTGCTGGCCGCGGCGGCCTTCGTGCTGGCCACCGAACTGCTGTACTGGGCGCGCTGGCCGCTGACCGGCGAGATCATCGTGCTGATGCTGGTGGCGCTGCCGGTGTACGCCTACTACCAGCACCGCCAGGGCTGGCAGGATTTCGGCAAGCACCTGCGCGGCGCCAGCTGGCTGATCGCCTACCTGCCGACCATCGCGCTGCTGTCGTGGGCCGGCAGCACCACCTTCGGCGGCCATGGCTATCTGTCCTACGGTCCGGACCTGGCCGTGGTCGCGGTGGTCGCGCTGGGCTTCTATTTCTGGGGCGTGCGCGCCGGCTGGCGCACGCCGTCGCTGCAGCAGGCCAGCGCCGGCTGAGGCCGGCGTCGGCTCAGGCGCCGCGCAACGCCTGCAGCAGGCGCGAGACCAGCGTGGCGCCGATCAATCCCGGCAGGCTGCACAGCAACAGCAATGTGGCGGTCTCGGCGACGGAGTCGAAATCCAGCCCCAGCAGCGCGAACGCGGCGCCGAGGCAAGCCAGCGACAGCAACCATCCGGCCAAGCCGGTCCGTACATGCGCGTACCAACCACGCGCATCCGACCAGCGCCGCGCGACGAGGGCGCCGGTCAGCAGCGCCGGTAGCGCACCGGGTATGTAGGACATCAGCGCCATCATCAGTGCGACGGTCAGCGCATCGCCGGGCGACAGGGCCTCGGACCAAATCAGAAGCATGAGCGCCGCGACCAGGAACGTCCCCAGTGGCGGGCCCGCCATCACGAAGGCCAGCACCACCCGGGCGCGCATCCACCGGGGATGCGATGCCGCGGCCGCAGCGGGCCGGGGCGCGTCTTCCTTGATCGCAACCGCAGGCGGCCCGGATACGTCAGGCGCCGCCGATGCAGGGTCCGGCGGCGCGTTCGTCATGCCGCAGCCCGGCTCACCGCCGCTGCGCGGCGCTGGCGTCGCGGGTGGCGCGGAACTCCGAGTCGCTGCTCCAGTTGGGCCATTGCGGCGAGTTGGCCAGCTCGGCGCCCAGCGTGTACAGCACCTGCAGGTCGCGCGCGGCGCCGGCGAAGGTCCAGCTCGGCAGCCATTCGTCGCCGGGCTGGTGGTAGCGCTTGGCGGTGTAGTCGTCGGCGGCGGCCTTGCCCGCCTTGATCCCGCCGTCCACCCAGTCCTGCCCGGCCGCGAACGACAGCGCCGGCACGCCGCGCTTGGCGAAGGAGAAGTGGTCGGAGCGGAAGAAGTAGCCCGCTTCCGGCTTCGGGTCCGGCGTGTAGCGCAGGTCCCAGCGCTTGGCGACCGTCTTCAGCTCGTCGAGCAGGTCCAGCTTGGCGGTGCCGTAGATGCCGAAATCGCGCGACGGGCCGAACGGGCTCATGCCGTCCATGTTGATCACCGCCACCGTGCGCGCCAGCGGATACAGCGGCTTGGAGGCGTAGTACTCCGAGCCGAGCAGGCCCTTCTCCTCGGCGGTGACCGCCAGGAACACCACCGAGCGCTGCGGCGCCGGGCCCTTGGCGAACACCCGGCCCAGTTCCAGCAGCGCGGCGGTGCCGCTGGCGTTGTCCAGCGCGCCGTTGAAGATGCGATCGCCGTTGGCGTCCGGAGCGCCCACGCCGATGTGGTCCCAGTGCGCGGTGTAGATCACGCTGTCGTCCGGGTGGGTGCTGCCGGGCAGCCGCGCGACCACGTTGTGCGAGGTGATCACCTCCGACTTCACCGCGTAGTCGGCGTGCAGCCGCTCGCCCTTCAGTTCCACCGGCTTGAACTCGCGCGATTGCGCCTGCTTCTTCAACGCCTCGAAATCCAGCCCGGCGCGCTTGAACAGGTCCGCCGCGACGTCGCGCTGGATCCAGCCCTCGAGCGCGGGATGCGCGGACCTGGGATCGTCGCGGACCACGTCGAACATGCTGTTGGTGTTGGAGCTGGCCACCGTGGCCCAGCCGTAGGAGGCCGGTGCGGTCTCGTGCACGATCAGCACGCCGGCCGCGCCCTGCCGCGCGCCTTCTTCGTACTTGTAGGTCCAGCGGCCGTAGTAGGTCATGCCCTTGCCGTCGAACGCGCCCTTGCCGGTCTCGAAGTCCGGGTCGTTGATCAGCACCACCGCGATCTTGCCCTTGAGGTCCACGCCCTTGAAATCGTCCCAGCCGCGCTCCGGCGCCTTGACCCCGTAGCCGACGAACACCAGCGGCGCGCCGTCGATGGCGACCTGGCTGCTGCCGTCGAGCGCGGCGCGCACGGCGATCTGCTGGCCCTGGGTCAATGCCTGGCGCTGGCCGCCGGCCTCGATCGCCAGCTGCGGGGTACCGACGATGTCGGCGCGGCGCAGCGGCACCGCCTGCGTCCACAGGCGCTTGCCGTCGCGCAGATCGCCGCCCGGCTGCAGGCCGGCGGCCTGGAACTGCGCGCTCAGGTAGGCCACGGTCTTGTCCTCGCCCGGCGTGGCCGGCGCGCGGCCCTCGTAGGCGTCGGACGCCAGCGTCTTGACGTCGGCGGAAATGCGCTGCGTATCGAAGCCCGGCGCGGACGGCGGCGCCGCCATCAGTGCGCCGGACACCGCCAGCGCCAGCATGCCCATGATCGGTCGCTTCACTCTTGCCCCTCGGTTGTGGTTTGCAGGTCCGAGTGTAGCGACGGATGCCGTGGCCGGCGCGCGAGCGGGCGGCGCTGTGCCATCAGTCACGTTCCGACCCCGCCGCGCGCCCACTATGCTGGACCATTCTCTTTGCCAGGCCCGGCCCATGCTCCGACCCTTGTCGCTGTTGATCTCCAGCATCCTCACCCTCGGCGCCGGCGCCGCGATCGCCCCGGCCAGCGCCGCGCCGCCGGCGCTGGCGGCCAAGGCCACCGTGCCGGAGATCGCCTACACCCGCTTCACCCTGCCCAACGGGCTGACCGTGGTGGTGCACGAGGACCACAAGGCGCCGGTGGTGGCGGTGAGCATCTGGTACCACATCGGCTCCGGCGACGAGCCGGCCGGCAAGACCGGCTTCGCGCACCTGTTCGAGCACCTGATGTTCTCCGGCTCGGAGAACCACAAGGGCACCTACTTCCAGCCGTTCGAGAAGGTCGGCGCCACCGACATGAACGGCACCACCTGGTTCGACCGCACCAACTACTTCGAGACCGTGCCGACCACCGCGCTGGACATGGCGCTGTGGATGGAATCGGACCGCATGGGCCACCTGCTCGGCGCGATCGGGCAGAAGGAACTGGACACCCAGCGCGGCGTGGTGCAGAACGAGAAGCGCCAGGGCGAGAACCGCCCCTACGGGCGCGTGGACGAGAACATCCTGGCCAACATCTTCCCGGCCAACCATCCCTACCAGCACGACACCATCGGCTCGATGGCCGACCTCGACGCGGCCTCGCTGGACGACGTCAAGCAGTGGTTCCACGACAACTACGGCGCCGCCAACACCACCCTGGTGCTGGCCGGCGACATCACCGTGGCCCAGGCCAAGGCCAAGGCCGAGCAGTACTTCGGCGACATCCCCGCCGGCAAGCCGGTGCCGCGCCAGCAGCCGTGGATCACCCCGCTGGCCAAGCAGACCCGCGGCGTGCAGCACGACCAGGTCGCGCAGCCGCGCATCTACCGCACCTGGGTGGCGCCGCAGCTGGGCACCGACGACGCGGTGCAGCTGGACCTGGCCACCACCGTGCTCGGCGGCGGCAAGACCAGCCGCCTGTACCAGCGCCTGGTGTACCGCGACAACCTGGTGGACGACGTCTCGGCCAGCATCCAGCCGTTCGCGCTGGCCAGCCAGCTGCAGATCAGCGCCGACGTGAAGGACGGCGTGGACCCGGCCAAGGTCGAGGCCGCCATCGCCGACGAACTGAAGAAGTTCCTGGCCGAAGGCCCGACCGCCGACGAACTGCAGCGCGCGCAGGTCAACTACCGCGCCGGCTTCGTGCGCGGCCTGGAGAAGGTCGGCGGCTTCACCGGCAAGGCCGCGATCCTGGCCGAGGGCCAGGTCTACCGCAACGATCCGGGCGCCTACAAGCACGACCTGCAACGCGCCCAGGCCGCCACCGCGGCCAGCGTGCGCAAGGCCGCCGACACCTGGTTCGGCAAGGGCGACTACCTGCTGACGGTGCTGCCGGCCGGCGAGGGCTTCGACCCGGTGGCCGAGGACAAGGCGCTCAAGCCGCTGCCCGCGGCCGACGGCAAGCCCGCGCCCAAGCTGCCGGCCAAGGCCAGCTACAGCGCCGGCAAGAACCAGGTCGATCGCGCCGCCGGCATCCCGGAGACCAACCAGTTCCCGAGCCTGAGCTTCCCGCAGCTGCAGCGCGGCAAGCTCAAGAACGGCATCGAGGTGGTGCTGGCCGAGCGCCACACCATCCCGGTGACCCAGATCGAACTGCTGTTCGACGCCGGCTATGCGGTCGACCAGGGCGGCAAGCTCGGCACCGCCAACTTCACCGCGGCGCTGATGAACGAGAGCACCCGCAGCCTGGATTCGGTGGAAGTGGCGCAGCGCCGCCAGCGCCTGGGCGCGATCACCAGCGTGGCATGCGAACTGGACAGCTGCGCCGCCTCGCTCGATGCGCTCAACGACCAGCTGGCGCCGTCGCTGGCGCTGTTCGCCGACATCGTGCGCAACCCGGCGTTCAAGGCCGAGGACATCGAGCGCGTGCGCGGCCAGTGGCTGGCCTCCATCGCGCAGGAGAAGACCCAGCCGCAGGGCCTGGCGCTGCGCACCCTGCCGCCGCTGCTGTACGGTCCGCAGCATCCCTACGGCGTGCCGCTCACCGGCAGCGGCACCGAGGCGGCGATCAAGAGCCTGAGCGCCAGCGACCTGACCGCGTTCCAGGCCAACTGGCTGCGCCCGGACAACCTGCGCATCCTGGTCGCCGGCGACACCACCCTGGCACAGATCATCCCGCAGCTCGACGCCGCGTTCGGCGACTGGCAGCCGCCGGCCACCGCGCGCCCGGGCAAGACCCTGGCGCAGGTCGCCGCGCAGCCCAAGCCGCGGGTGTTCCTGATCAACCGCACCGACGCGCCGCAGTCGCTGATCCTGGCCGGCCTGCTGGCGCCGTCCACCAAGGCGCCGGACAACCTGGCCATCGGCGTGGCCAACGGCGCCTTCGGCGGCACCTTCACCTCGCGGTTGAACATGAACCTGCGCGAGGACAAGCGCTGGGCCTACGGCGCCAACAGCTTCATGCTGGATGCGCAGGGCCAGCGCCCGTTCCTGTTCTTCGCCCCGGTGCAGACCGACAAGACCGCCGAGTCGGCCGCCGAGATCCTGAAGGAAGCCAAGGCCGTGGTCGGCGACAAGCCGCTGACCAGCGATGAGATCGCCAAGATCAAGAACCAGCGCATCCGCGCCCTGCCGGGCAGCTTCGAGACCACCGGCGCGGTGCTGGGCGCGGTCGAGAGCATCGTCCAGTACGGCCGTCCGGACGACTACGTGCAGACCCTGAAGGCGCGCCTGGAAGCGATCGACCAGAACGCGGCGCAGGCGGCGATCAAGCAGATCGTCGCGCCGCAGGCGATGACCTGGGTCATCGTCGGCGACCTCAAGCAGATCGAGGCGCCGGTGCGCGCGCTGAAGCTGGGCGAGGTGCAGGTGCTGGACAGCGACGGCCAGCCGGTCAAGGCGAAGGCCAAGGCCGCCGCCAAGCAGTAAGGCCGCACGCGCATGGCCGGGCGGTCCCGGCCATGCGTCAGGCACGCAGGCGCGCGCGGATCGCCCGCGGTGCCGCGATGCTGCGTCGATGGCCCATCGGCCAGGCGACATGGTTGCGCGCCGGCAGCGCCGCCGCTGTCCGACCGATCGCGTGGAGCGGCGACACGCCACTGTTCGGTGCGCCGTTCGATGCTGTACTGCCCTGTCCACCTCTAAGCGTTCGCCAACGACTGTGGCGGCACCTTCCCGTGCCTGCGTCCGGGGTTGGAAACGTCCGCCATTTCGCCACCGGCCCCTTCGGTGTCCTCGGTTTCCTGCACAGGCTGACCGCAGGGAACAGGCAGGCAGCGGGTAGCCGAACCGGCAAGACGCGCACCGCCGGCATCGCCCTTCACGGCCCTTGGCCGCGGCGCTTGCTATCCCGGGTACCCGTCCCGCCCGCCATTGCCCGATGCCGACCGCCTCGCCCCGCCGCACCGACGCCGCACCGCGCATCCGCGTCGGCTGCGCCGGCTGGTCGATCGCCAGCACCCAGCGCGCGCTGGTCGGCGACGGCGCCAGCCAGCTGGCGCGCTATGCCACTCGCTTCGACGCGGTCGAGATCAATTCCTCGTTCTATCGCCCGCACCGCCCCGCCACCTACCAGCGCTGGGCCGAGAGCGTGCCGGCGGATTTCCGCTTCTCGGCCAAGCTGCCGCGCACGATCACCCACGACGCGCGCCTGTACCGCGTCGCGCCGCTGCTGCAGACCTTCCTCGGCGAGGTCGGCCACCTCGGCGACAAGCTCGGCTGCCTGCTGGTGCAGTTGCCGCCGAGCCTGGCCTTCGACGCGCGCACCGCCGCCACCTTCTTCGCGATGCTGCGGCGCCGCTGGCACGGCGGCATCGCCTGCGAACCGCGCCACGCCAGTTGGTTCTGCGCCCGCGCCGAGGCGCTGTGGCAGCGCCACGGCATCGCGCGCGTGGCCGCCGATCCGGCCCTGAACGCCGCCGCCGCGCAGCCGGCGGGCACGGCGGCGCCGGCCTACTGGCGCTGGCACGGCGCGCCACGCATTTATTACAGCGACTACCCCGACGCCGTCCTGCAGCAGTTGGCCGCACGCGTCGTCGCCGCCACGCCGGCGGCGGGCGAGGCGTGGGTGATTTTCGACAACACCGCGCTGGGCCACGCCCTGGACAACGCCGCCACGCTGCAGGGGCAGTTGCGCGTGGGAGGCAGTGGCGTCGGCCCAGGCACCTGACGCAGCGCGTCACACGGACGCCGCCAACGGCCACGTCAGCCGCGAAGCGCGGACCGGTGACGCCGCCATTCACGAACACGCGCGCACCGGCAATCATGCCAAGCGAGCGGCGAACCTGTGGGAGCGACTTCGGTCGCGACGGGCCTTACCGATAGTGCGTCGCGGCCGAAGTCGCTCCCACAAAAGCCCGCGCTTGCCGTGGACACCTGGGTCGCATGCTCCAGGCGCTGGGCTTCGGGCGCCTGCCCACCCCGGCGGCCCCAGGCTATGGCCCATGGCAATCGAACTGATGGCGGCCGCCTCCGACACACCGTGGAATCCGTACCGCAGCGCGATTGGCCCCGCTCTTGCATCGCTCCGGGCATGTCCCCGCCGTCCACCCTCCGATTCAAGCCGGCCGGCCCCGGGCCGATATCGCCAGATCGGCCACCTGCGTCGTGCCTGGACCGAGACCGCTCCGCGCTTTCCCCGTTCGCCGGCATGCGGCCGCCACCGCCACCGGTTTCCCGCCTCCCGCTTCGGTCGTTTACCATGCCGCACGCATCCTGCTCTGGACCCGAGATGAGCCATGCCGCTCCTCCCTGCTGCACCCCGCTGCTGAGCCTGTCGCTGGGCCTGCTGCTGGGCGGCTGCGACACCGCCGCGGCGCAGGCCGCGCCGGCCGCGGTGCAGACCGCGCCCGCGCCCGCGCCGCTGACCCCGGACCTGGCCTACCCCGAACTGTTCCAGGCCGTGCAGCAGCAGGAACTGTTCGACGACCAGAAGCATTTCGTCGATGCGCTGCCGCTGCGCGACCCGGCGCTGATCAACGCCGACTACCTGGCCCAGCGCCAGCAGCCGGGCTTCGACCTGCGCCGCTTCGTCGCCGCCAACTTCGAGGAATCCGGCCCGGTGCAGACCGAGGCGATCCGCCAGGACACCGGCCTGCGCGAGCACATCGACGCGCTGTGGCCGCTGCTGGTGCGGCGCCAGGTGGACGTGCCGGCGCACAGCAGCCTGCTGTCCCTGCCGCAGCCGTACGTGGTGCCGGGCGGGCGCTTCCGCGAGGTCTACTACTGGGACTCGTACTTCACCATGCTCGGCCTGGTCGAGAGCGGCGAGACCGAGCGCAGCCGGCAGATGCTGGACAACTTCGCCTACCTGATCGACACCTACGGGCACATCCCCAACGGCAACCGCACCTACTACCTGAGCCGCTCGCAGCCGCCGTTCTTCTCGCACATGGTGCAGCTGCAGGCCAAGGTGGAAGGCGACGCCGCCTATGCGCGCTACCTGCCGCAGCTGCAGAAGGAATACGCGTACTGGATGGAAGGCGCGCAGGCGCTGGCGCCGGGCAACGCGCACGCGCACGTGGTGCGGCTGGCCGACGGCAGCCTGCTCAACCGCTACTGGGACGCGCGCGACACCCCGCGCCCGGAAGCCTGGCTGCACGACGTGCGCACCGCCGCGCAGGCCAAGGACCGCCCGGCCGCGGAGGTCTACCGCGACCTGCGCGCTGGCGCCGAGAGCGGCTGGGACTATTCCAGCCGCTGGCTCGGCGACCGCAAGACCCTGGCCACGATCCGCACCACCGCCATCGTCCCGGTCGACCTCAACAGCCTGCTCTACCACCTCGAATCGACCCTGGCCCTGGCCTGCGCCAAGAACCCCGGCGCAGCCGGCTGCGACACCGACTACGCGGCCCTGGCCAGCGCGCGCAAGACCGCGATGGACAAGCACCTGTGGAGCGATGCCGGCTACTACGCCGACTACGACTGGCAGCAGCGCCGCCTGCGCGACCAGGTCACCGCGGCGGCGCTGTATCCGCTGTTCGTCGGCGTCGCCTCGCCGGCGCGCGCCAAGCGCAGCGCCGCCACCGTGCAGGCGCAGCTGCTGCGTCCCGGCGGCCTGGCCAGCACCCGCCTGCACACCGGCCAGCAGTGGGACGAGCCCAACGGCTGGGCGCCGCTGCAGTGGATCGCGGTGAACGGCCTGCGCCGCTACGGCCAGGACGCGCTGGCGCAGCGCATCGGCAGCCGCTTCCTGGCCCGCGTGCAGGCGCTGTTCGCGCAGCAGCACAAGCTGGTGGAGAAGTACGGCGTGGACGCGCAGGCCAGCGGCGGCGGCGGCGGCGAATACGCCCTGCAGGACGGCTTCGGCTGGACCAACGGCGTGACCCTGCTGCTGCTGGACCTGTACGCCACGCCCGCGGCGCCGGCCACGGCCGCGCCGGCGGCGCAGCGCCAGCCCGAGCCGGAGCCGGCCACGCCCTGAGGCGGCGGCCGGCGGGTATGCTGCGGTCCTTGCCCACACCAAGGACCGAAGATGAGCGTACGTACCCTGGCCGAATTCCTGTCCGCCTCGCGCGAGAAGGACGCGTCCGCCGACGCGTTCGAACTGGAGAACCCGCACCTGCTGGAAGTGCGCCTGGACGGCCTGGTCTGGGCCAAGGCCGGGGCGATGGTCGCGCGCAAGGGCGCGGTCAAGTTCACCCGCCAGGGGCTGATGGAACAGGGCCTGGGCAACCTGCTGAAGAAGGCGGTCAGCGGCGAAGGCATGCAGCTGATGAAGATCGAGGGCCAGGGCCGCGTGTACCTGGCCGACGCCGGCAAGAAGATCACCCTGCTGCGCCTGGCCGGCGAGGCGATCTTCGTCAACGGCAACGACGTGCTGGCCATCGAGTCCGGCATCGACAGCCAGATCACCATGATGCGCAAGGTCGCCGGCATGCTCTCCGGCGGCCTGTTCAACGTGCGCCTGAGCGGCCACGGCATCGTCGCCATCACCTCGCACTACGAACCGCTGACCCTGCCGGTCAACGCGCAGACCGGCCCGGTGTTCACCGACCCCAACGCCACCGTGGCCTGGTCCGGCGGGCTAACCCCGGAGATCGTCGCCGACGTCAGCCTGGGCACGCTGCTCGGGCGCGGCTCGGGCGAAAGCATCCAGCTGCGCTTCGCCGGCGACGGCTGGGTGGTGGTGCAGCCGTACGAGGAAGTGGCGCTGCAGGCCAAGAGCTGAGGCGTGGACGCGTGCAGCCGGCCTTGGCTGCGCGTGGAAGCGCTCGACCTCCGCGCATCGCCGTCGAGACGGCGCGGCGCGCGCTGCAATGGTGCGCGCTGCGCTGCGGTGACGACGGGTTGCGGACGTGGAAGAGGCGACCGGGCTCGAGCGGTTGCGCACGAGTCGCATGGATTGCCCCCCCTCACGGTGCTGCGAAATGCGCTGTGCGTGGAGAAGGCGGCTCGGTGTGGCCCTGGACGCCAGGCTTGGCACCGCGCCAGGCCGCGCAACGCCCGAGGCCGAGCACGAGCCTGACCGACACCGCCTCGGCGCGCCTGGCTGTGCCGCGGCCCCGTACGCGGGCGGTGGATGCGCAGCTTCCGACCTGCCGCAGGAGATCGGGCCGCGCGCTACTGCGCCGGCGTCTCCGCCTTGATCCCCATCGCCTCGCGATAGCGCTGGTACAGCGCCATCACCTTGTCGATGTACTCGCGCGTTTCCGCATAGGGCGGCACGCCGCGGTAGCGCGCCACCGTGCCGATGCCGGCGTTGTAGGCGGCGGCGGCCAGCGTGCGGTCGCCGTCGTAGCGGCGCAGCAGCGCCTTCATGTAGCGCGCGCCGCCGGCGATCGACTGGTCGGCGGCGAACGGATCGGCCACGCCGTATTCCTTCGCCACGTCCGGCATCAGCTGCATCACCCCCTGCGCGCCCTTCGGCGAGACCGCGGCCGCGTCGAAGCCGCTTTCGGCATGCGCGATCGCGCGCAGCCACGGATCGTCCACGCCGGTGGCGCGCGCCGCGGCACGGAAGTGCTTGGCGTGCATGTTCAACTGTGGCGCGCCGACCTTGCCCAGGCCCGGATGCGCAGCCTCGCCCGGCGGGGTCACCGCGGTGAAGCGCAGGTACGGGCGCGAGCCGGGCAGGTTGCGCGTGGAATACACCAGCCGCCCGTCCTGCTCGCGCTCGTACAGGGTGCCGCTGAACACGCCCATGCTGCCCCACAGGTTGGGCGTGGCGATCGCGGCATCGTCGAGTTCCTTCGGCGTGCACTTGGAGCCCGGCTCCGGCGCGGTGGCCAGGCTGACCGTGCCGTCGCGCACGCAGCGGTACACCGTGCGCGCCTGCGCATCGGCGATGGCGCAGCAGCACAGCAGCAGGCTCAGCAGCGTTCGGACACAGGCCATGGGACGGGAGACGGGGCGGACGAAGGCAGGGCGCGCATCATCGCGCACCGGGCGTCGGCGCGGGTGAGGACCGGCCGGGGGGCCCTTCTGCTCCGAAGGGTCACCGACGCTGCGGAGGTTGCTGGCTCCGTTCGTCGCGACTGAAGTCGCTCCCACAGGGACTTGCGGCAAGCCGGTCAGGTGCACTGCAGGAGCGGCTTCAGCCGCGACAGAAGCCATGGGGTGCCTGTCGCGGCTGAAGCCGCTCCTACAAAGGCGAGCGGCCGAGCCGATACGGCGCGCAGGCCGCCAACTTCTGGTCCGCGCTCGCCGCGCATCGATGGCTTCGTTCGTGGTGGTTGGAAGCGCTCCGGCACGAGCCGCGGCCGCCTTCCTGGGTGGGACTTCTGCCCCGACGGGCCACCGACGCCGCCGAGGCTCCTGGGCTCCGCTCGTCGCGACTGAAGTCGCTCCCACAGGGACTCGCGGCGAGCCGGTCAGGTGCACTGTAGGAGCGGCTTCAGCCGCGACAGGGAGCCTGAACCGCCGCGGATCCCAACTCCGCTCGTCGCGACTGAAGTCGCTCCCACAGGGACTTGCGGCGAGCCGGTCAAGTGCACTGTAGGAGCGGCTTCAGCCGCGCCAGGGAGCCTGAACCGCCGCGGATCCCAACTCCGCTCGTCGCGGCTGAAGTCGCTCCTGCAGGGACTTGCGGAGCGCCGGCTGGGTGCACTGTGGGAGGGACTTCAGTCCCGACTGCATCGAAGCCTGCGCTCGCACCACGCCGCTCGTCGCGGCTGAAGCCGCTCCTGCAAAAGGCGAGCGGCCGAGCCGCTATGGCGCGCAGGCCGCCAGCTTCTGGTCCGCGTACCACAGTGCGCGGCGCGCCAGGTCGTAGGCGCTGTCGGCCTCGCGCGGCAGCAGTTGCTGCGCCAGGACCGGATCGGCGCCCTTGGCCATGGCCTTTTCCACGCGCTGCAGGGCGTCCAGGTGGAACAGCGCGGGTTGCAGCAGGCGGCTGCGCTGCGCCGCCGGACAGGCCGCGCGACGCTGCTCCAGTTCGCCGATCGCCTTGCGCAGGCGGCGGCTGGCCTCGCCATCCAGCCCGGGCGCCTTCTCGAACGCGATCGGCGCGGCCTTGTAGGCGTCGCCGGTGGCCTCGCTGCCCAGATCGCCCGGGCGCTCGTGCAGCCCGGGATTGAAGCGCACATCCGGCGGCGGCCGCGCCACCGCCGGCTGGTGGGTGCTCTTGGGCAGCAACTTCTTCATCGCATTGCCCATGCCCTGCATCGCCACGTCGCCCAGGGTGCCGTCGCTGGCCCAGTCCTTGTCGAAGCGGGTGCGCTGGTAGTCGATCGGATTGGGGCGCTCGAACAGGCGCTTGGCCTTGGCCAGGTCGCGCGGGTTGGTGGTGCCCGGCGGCGTGCCTTGCGGCTCGGCGAACGGATCCACCGCCACCCCGTCCGGCAGCCGCGCGCTGCCGTCGCGCGCGTACAGCGTGGCGGTCAGCGCCGCAGGTGCCGGAGCGGCCGCGCTGGCCCGGGTTGGCGGCGGCAGAGCGGGCGGCGCTTGCGCCGAACGCGCGGCAGCCGGCACGCGCGACGAGGACGCCTGCGGCGCCGACTGGGCCGCGGGCGCATGCCGCGGCAACGGCGCAGCAGGTGCCGCCGGGCGCGGCACGAACACCAGCCGCAGCGCGTCACGGGCAGGCGCCGGCGACGGCGACGGCGCGATCAGCAGCAACCGGCCCAGCAGCAGCAGGATCAGCAAGGTGATGGCGGCCGCGCCCAGGCGCAGCAGCCGGTCTTCCACTGGCGCAGACGTCACGACGATCGGGATTCCATAGCGAGGCATGCGTCCACCGGAGGATTGTCTCCGGACCCCGCTATGGTGCCGTGAGTTCCTGTGCCGGCACGTGTCAGCCGGCGTCCGATGCGGGCACGCCATGGCACGCGCCGCCGGACGGCAGGTGCAAACCCCTGCTGCGCTTGGCGCTGCGCCACGCGGCGCGGAAACCGCTAAGGTGGCCCGCGCCGATCCCGCGACAGCCGGCGTACAGCTGCGCGCGCCGGCGCCACCCGATGACACCCCTGCAATGGAGAACGCAATGATCCGATGGCTGGGCGCCTGCCTGCTGAGCGCCGCCGCGGCGCTGCCGGCGACCGCCGCGAGTTCGCACCTGGACGCCATCGCGCAGCGCGGCGCGTTGCGCGTGTGCACCACCGGCGACTATCTGCCGTACAGCCTGCTGCGCGCGGACGGCCGCTACGAAGGCATCGACATCGCCCTGGCGCAATCGCTCGCGGCCAGCCTGGAGGTGCCGGTGCAGTGGGTGCCCACGCGCTGGGCGACGCTGCTGCCGGACCTGCTCGCCGATCGCTGCGACATCGCCGTCGGCGGCATCTCGGTGTCGCTGCCGCGGCAACGCCACGCCTGGTTCAGCGCCGTGCTCGACGTGGACGGCAAGATCCCGCTGGTGCGCTGCGCCGACCAGGAGCGCTATCGCGACGTCGCCCGGATCAACCGCGCCGAGGTCCGCGTGATCGAACCGCGCGGCGGCACCAACGAAGCCTTCGCCCGCCGCGAACTGCCGCGGGCGCAGCTGACCCTGTCCGACGACAACACCGCGATCTTCCGCGAACTGGCCGAAGGCCGCGCCGACGTGATGATCACCGACGCCTCCGAAGCGCGTTTCCAGCAGCGCCGCAATCCCGGCCTGTGCGCGGTGAACCCTCAACAGCCGCTGCAATACAGCGAGAAAGCGTTCCTGCTGCCGCGCGACGACATGGCGTGGAAGGCCTACGTGGACCAGTGGCTGCACCTGAGCAAGGCCAGCGGCGAATACCGCAAGGCACAGGCGCCGTGGCTGGGGGAGGCTGCGGACCAGCATCGGTAAAACGGTCCGTTGCCGCGATCTGCATTGCACGGCAGCGTTCATCCGTGCGGCGCGTGGAGGACACCATCAGCGTCCTTCGCATGCGCTGGCTGTGTCAGAACACTTCCCGATCAGTGGATGGAGCAACACAGCATTGTGGGAGCGACTTCAGTCGCGACGGGCGTCACCGGTAAAGCCTGTCGCGACTGAAGTCGCTGCTACACGATGCATATCTGCAAGCTCCGGAATCGCTTCTCCAGCCGGCTCAGCGTCACTCGCCTGAGCACCTCGCCGCGCCGCGGCCCGCCTATTCCAGCGTCACCGGCAGATCGCGATTGGCCGTGGCCTGGTTGCCGCTGTAGTCGCGCGCGGTGATGCGGATCAGGTAATCGCCGGCGGGCAGCGCGTCCGGTTGCCACAGGCCTTCGGCGATGCGGCCGTCGCGCACCGTGTTGGTCACCACGTAGCGGAAACGGGTGCGCGCGCTGCCGTGCACGGTGATGCCGCTGTCGGCGGCGTAGGCCACCTTGACCGCGTCCGGATCGGCGGGCATGCGCTCGAACTCGATGGTCGGCCGCGGCGCTGCCGCGCCCGGCAGCGGCTGGCCGCGCGCGTCGAGCACGTCGTAGCCGAGCGCGTACAGTCCCAGGCGCCGCCGCGGCAGGTTGCGGTCCACCTGGTCCCAGGCCTCCACCACGATCTGCACGCCGCCGGTGCCGCGCGGCACCCGCACGCGCCCCTGCGTGGCCGGCAGCGCCTGGCCGCCCGCATCGCGCAGCTCGATGCGCTGGATCTGCGGCGGATAGTGGTCGGCGTAGTCGCGGAAGCCCAGCAGCACCGCGTTGCGCTCGAAGCCGTTGGCGCCCACGCTCAGGTGCACGTGCGCCATCGCATTGATCGTGCCCAGCGCGTCGCCGGCGGCGAAGCGGGTGCCGCGCAGCACCCGCACCCGCTCGGGCACACCGCTGTCGTCGGCGAGCAGGTGGAAACGCTGCGGATCCAGCACCGCGCCCTGCGCGGTGCGGCCCACGCGCATGTGGATGTAGCCGAGCTGGTCCAGCGCCATGCCTTCGCCGAGCTTGCCCAGCGCCCAGGTCGCATTGGCGCTGGCGATCTTGGCGTCGGCGATGGCGTAGACCGTCTGCCCGACGTCGCCGCGGATGTCCAGGCCCGCATGCAGGTGGTCGCGGCTCTCGCCCTGGTAGTTGCCGCGCACTTCGCCAAGCGTACCGACCACTTCGTGCCAGCCGTCCTGCGGGCGCAGCGGCCAGCGGCCCTGGGTGACCGGCAGCGGCTGCGCGGCGGCCGGCCCGGTCACCGGCGGCGGCGCCACGGCGGCCGCCTGCGGCGTGGTCGGTACCAGCCGGTGCACGCGCGCGCTGCCGGCATCGGTGACGTAGACCGCGCCATCGGCGGCGACGGCGACGCCGGCCGGACGCGCCAGGCGGGCCTGGCTGCGGTCGCCGGACAGCACCAGCACGTGCCCGGTCGAGGTGACCTGCAGCACGCGGCCATCGTCGCTGCCGACGTAGCAGTGGCCATCGAAGGTGAGCGCCAGGCTCAGCGGCCGCGACAGCGGCGACGCATCGCTGGCGCCGGCCAGGGTGAGCACCCGCCCGTCCGGCCACAGCTGACGGATCGCGTCGTTGCGCAGGTCCGCGATCCACAGCACGCCGGCGCGATCGAGCTTCAGGTCGGTCGGCGTATCGAAGCGCGCGGCGGCGCCGGTGCCGTCCGCGTAGCCGGGGCGCTCGCCGCCGGCGAGCGTGCGCACCTGGCCGTCGCGCTCGATCACGCGGATGCGGTCGTTGTAGGTGTCGGCGACGTAGACCCGCCCCTGCGCATCCACCGCCACGCCCATCGGGCCGTTGAAGCGCGCCTGCGCGGCCGGGCCGTCGCGGAAACCGGCGGTGCCGTCGCCGGCCAGCGTGCTCACCACGCCCTGCGCGCTGAGCGTGCGGATCGCATGGTTGCCGGTGTCGGCGATGTACAGCGTGCCCGCCGCGTCCACGGCGATGCCCGACGGCGTCGCGAACCGCGCCGCGCCGGCGGCGCCGTCGGCGAAGCCTTCGGCGCCGCCGGCCAGGGTGGACACGCTGCCGTCGCGGCCGATGCGGCGAATGCGGTTGTTGTCGCCGGCATCGGCGACGTACAGCACGCCGTGCGCATCGACCGCGAGGCCGTAGGGATCGGCGAAGCGTGCGCGCGCCGCGGCGCCATCGGCCAGGCCGCGCACGCCGTCGCCGGCCACCCACTGCAACTGCGCCAGCCAGCCCAGCGGGGTCGGCGCCGGTGCGCTGGAGCCGCGCGCCGCGGTGTGGGGGCGCAGGCTCGGCCACCATGCGAACAACGCGAGCGATACGAGCGCCAGCGCCAGCAGCCACACCCCGGTCTTTCTCATGCCCTGCCCGCGCGACGAATGGTCAGGCACCTTAGACAAAGCGCGCGGCGCAGGGAAGCGCTCGCGCCGCGCCGCATCGCAGCGACTTCAGCCCATGCACCCGGGACCGACGGGGTCGGTCCGGAGCGCGCGCGATCAGCCGCCCTGGCCGAGCTGCTCGGCCAGGTCGTTGCGCGGCGAGCGGCCGTACAGGCGGCTGTATTCGCGGCTGAACTGCGAGGGGCTCTGGTAGCCGACGCGGTAGCCGGCCGAGCCCACGTCCATCCGCTCCACCACCATCAGCCGCCGCGCCTCGCGCAGGCGCAGCTGCTTCTGGTATTGCAGCGGGGTCATCGAGGTGACCGCGTTGAAGTGGTGGTGCAGCGAGGAAGCGCTCATGTTGACGTGGCGGGCCAGGTCCTCGATCCGCACCGGCTTGGCGTAGTGCTGGCGCAGCCACGCGATCGCCTTGGCGATGCGGTTGCTGGGGCTGTCCTCCTGCGCGATGCGCAGCAGGTTCGGCCCGCACGGGCCGGTCAGCAGGCGATACAGGATCTCCTGCTCGATCAGCGGCGCCATCGCCGCGATGTCCTCGGGCCGTTCCAGCAGCTTGAGCATGCGCAGCGCCGCATCCAGCAGGGCCGGGTCGGCGGTGTTGACCGACACCCCGCGCACGCACACGGCACTGGCCTGCGCCGGCAGCGGGATGCGCTCGAGCAGGTCGCGCAGCCGGTCCGGGCGGATCGCCATGCCCACCCCCAGCAGCGGCCGCTCCGGGCTTGCCTGGGTGATCCGCGACACCACCGGCAGGTCCAGCGCCACCAGCAGGTAGTTGCCGACGCCGTAGTGGTACTCCTCGGTGCCCAGGCTCAGGCACTTCTCGCCCTGCGCCACCAGGGCGAAGCATGGCCACTGCGCGGTGTGGGCCTTGGGCGATTGCGCCGTGCGGTGCGAGCAGAAGAAGCCGTCGATGGCGGTGTCGCCATCGCCGTCGGGAACGGTCAATCGGGCAACCAGAGCGGCCATTTCTTGATAGCGGTCGGCAAGCGCGGTCATCGGCGTCGGGCGCAGGGCGGTCAATCCAGGGACGTACAGCTTGCCTGATGCTGCGACGGCGCGGTCGACGCCGCCATCCGGTTTGCAGGATCGGACAAGAATTCCGCGGGATCGCGCTAACGCGCAGCGGCGCCGCGCTCGCATCCTGTGCAGGCCGGATCCCCCCGCGTCCACCGGAGTGCTCCCATGCCCACCCTGTCCCCCTCCCGCCACACCTGCGCGCCGCGTGCCGCCGCGCCAGGCCGCTCCCTTCCCCTTTCCCACCACCGCGCCGCGCCGCGCAAGGCGCAGGGCTGAGCCGATGCACGCGCATACCGAAGCCCTGGAAATCACCACCTTCCGCCTGCTGGACTGCACCTGGCGCACCTTCCTGCGCGCCAACGCCGAGGTCGACGCCTGGCTGCAGCGCCAGCCCGGCTTCCGCTCGCGCCGCATCGCGCGGCGCCGCGACGGCACCGTGGTCGACATGCTGTTGTGGGACAGCGTGGCGCACGGCACCGCCTCGGCGCGGCGGCTGATGCGCGAACTGCGCGGCGCCGCGATCCACGCGCTGATCGACCCGGACACGGTGTCCTGGGACATCGCGCCGGTGCAGCACGTCAGCGGCGAGGAGACCGGCGACAGCGAGCCCGAGACCGAAGCCGACAGCCTCGCGGCCTAGCCGCGCGCGCCGGCGGTGCGCGCCAGGCCGCGGCGGTGCGGCCGTGGGGACATCGCCGCGCGCGGCGTCACACCCAGCCGCGGCGCCGGAACCAGGCCAGCGGCACCACCACGCTCAGCGCGATCACGCCCAGCGCCCAGAAATAGGCGTCGTGCCACTTGAGTTCGGGCATGTAGGCGAAGTTCATGCCCCAGATGCCGACCAGCACCGTCGGCGGGATGCCCACCACCGACGCCACCGCCATCACCTTCATGACGTTGTTCTGGTCCATGTTGATCATGCCCAGCACGCTGTCCAGCAGGAACTCGACGCGGTCGTCCAGGTGCTGCTCGAACTCGCTCAGGGTGACCAGGTCCTTGTGCAGCAGGCCGATCCGCTTGGCCGCATCGGCGCCGAACCACTCCGGCGTGGCGCCGTCCAGGTAGGTGGCCAGGCGCAACAGGCCCTGGCCGGCGTTGTGCATGCCGCCGAGCCGCCGCCCCATGCCGCCCACGGCGTGCAGCATCCGCTCCAGGTCGCGCGACTTGTGCGGTTCGTCGAAGGCCGTGCGGGTGGTCTCGGTGATCTCCGCCTCCAGCGCTTCCAGCCGGTCCGCCAGGCGCCCGACCAGTTGGTCGAGCAGGCGCAGCAGCAGGTCGTCGCTGGTCCGGCACGGATGCTGCTCCAACTGCGCGGCCACCGCTTCCAGCGAGCCCATGCGCTGCTCGCGCTGGGTCACCAGCACCCGCGGCGACACCGCGAAGCCCAGCGGTGCGGTCGGGCCGTCGTCGTCCTGGAAGCGCGGCACGTTGAGGAACAGCACGTCGCCCTCGACGCGGACCCGGCTGCTGAACTCGATCTCGCCGATCGCCGCCCGCGTGGGCAGGGCGAAGCCTACGCTGCGGTCGGCCTCGGCCAGCTCCTCGCTGCCGGGCTGGCACAGGTCCACCCAACAGAACGGCTGGGCGGACGTTCCGGCGCTGCGGTGGATCGTGATCATCGGATCGGCTTCGTGGCGGAGAGGGCGCGAGCATCCTCCGCCGTGCGTGCAGCGTCAACGCGCCGCAACGCGGCGATTCAGCTGCGGCGGCGGCGCGCCCGCCGCGAACCGGCGTCAGCCGCGGGCCACGCTGCGGCGCTTGAACGCATAGCCCACTCCCAGGATCAGGAACCACGCCGGGCTGGCCAGCAGCGCCTGCCGGGTGTCGGTCTGCAAGGTCAGCAGCGCCAGCACGAAGGCGAAGAACGCCAGGCACACGTAGCACATGGCCACGCCGCCGGGCATCTTGAACGCCGAGGCCGCGTGCAGCTGCGGGCGCTTGCGCCGGTAGGCGACGTACGCGCACAGGATCAGCGACCAGACGAACATGAACAGCACCGCGGCCAACGTGGTGACCAGGGTGAAGGCGGTGACCAGGTTCGGGATCAGGTACACCAGCAGCGTGCCGCCGAGCAGGCAGGCGCAGGAGAACAGCAGCCCGCGCGCCGGCACCGCCGCGCGCGACAGCCGGGCGAAGCCGCGCGGCGCATGCCGCTCCTCGGCCAGGCCGTACAGCATGCGGCTGGTGGAGAAGATGCCGCTGTTGGCCGACGACGTGGCCGAGGTCAGCACCACGAAGTTGATCAGGCTGGCCGCGGCCGGCACCCCGGCCAGCACGAACAGCTCCACGAACGGGCTCTTGCCCGGCACCACCTCGCGCCACGGCGTCACCGCCATGATCGCCACCAGCGCCAGCACGTAGAACACCAGGATCCGCACCGGGATCGAGTTGATCGCCTTGGGCAGGTTGCGCCGCGGGTCGGCGGTCTCCGCCGCGGTGGTGCCGACCAGTTCGATGCCGACGAAGGCGAACACCGCGATCTGGAAGCCGGCGAAGAAACCGCCGATGCCCATCGGGAACATGCCGCCGTCGTTCCACAGATTGGCCAGCGAGGCCACGTGCCCGGACGGCGACTGGAAGCCCCACACGACCAGCCCGGCGCCGGTGAGGATCAGCGCGCAGATGGCCACGATCTTGATCAGCGCGAACCAGAATTCCATTTCACCGAACAGCTTCACCGTCACCAGGTTCAGGCCCAGCAACAGCAGCACGCACAGCATCGCCGGGATCCACGGCGCCAGGCCGGGGAACCAGAACTGCGCGTAGGCGGCGATCGCGATCACGTCGGCGATGGCGGTGATGATCCAGCAGAACCAGTAGGTCCAGCCGCAGAAGAAGCCGGCCCAGGGCCCGAGCAGGTCGGTGGAGAAGTCGATGAAGGACTTGTACTCCAGGTTGGACAGCAGCAGCTCGCCCATCGCCCGCATCACGAAGAACAGCATCGCGCCGATGATCAGGTACACGAACAGGATCGACGGTCCGGCCAGGCTGATGGTCTTGCCCGAGCCCATGAACAGGCCGGTGCCGATGGCGCCGCCGATCGCGATCAGCTGCAGGTGGCGGTTGGACAGGCTGCGCTGCAGATGGTCGGGCTGAGCGGACGGTTCGGACATGGGCGCGGCCGGCGGCGGAGGACGCCACAACATAGAAGATGGCACGCGCCCGCGCCAGGGCGTTGCGCACGCTTCGCATGCGGAAAACGGCACACGACACGGCGCGTGGGAGCCATCCGCCCGCGCCGGAAGCGGGAACGGCGGCGCACGCGGCGCCGCGCCTCACACGATCTTGGTGCGCCGCCACCACTGCGTGACTTTTTCCTCGCGCACCAGCGTGAACAGCCCGGCGCCCAGGATCAGCGCGATGCCCACCAGCATCGGCCAGTCCAGGTGATCGTGGAACAGCCAGTAGCCGAAGCCGATCGCCCACAGCATCTGGCTGTACTGGGTCGGCGCCACCGCGCTGACCGGCGCCGCGCGCGAGGCGTACATCAGGAAAATCGCGGCCATGCCGGCGGGCAGCCCGTAGCCGGCCAGCAGCAGCCATTGCTGCGGGGTCGGCCACACGAAGGTCGGCAGCATCAGCAGCGCGCCCATCAGCAACGGGCCGAGCACGCCGGCGCCGTACAGGGTCAGGCGCTTCTCGCCCGGCCCGGCCATGCGCAGGCTGATCACCGACACCGCTCCGACCAGGCCGCAGACGATGGCCGCGACGTGGCCCTCGCCCAGATGCCGGAAGCCCGGCCGCAACACGATCAGCACGCCGACGAAGCCGACGATCACCGCCAGCCAGCGCCGCCAGCGCACCTCCTCCTTGAGCAGCAGCACCGACAGCACGGTGACGAAGATCGGCATCAGGAAGATCAGCGCGAACGCCTCGGCCATCGGCAACAGGGTGAACGCGGTGACCGCGGACAGGTTGCCGACCGCGCCGGTGAACGCGCGCAGCAGCCAGATGCTGGGCCGCTGCGCCACCACCACCTCGCGCCAGCGGTCGCCGGGTTTCTTCAGGAACGGCAAGGCCGTGAGCATCAGCAGCGCGCCGAAGAACACCACCTCGTAGGCCGGCAACGCCCCTTCCAGGCCCTTCACGAACGCATCGCTGATCGAGTAGGCGGCGTAGCAGGCGAAACCGAGCAGCACACCTTTGAGCATCGCGGATCCTGGCAGTTGGCGTGGCGTGGGCGCCGGCCATCGAGGGGGGAGCGCCGCATTATGCGTTGCCACCGCCGCTGCGACCATGAAGGCGCGACGCGGCGCGTCGGCGCACGACTTCGCCGCGAGGCTCGGTTACGATGCCTTCCCGCTCCGACGACCTTGGCTTGCGCCGTGCGCGCTGGCGCATCCCCCTACCGACGTGAACCCGTATTCCGGCCCCCTGCTGACCCGCCCGCTCGCCGCCGCGCTGCTCGCCGCGCGCGATGGCGGCCACGCCACCTGGACCGGATCGCTGGACCTGCAACGCAGCGAAGGCCAGGCGCTGCTCGCCGCGGACGGCTGGCAGTGGCGCGGGCAGCCCTATCCGTATCCGCCGAAACTCAAGGACCGCACGATCTACTACTGGGACGGCGAGGACTTCGCGCCGGTGTCGCGGTTCGGCGGCGCGCTGATCAAGCTGGTGCCGACCGAATGGGGCGCGCCGACCTTCGAGATCGACGGCATCAAGATGCTGCCCAGCGCGCAGCTGTCGCCGTTCGAGGATGCGCGGCGCAAGGTCGCGCTGATCGAACCGCGCGGCAAGCGGGTGCTCGACACCTGCGGCGGGCTGGGCTATTTCGCCGCCTGCGCGCTGGAGGCCGGCGTGGCGCAGCTGCATTCCTTCGAGAAGAACGCCGACGTGCTGTGGCTGCGCACGCTCAATCCGTGGTCGCCGGACCCGGCGGCCAGCGATGGCCGCCTGCAGCTCGCGCATGCCGACGTGGCCGAGGCCATCGCCGCGATCGCCAGCGACTCGATGGATGCGCTGCTGCACGATCCGCCGCGCTTCGGCATCGCCGGCGAACTGTATTCGCAGGTGTTCTACGACCAGCTGGCACGGGTGCTGCGCCGCGGCGGACGGCTGTTCCACTACACCGGCAGCCCGAACAAGCTGACCAGCGGCCGCGACGTGCCGCGCGAGGTGGCCAAGCGCCTGGAAAAAGCCGGCTTCCGCGCAGAGCTGGCGCTGGACGGCGTGCTGGCGACGCGCCGCTAGCCGCCGCCCGACGCGCACCGCCCCGTAGGAGCGGCTTCAGCCGCGACAGGCACCGCCAGCAAGCCCAGCGTGGCCAAGGCCGCCGGCACAACGCGTGAACCAGGCGCGCCCGCGCGCCGCACTCACACCGAAGCAGCGATATGCTCGCGCAGCCAACGATGCGCCGGGTCGCGGTGCACGCGCTCGTGCCACAGCATGGCCATCTCGTAGCCCGCCACCGCCAGCGGCGGCTCGCACACCTGTAGGCCGGGATGCGCGCGCAGCAGCCGCGACGGCAGCATCGCCACCAGGTCGGTGCGCAGCAGCACGTCGATGACGAACAGGAAATGCGGCACCGACAGCACCACCCGGCGCTGCAGGCCGCGCTCGCCCAGCGCTTCGTCGGTGACGCCGCTGAACCCACCGCCGTCCGGCGACACGATCACGTGTTCGAGCTTGCAGAACTGCGCCAGTGTCGGCCGCCGCTTCAGCCGCGGATGCCCGGCGCGGCCGGCCAGCACGTAGCGTTCGGCGAACAGGGTGCGCTGGCGCAGGGTCGGCGGCGCGCCGGCGCGGGTGTGCAGGGCCAGGTCGATCTCGCCCTGCTCGGCCTGGCGCGCGATCTGCGGCGGCGACATCTCCAGCACCGCCAGGCGGGTGCCTGGCGCCGTGCTGCGCAATGTCGCCAGCGCCGGCAGCAGGATGGTCGATTCGCCGTAGTCGGTCGCCGCCACGCGCCAACGGTTGCCGGCCTGCGCGGGATCGAACGGCGCGGCCGGCGCGACCGCGCGCTGCAGCGCTTCCAGCGCCTGCCGCAGCGGCGCGCGCAAGGCGTCGGCGCGCGCGGTCGGGCGCATGCCGCGCGGGCCGGGCAGCAGCAGCGGATCGTCCAGCGCCTCGCGCAATTTCGCCAGGTGCACGCTGACCGAGGGCTGCGACAGATGCAGGCGCTCGGCCGCGCGGGTCACGTTGTGCTCGGCGAGCAGCGCGTCCAGGGTCAGCAGCAGGTTCAGGTCCAGGCGTCCGAAATTAAGCATGGTAATTCCTGGAATGTCCGCAATTCATTTCAACTATATCTTGCCGTGGCCTACCTTGCCCGCATCCCGTCACCGAGGTCGCCCATGAACGTGTTGCTGGTCTACGCCCACCCCGAACCGAAATCGCTCAACGGCGCGCTCAGGGACTTCGCCGTGCAACGCCTGCAGGCCGCCGGCCACCACGTGCAGGTCTCGGACCTGTACGCCGTGCAGTGGAAGCCGACGCTGGACGCGCACGACAGCCTGGACGGCGCAGCCGGCGACCGCTTCGAACCGTCGCTCGATTCCAGGCGCGCGTTCGCCAGCGGCCGCCAGCGCGAGGACATCGCCGCCGAGCAGGACAAGCTGCGCTGGGCGGACGCGGTGCTGCTGCAGTTTCCGCTGTGGTGGTTCTCGCTGCCGGCGATCCTGAAAGGCTGGGTGGACCGCGTCTATGCATATGGCTTCGCCTACGGCGTCGGCGAACATTCCGATGCGCGCTGGGGCGACCGCTACGGCGAGGGCACGCTGGCCGGCAAGCGCGCGATGCTGATCGTCACCACCGGCGGCTGGGAATCGCATTACGCGCCGCGCGGCATCAACGGCCCGATCGACGACGTGCTGTTCCCGATCCAGCACGGCATCCTGCACTACCCCGGCTTCGACGTGCTGCCGCCGTTCGTGGTCTACCGCACCAGCCGCATGGACGCGGACCGGTTCGCGCAGACCCGCGACGCACTGGGCGAACGCCTGGACGCGCTGTGGAACACCGCGCCGATCGCGTTCCGCAAGCAGAACGGCGGCGACTACGCGATCCCGGCGCTGACGCTGCGGCCGGAGGTCGCCCCGGGCCTGACCGGATTCGCTGCGCACGTGCGGGCGCCCGGCGAGGACGCAACGCCGCAATAGGCCTGGCCCGCATGGCGCATGGGATCGCGAAGCGCCTGTAGGATGGCGCGTGCGACAACGGTGTCGCGCCCGTCATCGGATCATGCAGCACGTGACCCTCGCATCGCTCGCCCGCCTGTTGGTCCTGTGCGCCGCCGCGCTGCTGGGCGCATGCGCCACGCAGGCGCCGCGCGCGCCCGAACGCACGCCGGCCGAGGTCAAGGCCGACATCGCGCGGCGCATCCCGGCGGCGATTCCCGACCGCAGTGGCTGGGCCAACGACGTCTACGTCGCGCTGTCCTCGCAGGAACTGGCCACCAGCGCCGACAACATCTGCGCGGTGCTGGCGGTGATCGAGCAGGAGTCTACCTACCAGGCCAACCCGCCGGTGCCCGGGCTGGGCAAGCTGTCGCGCGCTGAACTCGGCCGCCGCGCGGCGGCGCTGCACGTGCCTGCGTTCATGCTCGATGCGGCGCTGGCGCTGCGCTCGCCGAACGGCCGCAGCTATGGCGAGCGCATCGCCGCGGCGCGCACCGAGCAGGAACTCAGCGGCATCTTCGAGGACGTCGCCGGCAGCGTGCCGCTGGGCCAGCGCCTGTTCGGCGATCTGAACCCGGTGCGCACCGGCGGCCCGATGCAGGTGAGCATCGCCTTTGCCGAAGCGCATACCGAGGGGTATCCGTATCCGCTGCAGACGGTGCGCCACGAAGTGTTCAGCCGTCGCGGCGGGGTCTGGTTCGGCACGCGGCACCTGCTCGGCTACCCGAGCGATTACGACGCCCTGCTGTACCGCTTCGCCGACTTCAACGCAGGCTGGTACGCCAGCCGCAACGCGGCATTCCAGGCCGCGCTGGCGAAGGCCAGCGGCACTACCCTGGCCCTGGACGGCGACCTGCTGATCCCCGGCGCCGGCATCGACCAGCCCGGCGCCACCGAGCGCGCCGCACGCAGCCTGGGCGCGCGCATAGCGCTGCGCGACGAGGCGATCCGCCGCGACCTGCAGCGCGGCAACGCCGCCGACTTCGGCGACACCGCGCTCTACCGCAAGGTCTTCGCGCTGGCCGAGCGCAGCGCCGGCAAGCCGCTGCCGCGCGCGGTCCTGCCCGGGATCACCCTGGAAAGCCCGAAGATCACCCGCACCCTCACCACCGCCTGGTTCGCGCAACGCGTCGCCGAACGCTGGCGCCGCTGCATGGGCAGGTGACGCCGGCGGGCCGGTGCGCTACTTCGGCTTGTCCAGCACCAGGAATACCCACGCGATGGCGACGGCCAGCAGCAGCAACAGGACGGTGAAGAAGCCGTCCCATGCCATCCAGAACCAGTAACGCCCGGGATCGGCGTCCAGCAGATACACCTGCGGCGAACCGAAGCGCGCGCCGCTCGTGTACACACCGCTCAGCAACGCCTTCACCCACACGTACAGCTTCAGCAGCGCGCTTGCCGCCATCGTGGCGACCACCAGCAGCGACACCGGCCAACGCAACCAAGCGGCCAGCCGGTGGCCCGCTCCGCGCGGAGGTTCGCGCTCATGCTGCGCTCGTCGGTGCTTGGCCATCGTCTCCATCGCCTGCGGTCGTCGCCGGCATTTTAAGGCCGCAGGGCATGCGAGCGCGGCAACTGCGTCGGCGCAGCGATGCCGCTATACTCGCCGCGCACCGGCCGGACCGCCGCCACTGCACCCGTCAAGGAAGATCGCGCCGGCCTCGCCCCGGCATGCCGCATGCGTCGATTCCCTTGTCCTTTCGCTACCGTGCCGGTCGCCGGCGGGTGGCTCGTTTCGTTACAAGGAAATCCTCTTGAAGAATCTCATCATCCTCGTCCTGCTGGCACTGTGCGCGACCGTGCTGTCCGCCTGCGATCCCACGACCGGCAACAAGTCCATGTCCCCGGACGACTACCTGACCCACAACGTCTCGGTCTGGAACGGCATCGGCACGGCGATCGCGCCGTGGATCGGCGGCGAGCGCGGCGAGCAGCTGCTGACCGATGCCAGCAACCTGAAGTCGATGCAGCCGCACCGCAACGCGCTGAACAATCCGCGCAAGCAGATCGCCGGGTACGGCAAGGGCTACGAAGGCTTCGGCATTCCCGAAGACGCGCAGGACGTGGACGCCAGGCTGAAGGCGTACCAGAAGAGCACCGACGCGATGCTGGCGACGATGCAGGAAATCACCGCACTGCCCGACGGCTACACCGAAGCGCAGGTGCAGCCGCTGCTGGAACGGCTGAACACCGAATCGGATGCCTACGACAAGGACGCCGCGGCGCTGGACGCCGCGCAGAACGCCTACGCCAAGAAACACCGCATCAAGCTGGTGAGCCACGGCTGAGCGGCAGCGGCCCTGCGTCAGAGAAGCGGCCTCCGGGCCGCTTTTTTTTGCCTTGCGCCGTGTAAGCAGCCGGTCAAAGAAGGATGAGCACCTGCCCCCGGCTTGCTGCGGCTAGCGCCCCGCCCGCTGCTGCGGCAAGCCGAGCAGGCCGATGCGGCGGAACCACATTTCCAGCGGCACCGTGACCAGCGGCGGCAGCGCCGCCAGCAGGCTCAACAGCCACGCCCACCACGGCCAGCGCAGGCGGACCGCGGCGATCACGCTGGCGACCAGATAGACCAGGAACGCCACCCCGTGCAGGCGGCCGAACAGCCACACGCCCAGCTCGGTGGTCTGGGTGCCGTACTTGAGCAGCATGCCCAGCAGCAGCCCGGCCCAGGTCAGGCCTTCGAAGAAGGCGGCGAAGGCGAACAGGCGGCCGGCAGGCGGGATCGGATGGGAAGGCACGCGCAACTCCAGTGGGAAGGAAGACGCCGCGACGCGATGGCGGCGGCGACGCCCGCTGGCGATGCCATTCTACAGAGTCGGTGCTGACGCCGGCACCGAGTGGCCGTGGCGCGCCGTCACGCCCTCATTCGTCGTCGAGCAACCTGTCCAGCATGCGCTGCGGTTGCTCCAGGAACGCGCGCGTCAGCCGGTAGTGCTCGGTGTCGCGATACTCCACGCGCTGCAAGCCGCCGTGCGCAAGGCGCCTATGCGTACGCTCGCGACGGCGAGCGACGCTGGATCGCCAGCGAAGCAGCGACCGCTCCGCTCAAGCGCGATCCCAGCCCGCCGCTGCGTCAAACCCTGTGTGTAGACGCGGGTACGCCGCGCACCGCAACCGCCCTTAGCGGCGGTCCTCCAGCACCGCCACCCCTTCGGGCGCAAGCTGCACCACGTCGCTGGCGGCGCCCGCGCCGAGCAGCGAACGCATCGGCGCCGGCAGCCGCACCTGCTGCGGATCGGCGCCATGGTTGATCAGCACCACGACGCGGCGGCGGCCATCGCCGCGCACGCCCACCTCCACCTCCGCGGGCACGTCCGCCAGCGGCGCGCGCACCTGCGCCTCGCGCAGCCAATCGCTGGTGAGGCGATCGAGCGTGGCATCGTCGAGCCAGGCGCCGACGTAGCTGATGCGGCCCTTGCCGACGCGCCGGGTCAGCAGCGCCGGCTCGCCGTCCAGCCAGCCGTTGGCCTGGCCATAGCGCAGCGGCACCTCGGTTTGCGGCGAGCGCGCCTGCAGTTGTTCGGCCCAGATCCTGGCGCTGCCGGTCCCGGTGGTTCCGGCGACCGGGATCGGCTTGTCCAGCGCATAGAACTGCTCCACGCGCCCGCCCAGCAGCTCGCCGAGCGGGCCGGGCTGGCGCTGCGGCTGCAGGCCGTTGTCGGCGTTCTTCATCGCGCTGCGCGGGCCGAGCACCAGGTGCCCGCCGCGTTCGACGTAGGCCTTCAGGCGCCGCGCCTGCGCGTCGCTGAGCACGTTGAGCGAAGGCGCGACCACCAGCTTGTAGCCGTCCAGCGGTGCCATCGCCGAAACCACGTCGACCACCTGCGCCTGCTGCCGCAGCGGCCGGTAGAACGACTTCATCTGCACCACCGCGTCGAAGTCGGCCGAGTGCTTCTGGAACCCGAGCGCCCAGCGGCTGTCGAAATCGTTGATCAGCGCGACGTCGGCATGCGGCGTGGTGCCGGCCAGCGCCGCGCCGGCCTTGGCGAACTCCGCGCCGACCTGCTGGATCTCCGCGTACACCGGCACCGGCTCGCCGTCGGCCCCGACCAGGGTGCCGTGGTATTCCTCCTGCCCGTTCGGCGCCGCGCGCCACTGCCAGTACGCCACCGCGTCGGCGCCATGCGCGACCGCCTGCCACGCCATCGCCCGCACCTGGCCCTTGCGCAGCGCCATGTTGGTCGCGCGCCAGTTGACGAAGCCCGGCTGGGTCTCCATCACCCAGTAGTTGCGCTGCTTGTAGCCGCGGGTGAGGTCGTGGCGCGCCGCGTTGTCCACCCAGTCGTAGCGCTCGCCGGCGACGTAGTCGTCCCACGCGGCGATGTCGAGCACCTCGTGCACCTTGTAGGCGTCGAAGCCGGCGAACCAGCCCATCGTGTTGGTGGTGATGAACTGGCGCGGATCGGCGTGCGGCCGGATCGCGGCGATCTGGTTGCGCGAGTAATCGGTCCAGGTGTCGCTGACGAAGCGCTTCCAGTCCAGCAGCAGGGCCGGATTCTGCCCGTCCTCGTGCACCGGGATCTGCGCGAAATCGTTGTAGGTCTGGCTCCAGTACGCGGTCGCCCAACGCTGGTTCAATTCCTCGATGCTGCCGTACTTGCGCTGCAGCCAGGCATGGAACTGCGCCTTGGCTTCCGGATCGAACGAGGCCTGCGCGTATTCGTTGTCCAACTGCCAGCCGACCACGTGCGGGTTGCGGCCGTAGCGCTGCGCCATCTGTTCGGCGATGGCGTGGGCGAAGCGGCGGTAGCGCGCGCTGGCGAAGGAGAACTGCTGGCGGTTGCCGTGCTCGTCGCGCATGCCCTCCTGGCTGATGCGCAGCGTGTCCGGATACGCCTGGGTCAGCCACGCCGGCGGCGCCGCGGTCGGCGTGCCGAGCACCACGACCATGCGGTGACGCGCGGCCGCGGCGATGGCGCGGTCCATCCAGCCGAAATCGTACTGGCCTTCGCGCGGCTCCATGCGGCTCCACGCGAACTCGCCGATCCGCACCACGCGCACGTGCGCCGCCTCCATCAACGCCAGGTCGCGTTCCCACTGCGCTTCCGGCCACTGCTCCGGATACCAGGCCACGCCCAGCAGCAACGGCGCGGCATCGGCGTAGCGCGTGGCCTGCGCACGGGCGTCGGGCAGCGCCGCCGCCAGTGCGAACAGCGTGCCGAACAACAGTGCCGCCGCGCGCTGCGGGAACCAGGAAGGTGATGGCATATGCGAACTCGTGCGAATGGGAGATGGCGGACAATCCAAGCAGTCGCCGCCCACCATTGTGCGCGTGCCGGGCGGTGCGAACTTGTGCAACTTGCCGAACTTGGATGCGCAACTGTGCACAAATCGAAGTCGCCCCCGCCCTTCCGCACGGCCACAGACTGCTGACCGCGGCGCCGCGCCTTGCATCGCGCGATGCGCCGGCATGCGCACAACACATGCGATGCCACGTCATGCATGGCGCATGCGCCAGCCGCCGCATTCCGGGCGGCACGCGCGTGTCCCGGGACAGCCCCGCGACTGTTCCACACGCCTGCGGCTCGCTTCGCGGATGCGCTCCATGCGCCGGCTGCGCGCTGCATCCCATTTGGCGCAGTTGGCGCATGCACCGATTGCCGATGTCATGCCCGGAGGCGTAGCGTCCCGCCCTGCCACGAATCCCGTTCCTTCCCCTGGAGACGACGCATGAGAACACCGCGGATGCTCGGCACCTTGCTGGCGATGGCCATCGCCGCCTTTTCCACTGCGCCTGCCTCGGCGCAGAACGTCACCGTCAATCCGAACGAAACGTACCAGACCATCCAGGGCTTCGGCGGCATGAGCGGCGCCGGCTGGATCGCCGATCTCACGCCGGCCCAGGTCGACCTGGCCTTCGGCAGCGGCGACGGCCAGATCGGGCTGTCGATCATGCGCATGCGCATCGACCCCGCCAGTTCCGGCTGGAGCCTGCAGGTTCCGGCCGCGCTGCGCGCACGTTCGCATGGCGCGCTGTTGCTGGCCTCGCCGTGGTCGCCGCCTGCGTACATGAAGTCGAACAACAACCTCAACAACGGCGGCAAGCTGCTGCCGCAGTATTACGGCGCCTACGCCAAGCACCTGCTGGACTTCTCCAGCTACATGTCCGGGCAGGGCGCGCCGCTGTACGCGATCTCCCTGCAGAACGAACCGGACTGGCATCCGGACTACGAATCGGCGGAATGGAGCGCCAGCGACTTCACCAGCTTCCTCAGCACCCAGGGCGCCGGCTTCGGCAACCTGAAAGTGCTCGCGGCCGAGTCGCTGAACTTCAATCCCACCCTCACCGACGCACTGCTCAACAGCAGCGCCAGCCAGCACGTGGACATCATCGGCGGGCATCTGTACGGGGTGCAGCCGAAGGACTATCCGCTGGCGCGCAGCAAGGGCAAGCCGCTGTGGATGACCGAGCACTACACCGACAACACCGACGGCAATGCCTGGCCGTCCGCGCTGGGCGTGGCCAGCGAGCTGCACAAGAGCATGGCCGCCAACTACAGCGCCTACATCTGGTGGTACATCCGGCGCAGCTACGGCCTGATCACCGAGGGCGGCGCGATCAGCAAGCGCGGCTACGCGATGGCGCAGTACGCGCGCTTCGTGCGCCCCGGCGCCAGGCGGATCGGCGCGACCGCCGCGCCGTACAGCGATGTCGCCGTCACCGCCTACAAGCGCGCCGACAACAAGCTCGTGCTTGTGGCGGTCAATACCGGCAACCAGTACCGCGAACTGAAGGTCGCCCTGCCCAGCGGCAGCGCCGCCAGCTTCACCAAGTACAGCACCTCGGCCAGCGTCAATGTCGGCTACGGCGGCACCTACCAGGTCAGCAACGGCCAGACCGCGTTCTACGTCGATCCGCAGAGCGTGGCGACGTTCGTCGGCAACTGACCAGCTGACGGGCGCATAGCGCATTCAAGAACGGATCCACGGCGCAGTGCGTCGCGGATCCTGCGCTTCGTGCGTTTGGCGTTCGGCCGCCACGTGCCGCAACATCGGCTCATCACTACGCTTTTTGTAGGAGCGGCTTCAGCCGCGACCGCACGCACACCGCGCGTTCTGCATTCATGCGGAGCGCGGTAGCGCTGCGAATAGCATGTCCGGACCACGACTACGCAAAACGCCACAATGGCACCGTCGCCATCGCACTGCTCTCATCCAATGCGTTGCGCAGCCCGGCTCAGTTGCCGCAGCGCGCTCGTGGCCAGGGCTCGAAAGCCTGCCGAAATGGCCGCGGCCTGCGCCACACGCCCCCAGAAATCCAGCGCCATCTTTGCCGCGGCACGCCACTCGTCGTGGTGTTCCGGCGTGGGCAGCGCGAGCGCATAGTCGCGCTCCACCACCTCGCCGCTCACCGCGGGACGAAACGCCATCGGCAGCATGTCGTACGCCGGAGCCAGCGCCAGCGGACGCGTCCCGGCAAGCAGCATGCCCGCATTGCCCAGGTGCATGTCGTTGTTGCCGATCAGCACGCCGAACCAGCCATACACACCGAGCCGCCGCGCGTCGTCGTGATCGAGCCAGCCGTCGCGCTGCAATTGCCTGGCGAACAACCACCAGTCGATGCGCCCATGCCCGTAGTAGGCCGCATCCAAGGCGGCCAGCGAGACGAAGCCGCGACGTCCCAGATCGGGCATGCGATCGAAGCGGGTGGATTGCAGGAACACGCGGCCGCCGGCTTCGACGATCTCACTCTCGGCGGCGGCCATGCCGTGCTCGCGCAGCACCTGCCCGGCCAGCTGTTCGCAACGCAGCAGATCCGCCCACCGCTGCGCCGCGGGCGTGCCGGCGCGCTCGCTGAACTTGACGATGACGGACTGGAAGCGGCCGTCGTGGTGCAGCGTCGCGACGAATTTGGGCTGCTCGCCGCCTGCCGATGACCCGACGTCTTCGCCGCGCAGCGCGGCTTCGGCACGTTGCGGATACGCCTGCAGGCGCTGCGCCTGCGCGATCGTCTCGGCGGGTTGCAGCAGGCCCTGCAGCGCGCGCTGCAGCGCGGATTCGCCCAGGACCAGGTCGCCGGGCTGGTCGTCGCCGTGCCGCAGCAATGCGAGCACGATGTCGTCGGGCTGCCAGCGCAGCAGGTCGGGCGAGGCGCCGATGTCCTCGGCCACGCGGCGCGCGAAGGCGCGCCCGAGGAAACCTTGCGGCCGCTGGTCGTCGAGGAACCAGGGCAGGCTCGGGAACACGCCGCTCGCGAATTCGCCATGCAGCAAGGCCGGACAGGCGGCCTGGGGCGCAAACAGGTAGCCGTCGCCATGCAGCGCGTGCAACTCGCCAAGCGTCTCGGCCCGGCCTTGCGCGGTGATGCGGAACAGCGGCCAGCGGTTGCCGGCGCGCCCGATCTGGCGGCTGAGCGCGTAGCGGGTGGCGCGGGCCTTGCCGATCCGCACCACGCTGTCGCCCGCGGACGCCAACAGGCGCGACACCGTCGGCTGGCTGATCCCGAGCGCCGCGCCGATCTGGGCCGCGGTGCAGCTCCCCTGGCGAAGCAGAAGCGCGGTCAACTCACGGAGGCGGGACTCACCCATGGCGCGCAATTGAATAGGTTCGTGAATAGATACACTATTCCAGTGGATCGAAATCCACAAGTGGATCAGATACTTCGCTTGTAATTCCTGTAGCCGACAGGAAAAGTTGAATCAATAAAGATTGGATTTCTCGCTGAATGCCGGTGCGGGCGACTAGGCAGGCCTGCAGCATCCCGGTGGCGACATGGGGTGTATGCGGCGGCGGCCCTGAGAGAAAAAAGTGGAATTCCAACCGCCGGAATCGCAGGCGCACGGCTCCCCAAGGCCCGCTCGGCGGCCCTCCAAGGACCTCCGAGCGGGGACGTCCCAACGCCCTAGACCCAGTTGTCGTCGTCCAGGCCGGTGTCGTCCGAAAAGTCCTGGTCGGCGTCCTGCAGCGGTGCGTCGTCGTAATAGTTGTTGGTCACGCTCTCGACCACCTGCGGCGGTGCGCTTGCGCCGCCCAGGAATCCGCCGTGGTGGCCGCCGAGCAGGCTCTCCACGCCCTCGAACAGGAACATGCCGCCGGCCACGCCGGCCGCCGTGGTGGCCGCGGCGCCGAGAAAGCCCGGACCGCGCGCGGCCGGTGCCGCGGCCGGTGCCGGTTCCGCCGCACCGGCACCGCTGCCGAACACGCGCTCGCGCCATCCCGGGGCGGCCTGCGGCGCGGGCGCCGGCGGCAACGGCGGCGGCCCGGCATTGAATCCCTGGCCGAGAAAGCTGGCGGGCGGCGGCGGCGGCGCGGCCTGTTGCAGCTGCGCAATCTGCGCCTTGGCGTTCTCCAGCGCATGCTCGAGCAGCAAGGTCCGCTGCACCAGCAGATAGGCCGCATCGGGCTGGCCGGCCAGGCGCTCGCGGATCAGCGCGTCCGCCTGCGGATCCTTCGCCACGGCGCCGGCGCTGCGCAGGCGGGCCAGGAAATCTTCGAGGAGTTGTTGTTCTTGCGGGGTCATACCAGTACCTGGAGGAGGTGACCGGCCCAATGCCGGCAGGCACAGCATGGGCACGGCCGCGCCGGCGCCAAGGGAGACGTCGCGCCCTGGTGCGGCGACATTCATCAAGGCCGCAGGATCGGCAGTTCCCCCTTCGACCATCAGCAGCGGCATCCCGGCTCCGTGCCCGGCATGACTTTCGACATTTCCGCGCCCTCACCAGTTGACTACAGTTGTAGTCAAATACGACGCGACGGGGAACGACGATGACGCCACACCGCATGCGCTGGATCCTGGCCCTGGCATGGGCGGCCTCGGCGCCGGCGTGGAGCGGCGAGCAATGGATCGTGGCCACCGATCTATGGGGCAACCGGGTCTACCAGACGCTCGAACTGGACGCGACCGGCACCCAGCTGCAAGGCCGGCTCGACGCCGATCCGGTCAGCGGCACCCGCCACGGCAAGACGGTGGCATTCGTTGCAACCTCCGCCAACGGTGGCGTCTCCCGCTTCGACGCCACCGTCGATGGCGACCGCATGCGCGGGCGCAGCGACCAGCCCGATCCCAATGCCGCCGACGTGCGCGCCCTCCATCCCTTCGAGGCCTGGCGCGTGCCGGCGCGCAGCACCGAGGCGGCGCGCACGCATCGCTTCGCGCCCCGCGACTACGCCAATACCTTCAGCGCCGATCGCGCGCCGGTGCTGGTGCTCTGGCCGGGCGACACGCTGCGCACGCAGACGCTGGATTCCGGCGGCGTGGACGCAGGCGGCGTCACCCGTGCGCTGTTCGGCAATCCGCAGGTCGGGCCATTCTTCGTGGCCGGCGCCGAACCCGGCGACACGCTCGCCATCCACCTGGTCTCGCTGCGGCTCAACCGCGACCACGCCGACAGCCTCGACGGCCTGGTCGGGCGCCTGCAGACCCCGCGCGTGTCCGCGCAGGCCGCCGGGCTCGGCAAGCACGTGCGCTGGCGCCTGGACCGCGACGCACTCCTCGCGCATCCGGTGGATGCCGACGGACCGATGAAGCGCTTCGCGGTCCCGCTGCAGCCGATGCTCGGGGGCCTGGCGCTGGCGCCTGGCTTCGGCAGCGCCGCCCTGTCCACCGGCGACACCGGCGCCAGCGGCGGCAACATGGATTTCAACGCGGTGGTCGAGGGCAATACCGTGTACCTGCCGGTGCAGCAGCCCGGCGCGCTGCTCTACCTCGGCGACGGCCACGCGCTGCAGGGCGATGGCGAAACCACGCAGTGGGCGCTGGAAACCTCGCTGGACGTGGACCTGCGGGTCGAACTGATCAAGCACCGGGCGATCGCGATGCCGCGGGTGGAATCGCCCGAGCAGATCATGACCCTGGGCCAGGCCGGCTCCAGCGACGAAGCGCTGCGCGTGGCCACCTCCGGCATGCTGCACTGGCTGCAGCAGGACTACGGCCTCTCGTTGGCGCAGGCCACCCAGGTGCTGGGCGTGGCGGTGCACTACCGGGTCGCCAACCTCGCCGGGCGCAGCATCGGCGTGGCGGCCAGCATCGACAAGGCGGTGCTGCGCACCTTGCAGACGCCGACGCGCTGAACGCGGAAACCAGAGCATTCGTCCAGGCACTGCAATCGGCAACACATCGCGGGAGGTTCCCTTGTAGGAGCTACTTCAGTCGCGACGGGCCTTACCGACAGCACCTGCCGCGACCGATCGCCCGAGATCAACGGCGCCGCGCTGCAGGCCACACGCCAGAACCCATCCCCTGCCCTGCAGCCGCATTCGCACTTGGACGCCTACTCTTCCCCAGCTTCCTCCGCCACGCCATCGCCGCGCGGCAGCCGCACCGCCCACATGTTGTCGACCAGGTTCGGATACGGGCGCCCGTTTTCCTCGGCACGCTGCCGCGCCGCGGCCTTCTGCGCAGGCGACAAGGGTTGCGCGCGCTGGCCGCGCGGCTTGGGTTTCTTCCAGGGTGGCGTATCGGAAGCGCGCATGGAGATGACTAGGAACCAAGGAAAGCACAGCGTGGCGCACTCCGATGCGTGGACAAGTGAACGCCGTGGGCGCAGTCCATGCGCCTGGGGTTCCCGCCGCCCGCCCTATTCCGAGTCGATTCCCGCCAGCGCGAACACCCACGCTGGCACCACCGGCTCGCCCGCGTAGAAGTCCTTCGGCTTTTTCTCGGCCATCGCCCAGCGGTGCAGCCAGCTGATGCCGCCCCTGCCGGTATAGCCCTCGGCGTACCGATATGCCGGATCGCGCAGCGCCTCGTCCAGGGTGATGAACGCATAGCCGCGGCGGCGCGTGGCCGCGATCAGCTCAGGGAACGCAACGGCATTGAGTTCGTTGGCGTGCATCAGCCACACCTGTGCGATGCGGCGGCCGAACAGCCGCTGGGACTGCGCTTCGAAATAGTCCAGCTTGTTGAGCATGTACGGCACGTAGCCCTTGCGCAGCCGCAGCAGCGTGGCCTCGCGCGCCGCGCCTTCCGGCGCGGTCTCCAGCACCCGCGCATAGGCGAAGGCCCACACCCACTCGCCGTTGTCCACGGTGACCGGCGCAATGCGGTAACCGCGCGCGCCGACGAACGCGACGACCGCCTCGCGATCGGCCTCGCTGCGGCCGGTGGCCAGATACGGATGGCGGAACCAGCGCAGCGGTTGCCCGTACTCGGCCAGCAGCGGCCGCAGCGTGCGCTCGCCACGCACGATCGCATCCTCGTACGCGGGAACCCCCACTTCGTGCAGGTTCACGTGGCCATAGGTGTGATTGCCCAGTTCGTAGCCGGCGTCCAGCCAATCGCGCAGCATCGCCACGCGCTGCGCTTGCGGCTGGCCGTCCTGTTCGAGCTTGTCCTCGTTGACGAAACCGACGATGGGCACATCGGCCTGCTTCAACGACGCCATCAGCTGCGCATGGAACGCCGGCACCTGCGCCGCCGGCGTCTTGCCCATGCGCTGCCACGGCAGGTCGTCGATGGTCACCGCAATGCGCCGGTCGGGCTCCTGCGCCTGCACCTGCGCGGCACCGAAGACGGCCAGGGCGGCGAGCAGCACACAGCGGCAGTAGCGTTTCATCGGCGATCCCGGATCCGGAGCGGGCCAGTCTAGCGGATGCCGCACATGCGCCCGTGCCGGATGCGGGGCGCCGTATCGCAGCGGCCATCGCCGGTCACTGCAACGCCCGCTGCGCATCGACGATCTCCACGCCCTGCAGTTGCCCGAGCCAATTGTCGAACCATGGCTTGTGCGACACGCCGACGATCGACAGCACGCGTGCGCCGGGCTTCTCGCGGAACGTCTGCTGGAGATTGGCGACCATGCGCAGGTTGCGGATTTCCCAACCGCTCACCCAGATCTGCGGATAGTGCTGCGGCGACGCCGCGCGCAGCGCGGCGCCGGCATTGGCGTCGGCGTAAATCGCCAGATTCTCGGGGCGATTGATGAAGCGGTACAACGGCAGCAGGTCGCTTCCCTGCTTCAGCGCCTGCTGCTGCCGTTCGATCCGGTCCAGCGCGGCCCCGCCATCCTTCCACGCCCGCTCGATCGACTGGCCGAACGCCTTCCTGTCGGCGACCTGGATGTTGTCTCCGGTGTGATCGTCCACCGGATGCACCCGCGGCAGGCCCAGCCGCGCCGCCAGGCGCGCGCCGATGCGGTAGTTCTCGTTGCTGCTCGCGGCGATCTCGGCAAGCGCCGCCACCAGCGCCGCATCCAGGCCATCGCCCGCGTGCCGCTCGGCCGGCGCCAACTGCAGCCATTGCGCATAGGCGGACGCGCGCTCGTTGGCCGCCAGGAACACCGCCGCCAGCCGCCGCCGCTGCGCAGGCGTCGGGTGCGCAGGCCAGGCAGCGAGCGTGGCCTCGACTTCGGCGAGGGCGGCGGGCACGTCCAATCCCGTCGCCGCCTGCGCCTGGTCGGTCGCCGGGCAATAGTCGGCGCCGTAAATACGGGGATGGCGCGCGGCGAGATCGCACTGCTCGCCGCCGATGGCCTCGATGGCGATGACCTCCGGCTTGAACGCCGCGAGGCGATCGAGCAAGGGGTCCAGCGCCGCAGGCGCAACGCCGCCGTCGATCTCGCGCAGGTGGACCGAGCCCAGCACCAGCACCTGCGTGCGCGGCCCCGCCATGTCCTTGTCCAACGCCGCCAGATCCACCTGCGCCTGCGCAGCGGCAGGCAGCGCCAGCGCCAAGCACCATCCGAATCCGACCATCGACCGCCATCGCGCCATGCCGTGCTCCATCCACATTGCGGGCGGACAGTGTCGCCAAACACGCGCGCCGCCGCCCGTGCCGTTGGATGGTGTGCCGAAAGGGAGGCGCTGGCGACATGCGATGGGATTTTCACCACTGGCGCGACACGTGCGCGCAATCGCCACGCACACAACCAAGCGGGCTCGCCTCTTTGCCATCCCAAGGAGGGATGAAAAGAAGCGAGCCCGCTCGGTTGTTACAAGAAATGCCGGCGGGTGTTTGCCGGCATTGCTCGAGCAAGGCGACAGGTCGAAAACCTGTCACGCCCGCATGCTTACATCGACTTCTTGATCTCTTCCGCCTTGGCAAGATGCTGCTCGACGTGCGTCCTGGTCTCGGTCAGGTGCTTCTTGACCGGATCGGTCGAGGCCGCCGACATCATCTGCGAGTCGATCAGCTGCAGCGCTTCCTTGTGCCCGGCGATCATCGCGTCGATGTAGGCCGCGGCGTAGTCCTTGCCGGATTTCTGCCCCAGCGTGGTCAGCTCCTGCTCGCCCTTGGTCTCCAGCTGCTTGACGTCCGGCGTTTCGGCCAGCGTGCCCAGCGCCTTGGTCTTTTCCAGGTTGTCGGAGTGTTCCTTCTCCATCATCTTGGCGTAGTCCAGCACCGCACCCGTCACCTTCTTGTCCTGCGCCTGCTTGGCCGCGGCAATCTCGTTCTTGTTGACCGCACCCAGCAGGCCCAGCGCGATGTCGTCACCGGAACTGGCGCGCGCCGCGCCTTCCGGCGCCGGGCTGGCCTCGCCGGCCGGCGGCGTGGTGGGGGTCGCGGTGCCACCTGCCGGAGTAGGCTCGGTGGAGGCGGCCGGCGTGTCTGCAGTGGGTGCCGGAGCGTCGTTGTCCTTGTTCGGCTTGCAGCCGGCGATGGTCAATGCACCGACGATGGACAGCACCAACAGTGAATGTTTCATATGCGATTCCTTCCTCCAATGGGGAGACCAGCATCGCGCTATGCGGGTGAAGAAGGATCATGCAGTCGGAATGAATTCTTCAGTTTTGTAGCGCGGCGATGAAAACGCAGACGTGTGATCGATTGTCCAAGGCCAGCGGCCGTTCTTGGACGAGCAGAACGATGCCTTTGCGCGGCGCGCGTTCGTCCCGTGCTGATCACCACTCATCCACCAGCACTTCGCGATCAATACCTGAGCGCGTTCGCGGCGGGCGCGAGCGGCGCAAACCGCGCGCTCCTGAAATCGTGCAGCAGACGGAAGACCCGTTCGCCGTCCTGCGCGTGATCCCGAAACCCACTTTTCGTGAGCCGGTACAGGCAGCCGTCGCGGGCGAAGACCAGATCACCGCCGTCCCAGTCGGCCCAATCGGTGCCGGGCAGGTCCAGCAACACGGCTCCCTCGCGGTCCAGCACGCGATGGTCCAGGCTGTACCACGCTTCATTTTCGCGGCCGATGGCATGCAGCAGCGACTGCAACCGGCGGCCGCTGGTGCCCGCCTTCTCCCACACACGCGGATGGGTGAAGCGGTAGAGCACGCCCGATGTGACGCCGCCGGTTTCGCCCGCACCCGCGTCGATCACCTGCCAGCCGTCGCGCTGCCGCAACACGCTGTCGATCGGCTCGTCTTCGCCACCGCCCGAGCCGCGCCCGAATGGCCGCACCTGCATGTCGTGCGGCACGCTGAAGCCGGTGGGCAACGGAAAGGGATCGCGCCCCTCCTGCGGGCGATGGTTCAACAGCAACGTCCGCTCGTCCTCGAACATGCCGCCGCCGCCCCAGGCATCCCCCTTCGGCCACAACGCCAGCGCCGTGAGAAACGGCGGCCGCGAGAGCGCCGTCCACGTGCCGAAATCCCCGTGCTGCTTGGACGCGAAATAGACCAGCAACCTGCCCGACGGCGACAGATCGCAACGCCGCTCGTAGATACGGCCCTTGAACCATTGCCCGTGCTCGAACGTGTCGTCGCGCAGGTCCCAACGGATGAGCTGCACCCGCTTGGTCGGACCGCGGCGGAAGATCACACCGGTACGGCCCTCGCGCGCCAGCAGCGCATAGAGCCGGGTGGCTGGTGGGCGCTGTTCCCCGTGGTGCTGAGTCACTTCCAATCGATCGCCTCCATCCACTTACGCTGCCAACCCTGCTACGCACGTCCGTCGATGAAACCCACGTTGCGCCCTCTGTCTTTCCCGATCGTACCTCCATGTGTCGGCAAAAAGCGTGCATGCGAGACGGGCGCGGGGCGTCATCAGCAATTCCTTGCGCGGATGCCGCACGGCACTTCTTTGCCGGCGCGCGAGTGGGGATCCATGCGCCTCCACACGCATGACAACCGCAAAAATACCAAGGTAAGCTGCGGCCACTCAACCGCTGCCGATGCCACGCCCATGCGCCGTGTTCAGACCGATGCCCTCTCCATCGACCTGCCCGATCGCTTCACTGTCGTGCGGCAGGTCGGCCAGTTCATCAAAGCGGCGTATCCCGTCGCCGACGACGAAGTCTCGCTCGGCATCGTCATCGTGCAACGCGAGTCCCCGCCCGATGCGGCCGCGGCCGATCCCTGGGTGGACTTCCGCGCCCAGTGCCGGACCCGGCGCGGCGAGGTCACGGTATTGGCCGAGCAGGAACTGGCGATCGATGGCCGCCCTGCGTTGCAGATGACCGTGCAGGGCAACGGCTATGCGTATTTGTTCGCCATGGTGCCGCTGGACGACGCACTGTATCTGGACATCGTGGGCGACTGCCCGGCCGGCACCGAGGCCGAGCACTTTCCCGTGCTCGACGACGCCCTGCGCAGCCTGCGCGTGACCGGCGACCCCGCCGCCGCGCTGGCGGCACACGACGCCTGGCTGCAGAACATGTTCGGTAGTCAGGACGATGAGGACGGCAACGACGATGGACATCCCGCGCCCGTGACCGCACCGGCGGAACCCTTCCGCATTCCCGAGGATGGCCGCGACGTCTTTCTTATCGACGACCTGTCGCTGGACTTCCGGCGCGAGACCGGGGCAAGCATCGGCAATGCGGGCAGCACCGGCGACGAACTGGTCATCGACCTGCAAGCACGTGCGCGCAAGGCGGACGCGGCCGCGCGTGCGCATCTGGTGGACGATGCCAAAGTCTATTTCCGCTTCTCGGTGAAGGGCATCCACCGCGCAGGCGTACCGACCGGCCGCATCCGCTTCGAAGACGATCGCGAGCCGGCCCACCAGGCCTATCTCTGGTCGGGCGGGCTGCGCTACGACCTCAAGCTCTGGGGAGAACTGGTGCTGGAACAGGGCTGGGTCGGCTTCAGCGGCTACCTGCAGGCGTACGGCTCGGGCCATCGGTACCCCGTACGCATCGCACACAAGCTGGCGACGGAGACCCTGGACTGGTCGAACTACCGCTTCAGCTCGATGGACGAGCTGTCGAGCGCAGCGCATGGCGTGCCGCGCCACGCGCAGCTCTCCAACCTGGCGGGGCCCACGCTACCGGAGGCGCTGTACGCCTATCCATCGCTGCGTTCGCTCAGCATCTACTACGACGACGAAACCGCCGGCGCCAACGGATTGCGGGAATTGCCGGACGCAATCGCCCGCTTCTCCGCCCTGGAGGAACTGAGCGTCGTCAGGGCCAAGGCCCTCGAGCATCTTCCCGCCTCGCTCGGCACGTTGCGCGCATTGCGGCGCCTGCACATCACCGGCAGCGGTATCCGCGCCGTGCCGCCGGAACTGCTGTCGCTACCGCTGATGTATTGCGTGCTGGACGACAACGCCCTCGAGCAGCTGCCCGAGGTGCCGTTCCCGGCCACGCTCAAGACGCTATCGCTCGCAGGCAACCAATTACAGACCGTGCCTGCCGGCATCGCGGCGTTGCCGGCGCTGCAACGGCTGGACCTCACCAACAACCCGTTGACCGCGCTGCCCGCCGGCCTGGAGTGCATCGAACGGCTGGAACTGGAACTGCCGAAGAAGCACGCCCTGCTGGACTACCGCTACAAGGGCGCCGACGGCCAAGGCACGGTCGCCTTCGACGACGACGCCTACTTCGTGCGCAGCGACCCGGGCCTGGCCCGGCAG